>JAXHMO010000011.1:0-95566 GCA_034521385.1 Desulfovermiculus sp.
TGATACCCAACGTTCTGCCATGGTTCAGTTGCGCAATGTGGCCAAGTGGTTCGACGATGTTCTGGCTGTGGAACATATGAATCTGGATATTGAAGAAGGCTCCCTGGTCACCCTGCTTGGTCCATCGGGATGCGGGAAAACCACTATCCTGCGTATGATCGCCGGGTTGGAGACCTGCACCGAGGGAGACATTTATATCAAGGGGCGGCGGATCAACGACGTCCCGGTACACAAGCGCAACCTGGGCATGATCTTCCAGGACTACGCCCTCTTTCCCCACAAGACCATTTTTGAGAATGTGGCCTTTGGTCTTAAGTACCGTAACGTGCCCAAAAAAGAGCTGAAGGAACGGGTGGGCAAGGCCCTGGAGACCGTGCGTCTGCCCGGAGTGGAAAACCGTAAGCCGGCCCAGCTTTCCGGCGGCCAGCAGCAGCGTATTGCCCTGGCCCGGGCTATTGTCATCGAGCCAGACGTACTGCTCATGGACGAGCCCTTGTCCGCGTTGGATGAGAATTTGCGCGAACAAATGCGCCAGGAAGTGGACAGACTTGCAGCGTACTGCTGGGGATTACCACCATATTCGTCACTCACGATCAGCGCGAAGCCTTGAGTATGTCTGATAATATCATAGTCATGAAAGACGGCCGGACCCAACAGGAGGGCTCCCCGGAAGAGGTCTACGACAAACCCAGTAACCACTTTGTGGCCGACTTTCTGGGCCACTGCAACTTTCATAAAGGGACAATCCTGGGTCAGGAAGATAGTTTAGTTAAACTGAAGATCGACGACGGAACAATCCTGTACTCTGATCACAATGCAGGATGGACCGAAGGCCAATCCGTTGAACTTATGGTTCGGGCCCAGAAGCTGCAAGTTTTCTCCAGACCGAAACTCCCTCTGGAGAGGAAAGAAATACATTTAAAGGCCAGGTCAAAACCAGGATGTACATGGGCGGCGAGGCCTGGTATTTTGTGGAGCTGGATTCAAAAACAGTGGTCCATGCCATCAACATCAGCCGAGAAAGCCCCCTTAAAGAGGGAGATACTGTCACAGTGCACATTCCTCCCCAGCACTGCCGGATCTTACCCTTGGAGGAAAGGTAAAATGCGTATTCAGAGAATACTTTTCGCGGCAATTTTTTTGTCGCTTTGAGGCCAAAAATATTTGAGATTTGCCTGAGGCAAGGCTGAAACCTGAAAGCAATAATCCCTATGCACATTCAAGACCCCACTCCAGGATTCCACACCCGATTCCCGGACCCTATTGTGACCATCGACTCTCATACTGCCGGAGAGCCCACCCGGCTGGTCGTCGGCGGCCTGCCCTCTATCCCGGGGGAGGACATGAAGGCCAAGCGGGAGTATTTTCTGACCCATCTGGACCACATCCGCTGCCTGTTGACCAGGGAACCCCGGGGGCACCAGGACATATTTGCCGCCGTACTCACTGAGCCGGTATCGGAGCAAGCTGCTTTTGGACTTTTGTACATGGATCCCCGGCGTTATCCCTATCTCTGCGGTCATGCCACAATGGGAGCGGTGACCACCATGCTGGAACTGGGTGGCATCCAAGCGTCTGCTCCGCAGATGGAGCTGACGGTGGATACCCCTTCTGGTCCCATGTCTACGATCGCTGTCTGGGACGGCTCCCGGGTGCAGGGGGTGACCATCCAGACCGTACCTTCCTTTGTCTACCAGACAGGGCAGGAGGTTGTCCTTCCTGATTACGGTTCCTTTCAGGTGGATACGGTCTGCGTGGGCGGATTCTTCGCCATGGTGGACATCGACCAGCTTGACTTGACATTGCAGGACACAGAACCGCTGACATCTTTAGGCATGGATATTATCGCCCAGGCCAACCGCCAACTGCAGGTGGCCCACCCTACCCGGCCGGAGGTAAACAGCGTTGACGTGGTCGAGTTTTACTCCCTTGATCCATCGCATCCATCGGCCGGTCAGAGTGTGGTCATCTATGGGGAATCCCATGTGGACCGCTCTCCCTGCGGCACCGGCACTGCGGCCAAGCTCACCCTGCTGCATCATCTGGGCTATCTCCAGCCTGGCCAGACGTATACGAATCAGAGTCCATCCGGGACCACTTTTCAGGCCACAATTGCCAACACCACCCAGGTTGGGCATCTTCCCGGAGTGGAGGTGCAAATCCAGGGTGCTGCTTCGATTACCGGCCGGCACGAGTTTGTTTTAGACTCCTTTGATCCCTTTCCCCAAGGTTTTCTTCTGTGACATATCAATCAGTACCAGATCTTATCATCCACAATGCCCGTATTCACACTCAGGACCCGGGTCGACCCCACGCTTCGGCCCTGGCCGTAGGCAACGGGCGCATTCTGGATGTGGGCGATGATGAGCAAATATTAGCTCTGGCCCACACCGAAACCCGGATCATAGATGCAAAGGACAGCCTGCTCCTGCCCGGACTTATGGACTCCCATTTCCACTATCAGGACTGGGCTCTTGGCCGGAGCGGGCTGGAACTGGCTTCCGTGTCCTCCCTGCAAGAGGTTCTGGACCAGGTGGCTCAGGCAGCCTACCAGGCCCAACCCGGAGAATGGATTCAAGGCCAGGGCTGGAATGAGGGGGATTGGCCCGAGCAGCGCATGCCCACCCGGCACGATCTGGACCAGGCTGCACCGGATCATCCAGTAGCCCTGGCCAGATGCGATCTGCACCTCTTTGCAGTAAATTCCAAGGCCCTGGAACTGGCCCAAATTACCGCCCAGACCCCAGATCCTCCGGAAGGGCTGATCAGCCGGGATGAACATGGGCAGCCGGACGGAATCCTCAAAGAACAAGCCATTGGGTTGGTCAAAGCAGCCATCCCTGATCTCGGGAGGAGCACTTAATACAAGCCATGCAGTCCGGCATCCCGGTTTTGCATTCCCTGGGCCTGACCGCAATCCACGATGTTCGCCTCAAAGAGGCCATAAAAGACGGAGCAATGACCTTGCGGGCCTGGCAACGCCTGGATCAGGAAGGAGACTTGCAGCTTCGGTGCTGGACCAGCCTGCCCGGAGAAACCGTGGACCAGGCTGCAACCCTTGGTCTGCGCACCGGTTTCGGCTCCGAACGCCTGCGCCTTGGGCATCTTAAGTATTTCGCCGACGGGGGCATGGGGGCGAGAACAGCCTGGATGATTGAGCCGTATGAAGATGGAGGCAGCGGGCTGCCCCTTATCCCTATGCAGGACCTGAGGGACATGGCTTTGCAGGCGGATACAGCCGGATTAGCGGTCATGATCCACGCCATAGGAGACCGCTCCAGTCGAGAAGTTATTTCCATCCTGGAACAGGTCCATGCCCAAAGAAAACAGACTCAAAACCGCCTCTCAGCCCCGCCTCACGTCAATCACCGCATCGAACATCTGCAGATGGTCCGACCCGAAGACTTGGACCGTTTGGCCCGCTTGCCGGTGGACGTCTGCGTTCAGCCCAGCAATCAAGTCATCGACATTGCCCTCTTGGACGCCTGCCTGGGTGAACGGGGAAAATGGGCCTATGCCTTCCGTTCTATGCTCGAGGCCGGGGTACGCCTATTATTTAGCTCGGACAGTCCGGTCTGCGACCCCAACCCGCTTATGGGCATCCATGCCCTGTGCACCAGGCAGCGCCCGGACGGTACGCCTGATAAAGGCTGGCACCCAGAGCAGCGTTTGAGCGTGGCAGAAGCGGTCCACGGCTATACCCTGGCCCCGGCCCAAGCCTATGGAGTAGAGCGTGAACTGGGCAGCCTGAGCCCGGGCAAGCGAGCGGACTGTACTCTTTTGGACCAAGACATTTACAACATCCATCCCCGGGACATCCAGTATACTCGAGTGGATATGACCGTATTTAACGGACAGATCGTGTATGTACGGGAGTAATGCACTGGAGAGTCGGTTTAGATTTGCCGGAGGCAAAGCTGAATGGCAACAGCTCGTCAATCGCCCTCAAACTCTTTACATTGCGGTCAGCCCAGAGGAGAAGCAGGCATGAAAGCCAACGATTTCATCAATTTAGAAGAGACTTACGGGGCCCATAACTACAAACCTTTAGACGTTGTCTTGTCCAAAGGACAAGGGGTCTGGGTCTGGGATGTGGAGGGCACCAAGTACATGGACTGCCTGGCCGCTTACTCCGCCGTGAACCAGGGCCATTGCCACCCCAGAATCTATAAGGCCATGGTCGATCAGGCCCAGAAGCTGACCCTGACCTCCCGGGCCTTTCGCAACGACCAGCTGGGACTGTTCTACAAGGAGATCTGCGAGCTGACCAACTCCCACAAGGTCCTGCCCATGAACAGCGGGGCCGAAGCTGTTGAGTCGGTCATCAAGACCGTCCGTAAGTGGGGATACGAGGTCAAAGGGGTGCCCGACAATCAGGCCGAGATCATTGTCTGCGAAAACAACTTTCACGGCCGGACCATCGCCCTCGTGGGCTTCAGCTCCGACGATAAGGCCAAAACAGGCTTCGGGCCTTTCCCGACCGGTTTCACCTCCATCCCCTTTGGAGACTCCCAGGCCCTGGAACAGGCCATCAATGACAATACCGTGGCCTTTCTGGTCGAGCCCATTCAGGGCGAGGCCGGTGTGCTCATCCCTCCGGATGGGTACCTCAAAGAAGTGAAAAGGATCTGCGAGCACAATAATGTGGTCCTTATCCTGGACGAGATTCAGACCGGCCTGGGCCGGACCGGAAAGCTTCTGGCCGAGGAATACGACGGGATCGAGGCCGATTTGACCCTGGTGGGCAAGGCCCTGTCCGGAGGTTACTATCCAGTCTCGGCTGTGCTTTCCAACTCCGAGGTTATGGGCGCCCTCCGTCCGGGCGAGCACGGGTCCACTTTCGGAGGCAATCCCCTGGCCTGCGCCGTGGCCCGGGAAGCCCTTAAAGTCCTGGTAGAAGAAGGGATGATCGACAATGCGGCCCGCATGGGCCAGCGCTTTCTGGACGGGCTAAAGACCCTGAAAAATCCCATGATCAAGGAAGCCCGGGGCAAGGGGTTGATGATCGGCCTGGAGCTTATGCCCGAAGCCGGCCCGGCCAGACCCTACTGCCTGCGACTGAAAGAAAAGGGTCTGTTGTGCAAGGATACCCATGAACAGACCATCCGCTTCGCTCCCCCTGGTCATCACCGAAGAGGAAGTGGACTGGGCCGTGGAGAGGATCAGGAGTGTTCTGGAGGGGTAGAGAGAAGTTCTGAGTGTTCGGTGTTCGGTGTTCAGTCCTTTGTGATTGCAGGTTTGCCGGATTGATCGAGGATGAAACTTGTCCGAAATGGGCAAGGCTTGGAGTCAAGCCCAGCCCTACTGGAGGAGTTTCAGGAGCCTCCCTTGCCTTCAAGGGCAGGCCTTCTTCGGAGTTAATTCTCGTTTAATACGAGAACCCACGAAAAGCCAAGAGGCCTGTGCCGCATGACCTAACTTCTAATTTCAACCGAGTCCCGCCTATGGCGGAATCAGGTTTCAGGGTGAACCCTTGGAACGCAAAAAGAAGGCCCAACACATGACCAATAACCAACCAAACCCAGATGTCCTCTTCTACCAGTCCCGAACCAGACTGCCTGTTATACAACGTTCAGAAGGCATCTACATCTGGGATGAGGACGGGAAAGAATACATTGACGGCTGCTCCGGGGCCATGATCTGTAATATCGGACACAGCCATCCCCGAATTCTGGAAGCCATCAACCACCAGGCCGAGTCCACTTTTTTCGCCTACCGCACCCAGTTCGAGAACCGGCCGTCTCTGGATTTGGCCCAGACCCTGGTCCAAGAGATGCCGGATGGTTTGAATCGGGTATTTTTCGTCTCCGGCGGTTCAGAAGCTGTAGAATCTGCCCTGAAGATTTGCCGCCAGCACTTCTGGCACACCAGCCAAAAGGGGCGGCACATCTTCATCAGCCGCACGCCCAGCTACCATGGAGCCAGCATGGGGGCCCTGAGCATGACCTCCTACGCCCCTTTGGAAATCCCCTTCCGGCCTATGTTTCAGGCCTACCCTAAGATCCCGGCCCCCTATTGCTACCGCTGTCCGTATCATAAAAATCATCCGGAATGCGGCCTGGAATGCGCCTGGGCCTTAGAAAAGACCATCCTGGAGCAAGGACCTGAATCCGTAGCCGCTTTTGTTATCGAACCTATCGGCGGGGCCAGCACCGGAGCTTTAGTTCCTCCAGACGGCTACTTCGAAGTCATCCAGAATATCTGTCGTAAGTATGGAATAATGCTCATCCTGGACGAGGTGATGACCGGTTTCGGCCGCACCGGGGCCATGTTTGCTATGGAGCACTGGGGTGTTCAGCCGGACATCGTGGCCCTTTCCAAGGGTATGGGTTCCGGATACATCCCTTTAGGCGGTGTGCTCACCAGCAAGGAGATTGTGGATCCCATCCTGGCTGGAGGCGGATTCATGCATGGTTTCACTTCGGCCGGCAACCCTATGGCTTGTGCTGTGGGTTTGGAGGTGCTCAAGATCCTCAAAGACCAGGATTTGGTAATTAATGCCAGGGAGCGAGGCGAGGAGCTTTTGTCCGGACTGCGCGAGCTGGCCGAGCGGCATCCGATCATCGGTCAGGTCCGGGGCAAGGGTCTGCTCACGGCTATCGAGCTGGTCCAGGACCGGGACACCCGCTCACCCTTCCCTCCGGAAAAAGGGATGAACAGTCTCTTGACCCGGGAAGCCGCCAGGCAAGGACTGATCATCTATCCCCGCCGGCCCATCAACGGCCTGCGTGGAGACCATGCACTCATCGCCCCGCCCCTGATCGTAAGCCAGGAGCAGGTCCAGGAGATATTGCGCAGGCTGGATAGGGCGCTAGGGAGGGTTGTATAGTGTTCGGTGTTCAGGGTTCAGTGTTCAGGTCAGACTATAGTGGATGCACGCCAGTTAAATCCGCAATTATGATGGGGCTTAATCTTGGCAGATAAAAAATATCTGTGCGAAATAAAATTGAAGGCGTCAATCGAAGCAGAGGCGAAGCAGATGAATGCATTCATCATCTCTACATAGCCATGCTCAAAGAATATATAAGCAATGAATGCTACCAAAGATTTCGTTCTCGGTACAGAGAGTGTATCAAGATGCTCAACGGCTTGGAAAAAAACCTTGAACAGCATATTCCAAGTCACCAAAGACGATGGAGTGTGGCTGAGGATCAAAGCACATATGCAAGAAGACAACCCTTCTTACCTTCAGGTTGGCCTGAACTTACAGAATACACTGAAGATCTAGGAAGTCATCCTGAATACTGAACACCGAACACTGAACACTCACATCGGAGCCCCTGTGATCGACAAAACCACCACCGCCTCCCAGGCCCTATCCCAAGTCCGGGATGGTTCGACCATCATGATCGGCGGGTTCGGCACACCGGGCACGCCTTTTACCTTGATCAGCGCCCTTATAGCCCATGGGGCCAAGGACCTGACCCTGGTCAAGAACGACGCCAACGAGCCGGGGATCGGCATCTCCCGCATCTTTGAGGCCGGATTGGCCAAAGGCTACATCGTATCCCACATCGGGCTGAACAGCACTGTGGTCGAACTTATGAACCAAGACCGAATCCAGGTCGAGTTTTCGCCCCAGGGCATCCTGGCCGAGCGCATCCGGGCCGGCGGGGCCGGGTTGATGGGCATTGTTACCGACATCGGCATCGACACTATTTTGCGCGAAAAGCGACGAATCATCGAAGTAAACGGCCGGGAAGCCTTTTTCGAGCCCGCCCTGCGGGCGGATGTGGCCCTGATTCACGCCGCAACCGCCGACCGGCTGGGCAATCTGGTCTATGCCAAGTCGGCCCGCAACTTTAATCCCCTCATGGCTATGGCCGCAGATCTGGTCATTGCCGAGGCCGAAGAGATCGTTGAACCTGGAGATCTGGACCCGGATCAGATCCATACCCCGGCCTCTTTCGTGGACCACCTGGTACCCATCCCGGAAATAACAGAAGAATACGGAGTGCTTGCCCACCATGTCCTTGAAACATAAGATATCCGCCCGTGCGGCCCGGGAGATTCCGGACGGCTCAATCATCAACCTGGGCATTGGCATCCCCACTCTGATACCGGGCTACCTGCCCGCTGAGCGGGAGGTCCTGGTGCACTCTGAAAACGGAATCCTGGGCATGGGCCGGGCCTGCACCAGGGCCGAGGCGGACCGGAACCTCATCGATGCCGGGGGTACCTATATCCATATCAACCCTGGAGGATCGTTCTTCGACAGCGCGGTCTCCTTTGCCTTAGTCCGTTCCGGACGCCTGGATGTGGCCGTGCTCGGTGCATTGGAAGTCTCGGAGACCGGGGACGTGGCCAACTGGATCATGCCCGGCCGGCACACTCCGGGTATCGGGGGCGGCATGGAGCTGGCCCAGAAAGCCAACCGGCTGCTGATCACCACTACCCACACTACCCGCAAGGGTGAGCCCAAGCTGGTCAGGGAATGCAGCCTGCCCATCACCGCCCGGGCCTGTGCCCATACAGTAATTACCGAACTGGCGGTCATCGATATTACCTCCCAGGGTTTTGTCCTGCGAGAGATCGCCACCGAGTCCAGTGTGCAGGAAGTGCGGGACAAGACCGGAGCCGAGCTCATCGTACCGGATGGGGAGATACCTGAATTTTAGTTTTCAGTGTTCGGTGTTCAGTGTTCAGCGCCGCCTCTTGCTGCAAACGACCAGCTTGATGGAGTAAAAAACGAGCGTTTTGGCACGTAGGGGCGAATAATCATTCGCCCTCTTTGGCCAAGCGCGAGCCTCGCATGAAACTTCAAGCAATACAGGCCCATCGTATGAAACTATCTTTTACACTGAAAAGGCCTGTCCTTGGGGTCAAGGACGGCCTTCTGGTAGCTCTGGCTTTTCCGGGTAGGCTGATCCTCTCCGAGGCCCAGCCCTCTTCGTACCCGGTTTCATCCTTGATCAATCCGGCAAATTTTCTCTTTTTGCCCGCTTTGGGGCAAAAAATATTTCAGATTTGCCGGAGGCAAAGCTGAACACTGAACTTCTATCAGCAGCGAGCACCTATGTCCTCCATTACTCCCCAAGAACAACGACTCTTGCAGGCTGTCCAGGACCTGGAACCTGAGATTATTGATTTCACTTCCCGGCTGGTGGCAGCACCCAGCACCCTGGGTAATGAGGCCGGAGCAGTTCAGGTCATGGATGATGAGCTGACCAGGCTGGAGCTCTCTCCGTTCCGGATACCCATTGATCCGGGTCAGCTGTCCGGACATCCCGGATTCGCACCAGTCCCCTGGACCTATCAGGATAAAGAGTGCGTGGTGGCCATCAGGCCTGCAGACACTGCTGGCGGCAGCAGCCTGCTCTTCAATGGTCATCTGGATGTGGTCAGCCCGGAACCGATTGACTTCTGGGACTTCGATCCCTTTGTCCCCTTTGTCCGGGACGGCTGGCTCTACGGCCGCGGGGCCGGGGACATGAAGTCCGGAGTTGCGGCCATGACCTATGCCCTACACGCGGTCCACAAAGCCGGCTTCGGCCTCTCCGCCCCGGTCACGGTGGAGGGAGTCATCGAGGAGGAATGCACCGGGAATGGGGCTCTGGCCTGCCTCTTGGCCGGCTACGACGCCCAGGCCGTACTTATCCCTGAACCATTCGGTCCCACCCTGCTCACCGACCAGGTGGGGGTCCTCTGGTTCAAGATCCGGATCAAGGGCATGCCCAGCCATGTCCAGGCCGCCCCAGCCGGGACAAACGCCATTGAAAAGAGCTTTGTGCTCATCAAGGTCTTGCGGGAACTGGAAGAGAGACTGAACAAGGAAAACGTTCCTTGGGCCTACACAGAGCATGTCCATCCTCTCAACTTCAATCCGGGCATGCTCAGCGGGGGGACTGGCCCTCTACCGTCCCGGCCTGGTCCGAACTGCACTGCCGGTTGTCCTTTTACCCCGGCATGTCCTACCCAGAGATCCAGGAACGAATCCGTCGGACTATTCTGGACGCTGCAGACCGAGATCCCTGGCTGAAAGATAATCCGCCTCAGGTCGAATTTTATGGCTTCAGGTCTGAGGGTCACAGCATCCGTCCCGATCTTCCGGCTCTGACCCTGCTCAGTTCCTGTCATCAGGACCTGAGCAAAGAACCGGCGGCCAGGTATATCTCCACCTGCACCACCGACCTGCGGGCTTTCTGCCTCTACGGACAAGGTCAGGCCACCTGCTTCGGTCCGGTGGCCGAGAACATCCACGCAGCCAACGAGCGAGTCCGCCTGGACAGCGTGCTGCACACAGCCAGGGCCTACGCCCTGTTCATAGCCCGCTGGTGCGGGCTGGTGGAGTAGTTGACAGGTTTCAGCTTTGCCTCCGGCAAATCTGAAATATTTTTGCGCCAAAGCGCGCAAAAAAAGAAAATTTGCCGGATTGATCAAGGACGAAACTTAAGATTTCAACGAGAGGCATAAGAGGTACACCCTCTTCGTTCCCAGGGTTTATCCCGTGAAATTTCTTCCATTTCACTGGGATCCCCCTGGGAAGTCTTCCTCTTATGGCTCCGGCCATCTTCTTATTATTTCAGCATGATACCCAGAAACCACAAAGTAAGCTAATTTCCAGTTTCATACGAGGAAAATCAAATGATAGGTGGAATGCCCTTTTATTCTATCTGAAAACCTCATTTGAAACTGATATGGTTTGTCAGACAAGGAGCAATGTATGCGCGAAGTCGCCATTGTCGGATATTTGCGTTCTCCCCAATCCAGGTCCCGACCCAAGGAGCCGGAGCGGGACGACCTGGGCAGCATCCGAGCTGACGAACTCCTGGCTCGGGTCATCCAGGCATTGATCCAGAAAACTGGCATTGATCCCGGCAGATTGGACGATTTTCTGGTCGGATCCGCCTTTGGGGTGAGCGAAAATTGGACCTACGGCGGCCGCACACCGGTCTTTCTGGCCAATCTCCCTGAGACGGTCCCAGCCAAATTTCTGGACATGCAGTGCGCTTCAGGCATGGCCGCCATTCATACCGGATGGCTGGAAATCGCGGCCCAAGCAGCAGATACGGTCATGGCCTCGGGTATGGAGCACATGACCCGGGTGCCCATGGGTCCGACCCTTTTCGAACAGGGCACCCTATCCGTACATCCCGGACTGTCTTCAGATCCGGTCTATGCTCACTGGGATATACAGATCAGCTTGAACATGGGGTTGACTGCAGAAAAGCTGGCCAGCATCAGCGGTATCAGCCGCAGGGCTATGGACGAATGGGCCGTGCGCTCTCACAACCTGGCTGTTCAGGCCAGGAAATCAGGTTTTTTCGATGCCGAAATCTTGCCCATAGAGGTCAGGCCAAAGGACGGCCCGTCCCGGACGGTCACCCAGGACCAGGCAGTCCGCGAGGGAACCACTCTGGAAGGTCTTTCTCAACTCAAACCTCTATTTAACCTTGAAGGTTCCATCACAGCCGGCAATGCCTCGCCTTTAAACGCGGGCGCGGCCGGCCTGCTCCTCATGGCCCGTGAAGAGGCCAAAACAGCCGGTCTTCCCGTCCTCGGGATCGTGCGGGCAATGGGCGTAGCCGGGGTGGATCCCACCTGCATGGGGCAAGGTCCGGTTCCGGCTGTGCGCAAGGCCCTGAACCAAGCCGGACTCTCGGTCCAGGACATCGATTTTTGGGAGATCAACGAGGCCTTCAGTGTGGTGGCCCTGTATGCTATACAGGAGCTGGGCATCGACCCCGACTTGGTCAATGTCATGGGCGGAGGTTTGGCCCTGGGCCATCCTTTGGGAGCTACCGGCGTCCGATTGATTGGCACCCTGGCCCGCATCCTGGAACACAAAGAGGCCAGGTACGGCTGCGCCACCGCATGTGTGGGGGAGGTCAGGGGGTTGCCACGATAATTGAGCGTTGTCTGGAGTGACCTATGAATCTTCCCCTGGTCCAACCCCTTCATCGTGCCTTAAATAGATACAGCTTTGTTCAAGCTGCCTATTCTTTGTGGTTCAAGAGCTCAGGGACGAGCGACAAAGAAAAGCGACCTGCCAATGAAGGCGCAACGTGTTACCGACTGATTTTTCTTTATGATAGACATAAAAGCCAAATGCACTAATCTCGCATCTGAAATCATTCGCTTCCGCCGCGATCTGCATCAAATCCCGGAAGCGGGTCTGGCCGAACATAAGACTGCGGCCTATGTAGCTGAACATCTGCGTATCCTGGGTCTGGAAGTGCACACCGGAATAGCCGGGACCGGGATCAAGGCTGTGCTGCGTACCGACCGCCCCGGTCCAACTCTTTTGTACCGTGCGGATATGGACGGCCTGCCTGTTCAGGAACAGACTGGTCTGACCTGGGCCTCCACCCATCCGGGCATGATGCACGCCTGCGGCCATGACGGGCACATGGCCATGGCCCTGGGCACGGCCAACCTCCTTTCTTCTTTGTCGGATCAGTTGCAGGGGAACATGGTCTTTCTCTTCCAACCGGCTGAGGAAGGTCCTGGCGGAGCCAAGCCCATGATCCAGACCGGAGTCCTGGAAAATCCGCAGGTAGACGAGGCCTTTGCCTTCCACCTCTGGCCTGACCTGGACCTTGGGTCCATCGGAATCAGATCCGGTCCACTCATGGCGGCCATGAGCCGCTTTCAGATCACCATCCAGGGCCAGGGCGGGCATGCGGCCATGCCCCACAAGTGCGTGGATGCCCTGGATGTGGGAGTTCAGGTGGTCAATGCCTTGCAACGACCTGGTCAGCCGGAAAATTTCTCCCTTACATCCGGCCGTTCTCACAGTAGCCAGCTTTCAAGCCGGGTCCACCTTCAACGTCATACCGGATCAGGCCCAGCTCACCGGGACTACCAGAACCTTTGACCGGGAAACCTGGAAATCCTGGGCCGGAAGTATCGAACAGGTGGTGTCCGGAGTCTGCACATCCATGGGCGCAGAGTACAAGCTGGACTTCACCTCCGGTTTCGCTCCCCTGGCCAACGCCCCAGAAGTAGCTGACCGCATGCGCCGGGTTGCAGCCCAGGTCGTTCCCCAGGAGCGCATTCAGATTCCAGAGCAGACGATGGGAGGTGAAGACATGAGCTTTTTTCTGGAAAGAGTTCCAGGCTGTTACGTATTTCTTGGAATCAAAGACACAGGACTGGCCGCCTTGCACAGCCCGCATTTCGATTTCGATGAATCGATTTTGCCCCTGGGGGTGGAAATGGCAGCCCGCTATGCTATGCAGACCTTGAGCAGGGAATAATCCTGTATACTGAAAGTTCGGATCCCGTCCACCGTACCCCGATTGTGTTAATTAATGAGGAATTGAGCCGATACAAATGTGCAGATTTGCCTGAGGCAAATCTGCACATTTGTATTATTAGACCTTCTTCTGACTCACCAAACGGGCGAAATGCTCAAAAGAACGATCATAGGTTTTTTCTCCTTCCGTCGGAAAACAACAAGCCGGGAGCTGTCTGCTTTTCAAATGATACTGGATGCAGTCGCAACATATGCCTTTTCGTTCGCAAGGCTCATAGGTACAATTGCAACGGGTCAAATTTTCCTCTTGCTTGCACTCCATAGCCTCCTCCTTTTTTCTGCTGATTTTGCTCCAACGCGGTTTGACTTTCCATCTCAGTCTCAATACCCTGCACCCCACCAAAGGGCCAAAGATTTTTCGTCCCTACGAGCCAATGCGCAAGTTTGAGCCAGGATCAAACTTACGTGATCTTTCAAAGAGCTGTTAATCAATAACATTTCAGCGCCGCCAGAGACGGCGTTGAAAGGGACCCACATGCTGTTTTCCAACCTGACCGTGATTCTCAGTCGGTCCAAGCTCTCGGAAAACATAGGTTCTGTGGCCCGCGTCTGCGCCAACATGGGATGCCCCAATCTGAGCCTGGTCGCTCCCAGATCCTTCGCTCCGGAGACAGCCCGCAACCTGGGCACCAGCCAAGGAGAGGAGATCCTCAATCAGGTCGATGTCCATGCAGATGTGCATTCAGCGTTGGCTCCCATGCACCGGGTGTATGCCACCACAGCCAGGACAGGCAGATGGCGAAAGCGCATCCTTCTTCCGGACCAGGCGGCGACCCAAATCATGGACGAGCTGGAAAGCGGCCTGCACGTGGCTCTGCTCTTCGGACCGGAAGATAAAGGTCTGGCCAATGCGGAAATCGAGCTGTGCAGCGAACTGATTTCCATCCCCACTGCTCCAGGAGCATGGTCCCTGAATCTCTCCCATGCGGTCCTCATCCTGCTCTATGAATGCTTTAAACACAAGCCAGCAGAGCTCAAGAGCAGACTGCCCAAAGACAACAAAGAGATGGCCACCCAGTCCGAATTGCGCCTCCTCTTTGAGGCCATGCAAGAGAGCTTGCAGCGTATCGACTTTTTGCATGAGCAAAACGCTGATTATTTCATGATGCCTCTTCGCCGCTTTCTGGGCCGTATGCACCTTAAGCGTTATGAATACAATCTGCTCATGGGCATCTGCCGCCAAGTGCAATGGATGGCCCGGCAGACTGCCTCTTCAGCCACCAAGCAAGGACATGGACAATGAGCACACATACCCTCTTACACACAGCGGTGAATGCGGCCCTGGAAGCCGGCAAGGCCATACTGGACATTTATGACACAGATTTCTCCGTTCAACATAAAGAGGATCAGTCCCCCCTGACCAAGGCCGACCAGGCCAGCCATGAAATCATCGTCCGTCACCTGCAAGCAACCACTCTTCCCATTTTAAGTGAAGAAGGGTCAAGCCTCCCCTATGCCCAAAGAAAAGGTTGGGAAAGTCTGTGGATAGTCGATCCCCTGGACGGGACCAAAGAGTTCATCAAACGCAACGGCGAGTTCACGGTGAATATCGCCTTGATCCAAGATCAGACGCCCATTATGGGGATCATTTTCGTCCCAGTCACAAACACCTTGTATTTTGGGTCTGCAGATTATGGGGCCAGGCGAAGTTTGGATGCACCCTCAAACCCTGATTTCCAGTTGGAATCAATTTTGGAGCATGCTGTTCAGTTACCGGAGTATCACCAGAAATCCGGACCGTTGACCATTGTCGGCAGCCGCTCCCACCCAGTCCCGAGCTGGAGGCCTATGTCCGGGACAAAGAACGTGAGCTGGGAGAGGTGCAGTTCGTCTCCGCCGGCAGTTCCCTTAAATTCTGCCTGGTGGCCGACGGCCGGGCAGACATCTATCCCCGTTTGGGACCGACCATGGAATGGGATACAGCTGCCGGCCAAGCTATAGCCCTGGCAGCCGGGCGCCGAGTACGTATCTGGGAAACAAACGACCCTTTGGTCTACAACAAAGAGGACCTGCACAATCCCTGGTTTGTAGTGGAATAGACGTTAGGGAACACAACATGACCAATTCCAAAGTACTGGCCTGGATATTGTTAATCTTCGTCATTGGCGCTGTGATCTTCAGTGTGGTCAGCATGTATCATGGCCGCCTGGAACAGGCCATGCTCTTCACCCCCCTGCTTTTTGTTATATACATCTTCGGCATTGGTGTGCATAAGAAAACAGATGTCGGCCCAACGGAGAAAAGGCCTGAGGCAGAAAATGAAGAACCAGAGGATTCATCTGACCAAGAGAAGTGATGATAGACGTACGTCCTGTCCACTCCTATCAACACAACCGACAGACAAGAACACTCTCCAGACAAGAACATTCTACTATTGAAACTCGCTGAACAGGCTGAACAAAATTCTGCTCATTGAAGCCTGCTGTCCATATTTTTTTCAGCGCATTCCGCGTATTCAGCGGTTTAAATCGTCCCCGGAGTCTTTATGCAGACCTTTAGTGAATGTATTCCCTGTTTTGAACGTCAAATTAAAAAACTGGCCGCCATGGTCTCTAGCCAGGATCTTGATTTGCAAAAACGCGTCCAAACCCAGTGTCTGGATCACCTGAATACCGCAGACACCAACTATCCTCCGCCAGAACTGGCCGCCCGCATTTACGCCAAAGCAGCCGAGATCAGTGGACAAAACGACTTTTTCGCCCAGCACAAACAAGCGGCCAACACCCAAGTCCTGGGCTTATTGCCCAGGTTGGAGGAGCGTATACAGGCCAGCTCTGATTCCCTCCTGACGGCTCTTCGTTTTTCCTTGATCGCCAACTATATTGATGTAGGAGTGGATGGAGAGTTCGACTGGGAAACCGCCTTAGACCAGGAAAAGGCTCAGGAAGAAATGGGGGGATATCCCATGTTCCGCCAAAGGCTGGATACGGGAAAATCCCAGGTCATGATTTTGGGAGATAATGCCGGAGAGATCGGCATGGATACTTTATTGGTCAAACAGTTACAAAATCTGGGGGCAGAGGTGACCTATGTGGTCCGCGGAGCGCCCATTTTAAACGATGCTACCCTGGATGATGCACACTTTGTAGGCATGGACCGCCTGTGCCGGGTCATCTCTTCCGGGGTAGACAGCCCGGGAACCATTCTGTCCAGATGTCATCCGGACTTCCTGCAGGAATTATATGCCGCCCCAATTGTCATCAGCAAAGGCCAGGGCAACTTTGAATCCCTGCACGGGCGCCTGCCGGGCATATTTTTCGCCTTAAAAGTCAAATGCCCGGTGGTGGCCAGACTGACTGGATTTCCGGTACGGACAACCGTCTTTGATCTCCTCGCAAAAAATATTTCAGAACATTAAGGAAAAATATAATCAAATATTTTCAGATCAATCAATGAAAACGTTTCCGTCAACTTTGGGCAGAAAGCTTTCCGTTCAATGATTCGATGTCCACGGCCCAAACCCGGACTGAATCCAGCTTCTGCCTGGGCATAACCCAGGCTTGACCGGAGTAGTGATTCATGATCTGGTTCAGTCCGCCCACTTTCTCGCCTTCCGTGAACAGCTCCCTGATCCGGCCGGTACCGATGACGCTGGTATAGGCCATGCTCCAGGCACAGGGCTGGTCCGAATCGGCTATCACCCGGACCTGATCCTCGAATTCAAAGCAGATCTGTGGATTGGCCTCGAAGAATTCGATCTTCTTTCCGGCTACTCCTGTATGGATGTACAGACACTGCCCGTCAAAGCCGAAACAGACCGGAACGATATAGGGTTCATCCTCCTTAGCCATCCCCAGCCGGCACACATTACATCGACGGATAATGGCCTTGATTTCCTCTGGCTCAGTAATAAATTTTTCATTTTGGCTCATCTGCATCCTCCCATCTTCATTATTTCAGATAACATCATCCCCGCCACGTATCATATTTTTATAACCACCATTGGAACAGCTCAGGTTTGCTTATGCCCCACATGTTCACCAACCGGCCGCGTTTATATAATCTGACTGCCCACAGGGATGACTTGGGCAAAAGATTCCGCTGGGAGACAATCAACGCCGTCCTGTACAAACTGGGGGGTATTGTTTTCATTGTTGGCAGCATCCTCTTTTTCCCCAAGCTGCATACATACAAAGACATGGGCTGCTGGACCTTCTTTTTGGGATCCCTTCTCTATCTGGTAGTCACAGTCCATGATTTCGTTGAGGTGCACTTTCATTGGCGAACAAGCGGCCCACACGATAGCAAATCCTTACTCGAGTATGTGGCGGCTGCCAGTTACGTACTGGGCACTGTTTTGTTCACCGTAGGCAGCATTTTCTTTCTTTCCCAAGTGGGCTGGACCATTGCCGGAGCCTGGTTTTTCGTGATCGGCAGCCTCTTGTTCGTGATTGGGGCCTGCATCAATGTCCTACAGATAATTTACTCCCAAAACTTACTTACCCTTCAACTCCTGAATCTAACTGCAGTTGCCTTTGTCGTAGGTTCGGTCCTTTTTACCGTGGCCTCGGTGCCCTATCTCTGGCATTTCAAGTCAGCATACGACTCTAAGATTTTGGACGCTTTTTTGGCTTGGCAGTATCTCGTAGGCAGTCTGCTATTCTTTACGGGTGGAGTCTTCAATTATTGGCGGGCCTATGTCATTATCCGTGAAGAGATTGCAGTACAGGAGGGTAGTGGCAAAAAGAGTGTGCCCGAAACTCATTAATTAATAAATACCCAAGGCGGCTGTACAGCCGCCTTGGGTATTTATTTTAATTCTTCCACCTTGTCTTTCAGCTCAGGCATAAACTCCAACATATCAGCCACTACGCCTACCTCGGCCACCTGGAAGAGCGGCGCCTTGGGGTTGTTGTTCACGGCCACGATGAACGGATTGCCCTTCACCCCGCCCATGTGCTGGAAGGAGCCGCTGATGCCCATGGCCAGGTACACCTTGGGCTTGACCGTCTGGCCCGACGTCCCAACTTGGCGGGACTTCTCCATCCACTTGGCGTCCACCACCGGACGGGAGCAGGACACAACCCCGCCCATGGCCTCGGCCAATTCCTTGGCCTCGTCGATGTTCTCTTCTTCCCCGATGCCCCGACCGATGGAAACCAGAATATCTTCCTTGGTGATATCCACTTCGCCCATCTCAGCTTCCAAAACTTCCAGGTACTTACGCTTGGCCTGGACTTCGCCGGCGTCTGCAGACTTGTCCACCACCTCACCAGAGGCCGAAGCGCTCTCATCCGGGGGAAACACACCGGGCCGGACCGTGATCACCGCTCCCTGGCTCACGTCGCAGTGCACATGGGCATGGGCCTGGCCTCCGAACTCCTGGCGGATTGTCTTCAAGGTCGAGCCTTCCAGACCTTCAAAATCCACGGCGTCGGCCACATAGCCGCTGTCCAGCTTCACCGACAACCCGGGCATGAGGTCCATGCTCAAGGTCCCGTGGGCGGCCAGGACAAGGCCGTCAGCAGGCAGGATATGCACCAGGTAGCCCCGCAAGAGTTCGGCATTGGGATAACTGATATCCGCCTTATCCACCTTCCACACCTGAGGGTAGTATTTGCTCATCTCCTGGCAGACCTGATCCAGTTCCGAACCGCTGCCGCAAACCACGGCAGTGAGCTGGGCGCTGGAATCGATTTTTTTAGCCGCAGTCAGAAGCTCCAGGGCACTATCCCCGGCCTGACCTCCGTGATGGTCGATATAGGTAAAAATCTGGCTCATTACTTGATCCCTCCTTTGGCCTTGAGCATTTCAGCCAGCCTGGCCGCAACTTCCTCCGTGTCCCCTTCCAGGATCTCGGCTCCTTCGCCCATCTCCGGCATAAAGTAGTCCACCCGCTTGACCCTGGCTGCAGATTCGCCGACTTCACTCTCGGACAGACCAAGATCCGAGACCGAATACTCCGGAATCTCCACCGAGGCCACCTTGCGGATCCCCCGGATGCCCACATAGCGGGGCTCATTGATCCCGGTCTGGATGGACAAGACGCACGGCAGCTCGATCTCGTTCATCTCCTGGTTGCCCCCCTCGATCTCCCGGCCCACCTTCAGCTTGGAGTCGTCCAAGACTTCAATGCCATTGACCAAGGAGGCATAAGGGTAATCCAGCATGGCCGCCAGCATGCCCCCTACCTGGGCCGCGCCCTCGTCGGCCTGGGCTCCGGTCAGAATCAGATCGTAGCTTCCCTTCTCCACCACGCCCTTTAAGATCCGGGCGATGCCCTGGCCGTCGGAACCGGCAAAGACCTCGTCGGAGAGCAAAATCCCGTTGTCCGCACCCATGGCCATCTCCCGGCGCAGGACCTCTTCCGAATCCTCGCCACCCACTGTGGCTACGGTCACGCTGCCCCCCAGCTTGTCCCGCAGCTGAATGGCCTCTTCTACTGCGTAGTTGTCCCACTCATTGACCGAGTAGACCAAATCGTCGCGCTCGATATCGTTCCCGGCCGCGTTGATCTCAATCTCATTCTCGGCCATGTCCGGTACCCGCTTTACACAGACCAGAATGTTCATACTTCCTCCTGGCGTTGGTTTGTTGTGTGTGTTTAGTGTTCAGTGTTCAGGTGTCAGCCCCGCCGCTGGCAGCCTGTTATTGGTTATTTGTTATTCGTAAAAGCCGCCAGTTTGATCGAGTATGAAACTGGCGAGTGGGTAGTAGGGGCGAATAATCATTCGCCCTCTTGGGCCAGGCTGGAGCCTGGCAATCCCGGTCGTTATAGCCAGAGTCGCATAAGCTAATTTCTAGACCCAATGGATTGACACATTCATCCATGATGTCTGATGGATAACACAATATTTGTGCCAATTTGAAAAAAACAAATTACCACAAATTGTTGCAGTGTCATCCATACCGTTTCATACCAGCAAGAATAATGAAGGGTTATGATTCTTCTGTTGCTGACCACTGAACACTACTTACTGTCAACTGCCTGGCAAGCTTACTTCCCGCCAAAGGCGTCTTCTGAGATTTCCACCGCCGCACCGCCCATCTTCTGGATGGACTTCATCTTGCCCATGGTTGTGGGCAGGACGTTCTCCACAAAGTATTGACAGGACTTGATCTGACCTTCGTAAAAGGGCTTGTCCTTCTTCTTGGCCTTGTCCAGGTTCTGGGCAGCTACATTAGCCCTCCACAGGAGCATCCAGGCCATAGCCACATCGCCGCTGACGTCCAGGAAGGAGTAGGCATGGGCAAAGGCCTGCAACACCTCTTCGGACATGGCCTTGCCGCCCAAATGCATAGCCACTTCGCCCAGTTTATTCAAGGCCTTTTCCAGATCCTGAGCATACGGGGCCAAAGCCTCCAGGTCCTTGCCCGCCTTGATGGTCTTTTGCATCTCACTCATCAGGTCCATGATGGCCTGGCCCTTTTTCAGACCCAACTTGCGGCCCAAGAGATCCATGGCCTGGATCCCGTTGGTCCCCTCATAGATCATGGTGATCCGACAGTCCCGAAGCAGAAGCTCTTGGGGGTATTCCTTGGTGTACCCGTACCCGCCGAATATCTGGATCCCGGTATTGCACACATCAAAGGCCCGATCAGTGACATAGCCCTTGCAAATGGGGATGAGCACATCGATGATCCCCTGGTAGCGATCCTTTTCCTCTTCGCTCTGAGCCATCTCCTTCATGTCTTCGCAGTAACCCACATAGTAGATCAGGCTGCGCATACCCTCCACATAGGACTTCATGGATAAGAGCATACGTCGCACGTCCGGGTGCTGGATGATGGGCACGGCTGGGGCACTCTTGTCCATCATGTTCAACAAGTGCCGGCCCTGGACTCGGTCCCGGGCGTAATTAACCGCATTCAAATATGAAGCGCTGGCGCAGGCCAGGCCTTGCATACCTACCAAGAGCCTGGCTTCGTTCATCATCAAGAACATCTCCCGCATGCCCTTGTTCTCCTGACCCAGGAGCAGGCCCCGGCACTTTCCTTTGCTGCCCATGGCCATGGTGCAGGTGGAGCTGCCGTGGATGCCCATTTTTTCCTCGATCCCGGTACAGACCACATCGTTGAAATCTCCCAGGCTTCCGTCCTCGTTGACCCGGTACTTGGGCACAATAAATAAAGATATGCCGGCGGTTCCGGCCGGAGCGCCTTCGATGCGGGCCAGGACTGGATGGATGATATTCCCGGTCATGTTATGCTCCCCGCCGGAGATAAAGATCTTGGTTCCGGATATGGAGTAGGTCCCGTCATCGTTTTTGACCGCTGTGGTGGACAAAGCACCCACATCGGACCCGGCCTCTGGCTCGGTCAAGAGCATGGTCCCGGTCCATTCGCCGGTAAACATCTTCTTCAGGAACAGTTTTTTCTGCTCTTCCGTTCCAAAGGCCTCGATGAGCTTGCCGGCCCCGTGGGTCAGGCCCACATACATCTGCAGGGCATAGTTGGCCCCGACCAGATAGTCGGAAACAGCCATGCTCACAGTGCGGGGCATACCCTGACCTCCCCATTCCGGATCCTCGGTCACTGCAGTCCATTCCCCCTCCCGCAGGAGCTCATAGACGCGGTGAAACTCCTCCGGAACGGTCACCGAACCGTCGCGCTCCAGGACCACCCCCTTTTCATCTCCGATCTTGTGGGTGGGCAAAATCTCCTTAATGGCCAGGTTCCGAGCTTCATTGACAATCAAGTCGATGGTTTTCTTGTTAAACTCTGCAAACTTATCGTAGGAACTGATCTGTCCCACATCCAGAAGTTCGTGCAGAACAAAGTCTACATCCCGGCGGTCTGCAATCTGTTGAGCCATGAGAGTCTCCTTCAAATTTTATACGGTTATCTTACCTTTTTTCATGCCAGATACTTCGTTCTCTGCTAATAGTTCTCAAACCTGGACGAAAGGAAATTAAGCCAAACATGGCCAGCTTCTCTCGCACCTCTCTCGTCCCTCCTCCCCTGCCTGTCTCTTCATCGCTCAGTCCCTTCGTCCCTCAGTCCCTCAGTCCCTCAGTCACTCAGTCGCTTCGTCGCTCAGTCGCTTCGTCGCTTCGTCGCTTCGTCGCTCAGTCGCTTCGTCGCTAAGTCTCCCCTTCGCAGCGTCTTTCTCAGTCGCTCAGTCATCGGTCCTCAGTCATCGGTCCTCGCTCTTTAATCTCCCCGATCCCCCGCACAAAAAGGTCAACCAGAGGTGCGGCCATTGAGGTCAGCGAATACTGGCGGCTGGAATACAGCCAAGAGGTGATCACCTCATCAATGGACCCGATGATCAACTGTTTTACCAGGGGGATATGCAGATTTTGGCGTATAACCCCTTCCTTTTGTCCCTGAGTTATGATGGCAGAGACCAGGCCGAAATACATGTCCGACATCTCCTTGATCTTTGCATCCGACACCTTGCGTCGGATCCTGGTCTCGGTCTGGTAGACCACGGCCATATCTTTGTTCTGCTCAAACTCATATAAATGGCGATGTATGAGCTTTTCCAGCTTGTCCAAGGCGTTGTCCGCCAAACCGACTTCTTCCTTGAATCGGTCAAAGACCAGGGCTGTCTTGTAACTGAAGAAATTTTCCAGTATATCGTCTTTGTTCTTGAAATACAGATAGATGGTTCCATCCGCTACCCCGGCCTCCTTGGCTATTTGCGAAACAGTGGAATTGTGATAACCACTGCGGGCGAAGACTCGGATAGCGGCCTCCAAAATGGTCTGATATTTATCGCTTTTTTTGGAATTGTGATTTGGAGTTGACATTCGCAGCCCATCTTTTAAAGTGCTCACACCTGCAATGAATGAACATTCATTCAGAAATGAAGTAGCAATCTCCATGCATCTTGTCAAGCTCTCTGGCTCACATTCAGCTGGACCAGGCCTGAGTAGGGAAATTGTTCATCCCACCGCCGCCCCGGACATGAGCTGGACATATACTTGATACAGTCGGTAACGAAGACACCAGAAGGCAGGTATTACGCCCTGGGCGCGAAGTGCTTTGCCCGTATGCCTGCCCTCTGAAACGTTTACCCAAACGAGGTCGAAATCCTTATGCCCTTATCTCCTCGTCTCCTTTTTCGCGGTCCGCTGAAGCCGGGATCCAGGAACACAGGTCAAAACGCTCCAGCAACTGGAATGCAGTCTGCCTCAAATGTGCCCAGCCGTTGCCTGCGTATCGCCTTGCTCGGCTACCGCGGCAATCCTTATTGCGGAGGTCAGGGGATTTATCTCCGCTATTTGAGCCAGGCCCTGGCCCAGCTCGGACACAAGGTGGACGTCATCTCCGGGGAACCCTATCCGGAACTCAGCCCGGAAGTGAAGCTCATCCCCTTACCCGGACTCAATCTGTACAGCTACTCCAAGTCCACTCAAGGACTAAAGGACCGGGGCCTGCGCTCGGTAACCGATGCCCTGGAGTATGCAAGCTTCATCAGCGGCGGATTTCCGGAGCCCTATACCTTCACCCGGAGGCTGGTCCGGCATTTCCATATCCAGGCCCCGGACTACGATATCATCCACGACAACCAAAGCTTGGGCACCGGTTTGCTTACTCTCATCCGTTCCGGCCGGCCGGTGATTTCCACCATCCACCACCCCATCACCCGAGACCTGAACCTGGCCTTAGCCAATGAGCCCAATTGGGGCATGCGCTTGTTCATCCGCCGCTGGCATCGCTTTCTGGCCATGCAAAAACGAGTGGCTCCCAAGCTGAGCCGAATCATTACCGTGTCCGAGCAATCCAAAAAAGACCTTATCCAGGACTTTCGGCTGAATCCGCAAAACATTGATGTGGCCTTAAACGGAGTGGATACTGAAACTTTCGCCCCCTGCCCGAACATCCGGCGAACACCCCATAGAATTATGGCCACAGCCAGTGCTGATGTCCCCTTAAAAGGGCTCATTTATCTCTTGCGGGCTGTGGCCAAGCTGATTCCCGATATCCCGGACCTGGAACTGGTGGTCCTGGGCCGGCCCAAAGACAACGGTCCCACAGCTCGGCTTTTGCATCAGTCCGGCCTGGATAGACATGTGCGCTTCGTGCACGGTTTGAGCACAGAAAAACTGGTGGAAGAATACGCCAAATCCAGCCTGGCCGTTGTCCCTTCTCTGTACGAGGGATTTGGACTTCCGGCGGCCGAGGCCATGGCCTGCGGGGTGCCGGTGGTGGCTACGGACGCCGGCGGCCTGCCCGAGGTGGTGGGCGATGCCGCGTGCATCGTGCCCCCGGCCGATTTCCAGGCCCTGGCTGCAGTCATCAAATCCCTGCTGCGCCATCCGGAATCTCTCTCCAGTCTGGGTCTGGCCGGCAGGCAGCGTATGCTGTCCAAGTTTACCTGGAAACGGGCGGCTGAAGAAACGGTTGCTGTGTACCGGCAAGTGATTGAGGAATGAAAAATTGAGGGATTGGGGGATTGGGGGATTGGGGGATTGGGGGATTACTGAGGTAAGCGGTAGGCGGAAAGCGGGGGTTCGTCGTTCTTGGTGCTTCGTTCTTCGTCTGGATAAAGGCATTTAGGGGGTTAAACATGCTGGAATGCTGGGATGCTGGAAAGCTGGGACGTGACCGTGGCCCCTCTGATGGAGGGGCAGTGCTTCGCGTCCTCGCGTAATGCCTGCCCTCTTGTTTTCTCTTCGTTACCAGGGTCCTTCACGCTGTCAGGTTGATAACGTCTTCTCTTGGGACTCCAGCCCCCTTCGTTTCATCTCGCTGAAGTCCGAGACCAGAGAAGAAAAAAGAATATGTTCAGTTAACGTATAATTAAACCTATTTTCACCATCATGCTCACAATACGTCCCAAATACTTAAACCTCAAGCCAGATCAGGTTGTGGTTGATCTGGGATGCGGGAACGGCCGGCACCTGCAGGCCCTGGCCTGGGAATATCCGGTTCGCATTCTGGGGTTTGATCTGGATTTCGACTCAGCTGCTGCCAGCCGAACCGGCCTTTACGAGCTCTTTCCGGGACAGGATTCCCGCCACCGGAGCTGTCTTCTGGCCGCTGCCGACTGCCTGCATATCCCCCTGCCGGACAACAGCGCAGATCACCTCCTCTGCTCTGAGGTCCTGGAGCACCTGTCCGACTATCACCGGACAGTGCTCGAGATCCGCCGTGTACTCAGGCCAGGAGGCACCCTGGCCCTCAGCGTGCCCAGATACTGGCCGGAACGGGTGTGCTGGGCCTTGAGCAGCGAGTATCAACACGATCCGGGCGGACATGTACGCATCTTTCAGGCGACCAGTCTGCGTCTGGAAATCCAGCGCATGGGTTTTCGCTTTCTCCGCTCCCACCACGCCCATGCCCTGCACACCCCCTACTGGTGGCTCAAATGCCTGCGCTGGCCTCAGCGTGATTCCTGGTGGCCGGTCCGTCTCACCCATCGCCTCCTGGTATGGGACATGCTGCATAAGCCTTATGTGACCCAGGGCCTGGAAAAAATGCTCAACCCAATTATGGGCAAGAGCGTGGTCATGTATTTTACAGCACGTCAAGTATAAAGGCAGTATCACGTGACAACTCTCTTTCTCCCAGCCAGTCTTCTGTCCCCACGAACCATACGGCACACAGCCAAGTCTATCGCTTGCACCCAGCTTGCATCTGGGGCCATTCCCTGGTTTGAGAATCATCTTTTAGACCCCTGGGATCATGTGGAGGCGGCCATGGGCCTATCCGTTGCCGGTCTCTTGCCCCAGGCCGAAAAGGCCTACAATTTTATGGCCCGCATCCAGGAAGGAGACGGCGGGTTTTGGCCCGCCTATGCCGACACCATCCCCCTGGACATAACTCGCAAGGAGACCCACCACAGTGCCTACCTGGCCACAGGTGTCTGGCATCATTATCTCATCAGCGGCAACCACGCATTTCTTTCGGAAATGTGGCCTCATGTCCAAGCCGGGCTGGACTTTGCCTGCCGCCAGCAAACCAGGCACGGCGAGATGGCCTGGGCTCTGGATGAACAAGGGCGAACCTGCCCGGACGCCCTGATTACCGGATGCAGCTCAATCTATAAGAGCCTTGAATGTGGCTATCTGATCAGTCAGGCCTTAAACAATAAGCGGAATGATTGGCTGTTGGCCAGGCAGGAACTGGGGTGGGCGGTAGAACATAAGCCGTATCGCTTTGACCGGACTTGGGAAAGCAAAGCCCGCTATTCCATGGATTGGTTCTATCCTATTTTGTGCGGAATAATTTCCGGCCCTCAGGCCGGTCTTCGCTTGCAGGAACGCTGGGAGGCATTTGTCCGACCCGGATTGGGTTGCCGCTGTGTGAGCGATGAACCTTGGTTTACCGTAGCCGAGACGTGTGAGCTGATCATGGCCTTAACAGCCGCCGGATACAGGGCCAGGGCAGCTCATCTTTTTGCCGAGCTGCACCGGGCCAAGCACAAGGATGGATCGTACTGGACCGGTTATCAGAGCGAGTTGGACATCTTCTGGCCCCTGGAGAGGCCCACATGGACGGCCGGGGCTGTACTCCTGGCCACCGACGTTCTGGCCGGAATATCTCCGGCCGCCTCTCTGTTCACGGTCCACTGCTTGAACAATTCACAGATACCTGCAGCCGCAGCCTGCGCTGAGAACGGGCTAGGTGCTCTCAGATGACAGATTGCAGAGGACAGATAACAGAGGACAGAAAAATTGAAAATGTTCTTAAGTTCCGTCAATATTTAATTGGATGAACTTCGGCGCTGCAAGCGGCCCAGCGTGTTGATCATGGGCAGCTCTTGGAACAGACCGGAAGCCAGGGCCAGGTTATAGATCTGGTATGGAGCCTGACCTCCCTGACTGGGATCGGGAAATATGTCGTGGATGGCCAGGATACCACCTGGACAAACCCAAGTGGCCCAGGAGTGATAGTCGACAAGTGCGCTTTCCAGGCTGTGGCCGCCATCAATGAAAACCAGGGACAGGGGGGTGGCCCAGGCTTTGGCTGTTAATGCGGATTGGGCCACGATGGGCACCACTGTATTTTCAAGGTCAGCGAGCCGTAAGGTATGCTGAAAGGCGGGAAAGGAGTTCATAGTCTCCAGGCGGGAATCGTACAGATCCGGGTCGTGGAATTCCTCTCCGGGCTGATGCTCCTCCGATCCCTGATGATGGTCGATGGAAAAGAGCACTCCGCCGGATGCCTTCACCCCGGAGCCCAGATACAGGGTGGACAGGCCGCAGTAACTGCCGATTTCCAGGCAGGGTCCAAGCCGGGCGCATTGTCGGCCTATATCATACAAGGCCTCGGCCTCGTCCCGGGCCAAAAAGCCTTTTATGTTATTGGATAAAGTGTGCAGATGGTCAAGGGGCATGGATTTTTTCATACCAAATGTAAGAAGGATTCAGTACCAGGTGCTTCAGGAGGACGCGGTTGCCCTCAACCGCTGTCATTTCTTGCTCAGCTGAAAGGGTCTGCCCTTGAGGAAAACCCCGGCCCTCGGAGAGGACCGGGCTACTTAGAGGGCCTCGGCTTTTTCCGGGTAGGCTGGTTCTCTCCGAGGGCCAGCCTCTTTGATCTTATCAAAGCCCCGGCCCTCGGAGAGGACCGGGCTACTTAGAGGGCCTCGGCTTTTTCCGGGTAGGCTGGTTCTCTCCGAGGGCCAGCCTCTTTGATTCTGCACAAGATGCCAGCCCTTCGGAGAAGGACGGGCTTACCAGGGCCCGAACTTTTCATTTTCTATGCTTTGCTTTGTTCTGTTCAGTCCCGGCATGGGGATTATCAGTCAAAAACTGAACAACCCGGGCAAACCCCTGGTCAAAGATGTCCTGGTTGGAGCGGGCCCCCCTGGAGGAACGCAGGATGGCTGAAGGATGGATAAGCGGAATGGTGTTTTTCTTAAACAGCTGCCCGGAGTTGGCGGTAATCCGGCCCTGGATGTTGCAGACCTGCATGGCCTTTGCTCCCAGGGGCACATACAGCCGGGCCGGGAAGCGGGCCACTATGCCTTTGAGCATGGGCAGGCAGTGCTTCAAAACCTGATCCGGTTCCGGAATGCCCGCCTCATTCTGGGTATGGCAGAGGATGAAATTGGAAATCAGCCAGGTGCTCCCCTGGGGCAGACTCTGCATCCGCTTGCGCAGCTCCTGACCGGCCGGACCGACAAAAGGCCGGTCCTGCCGGACTTCCTCCCGTCCGGGATTGAGGCCCAGAAACGCCACATCCACCGATCCCAGGGAGTCCCTGTTGGTATCCAAAACCACGGTGGGTGCTCCGAACATGGGACAGGACCGGCATTCAGACCTGGTCTGGACCGTGTTTTTGACCAGGGCAATGAATTCGGCAACACTTAAAGCCCGGGATTCATCCGGTCCTTTGGAAAAAGACTCCATTTTCTTTTCTTTATCAGCGTCCACAACGATCTCCCGGCTCTTTGCTCAGAAAATGGCGGAAGTAGTCCTCAGGATGATGAGACTTCCGCAAGCTAAAGCGCTGCAGGCGGGGGGACGTCTTTCCTTGTGGCTCCGGCCACTTTCTGGTTCAGAGATGATCGCAATGCTCGCATCAAAGAGCCAGCCACGCGTCTGCGCGTGGCTGCCCTCTGAGAAGAAAACTGTTTAGACCTTTTCCAAAATAGCAGCTGCTCCCATGCCCCCGCCGATGCACATGGATACGATGCCGTAACGGACATCCCCCTGTCGGTGCATTTCGTGCAGAAGGGTGGTGGTCAATTTGGCCCCGGTGCAGCCCAGGGGATGTCCCAAAGCAATGGCTCCACCGTTGACATTGGCAATCGACTGGTCGATGCCCACTTTGCGCATGCAGTACAAGGCCTGGGAGGCGAAGGCTTCATTGAGCTCGAACAAGCCGATATCCTCCAATGACATCTTGGCCTTGTCCAAGACCCCGGGTATGGCTTCCGAGGGGCCGATGCCCATGAGCTCCGGGGGTACGCCTTTGACGTCGTAAGCCACAAACCGGGCCATGGGATCCTGGCCCAACTTTTTTAAAAAGTCTTCAGAAACAACCAAAGTAACCGCCGCACCGTCGGTCATCTGAGAGGAGTTTCCGGCAGTCACCGATCCCCCGGCCTTAAACGGAGATTTGAGTTTGGCCATTTTTTCCAAGGTGGTCCTGCGCGGTCCATCGTCCATGTCCACCACTTCGGTCTCCTTGACCAGCTGATCCTTTACCACCTTGGTCCGCTCCACTTCCACCGGAACGATTTCTTGTGCAAACGTTCCGGCTTCTATAGCCTGCAAGGCCCGTTCATTGCTTTGCAAACCAAAGGCATCCTGGTCTTCCCGGGAGATATTGAACTGCTCAGCTACCTTTTCCGCAGTTATGCCCATGGAAGCATAAGCTTCAGGCCACTTGGCGACGAGATCCGGATTGGAACTGAACTTATTACCGCCCATGGGGACCATAGTCATGGATTCTGTGCCCCCGGCCACAATGCAGTCGGCAAAACCGGCCATGATCCGCTCCGCAGCCATGGAGATAGACTGCAGTCCCGAGGAGCAGAAACGGTTCACGGTCTGCCCGGGAACTGAGTAGGGAAGGCCGGCGTTTAAGGCCACCATGCGGCCCACGTTCATGCCCTGCTCCGCTTCCGGAAAGAGCAGCCCAGGATAACGTCCTCGATCTTTTCCGGGTCCACCTTGGTCTTATCCAGCAGGCCTTTCAAGGCCACAGTGGCCAGATGATCCGGCCGAACATTAGCGAACTTGCCCCGCTTGGCCCTGCAACCCGGGGTCCGAACGGCTTTGAGTATATAGGCATTAGGCATCTCGTCCTCCTCGTGTACCATATAGGTAATTTTCTGATATCTCTTTGGAGACGAAATTAATTCATCGAAATTCCAGAATTTCGATGAATTAATTTCGTAGGGACTTATTGGTCTTCAGCATGTGGTTGATGCGGTCCACGGTCTTCTGGTTGCGGCAGAGCTGGACGAATGCAGCCCTCTCGATATCCAGAATGTACTGCTCGGTGACCAAAGTCCCGGCGTCCACATCCCCGCCGGTGATTACATCGGCTACCACGCTGCCCATTTCATACTCATATTCGGTAATAAAGCTCCCTTCCTGCATATTCCACAGTTGGGACTTGATGCTGGCGGCCACGCTGCGGCCCGGGGCCTTGACCACGGCCGGTTTGCGGGGGCGATAGGTCTTGGCCAAAGTAAGGACCTTATGCTTGGCATCCCCAAGCAAGCTGTCGATATCCATACTCACAGCATCCGCAGGGGTCATATAGCCCAGCCCGAAGGCCTCGTCCGCGCCCATGCTCACCTTGGCCATGGCGATGTTCTCAAAGTACTTGAAGATCAGGGGCTGGACATCCAGGTTGAAGCGCTCGGCTACTTGGGCCGCCCGGACGCAGAGCTCCTTGGTTCCCCCGCCAGCGGGCAAAAGGCCCACGCCCATTTCCACTAACCCCATGTAGGTCTCCACATGGGCGTTGATGGCATCGGAATGCAGGCAGAATTCGCACCCCCCACCCAGGGCCATCTGAAAAGGAGCGGCCACTACCGGGACATGGGCATATTTTAAGGCCATGCTTGCATCCTGGAACTTCTTGACCGTGGTGTCCAACTCCTGGAACTTGTTCTCGGCAATAGCCACGGCCAGCATGAATAAGTTGGCCCCCACGGAGAAGCGCTCGCCTTGATTGCCCAGGACAATGCCTACCCCTTCGTTTTCGGCCCGCTCTACACATCTAAAGACCATATCCAAGATGTCGTCGCTGATGGAGTTCTGGGGGGAATGGAATTCCAGACAAAAGACGCCGGCGCCGATATCCAGGATAGAGGAGTTGTCGCAGCTTTCGACCACCCCCTTGGAGGACTTGATCAGGGAGAGCTCTATCTGGTCTTCTCTGACCGAGACCTCTTTGTATTCCCTTCTCTGCACGTCGAAGTAGAAGCGGATTCCATTCTCGACCTTATAAAATGATGGGACCGCATCAAGTCCCTCAGGCAGGACCACCCCGTCTTGCTCAGCCCGCTGCACGAAATCCTGGATCCCAATGGCGTCGAACATCTCAAAGGGGCCAAGTTCCCAGTTAAAGCCCCACTTCATGGCGTTGTCCACATTGACCACGTCCTCGGCGATCTCTGGAATACGCTTATAGGAATAGAGCAAGGTGTCCCGCAGGCTGCGCCAGGCAAATTCGGCTGCCTGGTCCTGCCCGTTGATCACCGCTTTGAGCTGCTCTCCTGTGCCTCTTGGCCATCTTGGCAAACTTGATGGATTCGAACTTCGGCTTCTGGGAATGCTTATATTCCCCGGCCTTATAGTCCCAGTACAGGATCTGGGTCCCCTCGGCTGTTTTCTCCTTCTTATAGAAACCCTGATTGGTCTTATTGCCCAATTGATTGTTTTCCACCATCTTCTGCACCCAGTCCGGGAGCTTGAACACCTCCCGCTCTTCGTCGTCCACCAGGGATTGATATGAATTGTGGCCCACGTGGACCAGGGTATCCAGCCCCACCAGGTCTGCGGTGCGAAAGGCGGCAGACTTGGGTCTGGCCGTGGCTTTTCCAGCCACAGCATCCACTTCTTCAACGCTCATGCCTATGTCCATCATATGCTCAATGGATTTGAAGATGGCATAAACCCCGATGCGGTTGCCGATGAAGTTGGGGGTATCCTTGGCCAAGACGATGCCTTTACCCAGCCGTTTATTGATAAAATCGGCCATAAACTCGACTTTTGCCGGATCGGCCTCCTGGCAGCCCACCACTTCCATAAGCCGCATGTAGCGGGGAGGATTGAAGAAATGGGTGACCATAAAGTTTTTGCGTACTTCCGGAGGCAAGGCAGTGGCCATTTCATTTACCGACAGTCCACTGGTATTGGTGGACAAAATAGCTCCTTCCCGCAGATTAGGAGCCACTGTCTCCGAAAACAGCTTTTTCTTGATGTTCATATTTTCCACAACCACTTCAATGATCCAATCGCATTCCTGCAGGCGGTGGGCATGGTCCTGGAAGTTACCCACTTCAATGCGCTGGGCATATTCCTGAAGGAGAAAAGGAGCCGGCTTCATTTTCAAAAGCCCGTCAAGACCCTCCTGGGCAATGCGGTTTCGGACCTGGGGGCTCTCTCGAGTCCAGCCCTTTTTCTTCTCTTCCTCGGTCAGCTCCCGGGGCACGATGTCCAGCATGAGCACATCCAGCCCGGCATTGGCCAGATGGGCGGCGATGGTCGCCCCCATAACCCCTGCTCCCAGAACACCAGCTTTCTTGATACACTTCATGTCTTCCTCCGCAGGTTTGAGTCACACTTCCTGTAACTGGTTGGCTAGCATTTTATGAATGAATATTCATTCATTTATTAGCAATTTCACTTTTCTCTGTCAAGCTGAACTCTACCTGAGGCACGGTAATTTTGTTCTCAGGTGTAAGCTCCCAGGAGTGTACAGGTTTCAGTGTTCAGGGTTCAGCTTCAAAAGGTCCGTTCCATGCGGATATTATACTTAGGAAACATACTTGGAGAAATTTTCGGGCATCAAGCAAGACTATCAAGAAACATCGATGTATATCAAGCTGTTATACTGAACACTGAACATAAACCGCAGTCATCCAAACATGGAGCAAATCAACTCGTATGAAACTTGGCGTAACAGCTGGCGTTGGGTTTGTCCGTCTGGGATGGTCAGGTTCCAGCCTGGCTCGTGGTATACCATGAGACCTCAAAACCTTATACTTTGCTTCTCTGCCCGAACATTTGACAAAGCTATGCTGGGGGTTTATAGATTACCGGACCTAAGATCAGAAACGCTCTTCGTGCTTAAAGCCACTCAGGCCATCAGCAGCCTAATTGGAGTATTTGTATTTTTTAAGGAGGACAACATGGCGGAAGCTGCTTTAAGGATTGGAGGTCAGCCCAAACAGACCTCCTTCATGGAAAAAGTCATGGAGGTCTTGCCTGAGGGCGGGAATCTCAATCTCTGCCTCACCTGCGGGGCATGTTCATCCGGCTGCCCAGCCACCGGACTGGAAAACATGGATCCGCGCAAGTTCTTGCGCATGGCCGCCCTGGGCCTGGATGAAGAAGTGACCAAATCCGGCTGGGTCTGGTGCTGCACCCAGTGTCGTCGCTGCGTTCACGCCTGCCCTATGAACATCGACATCCCCCGCCTGGTTTACCACGCCCGGGCCGCATGGCCCAGGGATGAACGCCCCAAGGGCATCCGGGGCTCCTGTGATGCGGCCCTGAATACTGAAGGGGCCAGCGCCATGGGCGCTTCATCTGAGGACTTCAAGTTTGTGGTCGAAGACGTGCTGGAAGAAGTTCGCGAAGACCAGCCTCAATTCAAGGACATGCAGGTCCCGATCAATAAAGAAGGGGCCATGTACTTTTTGAACCAGAACTCCAGGGAGCCGGTGACCGAGCCGGACGAAATGGTCCCCTTGTGGAAGATCCTGCACACTGCCGGGGCGGACTGGACGTATGGCTCTGTGGGCTGGGCCGCTGAAAACTACTGCATGTTCCTGTCTGATGACGACGCCTGGGAAAAAATCGTCCGGGCCAAGGCCAAGGCCGTGGATGACATGGGCTGCAAGTATTGGCTGAACACGGAGTGAGGCCACGAGATGTACGCGGTCCGGGAAGGACTGCGCAAGTTCAATATTCCGCACAACTTTGAAATCGAATCCATAATTTACCTCTATGCCCGCTGGATCCGGGAAGGCAAACTTCCGGTCAGCTCAGACTGGAACAAAGACATCAAGGCCAAGTTTACGGTCCAGGATCCCTGTCAGCTGGTGCGCAAATCTTTTGGCGACCATGTGGCCGATGAAATGCGTTTTGTGGTCAAATCCGTGGTGGGCGAAGAGAACTTCATCGAAATGCAGCCGAACAAGTCCAACAACTTCTGCTGCGGCGGAGGTGGCGGCTTTCTCCAGGCCACTGGTTACGGCGATGATCGAAGAAAGTACGGCAAGATCAAGTACGACCAAATCATTGCTACTGGAGCAGACTACTGCATCACCCCATGTCATAATTGTCACTCCCAGATTCACGACCTCAGTGAATACTACGGGGCCCACTTTCCTGTAGTCCACCTCTGGACCCTCATCGCTCTGGCCTGCGGTTTCCTGGGCGAGAATGAAAGGGAATACCTGGGCAAAGACTTATGCGATTGCGGGCTCTAAGGCTGATGAAATAAGCCGCCCTCAAGGGCGGCTTTTTCAATTCAATACCCAATAAGTAGACAATAAATAAACACATAGGCAACGCTATGAGTAAGCATGTGGTGATCGTCGGGGCGGTAGCCTTGGGACCGAAAGTGGCCTCCCGGCTCAAGCGCTTGGATCAGGATACACACGTAACTGTTCTGGATCGGGACCGGCTCATTTCCTATGGCGGCTGCGGTATCCCCTATTTTGTGGGCGGTGACGTCTCGGACATCAATGAACTACGCAAGACCATGTACCATATGGAGCGCAATGAGGCCTTCTTTAAGAAGGTGAAGCACTTTGATGTCTTTACCGGCAAAGAAGTCCTGTCCATTGACCGGCGGAACAAATCCCTGACCTACCGGGATGTAGACAGCGGGGAGGAACAGAGCTTAAGCTACGATCAGCTGGTTCTGGCTACGGGCACGACCCCGGTCTTGCCCCCCCTGCCAGGGGCAGACTTGCCCGGGGTGTTCACCGTCTCCAACCTGCACCACGCCCAAGCGATTAAGGACAAATTGGCCCAAGGAGACATCTCTTCTGCTGTAATTGTCGGTGGAGGGGCCATTGGTCTGGAGATGGCCGAAGCCTTTGCCGACCTATGGGGCGTGGAGACCACTGTGGTGGAGATGATGGACCACGTCCTGCCTGGGTCATTGGGCCCGGACATGGCCGGAATAGTGCAAAAGACCTTGGAAGATAACGACGTCCGAGTCATGTGCCAAACCAAAGTCACCGAGGTGATCGGAGACGCCGACAGCGGAGTACGGGCTGTACGCACTTCTGAAGGAGAAATCCCCTGCCAGGCAGTCATTTTCAGTGTAGGAGTACGGCCAAATTCCAAGCTGGCCCAAGATGCCGGACTGACCATCGGCCCTTCGAGTGGCATTGTGGTCAATGCCCGCCTGCGTACCTCCGATCCGCACATTTATGCCGGTGGAGACTGCATTGAACAACGACATCTCATCAGCGGCGAGACCCTGGTCTTGCCCCTGGGCTCCTTGGCCAACCGGCAGGGCCGGGTGATTGCCAACAATATTGCCGGAATCAACGACCAATTTCCTGGTGTAGTCGGCAATTTCTGCGTCAAAATCTTCGATATTGGAGTGGCTCGGGCCGGATTAACCGTGGCTCAGGCCAGACAATCTGGATTCGATCCTGAATACTCTTTGGTAGTCCAGCCTGACCGGGCCCACTTCTTCCCCACGGCCAATATCATGATCCTTAAGCTCATTGCCGATCGAAAAACCAGGCGAGTCCTGGGAATTGAGGCCTTGGGACCCAACGGGGACGCGGTCAAGGCCAGAGTTGACGCCGTGGCCTCTCTGCTTCCCCTTCGGGTCGGGCTGGAGGAAATTTCTAACTTGGAAGTCTGCTATTCTCCCCCCTATTCCGCGGCCATGGATATTGTCAACGTGGGAGCCAACTCTTTGCAAAACATTCTGGATGGACTCAATCACCCCATATTCCCCCAAGAACTGCTGGCGACCTTTCCCCAACAAAATGGTGTGGTTCTGGATGTTCGGGCCCCGGATCAGGCCCAACCGGGCTTGGAGAAATATGGCCAGCGCTGGTTGAATATCCCCCTGGAACAAATTCCGGACCGGATCGACGAAATTCCAAAGGATATACCGGTTTATGTGTATTGCAATACCGGGACCAGATCCTACGAAGTCCAACGCTATCTGAATGCAATGGGTTGGGATAAGGCCCTCGGAATCCAAGGGGCTTACGCAGTACTAAAATATCTGGATCCTGATTTCGACCCCCGGGAAGGAAGCGGGAGTTAATTTTTACCGTTTTTTCTCAGTTTCAGAAGGAGTACATCCTATGACCGAGATGCAAAATTCCCAAGCCGTGGGCGCAGTCCTTGTTATCGGCGGCGGGATCACTGGAATGCAAAGCGCCTTGGATCTGGCCGATTCAGGATATCACGTCTATTTGGTGGAAAAGTCCCCGGCCATTGGCGGAACCATGGCCCAGCTGGACAAGACCTTTCCCACCAACGACTGCTCGATGTGAATCATCTCCCCCAAACTGGTCGAGGTCGGCCGGCACGAGAACATCGAGGTTTTGACCCTTTCCGAAGTCCTCTCCCTGGAGGGAAAAGAAGGCAACTTCACGGCCACAGTCAAATGCGCGCCCAGATACGTGGACATGGACAAATGCATTGCCTGTGGACTGTGTTCTGAAAAATGCCCAGCTAAGACAGAGGACGAGTTCGAAGAAGGACTGTCCAAGCGCAAGGCCATCTACCTGCCCTATCCCCAGGCTGTGCCTTTGAAATACGTCATTGATCACGATCGGTGCATCTATTTCAAGAAGGGCAAATGCCGGGCCTGTGAAAAATACTGTCCCACCGGAGCAGTCAATTTTCAAGAAGAGGAAACCACCCGCAGCCTGCAGGTTGGCTCAGTCATCTTAAGTGGAGGAATGCAGACCTATAATCCCACCGGTGTAGATGTCTACGGTTACGGACACCTGAAGAACGTGGTCACCTCTATCGAATTTGAGCGCATCCTGGCTGCCGGCGGACCAACGGATGGACATGTGGTCCGCATGAGCGACCAGGAGCCGGCCAAGCGCATCGCCTGGCTTCAATGCGTGGGTTCCCGGGACCAAAACCGAACCGCCAACGAGTATTGCTCTGGGGTTTGCTGCATGTACGCCATCAAAGAGGCTGTCATGGCCAAGGAACACGTGGGCCAGGACTTTGAGCCCTCCATCTTTTTTATGGACATGCGCACCTCGGGCAAAGACTTTGAAAAATACTACATCAAGGCTCAGGATGAGGGAGTCCGCTTTGTTCGCTCTCGGGTGCACACCATCACCCAGGCCGATGAGAGCGGGACCTTGCGCCTGTCGTATGCCACTGAAGACGGACGTCTCATATCCGAAGACTTCGACCTGGTAGTCTTGTCCGTGGGCATGGAGGCGGCCGACTCTGCGGTGCAGACAGCCCAGAACCTGGGCGTGGAAATTGATCCTTACAACTTTGTGCGCACCCAGGATTTCAACCCTGTGGCCGCCTCCAGGGCCGGGGTGTATGTGGCCGGCGTACTGCAGGGCTGCAAGGACATTCCTCAAAGCGTGATGGAGGCCAGTGCTGCAGCCAGCAGTGCCGGACGCACCCTGGCTCAGGCCCGGGGTACCCAGGTCACGGAAAAGAGCTTTCCCCAGGAGCGGGATGTGAGCGGAGAAGAACCTCGCATCGGGGTCTTTGTCTGCAACTGCGGCACGAATATCGGGGGCGTTGCCGATGTCCCGGACATTGCCGAATACGCTAAGGGCTTGCCAGGTGTGGCCTATGTAGAAGAAAACCAGTTCACCTGTTCCCAGGACACCCAGGAAAAGATGTCTCAAACCATCCAGGACCAGAATCTGAACCGGGTGGTGGTGGCCGCTTGCACGCCCAGGACTCACGAGCCCCTGTTCCAGGAGACCATCCGCGGCTCAGGACTCAATGCCTATCTCTTTGAAATGGCCAATATCCGCAACCAATGCACCTGGGTCCACTCCCAGGATCATGCGCGGGCCACGGCCAAGGCCAAGGACATGGTCCACATGGCTGTGGCCAAGGCCAATCGCCTGGAACCCATCCCGGACATTGCTGTGGATATCGTCAAGAGCGCCCTGGTCGTCGGAGGCGGACTGGCCGGTATGACCTCGGCTCTTTCCCTGGCCGACCAAGGTTTTCCGGTCACCCTGGTGGATAAGAATCAGGAGTTGGGCGGGGCAGCCCGGGATGTCGGCCGCACCTGGAGGGGATCGAACGTCTCCCAGGCCTTGTCCGCATACCAGGATCGGATCGCTAACAATCCCCAGATCAAGGTCCTGACCGGTTCGGAAATAGAGACTGCCGAGGGTTACGTGGGTAATTTCCAGACCCGGATCAGCACCCCTCAAGGGATCAAGGACATCGAGCACGGGGTGACTATCCTGGCTACCGGAGGCCAGGCCACGGACTCTCAGGAATACCTGTACGGAAAATCCAACCTGGTCAGCAAATGGCACGAACTGGAAAAGAAACAAAAGGCTCTCGATGCCGCCAATTGCGTGGCTTTTATCCAATGCGTTGGCTCTCGCGACGACAAGCGCCCCTACTGCTCCCACATCTGCTGCTCCAGTTCCTTAAGCCAGGCCATAGCCATCAAAGAAACTGACCCTAAGAAACAAGTAGTCATTATCTACCGAGATATCCGTACCCCGGGTGAAAAAGAACTCCTGTACAAAAAGGCCCGTCAGTTAGGGGTCATCTTCATTCGCTACGACCTGGAACAAAAGCCCGAAGTCCGAGAGACGGACCAGGGCCTGGAGATCGAGGTCTTTGACCCGGTCTTGCAACAAAAGGTCATTGTCCAGGCCGATCTCTTAAATCTGGCCACAGCCATTGAGCCACATCCTACCCGGGATCTGGCCTCAATATTCAAGCTTCCGGTCAACGACGAAGGCTTCTTCATGGAAGCCCATGCCAAGCTGCGGCCGGTGGAATTCGCCTCGGACGGCATCTTCGTCTGCGGTCTGGCCCACTATCCTAAGGCTATTGAGGAATCAATCGCTCAGGCCCAGGCCGCTGCTTCCAGGGCTATGACCATTCTGGCTCAAAATCAGGTGCAGATCTCCCCGCTTATCTCCCAGATCGACCAGTCCAAGTGCATCGGCTGCGGCTTGTGCGTGGAACTCTGCCCCTTTGGGGCCATCCAGGCCGAAGAAATTGAAGAGGGCGTAACCCGGGCAGTGAACATCCCGGCCTCATGCAAAGGCTGCGGCCTGTGCGCGGCCAGTTGTCCCCAGCATGCCATTGACATGCTCCATTTCCGGGACGCTCAAATCGAAGCCGCCATAGAGGCGGCGGTTTAATTCGGTTATGACACGTGAAGGAAGCTTATGGCAGCATAGTAACGTATCGGCCTGAGATACAAATGGATAATCTCTAGGAGTAATCAGGGGGGGCACCATGAACGCCTCCGGCTGAAGGCTCATTTCATCCGTGATCAATCCGGCAATTTTTTTTGCGCTCTTTGGCACTAAAATATATCAGATTTGCCGGAGGCAAATCTGAAGGGAGATGGTACATATGGACCAGTTTGAACCTAAAATCTTGGCTTTTCTCTGCAACTGGTGCGCCTACGCCGGAGCGGACCTGGCCGGAGTGTCCCGCTTGCAATACCCGGACAACCTTCGGCCGGTGCGGGTTATGTGCTCTGGACGGGTGGATCCGGTCTTCATCCTGGACGCTATGTTGGACGGCGCAGACGGGGTCTTGGTTTCCGGTTGACACATTGGAGACTGTCATTACCTGGACGGTAATGTGGAAGCGGAAAAAAAGATCGCTCTGGCCCAGCACCTTTTGGACCATGCCGGAATCGGAGCCCAGCGCTTGCATCTGGCCTGGGTTTCTTCAGCTGAGGCCCAGCGGTTTGCCCAGGTGGCCACCGCAGTGGTCGAAGACGTCCGCCAGGCTGGGCCCCTGGACCGCCAGGGTCTGGGCCTGCAGCTGGAAGCGATTCGCCGGACCCTGGACGGTGAGTTTGTACGCTGGACTGTGGGCAAACAGAGCCGGATCACCAAGGACGGAGATGTCTATGGCCGAAAATGGGCTGAAGATGCATTCATCCAGGCCCTGCAGCGGATCACAGACACAGAATACGAAAAGAGCCTCATCTATACGGCCTTAAAGCACGGCTACACCTCGGTCCGGGAGGTCAGTGCGGCCACTGGATTGCCTTTGGCCCGGATTTCCCATCACTTGGCCGACCTGGAACGGACCGGCCAAGTGGAATTTAAGCGCATGGTGGAACACAAACCGGAATTTGCGGCTGTATAAGGAGTAAACACCCATGGCAGGTACACAAACAAGCGGATCCGTCATGGTGGTCGGCGCCGGTATCACCGGGATGCAGACCGCCTTGGATCTGGCCAACTCAGGATTTAAGGTCTATCTGGTGGAACAGTCTTTGTCCATTGGGGGCATGATGTCCCAATTGGACAAGACCTTTCCCACCAATGACTGCGCGATGTGAATTATCTCCCCTGTACTGGTCGAGGTCGGCCGGCACTTAAATATCGAGATCCTGGCCAACAGCCAGATCCAGGCTCTTGAGGGTGAGAAAGGCAACTTCACGGCTACTGTGCACACCAAGCCCAGGTTTATAGATCCTGAGGCCTGCACCGGATGCGGAGAATGCGCCGCCCACTGTCCGGTGAGTGCAGTGGATGTGTACAACCAGGGCATGCGGGACCGCAAGGCCATCTATATCGACTACGCTCAGGCCGTGCCTCTGTCCTTCAGCATTGAACAAGAAACATGCATTGGGTGTGGACTGTGTGAAAAGATGTGCCTGGCCAAGGCCATCACCTACGCGGACCAGCCCACGGAAAAGACCCTGAATATCGGGGCCGTGGCCCTGTCCGTGGGCACCCGGGCCTTCGATCCTTCCGAGCTCGACTATCTGGGCTATGGCCAGTTCCCCAACGTGGTCACCAGCATGGAGTTCGAACGGATCTTGAGTGCCTCCGGGCCCTACTTCGGCAACCTGATGCGCCCCCTGGACCGCCAGGAACCGCGCAAGATCGCATGGTTGCAATGCGTGGGCTCCAGGGACGTCAACCGCTGCCAAAACGCACACTGCTCCTCGGTCTGCTGCATGTACGCCATCAAGGAGGCAGTGATTGCCAAAGAGCACGCCACTTCCGATTTGGATTGCGCTGTTTTTTACATGGATATGCGGACCTACGGCAAGGAGTTCGAACGCTACTACGATCATGCCCGGGAGGAAGAAGGGGTCCGCTTTATCCGCTCCCGGGTGCATACCATCACCGAAGATGAGGAAACCGGGGATTTGAATCTGACCTATGTCAATGATCTGGGAGAGATGTCCACTGAGACATTTGATATGGTGGTCCTCTCGGTCGGCCTGGAAGCAGAACCCCAGAGCATAGAACTGGCCCGCAAACTGGGCGTGGAGCTCACTGAGGGCAATTTCTGTCAGACCTCCTCCTTTGCCCCCATCAGCACCTCCAGAGAAGGGATTTATGTCTGCGGCGCCTTTCAAGGACCTAAAGACATTCCTACCTCTGTGGTTGATGCCAGTGCGGCCTCGGCCCTGGCTGGGGAACTCCTCAGCTCGGCCAGATTCCAGGATGCAAAGATCAAGGAAGAAGTACCAGAGAAGAACGTTCAAGGCGAAAGACCGAGCATCGGTGTCTTTGTCTGCAAGTGCGGAAGCAATATCGCCGGGGTGGTCAATGTGGAAGAAGTCCGGGAATACGCCGCCTCCCTGCCCTATGTGGATTACGCCACGGACAACCTGTACACCTGCTCCCAGAACACTCAGGATGAAATGACCGAAATCATTAAAGAAAAGAACCTGAACCGAGTCATTGTGGCCTCTTGCTCGCCCAAGACCCACGAGCCTTTGTTCCGGGAAACCTTGGTCAATGCCGGGATCAATAAGTATCTGTTCAACATGGTCAATATCCGCAACCAGGACTCCTGGGTCCACCGCTTCAACCCGGAGCTGGCCACAGGCAAGGCCAAGGACCTGGTTCGCATGGCTGTGGCCAATGTGGCCCTCAAAGAGCCCCTGGAAGAGCCCGAACTCTCGGTCAATCAGACCGCCCTGGTTATTGGAGGCGGGATCTCGGGAATGACTGCGGCCTTGTCTCTGGCCCGCCAGGGACACCACACCCACTTGGTGGAGAAAAATTCCCAATTGGGCGGCCAGGCCTTGTCCCTGTACCGGACCTGGAAAGGGGAAGACATCCAGGCCGATCTGTCCCAAATGATCCAGGAGGTGGAGCAGGAGCCCAACCTGACCGTGCACCTGGACAGCAGCATTACTGATGTGGACGGATTTGTGGGCAACTTCAACACCACCGTGTCCGCCAACAGCTCGGAACAAACCATCACCCACGGGGTGACGGTCATGGCCACTGGAGCTACCGAGCTCAAACCTGAGGAATACCTCTACGGTCAGGACCCAAGGGTTAAGACCAGCCTGGAACTTGACCGCATGCTTCAAGAGGACGATTCGGCCTTGCAAAAGGCCCAATCCGCAGTCTTCATTCAATGCGTTGGCTCCCGGGAACCGCACAGACCTTACTGCTCCCGGGTCTGCTGTACCCACTCCATCCAGAACGCCCTGGAGCTCAAAGAAAAGAATCCAAACATGGATGTCTTTGTCCTCTACCGGGACATCCGAACTTATGGAGAAAAAGAGACCATCTATAATCAGGCCAGACAGGCCGGAGTCATCTTTATCCGCTATGATCTGGAGCACAAACCGGTAGTGGACAAAGAAGGAGACTCCCTGGTGGTCAAGGTCAGAGACCATGTGCTCAATCAACCCTTGGAAATCGAAACCGATCTGCTTACCCTGGCCTCGGCCATTATGCCTGCCAAGGATGAGACCCTGGCCAACTTTTACAAGGTCTCCTTTACCGACGACGGATTCTATGCCGAACGGCACGCCAAGATGGGACCCTCGGAATTCGCCACTGACGGCATGTTCCTCTGCGGTCTGGCCCATTATCCAAAATCCATCGATGAATCTGTGGCCCAGGGCAAGGCTGCCGCGGCCAAAGCCATCACCTTGCTGGCTCAGGAGATCATCCACTCCAGCGGAGAGGTGGCCCAGGTCAACCCCATGTATTGCAGCAGCTGCGGGGTATGCGTGACCATCTGCCCCTACTCTGCCCCCTCGTTCATTGAAGAAGGTCGGTTTGCCGGCAAGGCCCAGATCAATCCCTCCCTGTGCAAGGGATGTGGATTGTGTGCAGCCTCCTGTCGCTCCGGGGCTATTCTTCTGAAAGGGGCCAGCGGCCAGCAGATCTATGCTATGATCGAAGCCCTATAAAATTTTGTATGGGTCGCTTGAAGCGACCCATATAAAATTTTATTTATGTTTTTTTGAAGATACTCATAATTGTCACAACGCAATCATCACAATTTTTTTATTTAAAAATGTGCCTTCTGAGGCACATTTTTAAGGAGATGGATGTATGTCTGAATGGGAACCAAAAATCGCCGCTTTCCTCTGTAACTGGTGTAGCTACGGAGCGGCTGACCTGGCTGGGGTGAGCCGCATGCAATATCCCCCCAACATCCGGATCATCCGTATCCCCTGCACCGGAGCCATGAGCCCGAACTTTATCCTCCAGGCCTTGCGCCACGGCGTGGACGCAGTCTGGGTCTCCGGGTGACACCCGGGCGAATGCCACTATATCAGTGGCAATATGTTCGCCAGACGGCGGTTCGTCGTCTTCAAAGACCTTTTGGAATACATTGGCATTGAACCTGGACGGGTACATTTCTCCTGGATCTCTTCGGCCGAGGCCACAAAGTTCCAGGCCACGGCCAAGAAAGTGGTGGAACAGGTCAAAGAGCTGGGCCCGGCCACCCGCTTGGTTAAGGATATTCGTAAGGAGGCGGCATGAACGAGATAACCAGGCAGCTTCGCGAACGGGCCAAACAGCTGCTCCATGAAGGGACTGTTGACTGCGTCATTGGCTATGCCCAAGGCAGCGTGCCCATGCAGGAACAGCCCTTTTTCGCCTACACCCCGGAAGAAGCAGACAAACTGGTTTGGACCGGATTCTGCACCAACAACCTGGCCAACTTTCTGATCAAGCGCTCTGGAAAGAACGCTCTAGTAGCCCAGGGATGCGTCAGTCGGAATGTCGTGGGCCTGATCAAGGAAAACCAGGTCCAGCGGGAAAATGTGTATATCCTTGGCGTGCACTCCCCGGGGATGATCGATGCCCACAAGGTCCAAAATCATTTCCCGGGCAAAACCATTGTCCAGGTCCAAGAGGACGGCCAGGAACTTGTGGTCACGGGCATGGATTTTGAGGAACGCCTGCCGCGCAAGAAATTCAAGAGGGATAACTGCTTTACCTGCACCCATAGAAACGCCGTGCTTTATGACGAGCTCATTGGGGAGGAAGGACCGCAGACCGGAGGCGGGGACATCGACAATGTGGCAGCTCCCTGGGAAAAACTGGACAGCGATGAACGCTGGGCAGCATTTGAAGAGACCTTTAAGGACTGCATCCGCTGCTACGCCTGCCGCAATGTCTGCCCTTTGTGCTACTGCGACGTGTGCTTTGTGGACGAGAATAATCCGCAGTGGGTGGGCAAATCCCTGCATGAGCCGGATGTCTCCACCTTTCACATCCTGCGCGCCTTTCACTGCGCCGGCCGGTGTACGGACTGCGGGGCCTGTGAGTCGGCCTGTCCGGTGGGCATCAAGATGCGCCGTCTGACCAGCAAGATTGAAAAGGACATCCGCCAGCTCTATGCCTACCAGCCTGGACTGGATCTGGAAACCCCGGCCCCCTTGAGCCTGTATCGGCCCAACGACCCGGACGTGGCCGAATGAGCAAGGAGAGAGCAATGCAAGATAAATTAATTGCCAAACAGGACCTGGACGTCTTTGTCCACTCTTTGGCCCAAACGCGGGATGTCTTTGCCCCGGTACGGGAAAAAGCGGGCATGGGCTGGCAACAGGTGGAATCTGCCGAGGCCCTGGAATTTGAGTTCGCCAACACAGACTTTTCCCCCAAGGCCTTCTTTTTCCCCCAGAATGAACGGCTCATGCATTTTACCAATGACAGCCAGGACCCCAAAGGCATGATCCTCAACGAAGAGCCGCCCCGGGAAAAGGAACAGGTTCTGTTCAATATTCGGCCTTGCGATGCCAAGGCCTTCTGTGTTTTGGACCTCGTCTTTTGCCAGGATGAAAAAGCCCCAGATGTATACTGGAAAGACAAGCGGGAGAAAACCCTGCTCATCGGGCTGGCCTGCAAGGCCCCCTGCCCCACGTGTTTCTGCACCTCGGTCAATTGCGGTCCGCACCATGAGGAAGGTCTGGATGTCTTGCTCGTGGACTTAGGGGACGATCTTTTAGCTCGTTCCTTGTCTGAGAAAGGCCAGTCCGTGCTCTACGATTTGAAGGACGCCCCTCAGGAGGCCATTGATCAGGCAGCCAGCCAAAAGAAAAAATCTGAACAGGCCATTACCAGCCAAGTGGACATGAACAATATCAACCAGCGCAACGTTCTGGAGGAATACGAACATCCTTCCTGGGAACGGGTCTTTGAGTCCTGCATTAACTGTGGGACCTGCACCTTTTATTGCCCCACTTGCCACTGCTTTGACATCCAGGATGAAACCCAGGACGAGTTCGGTCATCGGGTACGCAACTGGGATACATGCATGAGCTGGCTTTTCACCCACCACACCTCGGGCCACAACCCCAGAGGAACGAAAAAAGATCGGGTCAGACAGCGCTTCATGCACAAGTTCAAGTACATGCCCATCAAGCTAAACGGAGCTATCGGTTGTGTAGGGTGTGGAAGGTGTACCCAGAAATGCCCGGTAAACATCGATGTCCGTTCCGTGGTCAACAGCATGAATGAATAAGGAAGTTTCATGATGAAAAACCCATACCTGCCCTACCCGGTGCGTATCAAAAATGTTCAGATCGCCACCGAGGACAAGAGCCTGCGCACATTTGACTTTGAATTCATTAATCCGGAAGATGCCAAGGCTTTTGATTACTTGCCGGGTCAATTCGCCGAGCTTTCCGTACCCGGTTATGGCGAGGCCCCCATCGGCATCGCTTCCAGCCCCACGGAAGGGGAGGACTTACGATTTACCGTGAGCAAGGCCGGAGTGGTGACCACCAAATTGCACAGCATGGTGGAAGGCGAAGTCATGGGCGTACGCGGCCCCCTCGGACATCCCTACCCCCTAGGGGACATGGAAGGCAAAAATATCGTCATCCTGGCCGGAGGATACGCCGTGACCACCCTGCGCTCGACCATGGTCTGGCTTTTGCATCCGGACAACCGGGACAAATACGGTGAAATTATCTTCATCTACGGAGCCCGGACCCCAGGTATGCTCCTGTATAAGGACCTCCTGGAGGAATGGGATGCCCGAAACGACGTGAATACTTATATCACCATCGATAACCAGGTGGAGGGCTGGGACAAGTATGTTGGTTTCGTGCCTCAGATCGCGGACCAGGTCTCGCCCAAGCCGGACAATGCCGTGGCCCTGATCTGCGGCCCCCCGATCATGATCAAGTTTACCCAGCCGGTTCTGGACAAGATGGGCTGGACCGGGGACCAGATCATCATGAGCCTGGAAAACCGGATGAAATGCGGAATCGGTATTTGTGGCCGGTGCAATGTTGGTCCTTACTATGTATGCAAAGACGGCCCGGTCTTCACCAAATCCCAGCTGGATGAGTTGCCCAAAGAATATTGATTGCACGCGGCCCTAGGGCCGCGTGCAATCAATATTCTTCACTCTTCCTTTAAACAAATAAATCCTGCAAGTGAGTGCCGTACCGGGCAAGGACGGAGGGGATGGCTATAAGTTTCATATGAGATCAATGAGACCAATTTTTTTGCTCCAAAAGCGCAAAAAAATTGCCGGAGGCAAAAGCTGAAATGTTCATCGCTCTCCTCCCTGTATTCATCATCATCTTCTTAGGCTACGGGTGTAAACAAATTGGCTTTCCAGGTGACGGCTTCTGGGGTGCGGCCGAACGTATGACCTATTTCGTCTTTTTTCCCGCCCTGCTCATCAACAAACTGGCCTTTGCCTCCTTTGCCGCCTCTACCGCCCTGCCCATGGCTGCTTCAATTATGGCCACCATCCTCACCCTCAGTGCAGGACTACTTCTCCTCCGACCGCGCGAAATATGGCCCGGGCCTGTTTTCTCATCAATCTTTCAAGGCAGCATTCGATTCAACACCTTTGTCGGCCTGGCTGCGGTATCCGCTCTGCTCGGACCATCCGGGGTAACCCTAGCCGCTGTGGCTATTATAGCCATGATTCCTTTGATCAACCTTTTGTGCGTCCCCACTGTGGCCTACTTCGGGCACGGAAGTTCCGGAGGACTGGTGCGCATGGTCACTGAGATCTTGCGCAATCCGCTTATCCTTGCATGCCTGGTCGGGTTTGCCTTAAATATCGTCGATATGCCCAAGCCAGCAGGCTTGTTTCAAGTCTTCGACCTTTTGGGCCGGGCCGCATTGCCAGTGGGTCTTTTGGCTGTTGGGGCCGGACTGCGTATCACCAGTCTGCACACCAACGTAAGTGGACTTCTCGCATCGAGTTTTATTAAATTGATTTTGTTCCCTATGATTACGGCTTTTTTTTGTTTTCTCTTTCAGGTCACCGGCGAAGCCAAAACCGTAGCCGTCCTTTTTGCCTCCCTGCCTACCGCTGTTTCCGCCTTTATCCTCGCCCGCCAACTAGGGGGCGATACCACCCTCATGGCCTCCATTGTCACTGTGCACACAGTGTTGGCTGTTGCAACCATGCCCTTGGTCTTAGCTCTCCTCGGCTAGCTCCGCATATCGCATTCCATCATGGGGATTTTCATTATCTGCGGATAATGCATTGACATTTATTCAAAGTGCTTTAAAATGTTTATTTATTAGATGTCGATAGAAGATTGAATATACAGGTAAGCGTGCCCTATTCAGGCCAATATGTATGAGTGCACCCGCATTGATTCTTAGGACAAAATGTGATTTTATTTACGAGCAGCAATCCGTGTTGCGCCCGCTCTGCATTTCCTTTCCCTCTAACTTATTTTAGGAGCTTATAGCTAGTTTTGTAATTTTTTTTTAGTTAGTAACCTTTTCTCAACACAAGGAGGAACTCTCATGCACGTATCCAGAAAACTTCTCATCGGTTTGGTCACGCTTCTCATAGCGGCCTTTGGTTCTTCGGCCCTCGTAGCTGCAGAAAAGCAGCTACCCAAAGTGGACAATTTCCTCTTTATTGCCGACGAATCCGGTTCAATGCGGGGCGACTACGTGGACAACCAGGACTCAAAATTTTCACTTGCCAAACAGGCTATGCTGTCCATGAACGATCTGATTCCCGAGCTGGACTACCAATCCGGACTCTATTCAGCTGTTACCGGATTTCAGAGCTATTTGGATATGGAACCTTATGACACGTACTCTATGGATCAAGCCATTGAACAGACCCAAGTTGCCCCCTCAATGTATGGCTACCACACCCCTCTGGCCAGTGGCTTGAACCAGTTGGCCCCCGTACTGCAGGGATTGACCGGAGACACGGCGGTTATTTTGTTCACCGACGGTGGGGCCAATCAGGGCGGCTCTCCAGCCCCAATGGTTGAACGTTTAAGTACCCAATACGACACCTGTTTCCATATCGTCAGTTATGCCCAGACTGCCGATCAAAAACAAACCATCAACTCCATGGCTCAGGCTAATGACTGCACAGTGCTGGTATCCGGAACAGACATGCAGGATGAGGCCAAGATGCAGGGATTTGTACAGCGGGTATTTTACACCACCGCTGGGGACAGCGACGGCGACGGGGTCTTTGATGAGTACGACGAATGCCCTGGCACCCCGGCCGGAGTGCAAGTCGATGATGTTGGCTGCCCTGTGGACAGCGATGGAGACGGGGTCCCGGACTATCTGGACGAGTGCCCAGGCACTGAGGCTGGTGTGGAAGTTGATGATGTTGGCTGCCCCTTCCCGGTCAGCAAAAGCATAAAGATCCTGTTTGATTTCGACAAAGCAGTCGTCAAGGATACGTACCATGGTGAGTTGCAGAGAATTGCCGATTACCTGGAACGTAACTCAGGGACGGATATAGTCATTGAAGGGCATACCGATAGCGTCGGCCCGGCTGAGTACAATATGCGCCTTTCTGAAAAACGCGCAGCCAATGTCAAGGCATATCTGGTCGATAAACTGGGTATAGACGCCGACAGGCTGACTGCCGAAGGCTATGGAGAAAGCCGCCCAGTGGCAGATAACTCCACAGAGGAAGGCCGGCAAAAGAATCGGCGGGTGGTCGGAGTTGTCTTCAAGTAATCCCGATTAATAACTATCCAATAACGAGGGAGGCCTGTCGGCCTCCCTTTTTTGTTTTATCATACCTTTCATATCAGAGGATCCTTTATGGTTCATCGATGGATTCCGTGGAAGTTCATTATTAAGCAGGCGGCTAAGGCTTACGGAATCATAGACCCCATCTCGGTCATGGCCAGGGTACGCCAATTTGCCCAGCCCTCCGAGGTGCAGGAACCCATTGAACTCTTGCGGGCCGGGATCATCTTCCATGCCCGGGGACTGATCAATACCAAGGCTATTCAGCATAATCTCGACTGGGTCTGGCCTTTCTGGGTGGAACGCCAATTCAACCCCAATGACGTCTCCTTCATTCCCCGCGGATTTTCCTTTAGCCACGTCAATCTGACCCACCGCAACTGGACGGCGGTTGGACTTCCCGGTCTGGCTTTGTATCCCATTATCGATCCCCGGGGTTTGTTTACCCCGATGTACGACGGGTGGTCCCTGGATGTATGGCTGCGGCTTCCGAACGGACAACTTATCCTCCCTTCACGGCAATCCAGCGCCAGCCAGGACTTATATTTAAGCCCCAATCTCCAGGTGTCCACCGAGATGCAGGGCGACTCCTGGTATTTGCGTAGCCGATGCTATCTTGAGCGCAGCCCGGAGAATACTCCCCAAGCCTGTCTCCAGGTGCAGTATGAAGCCCCGGAAGGGAGCAGCCTCATTCTGGCCCTGCGTCCGTACAACCCGGAAGGGGTTCAATTTGTCGAAAGGGTAACTTTCAATCCATCAGCCGGATCATGGCTGGTCAATCAGAGCACGCCCATACTTTTCAGCCGCCAACCGGATGGAGTTGTATTTTCCGACTACGCCGGCGGCGATGTGCTGCACAAACTGGACAGCGAAAAAAATGATCTGTCAGTAGCTTGCAAGGTGGGCATGGCCACGGCAGCAGCTCTTTTTCCCCTGTCCGGCCCAGAAACCGGTCAAGAGATTACCGCTCAGATTCCCATCCCTCAAGAAGACGGCGGATATTCCAAAAGACGGAGCCCTGGTCCGGCACCGCAAGTCTCCTGGGCGGAAGCCTTGGAAAACAGTTGCCGTTTGCGCCTACCGGATCAAAAGCTGAATAAGCTCTACGAGACAGCCGTCCACACCCTGGTTCTCCTTTCATCCAGGGATGTGGTCCCTGGTCCCTATACCTATCGTCGCTTCTGGTTCCGGGATGCCTGTTTCATGCTCTATGCCCTATTGAACCTGGGTTTTATTGATAGTGTTCAGCGGATCATCAAGGCCTTTCCCTTACGTCAGAAAAAGTCTGGCTACTTTCAATCCCAGGCCGGTGAGTGGGACTCCAACGGACAGGTCTTATGGCTTTTGGATCGCTTTGAACTGCTCAGCAATCGGCAACTGGATGGAGAATCGCTCTCTTCGGTGCTTGCAGGAGTACGATGGATTCAGAATAAACGCATTTCCTCAAACCAGGGGAGCTTGCATGCCGGGCTTCTCCCGGCCGGTTTCAGTGCTGAACATCTGGGCCCTAATGACTACTATTATTGGGACAACTTCTGGAGTGCGGCCGGCTTGCGCAGTGCAGCCTGCATTTTCCAAAGGCATGGCCAAACCCAGCAGGCCCCCCGAGTTGACCAGGCTGGAAACGATTTTCTGCAGACCATTTGGAACAGTATTCAGGCCATTCCAGAAACACGAAAATCCGGCGGCATTCCTGCTTCCCCCTATCGCCGCCTGGATGCAGGGGCCGTGGGCTCTTTGGTTGCCGACTACCCGCTCCATCTTGTTTCGGCTGGTGACAACCGAATAATGAATACAGTAGAATTTTTGATCTCCGAATGTTTTCATAAGGGAGGCTTCTTCCAGGACATGATCCACTCCGGGATCAATCCCTACCTAACCTTGGACATTGCTCAGACCCTCTTGCGGGCTGGAGATTTGCGGTGTATCGATTTACTATACACGGTGGCTGACTTGGCCTCTCCCACCGGCCAGTGGCCGGAAGCCATTCACCCCCTGACTTTAGGCGGCTGCATGGGTGACGGCCAGCATGGATGGGCGGCCGGTGAATGGGTCATGATCCTGCGCAGTTTGTTTGTGCGGGAGGAGGGAGAAGGCCTTATCCTGGGTTCAGGCCTCGATCCTGTGTGGTTGGAGAGCCAAGAGCCCTTGGAGTTCGGTCCAACCTTAACCCCCTTTGGCCGAATCAGTGTCTGCATAACCGGAAGGGATCAAGGTAAAGCGGAAGTCTGGGTTACCGGGACAGTGGATCCTGGTACCACTCCTGTCCACATCCAGATTCCCGGATATACGGCCCAGTCCATCCAGACCCTGAACCAGAAACACCAAATCACCCAAATCTCAACTTCATAATAGCCTTGGGTCATGAATATATTAATGTTCACCAACACTTATCTTCCCCATGTGGGAGGAGTTGCCCGCTCAGTTTCCGTCTTTGCCCGGGATCTGGACCGGATGGGCCGCAAGGTCGCTGTGGTGGCTCCTCATTTTCAGGGGGAAGAGGCCCAGGAGTCTCCCGGCGTCCAAGTGATGCGCGTACCGGCCATCCAAAATTTCAACGGGAGCGATTTTTCAGTTCGCCTGCCTATCCCCTTTGCCCTGTCCGAACGGATCGAGGCCTTCAATCCTGACGTCATTCACAGCCATCACCCGTTTCTGCTGGGGGATACAGCCATGCGTGTGGCCAGACAAAGGGCACTCCCTTTAGTCTTTACTCACCACACTATGTACGAATGGTATACCCACTACGTGCCCTTTGACTCCAAAGGAATGAAACGCTTTGTCATTAACTTGTCAACCCAATACGCCAATATGTGCTCGGCTGTGGTTGCGCCCAGCCAGAGCATTGCCCGTATCCTCCAAGAACGTGGAATTTCCTCAGAAATCCAGATCATCCCCACCGGAATCGACCTCAAGCTCTTTGCCTCCGGGCAGAGAGAAGCGGTGCGGAAGAAGCTTGGTCTCGGAGCAGACACCCCGATCATTGGGCATGTTGGCCGCCTGGCCCCGGAAAAAAACCTGGGCTTTCTGACCCGGGCGGTGGGAATGGCCATGCAGGATGTTCCAGATGCCGTTTTTCTCCTGGCTGGAGACGGGCCGAGTATCCAGAGGATACAGGAGCATTTCGCCCGTCAGGGACTTACAGACCGTTTCCTCTGGCTGGGGAAACAGTCCGGACAGAATCTGGCCAATGCCTACGCGGCCATGGATGTCTTTGCCTTTGCCTCCCGCACGGAGACCCAGGGACTGGTCTTGGCCGAAGCCATGGCCGCCTCAACTCCGGTGGTGGCCCTGGATGCATCCGGAACCCGGGAGGTGGTCACGGACCAAGAAAATGGACGCCTCCTTGTGGATAAGTGCACAGAACAGGAATTCGCCCAGGCCTTGACAGAGATCCTCTCCAGCGGGCACATCCATGAGCTGTTCAAAGCAAAGGCCCTGGAAACGGCCCAGGCCTTTTCCCGGGATACCAGTGCGGACAAACTGAGCAAACTGTATCAGGACCTGTTCTCAACTCGGAAAAGACGGCCCGAGCACGACCCGGAAGACATCTTGTCCTGGGACGTCCTCTTACGTTCCCTGAAAACGGAGTGGGAACTCATTTCTTATAAGACCCAGGCCGTTGTCGATTCTGTTACTCCGGAGAAAAAGCGGTTGCCAAGTGGTAAGAAGGGACGGAGGGGCGAAGAGACGGGGAGAGGAGGGGACTGAGACGTACGGGTTTGCAGTATGCCCGCTGGCGGCGGTCACCAGTTTGATCGAGAATACAACTGATCCGAAATGGGCAGGACCCCGGTAGGCCGCCCTTGTCCCAAAGGGCGGGACCTCTCCGCTGTTAAGCGTCGTTTCATATGAGCTTTGCCAAAGATAACGCTTAAACAAAACCCACTCACTTGCGCCGTGCAGTGCAGATTGGCAGGAGTGCGGAAATATGAAAAAGATTGAGATTATAGTCCGACCATTCAAGGTCGATGACGTCAAACACAAGCTCAGCGATGTGGGCATTAAAGGGATGACCGTCACTGAAGTCAAGGGGTACGGCCGGCAGCGCGGACATACCGAGATCTATCGGGGGGCTGAATATGAGGTCGATTTTGTGCCCAAGGCCAAAATAGAGGTGGTGGTTGAAGATGCCCTCGTGGACCAAGCGGTGCTCGCTGCCCAGGAAGCGGCCAGGACCGGAAAGATAGGGGATGGCAAGATCTTTATCACCCCGGCCGAACAGGCCATCCGTATTCGAACCGGAGAGATGGGTGAGGATGCCCTGTAATTTTCTGGGGTCAGGGCTCTGGAATTGGCAACGCTATTAGCTTGGCAGGCTGTTGGTGGTTGCGGGTTGATTGAGGTGTCAGGTTTCAGGTGTCAGGAAAATCATGGTAGTATGAGAAAATCTTCTATTCTTAACTGAAACCTCGTATGAAACTAGCTCTTAACCTGAAGAAGGCCTGCCCTTGGGGTCAAGGGCGGCCTTGTATGGGGCCAAGGCTATTCCGTAGGGCGAGCCCGGCACTCACTTATGGTTGAAATATCTCGGCAAAATATAAAATATCATTGTAAGTGAGTGCCGGTCCCTGCCTTCTTTGTCAGTTTCTTCCTCGATCAAACTGGCAGCAGCAGCCAGAGGCAGCGCTGACACCTCGTATGAAACGAGACATTAAATTATTAGGCTATCCCCTTATAACATTTCGGAATAACAAGAGGATGGCCGGAGCCATAAGAGAAAGACGTCCCCAGGGAGGATCCCAGTGAAATGGAAGAAATTTCACGGGATAAACCCTGGGAACGAAGAGGTGGTACAACCCACGCCTCCGATCCGCGGCCAAAAGTTTCATTCTCGATCAAACCGGCAAACCCCTTTTTTGGGCACTTTGGCCCAAAAATATGTCAGATTTGCCGGAGGCAAAGCTGAAACCTGAAACCATGATCTTTACAGCTACCGCTTGACCACCAAAATCGACTTGGTACACTTGCGGACAACCTTTTCGGCCACAGAGCCCAAAAATATCTCCTGCAGGTTGCTGCCTCCGTGCGAGCCGAGAACAATCAAGGATATGTCCTCTTCCTTTTCCGCTTTCAAAATCTCCCGCACGGGGACACCGACCACAACTCTGGGAATAACTGTAAAACCCTGGTCTTGGAGCTTTTGAGCCATGTTATCCAATTCGGCACTGGCGCTGTCTAAAATATGTTTTTCCACTTCTTCGGCCCGGCCGTAGGCATAATGTTCCATGGCCTGAAAGCTTCTTTCATCAACCACATGGAGTAAAACGACCTTGTCTGCACCCCTGGCCCGCAGGTCCTCGAAAACTTCCAACACCTGATATGAGCGCTCGGAAAAATCGGTGGGAAACAGTAGAGTCTTCAACATATAGGCAATCTCCTTTGGTTATGGGTGTTGGACATATTATGACCGCACTCTTCCAGAGATGCAACCGCCCAGTGGAGCATGAACATGAATACACGCCAAAGCGGCATCCTGGTCCACCCTACTTCCCTGCCCGGGCCACATGGCATTGGCGATTTAGGCCCGACAGCCTATCGATTTGTGGACATCCTGGCCCAAAGCGGGCAAAGACTTTGGCAGGTTTTGCCTTTGGGACCCACCGGCTACGGCAATTCTCCGTACATGTGCCTGTCCGCATTTGCCGGAAACCCGTTGCTTATAAGTATGCAGCTTTTGAGTCAGGAAGGTCTCTTATCTCCGGAAGAGATTTCCTCAACCCCCGAATTTCCGGTTCATAGAGTTGATTACGGACTGGTCCAAAAGACAAAACGTTCCTTGCTTTCCACCGCCTTCTCTCGTTTTTTGGACGACCCCGCCCACTCCCAGCATGATCGCTACGCATCGTTTTGCCGGATGCACAGTTCATGGCTGGACCCCTTTGCCCTATTCATGGCCTTAAAAGAAGCCCACGGTAATGCAGTCTGGACCGAGTGGGACCCGGGAGCGGCACAAAGGGATGACCGGTCCCTGCAGTCCTGGAAGGCCTCTCTGGAGCGGGAAATTGAGTATTATAAGTACCTCCAGTATCTATTTTTTGAACAATGGACCAATCTGAAGGCCTATTGTCATCTCCACGGAGTGTCCATTATCGGGGACCTGCCCCTGTATGTGGCCCACGACAGCGCCGAAGTCTGGAGCCGGCCTTCCTTATTTCATCTCAATGATCAAGGGCTGCCCACGGTCATAGCCGGTGTGCCTCCTGATTATTTCAGCTCCACAGGGCAACGCTGGGGCAATCCCATCTATCGCTGGGAACGTATGGCCGAAGAAAGATACGCGTGGTGGATCGAACGCTTTCGGCTCAACCTGACCCTGTTCGATATCCTGCGCATTGACCATTTCCGCGGATTTGAGGCTTACTGGGAGGTTCCCGCTGCTGAACAAACAGCGGTCAACGGCCGTTGGATTCAAGGTCCAGGAGATAAACTATTCAAGGTCGTTCAAGACACCCTGGGGCCTATTCAGGTCATTGCCGAAGATCTAGGAGTCATCACACCTGAGGTGGACGCCCTGCGGGACAGCCTGGGCTTTCCCGGTATGCGCATCTTGCAGATGGCCTTTGGCAACGATCCCAAAGCCTCGGAGTATAGGCCGCACAACCATATATACGGCAGCGTGGTGTACACGGCCACCCACGACCACAATACCACAGTGGGGTGGTTTACCTCCGATCCAGGCACGCAGAGCACTCAGAGCCGAGAAGAAATCGAACGAGAACGGAAATACCTTTTGGACTACCTGGGAACAACCGGGGAGAAGATCCATTGGGAACTCATCCGCCTGGCCCTGGGCTCTGTGGCTCGTACAGCCATAATACCTTTGCAGGATGTCCTGGGCCTGGGCACCGAGGCCAGAATGAACCGACCAGGATCTGTGCAAGGCAATTGGGAATGGCGCTTTACTTTTGATCAGCTCAAACCCGAAATGCTGGCTCGACTCCGGCGGGAAACCGAGATATTTGAGAGGGGCTAAAAAGTTGCAATCTTGCCTTCAGCAAGATTGCAACTTTTTAGTTATCAAACTTCGACAGGACAGGGATGTAAAAAAATGCCATATTAAGAAACGAATAACGGCCCCTTTCAGTATGTTATCCACCCGCTGTGTTATGTGGGTGCTAATCTCATACCAGCGGCAGCGCTGGACACTCAGCAACTATGCATAACTCAACTTTCATAATAAACGATGAGCCCTTGTGGTACAAGGATGCCATTATCTATCAACTGCACATCAAGACCTTTTTTGATGCAGACAATAATGGCATTGGTGACCTGCGGGGTCTGCTCTCCAAACTCAACTACCTGCAAGAATTGGGGTGCACGGCCATCTGGCTCCTCCCCTTTTACCCTTCTCCACTCAAAGACGACGGATACGATATCGCCGACTACGAAAACATCCATGCCCATTACGGGACCATACAGGACTTTCGCAATTTGCTCCAGGCGGCCCACAATCGTGGTATCCGTATCATCACCGAAATGGTCCTCAACCACACCTCGGATCAACATCAATGGTTCCAAAGAGCACGCAAGGCAGAGCCTGGAACCCCGGAGCGCAATTTCTACGTCTGGAGCGAAAGCCCGGACAAATATCAGGAAGCCAGAATCATCTTCAAGGACTTCGAAACCTCCAACTGGAGTTGGGATCCGGTGGCCAGGGCCTACTTCTGGCACCGCTTCTACACCCATCAGCCGGATCTCAACTTCGACAACCACGCTGTGCACCAGGCCATGTTCCGGGTCATCGACTTCTGGTTCGGCATGGGTGTGGACGGCATGCGCCTGGATGCAGTGCCCTATCTCTATGAACGGGAAGGAACCAATTGCGAGAACCTGCCCGAAACCCACCAGTTCTTAAAAGATCTGCGCCAATATGTGGATAAGAACTACCCTCACCGTATGCTCCTGGCAGAAGCCAACCAGTGGCCGGAGGAAGCGGCCGCCTATTTCGGGGGCGGAAACGAATGCCACATGGCCTTTCACTTTCCCATCATGCCCAGGTTGTTCATGGCCCTGTGGATGGAAGACCGCTTTCCGATCATCGATATTCTGGAACAGACTCCGGACATTCCCCATTCCTGTCAGTGGGCCATCTTTCTGCGCAATCACGACGAACTGACCTTGGAGATGGTCACCGACGAAGAGCGGGACTATATGTACCGTATGTACGCCAAGGATCCCCGGGCCAGAATCAACTTAGGCATACGCCGCCGTCTGGCTCCGCTGTTGAACAACAACCGGCGCAAGCTGGAACTCATGAATTTCCTTTTGTTCTCTCTGCCCGGAACCCCGATCATTTACTACGGGGACGAGATCGGGATGGGCGACAATTACTATTTGGGTGACAGAAACGGTGTACGCACCCCAATGCAGTGGAGTCCGGACCGCAACGCAGGCTTCTCCAAGACCAACCCCCAGCAGCTCTATCTTCCGGTGATCATGGATCCGGAATACCACTATGAAGTGGTCAATGTGGAGAACCAGGACAAAAACTCCTCCTCCCTGCTGTGGTGGATGCGCCGGGTCATCGCCATGCGCAAGCGGTTCAAGGCCTTCGGCCAGGGAAGCATTCAGTTTTTGTTTCCGGAAAATCCAAAAGTCCTGGCCTTTACCCGCAGCTATGAGAATGAAACCATCTTGGTCATCATCAATCTCTCCCGCTTTGCCCAGGCCGTATATCTGAACCTTTCCGCCTACAGTGGCTGCTTGCCCGTGGACCTGTTCAGCGGCAATGAGTTTCCTCAGATCAAAGACACGCCCTACCAGTTCACCATGGGCATGAACGATTATTTCTGGTTCCAACTGGTCCAGACCCAGGATCAAAAAGCCAGAGCTGAAGTACACGGGATTCCGGAGCTGGAAATCCGTGGCCGCTGGGACAGCTTATTGCAGAGCAACGGCCTGGAAATTTTGGAAAAGGAGATTCTGTCCCCTTATTTATTCCGCAGCCACTGGTCCAGGGCCTCCAGCAAAAGACTATTGGACGTCCAGGTCAAAGATCGCATTCCCATCACCTCGCTGCAGGACCACCATTGGCTGCTCATCGTCCAGGCCGTATTCGCCGAAGGAGATCCGGAAACCCATCTCCTGGCCCTCTCTTTTCTGGAACATCAGGGAGGCGCCCGTCCGGAAAACATCCCCGAACATTCCATCCTGGCCCATATCTCCTGCAATCAGAACCTTGGAATCCTGTATGACGGCCTGTACGACCCAAGCCTGCAGCAGGCCCTGCTGGAACAGCTTGAGCAACGGCAAACCGTGCTGGGCGTCAACGGCAGATTGCGTTTTCTTCCCAGCCCGGGTCTCTTTCGGATCTGGTCTCCGCCTGCAGAGGGCATATCCTCCAGAGTCCTGTCTGAAAAGCACAACAACTTATGTGTCCTCTACGATCAGCGCCTGTGCCTCAAGCTCTATCGCTGTCTGGAAGAGGGGACCAATCCGGGAGTGGAAATGCTGACCTTTCTGGGCCATAACGGCACATTAGCCAATGTGCCTACTTTAGGTGGAGAAATTGTCTACCAAAGTCCGCCCAGCGAATCGCTCAGCCTGGGCATTTATCGAGATTTCATCCCCAACCAGGGTCAGGGAGATGCCTGGAAGTTGACGAAGGACGCATTATACCGCTTTTTCGATACCATGCTCACATCCCGTCCTTCCCTGGACGAGGCCGCTCAACTGCCTCCCTCGGTTTTTGACATTACCCATGAAACCGTTCCCACCCAGTTGCAGGACTGCATCGGCGGCCCCTATCTGGATCTTATGGCCCAACTGGGAACCACCACTGGAAGCCTACATTCCAGATTAGCTCGACCCAAGGAATATCCGGGGTTCCAGCCCGAACCCTTCTCTACTCTCTACCAGCGTTCCGAGTACCAGGCCATTCGCACCCTCATCCGCCGAACACTGCTCACCGTGCGACGTAAATATCACCGCATTCCCCCGGACTGTGTTAATCTCGCCGAATTCGTACTGGAATCTGAACATAACCTGATAGCCTTTGCCAGAGCCATCATTCACGATAAGATCCAGGCCCAAAAGATTCGCATCCACGGGAACTTCAACCTGACCCATGTCCTATTTACCGGCAATAATTTTGCAGTGCTCAATTTCGAGGGCGATCCGTCCAAGCCTTTGAGCCAGAGGCGGTTAAAACGTTCCAGTTTCATGGATGTGGCCACCATGATCGGTTCTTTTTTCTATGCGGCGAATACCAGTCTGGAGGCCTTTTCTCACCTCTACCCGGAAGATCACGCTCATCTTAAGCTGTGGATCGATTCTTGGCATAAAGTGGTCAGTGGAACCTACCTCAACGCCTACCTTCAAGAAGTGGGCCGCCAGGCTTTTCTCCCTCAAGAGCGGATTCAAATTCAGACCTTACTCAACCACTATCTATTGGAACAGGCCTTTCATGATATATTATACAGACTGAATACCAACCCGGAAGGGCTGTACATCCCATTGCAGGGGCTGCAAAACATCATGGCCTGGCAATAAAAATTTATCAGCTTCGCCTCAGGCAAAGCTGATAAATTTTTAACTGAAACATAAAGTAAATAACAAACGAGGTCCCAACTATGACCAATACCGTATATACTGACATCAGCCGCTTTTCCGAATTGGACATCTATCTGTTCAAGAAAGGGAGCCACTACCGGTTGTTCGACAAGCTCGGGTCTCACCCCATGTATAGAGAAGGAAAACCCGGCACCTATTTTGCCGTTTGGGCTCCAAACGCCAAAACAGTCTCAGTCATCGGTGGCTTCAACGCCTGGGATGCCACAAGGCATTATTTGGCTTGTCGTAAGGACGGCTCCGGGATCTGGGAAGGCTTCCTCCCCCGGGTGGAAGCCGGAAGCGTGTACAAATACCACATTGTCTCCGCAGCCAGTGAATTTCAAATAGACAAGGCCGATCCTTTTGCCCGCCTGTGGGAAGTGCCCCCCCAAACCGGGACCAGGGTCTGGAGCCCCCAATACAACTGGCAGGACGGGGCATGGATGGAAAAGCGAAAAGAACATAACAAACTGCATGCCCCCATGTCCATTTATGAGGTGCACCTCGGTTCCTGGGCTCGGCGCCCGGACGGTGCTTTTCTGACCTACCGGGAGCTGGCCGAGAGCCTGGGCCGCTACGTCCAGAACATGGGCTTTACCCATGTAGAGTTCATGCCGGTCATGGAGCATCCTTTTTACGGGTCCTGGGGCTATCAATGCCTGGGCTTTTTCGCTCCCACCTCCAGGTACGGCACCCCGGAGGACTTCATGGCCTTGATCGACTTTCTGCACAACCTGGATATTGGCGTTATCCTGGACTGGGTCCCGTCCCATTTTCCCAACGACGGCAACGGGTTGGCCTATTTCGACGGCACCCACCTTTTTGAGCATGCTGATCCCAGGCAGGGCTTTCATCCGGAATGGAAGAGCTGTATTTTCAATTACAACCGCAACGAAGTCCGCTCTTTTCTTGTCTCCAGCGCCATGTACTGGATGGAGAACTTCCACGCCGACGGTCTGCGGGTTGATGCCGTGGCCTCCATGCTCTACCTGGACTATGGCCGAGAAGACGGGGAATGGATCCCCAACGAATACGGAGGACGGGAAAACTTGGCCGCTATTGACTTCATCCGAACCCTGAACCAAGAAATGTACACCAATTTTCCGGACGTCCAGGTCATTGCTGAGGAGTCTACGTCCTGGCCCATGGTCACCCGACCACCCTATGCCGGGGGACTAGGCTTCGGTCTGAAATGGAATATGGGCTGGATGCACGATTCCCTGGAGTACATGTCCATGGATCCCATATTTCGCCGCTATCATCAGAACAAGCTGACTTTTGCCATCTGGTACGCCTTTACCGAGAACTTTCTCATGCCCTTGTCCCACGACGAAGTGGTCTACGGCAAAGGCTCTTTACTCCACAAGATGCCCGGAGACGAATGGCAGCGCTTTGCCAACCTGCGCCTCTTGTTCGGCTACATGTACACCTTTCCCGGCAAGAAGCTTGTGTTCATGGGCGGAGAATTTGGTCAGTGGCAAGAGTGGTACCATGAAGAGTCCCTGCATTGGGAGCTGTTGGAAAAAGATTTCCACTTCAACCTGCGGGCCTGGATGCGAGACTTAAATCGCTTGTATCGCCGAGAGCCAGGGCTGCACTCCACAGATCTGGAATCTGCAGGTTTTGAATGGGTGGATTTCTCAGACTGGGAAAACTCGGTCATCAGCTATCTGCGCCAAAGCCGGGATAAAGGGGAAATGTTTCTGGTGGCCTGTAACTTCACCCCGGTAACCAGACAGGCCTACCGGTTAGGGGTTCCGGCTTCCGGCACCTGGGACGAGATCTTAAACAGCGATGCCCAGGAATACGGAGGCAGCGGGGTGGGCAATTTCGGACGGGTGGAAACCGAACCTATGGCCACCCACGGCCGCAACCATTCCGTCTGTCTGACCGTGCCCCCTTTGGGCATCGTTGTATTCAAGCACCGACCCACAGCCCTGGGTGAAGATGAGGTAGCGGAAACGGGGTAAGTGTTCAGGTGTCAGCCCCGCCTCTGGCGGGCTCGTTATTCGTTATTCGTTGTTTGTTATTCGTAAGAAGCCGCCAGTTTGATCCAATATGAAACTGGTTACAAAGAGGGCTGGCCCTCGGAGAGGGCCGTCGCAAAAGACCACGGGCCTGGTTGCTTGGTAAGCCGCCCTTCTCCGAAGGGCTGGCTATCTTCCAGGTAAAGCTAGTTTCATACGAGCTTTGCCTCCGGCAAATCTGACATATTTTTTGCCCCAAAGCGGGCAAAAAAGGAAAATTTGCCGGATTGATCAAGGATGAAACGTAGAATCTGATTTGACGGTTTTACCAGAGGTTTCAGGTGTCAGGTTTCTGGTTTCAGTTAAGAATAGAAGATTTTCTCATACTCCCTTGATTTTCCTGACACCTGAAACCTGACACCTGAACACTTTGAGTTTAGTTTCATACGAGACGTCAGAGCTCAGACAGAATAGAAAAAAGAGGTCGAAAATCTGCATTGCCAGCGCATACGCTTTCTTATAGACGATCAAATCTTTGGTTGAGTTTATCCGCATCAGTCCTGCCCCCCCTCATTCCTCACTCTTCCTGATCTCTGATTCTCTGCTCAATCATCTGCAGAGTCTGCTGCTTGTTCACCGCCCAGAGGGGGGCCACCAATTCCTCCTGATGCGGATCTCCGGTCAGTCGCTGGATAATCACCTCCCGGGGCAGGTTATGCACACATTTGGCTGCCAAGTCCGCATACTCTTCCTGCTCCAAGCAGCGGTATTTTCCTTGGGCATACAAGCGGTGCAAAGCCGTTCCCTGGACGACGTAGAGAAGATGAATTTTCACCGCTTGAATATCCTGCTCAGCCAGATACCGGGCAGTCTCCAGCATCTCTTTTTCCCCTTCCCCGGGAAGGCCCAAAATAACATGCACACACACCGGCAGGCCCCGCTGCCTGGTTCGGCTCACAGCATCGGCAAAAGCCGCCACCCCGTGACCTCGGTTTATGCCGGCCAATGTCTCCTCATGGGCAGACTGCAGGCCGTACTCCAGCCAAATGTCCTTTTGCCGGGACATCTCGGAAATCAGATCCAAGACCTGCTCAGGCACACAATCCGGCCTGGTCCCGATGGACAGGCCGACCACATCCGGATCGCCCACCGCCTGAGCATACAAGTCTTGCAATCTATCCACCGGGGCGTATGTATTGGTATACGACTGGAAATAAGCCAGAAACTTCCTGGCCTTGTACCGCCTGCGCAGAGGTTCTTTGGCATTTTCCAGCTGCTGAGCAATGCTCAGTCCATTTGCGGCCTGCCCTGTTCCCGATCCCCGGGGGTTACAGTAGATACATCCAGTCCGGCTAAGGGTTCCATCCCGATTGGGACAGGTCAGTCCCGCGTCCAGGCTGATCTTCTGCACCCGACACCCGTAGCGTTGACGGAGATAGGAATTGAAATCCCGGTAAGGTTTCTGCTGCATTTTTTAAACCCGTGACCAAAATTTGAATGAAGAAGGGGATTGGAACCCAAAGACAGGACGTTATGAGGCAGGTACCTCGCAACGCAAAGAACCATTTTCCTCGTATGAAACAAGACGCAATCCCGGTGCTGGCTTGGCCCAACGAAGAGGGCAGCCACTCATGGCTACCCCTGAGAATTCGGCTTATTCAGCACGCAATTACGAATGATATCTCGGGCCTCCTCGTAGGGGCAACCCTGAGTGGTTGCCCTCTTGTTCAGTTTCATCTCCGATCAAACTGGCCTCTGTGGCCAGCGGCGGGGCTGATATCTGATCTCTATCCTGTGACTTTCGACTCACACTCCCAGTTGACGCCCTCTTCCTTGAATGTATACAAATATCCAGGTCTTGCCTGTAAGGTGGATCGAAGCGATACCAATCGGATGAAGAATTCACCAAGAACGACGCACGAATAACGACAAAAACACAACCATGTACGACGTCATAGTAGTCGGAACCGGACACGCCGGGTGTGAGGCAGCCCTGGCCGCGGCCCGCATGGGTTGCCGCACCCTGCTTTTGTCCATATCCTTAAACAGCGTGGGTCATATGCCCTGCTCCCCCTCAGTGGGAGGCATAGGCAAGGGCCACCTGGTCAAGGAGATCGATGCCCTGGGCGGTGAAATGGCCAAGATTGCCGACCAAACCGCCATCCAGTACCGCCGGCTGAACACGCGTAAAGGGCCGGCTGTCCGGGGCACCCGAACCCAAAACGACAAGGTCCGTTACCAGACCCTGATGAAGTACGCCCTGGAACGTCAACCGGGCTTGGAACTCAAACAAGCCCTGGTCACCTCCCTGGTGGTGGAGAATACATTTGTGCGCGGCGTCCAGGACGATTTGGGAGTTGTCTTTGAGGGCCGCTGTGTGGTCCTGGCCTCGGGCACATTCCTGCACGGGCTGGTGCACATCGGATCCACGCACATCCCGGCCGGACGGGCCGGAGAGTTTCCCTCCAACGCCCTGCCAAACCAATTTCCATCCCTTAATCTGTCCCTGGGCCGGATGAAAACCGGTACCCCGGCCCGCCTGCACCGCCGAAGCATTGATTTTACCCGATTCGAAATGCAGACCGGGGACGAAAACTGCCCCCCCTTCTCCCTGTCCACAGCCAGGCCGGTTCTGCCCCAAGTCCCCTGCTACTTCGGTCGAACCCATGTGTCCACCCACGACATCATCCGGAACAATATCCGCTTCTCGCCTTTGTACGATGGAACTATCCAGGGAGTTTCCGCCCGTTACTGCCCCTCCCTGGAAGACAAGATCATGAAGTTTCCGGACAAGGAGTTCCATCATATCATCCTTGAACCGGAGGGCTTGGACACGGAAGAGGTCTACGCCAGCGGAACCGGGAACTCCCTGCCCTATGAGGTCCAGACTCAGCTCATCCGTTCCGTGCCCGGACTGGAAGAAGCGGAGATCATGCGTCCGGCCTATGCCATTGAATACGACTATATCCTGCCCACCCAAATGCAGCCCACGTTAGAGACCAAACAGGTCCGGGGACTTTACTTGGCTGGACAGATCAACGGCACATCGGGATATGAAGAGGCCGCGGCCCAAGGCCTGTGGGCAGGGATTAACGCCGCCTTGCAGGTTCAAAAGCGTGCACCTTTCATTTTGGATCGAACCCAGGCCTATATGGGTGTAATGATAGACGATCTGGTCACCCGAGGAGTAAGCGAGCCCTATCGCATGTTCACATCCAGAGCGGAATACCGCCTGCTGCTCCGGGAAGATAATGCCGATCTCCGCTTGCTGGAGACCGGATACCAACTCGGTCTGCATACCAAGGACCGGGTCCAAGAGCTTCAACAACATCGCCAGGCTGTTGAGGCCGAGCTGGAGCGTTTGCACACGAAACACATCACTCCCACGGAACAGATCAATGCTGTCTTATCGTCCTTTGCTTCCCAGCCCCTTTCCTCGGCTGTGACTGCGGACAAACTGCTCAAGAGGCCCGAACTGAGTTATGGAAAGGTCATGACCATTCTTGGTGAACAAGGATCAGATCTGGATTCCAAGGTCCAGGAACAAGTGGAGATTCAGTGCAAGTACGAGGGGTATCTGCGGCGTCAGGAGTCGGAGGTTCAGAAATTCAAAGACTTGGAACAGATCCTCATTCCCGAAGATCTGGACTACTCCCAATTGACCGGTCTATCCAATGAGCTGCGGGAGCGTTTGAGCGCCATCCGCCCCAGATCCCTGGGGCAGGCCTCCCGTCTTCCGGGCATGACCCCAGCCGCCCTGTCCCTGCTGCGCATCGCCATCAAGCGGGCTCAGAACGATCGGGGTCGGGAAACTGGGTGCAGTGGGCAGTAGCCGGTGGCGGGCTCGTTATTCGTTATTCGTTATTTGTTATCAGACATTTCCGGGCACTTTTCAGGTCCATTTTATAAGTAAAAAACAAGGGCAAAAATATTCGCTACGCTATAATGAATAGATTAAATTTGCTATTATTAGCATTAAAATACAACAGGTTATACATGACTAATTTTTTCAAATGACCCCCTCATGAGTATACAAATACAGTGGCAATTCGTAGCTATCTGTCTCCATGAAATAGTACGCAGCATTTATAAGTAACGTTAACCCCGGGCAAGGTCTTTCCTGTGCCTTTTTCAAGCCTTAAAAAGATACCATGATTGCTTGTTCTTACCGTTTAACTAGCTGTAATAAATACGGAATACGAGGTTGTAACCCAGTTAATAATTTTGTTCTGCGAGTAGGCCTGTGAGCGATTTCATCTGTTATGTCTTGAGAATTGACATGATTCCACCTGAAAAACGCTTGCTATTTAGGGAAAACATGCGTACCATATCCTATATACTGATAAGGCGATTTTGGGCTGAAATTGCGTACTACTTGGTGTATATTGATATGGTCCTCACAGATGATGCTCGGGATTATTTCTTATCCATTCAGTTTAGGGTGCGACAGGCCGCTGTCACCTCTCTTACGTCAGTTCCTTTTACTTACGAGGATGAGCCATTCTTCACTGCCTATAAGGCCGTCACTGATGTATGGAAAAATCGAAAGCCACAGAGGGCTGTCGCTGAGTCTTTAACCATCAGTCGAAGTACCCTGAAGGACTGGGATCACTCATTCGCCCTCTATGGGACCGTCGCTCTTTTACCGGAAGTTTCCCATGTGCAGGTTGACCCGGCTCTGGAGCGATTGGTTATCCTGATCAAGCTTTCAAGGCCACATGAACGTGCCAACTACGCCTTGCGACTGGCCGAGGCTCTGGACATTGAAGGTGCATCCTTGGAACGTGTCCGCCAGATTCAGCGTTCCTATGGCTATGGTCAGCGAATGGATGAAGCAGACATTGATTTTTGGTCCGGCCTGCAACACATCCTGGAATCCGTCACCAAACAAAAAGAAAAACCGCCAGCCAAGCCAGTTCATAACTTGCACGATCGAGCTGGAACTTTTTTCAATTATCAGCGTGACCACCTTCAACATCGAGTTGAGCTCTTCAAGGCCTTATCCCAACTTGAAAAGAAACGACAGATCCGCCCAGTGCTCCAAGAATTCGGCATGGCCCCCAATCGATTCTACGTATTGAAAAATCGGTATATGCTCTATGGGGTCTGGGGCCTGGCTGATCTTGTCCAAAAGGGGCAAAGCGGCGAAAAGATTTCCCCCAGCTGGAGCTTCAAATAATCGAAGAAAGGCTGATGGATCCTTCCCTGTCCACAGCCAAGATGATAAAAAAGCTCAACCTGAAATGTTCTCGGGCCAATGTCCAAAAGATCTATACCCGATGGAAGCTCTCACGATTCAAAAAGCCCGTTGCCATCCGAGGAGTTATCTCCAGTCCGGTTCCGACTCAGGTGACTGAGAAACAATCACCGGTAGAAGCCTCGGCCAAATCCAAATTTTCTGATCTCATTGACAGCTCTGGGCTCAAAGTAAACCGTTCTTTCCTCCAATTCATCAAGCGCCTGGCCTACCGCAAAGTGGTCATCAGCAATCCAGGGACCTTGCTCCTGGCTCCTTTCTTGGACCAACTCGGGGTCATTGAAGCATGGCACACCTACGGCCCAAACAGCCTTCGCACTTCCCAGATCACCAACAATATTATCGTGAATGTCATGCGCATTATCGCTGGTTTTCCCAGCATCCATGACTTTACACTCAATGCTGACCGCTCTGTAGCCGTGGCCTCAGGATTGGTTCTCAACCCCGGGAAAACCAGATTCTACGATGCATTCGACGACCTTCGTTTCAGCCATTTACAGCACCTTCGAAATGATGCCTCTTGCCGGGCCAGAGAGCTAGGAATCATTGAGGGCAAAGAGATCGCCATTGATTATCACTGTGATCCCTCGGATAGTCGGTTCCCTGAAGACAAAGCATTGAGCAAGGCTCCTGATAAAAACGGAGATATGACCTACGCTCACAGGCCGCAAATCCTCTGGGACAGCATGACCAACACCATCATCAATATCGCCTACTGTGAAGGCAAGTCCAGGGCTCCGTCAGCTCTGTACCGCTTTTGTGAGCGAAACCTGTTTAAGATCATTGACCCGGACGTGATCACAGAAATTTATGCAGATTCCGAATATACCGGAGAGAAGCAGCTGATATATTTGACTGTTCGTTCGGAATCGGACATTACCATGTGCCTGAAACAAAACCCCAAGATCAAGCGTTGGAAAGAAGAAACAATCCAAAAAGGGGTCTGGCAAGATTACCGGGAGCAATACCGTATTGCCAGTCAGGACTTCATTCTCCCAGAGACAGGAAAGTCCTTTCGTTTTGTGGTCAAGCAAAACAAGGAGACCAATGAGATTCGCTGCTTTGGGAGCACCCATACAGATTACAGTCCGATTAAGATCCTGGATGCCTACCATATCCGCTGGCCGGTGGAGACGGGCATTAAAGACCTCATCGAGAATTATTTCCTGAACAAGCCCACAGGCACATCACCAGAAAAAGTCGAGGCTCATTACTATTGCATCATGCTTGCTCGACTGGCTGTAGATTATTTTCGCTCTCAGTTATGCACGCCCCAGTGGCGGAGTCCTGAAGATTGGGAATGTGTATTGTCAACCATCCGCACCAGTATCTTTAGCAATCAAAACTGTGAGTTGAGTCTTGATGACTCCGGCGATCTGCTCATTACATATCTGGACGGAGATCGGCAGGGGATAAAAAAGAGACTTGCCGAGCTCCTGACCAGACGAAAAGAAGCAGGCCTCAACCGCGTTTCCTGGTGGGGAAATCGAGGCGTTCAAATTCAAGTCAAAGATCAGTATGCCTTTTGATTTTGGCTCTCAAATTGGCCTATCTTTATGGTTCTCAAAATCGGGTGGAAAAGTCTGATTATTATTCGCCCTCTTCTCTTCGTTCCCAGGGTTTATCCCGTGAAATTTCTTCCATTTCACTGGGATCCTCTCACGCCTAGGCGTGAACGCTCTTTCTCTTATGGCTCCGGCCATCCTCTTATTATTCCGAAATGTTATAAGGGGATAATCTAGTAATTTAATGTCTAGCTTCATACGAGCGCCGCAGCTGGCCTCACCTTTATACTCACTTGGCATCGTGGGGTAGGGACTTTCTTGGACAATTGTGATCTTTGTGCCTTTGTGGTTTTGACCGGAGGCAAGGCTGATCTCTGATCTCCAATCCTCGGCAGTGCTCCAGCCTTAAAAAACAACATCCACTTTTTCCTCATCCTGCTCCCGCTTGGCCTCTGTCTGTCCGATCTTCCAGGCCGTCTCTTTCAGACCCTGCAAGCGAAGGAGGACGTCCTCGGCCACCCGCTCCTCGACAATAATGACCATGCCCAGGCCACAATTAAAAGTCTTTAGCATCTCCGGCCAAGAAAGCCCAGAAAGATCGTGCAGCCATTCAAAAACAGGCGGTTTGGACCAGGAAGAGAAATCAATGGTGGTCTTCACTCCTCGGGGGAGCACCCGGGGCAGGTTGTCGTAAAGTCCGCCTCCGGTGATGTGGGCCATACCCTTGATCTCAAAGTCGCGCAGGACATTGAGTATGGTTTTGACGTATATCCTGGTAGGCTCTAAGAGGACTCGCCCCACTATCTGATCGGTCCCCGGCATAGGTTGATGTAAATCGATGTTCTGCTCAGCAATGACCTTCCGAACCAGGGAATACCCATTGGAATGCAGGCCCGAGGAACCCAGGCCAATCACAGCATGCCCCACGCCCACACTGGAGCCGTCCACGATTTTATCGTCATCCACGATCCCCACACTAAAACCCGAAAGATCGTATTCCCCGGGTTTATAAAACCCGGGGAGCTCCGCCGTCTCTCCTCCCAACAGGGCACAGCCGGCCAATTGGCACCCCTTTGCTATCCCAGCAATGACCTGTTCCGCTTGATCCACATCCAATTGGTCTGCTGCGAAATAATCTAGAAAAAAAAGAGGCTTGGCACCGTGAACAACAATGTCGTTCACATTCATCCCCACCAGATCGATACCAATGCTGTCGTGAATATCCAGAGCAAAGGCCAGCTTGAGCTTGGTCCCCACGCCGTCAGTGGATGACACCAGAACCGGCCTGCGAGTATCGCTCAAATCCAGTTTGAACATACCCCCAAAAAGCCCAATATCACTGAGCACCCCTTTGGTGTGTGTTGAGGCTGCCAATGTTTTGATTCTTTTCACCAATGTGTCGGCTGCCTCCAGATTGACCCCAGCCTCTTTATAGGCTTTGCCGCGATCCTGCATGTACTTCACTCCTTTTTGGCCTCATCTGCTTCCGCCCGGGGACAAAAAAACGTCCCGGTTGATTTAAGCTTTCACGTGATGAATGAAGTCGTATCTTCATTAACAACGATCTCTGCGGTAATTTCCCATCTTAGCCGTATAATAGGACCTTGGCAAGCTTAATAACGCTCATCCGCCCGGATTGACACCCTACTTCATGGATGCTTAGTATGAATAATGCTGATAAGCGCCTTTACAGGACGCAGAGTTTTGGAACTCCAAACTTTTTTTGCGCTTTGGCCCAAAAAATATTTCAGATTTGCGGGAGGCCCCGCCATGGCGGGACTAAAAAGGAGGCAATCATGCACCCGGCCAAACTTTGGGTATCCAGAAAAAATCAGGCAGTTCAGTGCCGATTATGCAGCCAATACTGCCGTATAGAGGCCGGAGAATACGGTCTGTGCGGGGTACGTCAAAATAACAAGGGAGCCTTGTACACCCTGGTCTACGACAAGGTGGCTGCAGCCAATGTCGATCCCATAGAAAAAAAGCCTTTGTTTCATTTCCAACCCGGCAGTTGGAGCTTTTCCATCGGAACCATGGGCTGCAACCTGGCTTGCAGCTTCTGCCAAAACGACAGCCTGTCTCAAGGACCGAAGACATCCAATCGGATCTCAGGGCAGTCCATCACCCCGGAACAACTCGTTCAATCGGCTGTCAAACATGGGTGTCACAGCATTTCTTATACCTATTCCGAGCCGACGATCTTCTTTGAACTTATGTACGACACATCGGTTTTGGCCAAAGAAGCCGGACTGAAGAATGTCTTGGTCAGCAACGGTTTCATGACCAGAGATTGCCTGCAAGAGCTGGCTGCGTATGCCGATGCCATCAATGTAGACCTCAAGGCATTTCGAAGTGAATTCTATACCACCTATTGCCAGGCCAAGCTGCAGCCGGTCTTACGCAACCTAAAGACCATTCAGGAACTGGGCTGGTGGCTGGAGGTAACCACCCTGATCATTCCCGATCTGAATGATTCCAAATCCGAATTACAGGAAATGGCTTCTTTTTTGGCCAATGACTTAGGGTCCGATGTACCCTGGCACATCTCCCGGTTTCATCCCGCCTTTCGGATGCAGGACAAGGGTCCCACCCCGGTCAGCACCATGGAAATGGCCTATAACCTGGGAAAAGAGGCCGGTCTGAAGTATGTCTACCTGGGAAACGTCCCTGGTCACAACAGCGAAACCACCTTGTGCCCCGCCTGTGGGCAACCGGTCATCAAGCGCCGGGCCTTTACCCTGGGGCAGGTGGACCTGGATGGAAACAGATGCGGTCACTGCGGAGCCCAAATCGCGGGGGTTTTCTCTTAGTCACTGGGATTCCCCTTTGGGACGTCTTCCTCTTATGACTCCTGCCATCTTCTTATTATTTCAGAAGGATAGCATGAACCCGTAAAATAAGCTAATTTCTAGTTTCACACGGGGTAGTCTGGAATAAGGAATCAGGAGCCGAAAGATGTCAGAAAACGGGTGTCAAAGGGCATAAGGGAGAGCAGGGCACAGAGCACTTGGTGCATGGTGGAAGAGCAATAAATCAGAGGTCAGACTCCCAACTCCTCTTCCTGATCTCTGGCAAAAGAGATCCCTTGCTTTCAGATTTCTTTTTGGCTACAATCGGCATCGCTGAACGGGAAGTGGCGCAGTCTGGTAGCGCACCTGCCTTGGGAGCAGGGGGCCGCTGGTTCGAATCCGGCCTTCCCGACCATTAAAAAAGAAGGGCTTGCAGAAAGTTGACTGCAAGCCCTTTTTTTTATTGGCTGCATGGGGACTGACAACATAATGCCCTCCCATTTTATAAAGCTGGCGACGTCCGCAACCCAATTGGTTCCTGGTTCAAGGAAATTTTCTTGTTTTTTATGGCAGCGATTTATGGATAAGGCACTCATTTCCCGGAGCTAGACGTAAAGATCCAAGAGATCTATAATTTGCCAGAAACTGTGCCAGATGAGGATGACACAAAAGAATACCTTATAAGGAGCCTGCATGCCTCGGTATATTATTGTTGGAAACGGTGTTGCTGGAACCAGCGCTGCTGAAGCGATCAGAAAGTTGGACCCAACAGGGCCCATAGACATTTTCTCTGATGAAGACGTGCCCTTTTATTATCGGATCAAACTCCCCGAAGTAGTGACTGGGGAAATCCATGAGGACAATATCATAGCCAAGAAACCGAACTGGTATGAAGATCAGGGTATGAGCCTGCACCTGATGACCCGGATTGTTGAAATTGATGCTGACAAAAAGGCTCTGATGACCAAGGACGGGCAAAAATTTCTATATGATCGCCTCTTGCTGGCCACCGGCAGTCACTCCTTTATTCCGCCGATACAAGGGTCTGACAAGCCGGGATTGTTTACCCTGCGAAACATGCAGGATGTCAGAACTATCCGGAAATGGGCCGAAAAAGCAGAACAAGCGGTTTTAATTGGCGGTGGCCTCCTGGGTCTGGAAGCTGGCAATGGACTGCGTAAACTGGGCAAGAAAGTGACTGTGGTCGAAGTCTTTCCCAGACTCCTACCGCGCCAGTTGGATACAGAGGGGGCGTCGAGACTGCAGTCAATGCTGGAGGACATGGGCTTCGCCTTTTGCTTGGGGGCCAAAACCACCAGCATCGAAGGCCAGGATGCCGTTGAAAAAGTGATTTTGGATACCGGTTCCTCGTTGCCTGCAGATCTGATTCTTGTTTCAGCAGGCGTTCGACCCAATCTGGAGTTGGCCAGGCAACTGCACTTAGACATGGACAAGGGGATCAAGGTCGATGAGTACCTGCAGACAAACAGGCCAGACATCTATGCGGCAGGTGATGTGACGGAATTTGCAGGTCGTGTGTACGGCATATGGCCAGCTGCCCAGGATCAAGGGCGTCTTGCCGGACGGAATATGGCTGCAAATGGACAGCCTCAGGCCTATCAGGGGACGGTTATGGCCAACACCCTTAAAGTTGTGGGCATTGATTTAGCCTCAGCTGGAGAAATTGATGCTGAAGGCCAGTACGATGCCCGCGTTAAGGCGGATGACCATTGCTACCGCAAAATTGTTCTGGACGGCCGGACCATCATAGGCTGCATTATGCTTGGTGATACCCGCGGTTTCCAGAAGGTCACCAAACTGATACAGGAGCAAGCAGATGCTTCAGATGTAATTGATTCGCTGCTATCCGGAGCATTGTAATCCTTGCTCCTTTGCTTCTGGGCGAGTCTCTGCCATCGTCCTGTCTGGGAGGGTTCAAGGGTGTAGACCTCATGTAGCAAGAATCCGCGAGAGGTAACCTGCTGATTGCGAATCTTTTCTGAGCGGATGAGAATCCGCCGCACCGTCAGCGCCTGAGAGGGAGATCATCATGGAACATGTTTTTGTATATGCGGACTCACTGTCGTGGGGGATCATCCCCAACACGCGGAAACGCCTGTCCTTCGAAGAGCGCTGGCCGGGCGTACTAGAGGCCAAGCTGAATGTGGACGGGCGAAGAGTGCGCGTTATCGAAGACTGCCTTAACGGGCGGCGTACAGTTTGGGATGACCCATTCAAGCCCGGACGGAACGGCCTTTCCGGCTTAGCGGAACGAATTGAAGCACACTCTCCTTTGGCCTTGGTCATTCTTTTGCTCGGGACGAACGATTTTCAGTCCATGCATCCACACAATGCATGGCACTCGGCACAAGGTATTGCCGCTCTCGTGCTGGCGATCCGGCATGCATCCATCGAACCTGGCATGCCCGTGCCGCCCATACTGATTGTGACACCGCCGCTCATTCAGACACCGAAAGGCCCGATCGCACCGAAGTTTCTCGGCGGGGAGTCGAAATGCGTCGGGTTAGCTGATGCGTACTGGGAGGTCGCCCGCTCAAACGAATGCCATTTCTTTGATTGTAACGCCGTCGTGTCCTCTAGTCACGTCGACGGCGTTCATCTCGATGCGGACCAACACCTCGCGCTGGGGGAGAAGATGGCAGAGGTCGTTTCTGCGCTGCTCCAAAATCCCAACGCTACCTAAGGTGACACAGGAGGCGTAGGTGCTTGAAGCGGTAGCAGAAAAGAGACCCTCCCCTAACCCCTCCCTCCTGCCCAAAGCGGCAGCAGGGAGGGGAATCAGAAGAAGAGGGCGGTAGGCATAACCAAAGCCTCATTTCCCTTGCTTAATTCCCCTCCCTGCCGCCTGTCTTCCAGGCGGTAGGGAGGGGCCAGGGGAGGGTTCTCCTTCTCCAATTCCCCGCCCTGGTCAGGGCAGGGCCAGGGGCGGGTGGTCATAATGACAATCAACATGGGGACCTCCAGTATTCACATTCTCCCGCACCCAAAGCCAATTACTTCGGCAAAGACTTGAACCGCTCAAGGATTTTTTTTTGTTTTTTATATCAGCGATTTATGGATAAGGCTTCATCATACTCATTTATTTAACACTTGAGATTGACCTTCTAACGATATACTCCTAAAATACCCAAGTATGTCCAAAGAGATTGCCCCTTTTGCCATTCGCTCTAAGATCTGGATTGCGGATCAAGATGAACAGATCGTCTTCGGTCTGGGCCGATACCGGATCCTGGAAGCTGTGCACCGCTTGGGGTCCTTGCAGGCGGCTGCCCAGGAGCTGAAAATGAGCTACCGGGCCGTATGGTGCAGGATGAAAGCCACAGAAGAACGGCTGCAGTGCAATCTACTCATTCGAAGCAATAACGGCTCCACCCTAACCCCTTTTGCCTTGAAGCTCCTAAAACAATTTCGTCGATTGCAGGCAGTGATTGAAAGCGAATCTGATGCCATGTTCAAAGAGCTTATGGCCGAGTCCATGACCTGTACGAAGGAGGACGTAAGTCAAATGGGGTAAGGCAAGCTCATATTACTATTGATTTAAACAACTAACTTTATCGGCAACTCCCCTTCATCTCCCTATGAATCAACCTCAAGCTCAGCCCCATATCAGTGACCATGAACTGCGCCTCAGCCTGAGTGGGGACTGGCTCCTATCCGCTTCGATCCCCGATATAGCCCAGGTTGTCTCTGTCCTGGATGGCCATCCGGAGGTCGCCCGAATATCCTTTAACTGCACCCAACTAAACACCTGGGACAGCACCTTACTGACCTATATATTTGAACTGCACTCCGAGACCCAATCCAGAGGCCAGGAAATCAACCTGTCCTCTCTTCCCCGGGGCGTTGGCCATCTCCTGCATCTGGCCACCTCTTCTTCAGCGTCGTCTTCCGCCCCCACGCAGACCGCCTTTTCCCTCCCGTTCACCGCCCGCCTAGGGGCCACCGCGCAAAGCTGGCTGCAGGGCACATTGGAATTTGTCGACTTTTTAGGCCAAGGACTTCTTTCTCTTCTCCGCTTACTGCGGGTAAAATCCGTTTTTCGGACGCAGGATCTCCTTGCTCAACTCCAGTTTTGCGGGGCTCAGGCCCTGCCCATCATCTCCCTGATCAGCATTCTGGTCGGACTGATCCTGGCCTTTGTCGGGGCGGTTCAGCTCAAATATTTCGGAGCCCAGATCTATGTAGCCGACTTGGTGGGCATTGCCATGACCAGGGAAATGGGGGCCATGATGACAGGGATCATTATGGCCGGGCGCACTGGAGCAGCTTTTGCCGCTCAAATAGGGACCATGCAAGTCAATGAAGAGATAGACGCCTTGCACACCCTGGGCATTTCTCCCTTCGACTTTCTGGTTTTACCTCGAATTCTGGCCCTGGTCCTCATGATGCCTCTGCTCTGCCTGTATGCCGATTTGATGGGCATTCTGGGAGGAGCCATCGTCGGCATGGGTATGCTGGACCTGTCTCTACCCTTGTACTGGAATCAAACCATGGCTGCCATCACCCTGCCCTATGTCTGGCTGGGAGTGGCCAAAAGCTGCGTATTTGGGTTCATTATCGCCTTTGTCGGCTGCCTGCGCGGACTGCAGGCCGGACGGAGCGCCCAGGCCGTTGGCCAGGCCGCAACCTCGGCTGTGGTGACCACAATAGTGGGCATTATTGTCATCGACGGTCTCTTCGCCGTTGTCTGCGATGTGATCGGGATTTAGACCTGGAGTCGGAGGGCAGGAGTCGAACGTTTCGCCCTGGATCAATCCGGCAAATTTTCTTGTTTTGCGCGCTTTGGCGCAAAAAATATGTCAGATTTGCCGGAGGCAAAGCTGACCAGATTCGAAGATCATCAAGAGCAGTTTGGCCAATGAATGTCACCAAATTGGGGGCATAATTGGCTCTATGTTAAAATCCGCTTATTCTTTTGTCGAAAAAACATGAAATATTCGAATAATACCATGCAGCTATCTACCATGAAATCAGACTCTGCAAGCCCTCAATCCCAAACCATCAACCACAGACAACAAACCACTGGCCAACGACCACCGGCAACAGACCACCGACATCAACCCCCTGAATCCAGCATCATCCAGATCCATAATCTCACCTTGGCCTATGGTTCCACAGTGATCATGCGCGATCTAACCTTTGATGTGCATAAGGGTGAAGTGCTTATCATCATGGGCGGCAGCGGCAGCGGCAAGAGCACCCTGCTCAAATCCCTGATCGGGCTGTTCCGCCCGGCCGCGGGAAAGATCCTCTATGGTGCGACGGATTACTGGACTGCTGGGCAGGCAGAGCAAAACAGGATCAGACGACGCATGGGCGTGTTGTACCAACACGGAGCTTTGTGGAGCTCCATGACCTTGGCTGAAAATATCGCCTTGCCCATAGAGGTGTATACCGGGCTGAAGCAGGCTCAAGTAAAGGATCTGGTCTCTTTCAAGCTCTCCCTTGTCGGTCTGGCCGGACACGAAAATGCCTATCCAGCAGAACTTAGCGGTGGTATGCGCAAGCGGGCCGCCTTGGCCCGGGCTATGGCCCTGGATCCGGAGATTTTGTTCTTTGACGAACCCTCCAGCGGCTTGGACCCGGTCAGTGCCCGCCGTCTAGATGAACTCATCCTGGAATTGCAATCCAGCCTGGGGACCACTATGATTGTGGTCACTCACGACCTGGACTCCATATTCACCATCGGTACCCGGGCAATTTTTCTGGATGCAAGCCAGAAAACCATGGCTGCAATCGGTGATCCGCGTGAGATGCGGGACACCAGCGATAATCCGACTGTCCGGGAATTCCTGAATCGGGGAAAAGGAAAAGAGAGAGCTCAGAGATCACCATGATCGATATCCACTGCCATATCCTGCCAAAACTGGACGACGGTCCAACCACGGAAGACGAAGCCCTGGACATGGCCCGCATAGCTGTCGACGACGGCATAACAGACATCGTCTGTACCCCCCATCACCTCCCAGGTCTTTATCCTACTCGTTCGGAATCGATCAAGGCCGCTGTCCGCTCTTTGCAGGATCTCCTGGACTCGGCCGGGATTGCCCTCACCCTCCATCCGGGGATGGAGATCCATGTCAGTGCCGCTGATCCTGAAGATCTGCACCAGGGCAAGCTTTTGAGCCTGAATAACCATGGTACGGCCGTTCTCATTGAGTTTCCCCACCAATTTGTCCCCCAGAACATGGACACCCTCTTCTGGACTTTTCTTTCCCGTGGCATTCAACCTGTCTTGGCCCATGTTGAACGCTACCCCGGTCTGCTCTCCAATCCTTCTCCTCTGGAAAAGTGGGTGCATATGGGGATCATGACCCAAGTTACAGCTTCAAGTCTCTTAGGTCGTTTTGGTCCGGACGTGGAGGATTTTGCTTGGCGTCTCATTGAGAGCAACCTGGCCCATGTCCTGGCTACAGACGCCCACAGCCCGGATTTTCGCAGACCGCAAATGAGAGAGGCTTCTGCTGTGGCAGAAAACAGGCTGGGCCTGGATGTGGCCCTGAACTTGGTCCTGCACCGCCCCCGGGATTTGATTCAGGGCAGAAGCATCGACCTTCCAGACCCTCTGCCCCTGACAGAGACAGATACCCCTCCCGGTTTTGTCCACCGTATTTTGGGATGGATGGGAAAACGCTGAGCAAGGATAGGAGTACACCAAGGGTACTTCGTCCTGGTCCCTTGTATCCCCAGACTATTGGTCGGTGAGTTCTTTTGTCTCCTATCTTCTCGATTCCTGAATCATTGAATAGCGCAACACTCACCATAGGATTTTGAAAAATGAAGCTTGACAAGACAAAATCCTGCTTGTAAACTTTATTTATGGAATCTTTATTTTCGCAGGAAAGGTAAGATGCAACCAGTTACCCAAAAACACAGCAAATTGTGGTCCTGGTGGTGGCCTACTCCGTATATGGGGTATGCCGATGCAATCTTTGCTCCCTGAAACGACCTTTATCAGGACAATCTTTAAAGACCGCGGGCATACCAGCTCGCGGTCTTTTTTTATCCCCGGGCCACGAGCAAACCTTGCGGTCCTTATTGTTTACACCTCACCGGGATAATGGACATCTCAAAAAAGCCAAAATCGGAACCAGAAACATGCAGAATTTCAGTTTGCTGCGCATGGCCGGCAAGGCGCGAAAACCAGTCATGCTCAAGCGGGGGATGTCAGCCACCATTGACGAATGGCTCATGGCCGCGGAGTACCTTATGGAAGAAGGCAACCACCAGGTGGTTCTCTGTGAACGGGGAGTACGCACCTTCGCCCGGCACAGCAGAAATACCCTGGATTTATCCGCTGTACCTGTGGTTCGAAAAGAAAGTCACCTGCCCATTCTGATTGACCCCAGCCATGCAGCCGGACGCCGGGATCAAGTCCTCCCCCTGAGCCGGGCCTCCTTGGTGGTTGGTGCGCATGGGATCATGGTCGAGGTCCACCACGACCCGGAAAGTGCCTTAAGCGACGGAGCCCAGTCCCTGTATCCGGAGCAGTTTACTGTGTTGCAAAGCCAGCTACAGACCATTGCCCAGGCTTTTAACAGTACAATGGACAAAGAAAGCCGGTAATTGTCATAATTTTCCATACAGGAGCGGTTTATGCTTAAAAAAATCCTGGTTGTTTGTATCTGCTGCCTGGCATTCTTCAATTCAGATGTATATGCTCAGGCAGATGAAACGAGTTTCACCATCAGTACATCTTATAAAAGCTTGCTGTCCAATCCCGAACAAACCGGAATGCTGGAGCCACCGCTTGCCAGCAGGAATATGTATTTGTATATGCACAAAAAGCACCGCCATCTGGTTGAACTTTTGGCCGGCGCTCTCAGGAGAATGAAACAGGACGGAACCTATGCCCGAATCGTTACGGAAACCACCGCCCACGTGGCAGTGCCTCCCCACGGGAAGAAATAGGCAGATATGATTGACTGGAAAAGGTCGAGTACCTGGAAATATTTCCTGTATTCATTTATTGAAAAGCCTTTTTCCGCAAACAAGCTGGCCGCCAAGGTGAGCGAAGCGTTGGATGAAAAATACAACTATTTGAAGCGTACTTTTAGAGAGCCATCACTTTGACAAGGGTGTATGATTTTTTGTATATCATTAAAAATCAAGGATATATTATGTATCCTTGATACAATCCAGTCTTGCCAATAGGGGAAGAATATTTGAGTTGATCCGAATTAAGTATTGCTCAGGGATGATCGTTGCAATTATTGTTGATTTATGAGGCTCGAACGATAAATGCAAGTATATTTAAATCTACTACCAAATACACAAATAAGATGAAAAATATCAAAATGTATCCCCCGATAGAAAAAAACAAAATCAGATTCTATTACTATTTAGGCTCTATTACAGAAGGACAGTGGCTCTCCACAAACACAACCGATATAAAGGGAAATCGGCCTTATGAATTTGAATTGAATGGTGTCAAAAAAAATGGTGAGCTCTATTTTGAATATTATTTTAAGAAGTTGAACTCTGATAAAATTGCACACAAAATGACGTATGCAAAGCTTTACAAACCTTGGGACTGGATTGTTGCGACCGGTGTTTATTTGGATGATGTCGACGAGCTGATCCATAAGGAAACTCAGAATATGGAGAATACTCTTAAAACTCAACAAATCTATACGTTTTCAAGTGCAACAATAATTTTACTAATAACTATTATAATTCTGATGCGTTTTGAAAAACAAATCGTCAGACTTATCAATTCCTATGAGCATGATATTCAAATATATACTGACAAGCTGATTGAAGAAAAGGAAAAACAACAAGCCGCAATGGCTGAAATTAAAACTTTAAGCGGGCTTCTTCCAATTTGCTCCCACTGCAAAAAAATTCGAGATGATAAAGGATATTGGAATCAGATCGAAAGTTATATCCACGAACGTTCCGAAGTGGAGTTCAGTCATGGCATTTGTCAGGAATGTGCAAAAAAATATTATCCCGATATGGACTTATATGGTGATGAGTAGAAGTTGCACATATTAAAATGGAAGAAATTGCCATGACAAAGAGAAAAAAAGACAGGAACAAGCCGGCCGTCACGCACCAGGGGGAAACAAAAACCCCCATGTCGCCGGAGCACTCCGGCAGCGCCGTTGACGAGCAGTCAAAGACGGACCAGACAGCCGGCAGCTTCCCCATCGTGGGCATCGGGGCTTCGGCCGGAGGGCTGGCGGCGTTTGAAGCCTTCTTTTCCGGCATGCCCGCGGACGCCGATCCCGGCATGGCCTTTGTGCTGGTCCAGCACCTAGCACCGGACCATAAGAGCATCCTGACCGATCTGATCCAGCGATACACGCGTATGCAGGTCTTTGAGGTCGAGGACGGTATGAAGGTGCAGCCTAATTGCGCTTATATCATCCCACCGGGCCGCGACATGGCGTTACTGAACGGCGCGCTGCAACTGCTGGAGCCGGCTGAACCACGTGGCCGGCGTCTGCCCATTGATTTCTTTTTCCGGTCCCTGGCCGATGACCAGCATGAGCGGGCCATCGGCGTTGTGCTTTCGGGCACCGGCAGCGACGGCAGTCTGGGGGTGCGGGCCATCAAAGGCGAGGGCGGCATGGTAATGGCCCAGAACCCTGAGTCCACCGAACACGACGGTATGCCGCGCAGCGCCATCAGCACGGGTCTCGTGGATTACGAACTGCCCCCAGCCGAAATGCCAGCCCAGCTCGTCGTCTATGTAACCCATGCCTTCGGCAAGCTTCCTCGGCCAGTGGCCCCGACGCCCAAGGCCGAGAACGCCCTGAAAAAGATATTTGTTCTGCTGCGCACCCAGACCGGCCACGATTTTTCTCATTATAAACCCTCGACGATCCAACGCCGCATCGAACGGCGCATGGCCGTGAATCAAATCGAAAGCATGGACGGTTATGTCAAGTTCATCCAGCAGGCGCCCCAGGAGGTGGATGCGCTGTTTCGCGATATGCTGATCGGCGTGACCAGCTTCTTCCGCGACCCCGAAGCCTTCAACGCCCTGGAAGAGCAAATCATCCCCAAGCTCTTTGCCGCCAGGCACGCGAATACCGAGATTCGGATCTGGGTGCCTGGGTGCTCCACCGGCGACGAGGCCTATTCCCTTGCCATCCTGCTGGCCGAGTGCCAGGAGGCACTGAAGCAGAATTTCAAGGTGCAGATCTTTGCCACGGACATTGACAGTCAGGCCATTGCCACAGCCCGGGCCGGCATCTATCCGGCCTCCATCGCCACTGATCTCACGCCGGAGCGGCTGGCGCGGTTCTTTTCGCCCGAACCCGGAGACAGCTCATTTCGCATCCAAAAAAGCATCCGCGACATGCTGGTCTTCTCCGAGCAGGACGTGATCAAGGACCCGCCTTTCTCCAGGCTGGACCTGATCAGTTGCCGCAACCTGCTCATCTACATGGGCGGGGAACTGCAGAAAAAGCTCATTCCACTCTTTCACTACGCCTTGAACCCGGGCGGGTTTCTCTTTCTGGGCACCTCTGAAACCGTGGGTGAATTTCAGAACCTTTTTTCCACGCTGGACCGCAAGCGGAAACTGTATCGGCGCAAGGACGATCTCGCAAGCGCCCAGCGCCCGGGCTCGGGTCAATTTTTGCCGCCCATGACGGCCCCGGATACAAAATTTCCGCGTACCGCCGAAAAGAACGTCCATACCGGGAAATCATCGCTGCGGGAGCTGACCGAACAAACCCTGCTGCAGGAGATCGCCCAGGCAGGGGCTCTGGTCAACGCCCAGGGCGATATTCTCTACCTCCACGGCCGTACCGGCCTGTACCTGGAACCTGCCCCAGGAGAGAGCGGGATCTACAATATTTTGAAGATGGCCCGGGAAGGGCTGCATCGCGACCTGGCTATTACACTACGCAAAGCCGCGGGGACCGGGGTAACCGTTCGCTGTCCAGGACTGCAGGTCAAGACCAACGGCGACGTCACCACAGTCAACCTGACTGTTCGACCCGTGGCCGCCGCTCCTGGCGCCTCGCCCGATCCCCCCTTGTATCTGGTTATTCTGGAGCAGAATCAAGGGGCCCTGGTCAGAGATAAATTATCATTGCCTGATGGACAGGAGAACAAACCGTCATCAGAGACAGACAGTGAAAATGCCGATACCCGTATCGCCGAACTCAAGCAGGAGCTGCGGGCCAAGGAGGAGTATCTCCAGTCTACCACCGAAGAACTGGAGACCTCCAATGAAGAGTTAAAATCCTCCAACGAAGAGATGCAGTCCATAAACGAAGAACTGCAGTCCACCAACGAGGAGCTTGAAACCTCCAAAGAGGAGCTGCAATCGGTGAACGAGGAACTGTCTACGGTCAACTCCGAGCTGGAGGCCAAGGTGGCCGACCTGTCCCGGGCCAACAACGACATGAACAACCTGCTGGCCGGCACCGGCATTGCCACGGTCTTTGTGGATCACCAGCTGCGCATCCTGCGTTTTACCCCCTCCGCAACCAAGATTATCAACCTGATCCAGAGCGACATCGGCAGGCCGGTATCCCACATCGTCTCCAATCTGCCCGGCTACAGCAACCTGAAGGAAGACACGCAGGAAGTGCTCGACACCCTGATTCCCAAGGATGTCAAGGTTCAGACCGCCGAGGGGTTGTGGTACAGCATGCACATTCAGCCTTATCGCACCCTGAATAACGTCATCGAGGGAGCGGTGTTAACCTTTGTGGATGTTACAGAAGCTCGACAACTGCAGGCGGCGTTGCGAGAGAGTGAGGAGAAATACCGCACGCTCTACGAATTATCGCCGGATGCCCACATAATTGGTGAAATCGCGGAAGATGGCCGCAGCCTGGGCTTTGTAAATCACAACCAGGCGGCGCTGGACCTGCTATGCATGACCAGGGAGCAGCTGCTGGAAGCAGATACGGTAAGCCTGTCGCCGGAGCGCCAGCCGGATGGTCGGCTTTCCCGGGAAAAAGCCGGGGAGCTGATTGCCCAATGCCTGTCCCAAAAAAGTCTGCGTTTCGATTGGGTGTATACCCGGGCGGATGGCCAGCCCTTGCCCGTAGAGATCACTATGGTGGTCTATCACGAACAGGGAAAAACCTTTTTGCATTCAGTCTGGCGCGACATGACCGGGCTTACGCGCACACTGCCAGAAAAAAGTTCGGCGGATAAGAGTAACGGTGAGGAAAGACCATGAGCGAAAAGAAAAATGATCCCAGACAGACGCCAGCCGACACGGTGGAACTGCGCAAACGGGCCGAGGAAAAAGCCGGGGTCATGGAGCCCATCTCCCTGTCCGGGCAGCCCCCTGAGGAACTCCAGCAGAAGCTCCACGAACTGCGGGTGCACCAGATCGAACTGGAGATGCAGAACGAGGAGCTTCGCAAGGCCCAGGAGGAAATCGAAGAATCGCGGGCGCGCTATTTCGACCTCTACGACCTGGCTCCGGTGGGTTATTGTACTTTAAGCGAAAAAGGACTGATCCAGGAAGCGAACCTCACTGCTGCCACCATGCTGGGTGTAAACCGCGCCGCGCTGGTCAAGGAACCGATCTCCCGCTTTATCCTCAAAGAGGACCAGGACAACTACTACCTGCACCACAAGAAACTTTTTAAGACGGGCGAGGCGCAGGAATGCGAACTGCGCCTGCTCAAACCAGACGGCAGATTCTTCTGGGGCCATCTGACGGAAACCGCCGCTCAAGCGGAAGACGGGGCGCCCGTATGCCGCGTGGTGTTGATCGACATTACCGAGCGTAAGCAGGCCGAGGAGGCGCTCAGGCATCGGCTGATTTACGAACAGATGCTTTCACGGATATCAACCATGGCGGTACAGTACGAAGGGCTTGAGCGATTTCTAAACGATTCCCTGACAATCTTGGGTGAAACCCTTGATATCAGCCGCGTCTATCTGTTCGAATACCATCATGAAACAGACAGCCTGGACAACACCGTTGAGTGGTGTGCTCCTGAAGAGGCTCCCCAGAAGAATGCCCTACAAGACGTCCCGGCGGCAACTATTCCCTGGTGGATGGCGGTGCTAAAGGACGGGGGAACTATCTGCTTTTCAGATATAGAGGATATTCCCGACGAAGGAGTAAAGGAAATTCTCCGTCCTCAGGCGATTTGCTCTATTGTGGCAGTTCCTCTCTTCGTTAACGGTCGTTTCCATGGATTCATGGGATTTGACGAATGTCGGTTTTATCGGGAATGGCTTGAAGAGGATGTGGAAATTCTTCTGACGATCTCCAGGATCATCGCGGGAGTTGTGTATAAGGAACTTTCCGAAGAAGAGAGAGAACGAGAACGTCAGCAGCTTCTCTCCATTTTCAACAGTATCGAAGAGATCATTTATATTTCTGATCCGGAGACATACGAGATTCTGTATGTGAACCCGAAACTTGCAAACATCCTGCAGAGGGATTGTGTCGGGGGCCTATGCTACAAGGAGTTTCAAGGGTTTGATGAGCCTTGCGCATTCTGCACCAATGATATTATCCTGAAGCAACAACCTCAGCCGCATTATTGGGAGTACTATAACCCGAAACTCGAACAACATCTTTTTATAGTTGACAGGATCATAGAGTGGCCCGATGGCCGGAAAGTCCGTTTTGAGATGGCCACGGATGTCACCGAGCGCAAGCGAGCCGAGGCGGAAAAGGAAAAACTGGAATCCCAGCTCCGCCAAGCACAGAAAATGGAATCGGTGGGCAGGCTGGCCGGCGGTGTAGCCCATGATTTCAATAACATGCTTACCATCATCAACGGCTATGCGGAAATGATGACAGGCGTGCTATCCCCTTCCGACCCCATGCATGAGAGCGCACGGGAGATTCATGACGCAGGTAAACGTTCCGCGGTAATCGTTCGCAAGCTGCTGGCTTTTGCCAGAAAGCAGACCATCTCTCCGGAAATAATGAACTTAAACGACAACGTAGCAAGTATGCTTAAGATGCTTCAGCATCTCATCGGGGAAAATATCGACCTGGTCTGGAAGCCCGCACAAAATCTCTGGCTGATAAAGATGGATTTTTCCCAGCTTGATCAGATAGTTGCAAATCTGGTGGTCAATGCCCGTGATGCCATTGCAGACATCGGCAAAATAACCATAGAGACGGAAAACGTCGAATTTGATGAGCAATACTGCGATAGTCATACGGGCTTTGTTCCAGGACAATTCGTAATGCTGAGCATAAGCGATACCGGATGCGGCATGACAAAGGAAGTCTTTGACAATCTGTTCGAGCCGTTTTTTACGACCAAGGAAATCGGCAAGGGCACCGGACTGGGCCTTCCCACGGTCTATGGCATTGTCAAGCAGAACAACGGGTTTATCAATGTCTACAGCGAGCCGGAACAAGGCACGACAATTAGCATATACCTGCCGCGTCATGTCGGGGAGGCCGTTGATTCGGGCAGAGAAGACCAAGAGCAATACCCGCTTGGCAATGGTGAAACGATACTGGTTGTCGAAGACGAGGTGCCTGTTTTGAATTTAACCAAAATTATGCTTGAAAAACTGGGATACAAGGTGCTGGCGTCAAATTCAGCCCATGAAGCTTTGGCACTGATCAAATCTTACGGCGGCGCAATAGATCTGATTATAACCGATGTGATCATGCCGGAGATGAACGGCCGTGATTTTGCCACCCAGGTCAACAGTCTTTACCCGGACATGAAAACGCTTTTCATGTCCGGATATACAGCCGATGTCATTGTTCGTCACGGGATTTTGGAAAAAGGCCTGCGCTATATCCAAAAACCCTTTTCCATTAAAGATCTGGCGATAAAAGTGCAAAAGGCGATTGAGGAGGAAAATGAATAAGCAGCTTTTGCAAACCTCACTGAGAGCTGGCCATTTAGTGCTCTTGGCCGAGACAATTTGGATCGTTGCTATCGCGGCCTCTTTTGTATGGAACTGGCATCAGGTCGGTGATTCCATGATGGTCCTGGTTGAAAACGCAGCTCAGTTCTCGTTTGAGAAGGACGTGGTCTATCGCCGATGGGGCGCCATGCATGGCGGGGTGTATGTCCCGGTCACCAAGGCAACCCCACCCAACCCCTACCTGAGCCATCTTCCAGACCGGGATGTGGTAACTACCTCCGGCAAACAACTCACTCTGATCAATCCAGCCTATATGACCCGCCAAGTGCATGAACTGGGGCGTCAGCAATACGGCCTGAGGGGGCATATTACGAGCCTGGACCCCCTTCGTCCGGAAAACGCTGCGGACGCCTGGGAAACCGAGGCCCTGTTGTCGTTCCAAAAAGGCGCAGAACAGGCTACTTCCGTGGAAACCATAGCCGGTCAGCCCTATTTCCGGTTGATGCGGCCTATGGTTACAGAGGAGAAGTGCCTCAAGTGCCATGCCCATCAGGGATATGCCATTGGTGACATTCGCGGTGGAGTCAGCGTGTCCGTGCCGCTGGCAACTTATTTGTCTCAGGCCCGGAAACAGCGAACAGGGCTGGCCATTGTTCATGTGTTGGTCGGTTTCTTTGGCCTGGTCGGGCTGGAGTTCGGGCGAAGACTGCATGGAAGTTCCGAGAGGAATTTGCGGGAAAGCGAATCACTGATGCGTGCCGTCAACGAGTCGGCCCAGGATGCCATTGTCGTAATGGATGCCGAAGGACGGATTTCCCTCTGGAATCCTGCGGCTGAACATATTTTTGGCTATACGAGCGATGAGGCGATCGGGCAGGAACTTCTTTCCATGCTCTCCCCTTCGCGTTATAAAAAGTTACATGAAGCGGCCTTTCCGGAATTCCAGCGTTCAGGCCGCGGCGATGCCGTTGGAAAAACACTGGAGTTAAAAGCGCTGCGGAAAAGCGGGGAAGAATTTTCCGTGGAATTATCCCTTTCCAGTGTGCAGCTTAAGGGCAGGTGGCATGCAGTTGGTATTATCCGCGACATCACCGAGCGCAAGCAGGCCGAGGAGACAATCCGGCAGATGGCCTACCATGATTCCCTGACAGGTCTTCCCAACCGGAAGCTCTTTTCTGATCGGCTGGGTGTTGCCTTAGCGCAGGCCGGGAGGAGTCAAAATAATGTCGCAGTTATAATGCTTGACCTCGACAATTTCAAGGACGTAAACGATACTTTAGGCCATGACACGGGAGATCTTCTTCTCAAAGCAGTCACAGAGCGTCTAAGCGAAGCACTAAGGAACCATGATACCGTTGCGCGCTTCGGCGGCGACGAGTTTGTGCTGATTTTTCCTGATCTGAAGGGAGAAGACGATGCGGGCCGGGCTGCACAGAGGATCGCTGAAAGTTTTCGCAAGCCCTTTCTCATTAATACCCATCAACTGATTGTGACAACGAGTATCGGTATTGCTGTCTATCCCCGTGATGGGACAGATGAGTCTGTTCTCTTGAAAAATGCCGATATCGCCATGTATCAGGCCAAGCAAGCAGGACGGGATCAATATCAATTCCTCAGGCCCGGTCCATAAAAGAGGCGTCTCCCATTAAAAAGCTGGTCAAGAGAAAAAACTCCTCCCCAGCAAAAAATGATTAATTTTTATATTTCATCCTTGCATATTTGGGAAACCTCATCACTGGTGATTCCAAGATATCTCATTGTTAATCAAAACCTCAAGCACACCGTTTGTATTGGCGGGGCGGCGAGAATGTGCCCGCCATAAAAGCTCGTCGGAGAAGAGTTTGTCCCGGTGAGTGCACAAAGCTTGCCAGCAAATACAGAATTCCCGGACCTGCTGATTTTTTGCACCTTGAATCTACCAATGTGCTCCGGGAGCGGACGGATTCCGGAACAAACGGGACTTCGATATCTGAAAATAAGGGAGGCAACCTATGACAAACTATGATAACAGCTCCAAAGCCGCTGATGATTTGCGGCAAAAGGCTGAAGCGCTTGTCATGGAACAGGCCTCCCGGCCGCCGGAAGACAGCGCGGCCCTCTCGCCTGAGGAAATGCGACAAACGCTCCACGAATTGCGGGTGCACCAGATCGAACTGGAGTTGCAAAACGAGGAGCTTCGCACGGCCCAGGAGGAAATCGAAGAATCGCGGGCGCGCTATTTCGACCTCTACGACCTGGCTCCGGTGGGTTATTGTACTTTAAGCGAAAAAGGACTGATCCAGGAAGCCAACCTCACCGCTACCACCCTGCTGGGTGTAAACCGCGCCGCTCTGGTCAAGCAGCCGATTAGCCGCTTCATCCTCAAAGAGGACCAGGACAACTACTACCTGCACCACAAGAAACTTTTTGAGACGGGCGAACCGCAGGAATGCGAACTGCGTCTGCTCAAACCGGACGGCAGATTCTTCTGGGGCCATCTGACGGGAACCGCCGCTCAAGCGAAAGACGGCGCGCCCGTCTGCCGCGTGGTGTTGATCGACATCACCGAGCGAAAGCAGATGGAAACAGAAAAAGCGGCGATCGAAGTCCAGAACCGGCAATTACAGAAAGCGGAAAGCCTGGGGCGTATGGCCGGGGCCATTGCCCATCATTTTAACAATCAGCTCCAGGCCGTGATGGGAAATATTGAAATAGTCATGGATGACTTGCCGCGTGACACGGGGATGATAGAAATATTGGCAGAAGCAATGGATGCTTCCCGTAAAGCCTCTGAGGTCAGCAGCCTGATGCTGACGTATCTCGGGCAGACAACCGGCAGTCATGCACCCGTGGATCTGTCCGAGGCCTGCCGGAAAAGCCTTACCCTGCTTCAGGCCGGAGCTCCGAAAGGCATGTTTGTTAAAGCCGAAATCCCCTCTTCCGGTCTGGGGCCGGTCATCCTTTCCAATGATAGCCATATACAGCAAATTCTTACCAACTTGATAACCAATGCCTGGGAGGCGGGCATCGAACAAAAAGAAGCCGTTACCCTGACTGTCAAAACAGTTTCCGGGAAAGATATTTCTTCCAAAAATCGCTTCCCCATTGACTGGCAGCCGCATCGCAGTTCGTATGGCTGCCTTGAAGTGACGGATGAGGGCCAGGGCATCGCAGAGCAAGACATAGAAAAAGTTTTTGATCCTTTTTTTACCAAAAAGTTTACCGGCCGCGGTTTGGGGCTTTCCGTTGTGATGGGAATTGTAAAAGCTCACGGCGGGGGCGTCACTGTGAGGAGCGAACCGGGTCGGGGAAGTACCTTTTGTATTTTTCTGCCGGTATCGGCCGAAGTGATTTCTTCTCCGCCCACCAGGTCCGAGGCGCCGAAGACCGTTAAAGCAGAAAAAGTTCCGGGCAGAATAGCGGGCGGCACGGTCCTGGTGGTGGAAGACGATGAGCAGGTACGCAAACTTGCCAAAAGAATACTTGAATTCATGGGGTATGTGATACTTGAAGCCAAAGATGGTCTTGAGGCGATTGAAATATTCAAGCAGCACCAACATGAGATCTGCTGCGTCCTTTCTGATTTGACAATGCCGAACATGGACGGTTGGGAAACCTTGGCGGCCTTGCGCAGCCTTTCACCGGATATCCCGGTAATCCTGTCCAGCGAGTATGACGAGGCTCAAGTGATGGCAGAAGAGCATACTGAGCGTCCTGATGGCTTTATAGGCAAGCCTTATCGTCGAAAAGACCTTGGCAATGTGATCGAACATGTTTTACGGGAAAAACCCGGAAAGGTGACGAAATAGAGAAGCAAGCTTGAGGCCTTATTCCGCTGAGTCCACGACGTAATTTGCCACGGAATGCAGTCTTCCTTGGGGCTCAGAAAAATGCACCATGAATCCGCCAACGTGGTCCGGGCTGAAATTTACATTTCTGTCGTTCCATAGCCGCAATGTGCAATCATTATTTATGCAAGACTGGTTCCGGTATGCTGGAGTATGTGGTAGCCTTTTTTTGTGAAACACTTATTCCGTGAACACTTTATTCTTTTGTTATTTTTAAAAAAATTGCTTATTGTTTTTGTCAAGCGCTCAAGCTCTCAAGCTGAGGATCTAAAGGATCGCCCCACGTAAAATCGGTTTGGGGGCTAACAGGGGAAAATTTAAAGGAAAAAAATGGCAGAATCTAAAACATCCAATGATGAACTCCTTCAATACGCCGAGAGCATCATCAATACCGTGCGTGAGCCCTTAATCGTTCTGGATCATGATTTAAGGGTGATTTCCGTCAGCCGCTCCTTCTATGGAGTCTTTATGGTAAACCCCAAAGAGACCGTGGGGCAGCTTATTTATGACCTGGGCAATAAACAATGGGACATCCCAAAGCTTCGAGAACTGCTGGAAAACATCCTTCCCCAAGAGACAACCTTTGACAACTACGAAGTTGAGCACGATTTTGCCACCATCGGCAGGCGCACAATGCTTTTGAATGCCCGGCAGATTCACAGGGTGTTTGGCAAAGAACGGATAATCCTGCTGGCCATTGAAGACATCACTGAGCGCAGGAAGATAGAGAAAGGACTGGAAAAAGCGCATGAAGACTTAAAGGTGTTAGCCGCCGAGTTAGAACGTGCCGCTCGGGTAAAGTCTGAATTTCTTGCCAACATGTCGCATGAACTCAGGACCCCGCTTAACTCCATTATCGGCTTCTCTGAGGTATTATACGATGAAGCGTTCGGGCCCCTTAATGAGAAGCAGAAGCAATATGTGAATAATGTTTCAGCCAGCGGAAAGCACCTGCTCTTACTGATCAATCAGATACTGGATATGGCAAAAGTGGAAGCCGGAAAGATGCAGCTGGCCTTATCTGACGTGTCGATGAAAAACCTTTTAGATGAGATCTCTCTGCTGGTTTTGGATATGGTCAGCAAAAAGAAGTTGAAAATGTCGCTGGAAATAGCCGAAGACCTTCCCTCTATTGAAGCCGATGAGCTCAAAGTCAAACAAATACTTTACAACCTGATTTCAAACGCAGTTAAGTTTACCCCCGAAGGCGGCAAAATCGGCTTGCGGGCAAAGAGAGCGGATTCCGGGGTAGAAATAGTGGTCTGGGATACGGGGGTTGGTGTCGCACCTGAAAATATGGAGAAAATATTTGAAGGTTTCTTTCGTGTCAATACCCCCTATTCTCAGGTAACGGAGGGTACCGGACTTGGATTACCGCTCTCCAGAAAGCTGGTTGAGCTTCACGGCGGAAAGCTTTCTTTAGAATCAGAGGGACTCAATAAAGGCGTCGCAGTTCGGTTTGTTTTGCCTATGAAATCCAGGAGGATGGGTTCAGATGAGGAAGAAAGTATTGGTTGTTGATGATGATAAAAACAATCTGATGCTGGAAAAAGACCTTTTGGAGATTGCCGGCTTTGAGGTATTTGAAGCTGAGAACGCTTCCGATGGAATTGCCATGGCCAGGAGAGAAAAACCGGATATCATCATTATGGATGTGCGGATGCCGAAAATGCGCGGTTCCGAAGCCGCCCGGATATTGCGCCAAGACAAAGAGACACTTGATATTCCCATTGTTTTTGTGACTGCTTCTGTAATGGAAGAAGGCAGAGAAGAGTTAAAAGACATCACAAACAGTGGCTTCATCGGCAAACCGATAAATACACGCACTTTTGCCAAAGACGTCAGTCAGTTTATCAGGTGAGTGGTGTGTTTTTATATATATTGTGACGTCAAAGGAGATAGGGAATGAAAGACAAGCCGGTAATCTTGATTGTTGATGATCAGCCCCAAGGCATTGAACTTCTCGAAGCACATCTTGTTCCGCAGGGCTATGAAATTGTCAAAGCGGCCAGCGGGGAAGAAGCGCTGGAGAAGCTATCCAGTAATCAAATCGAGCTGATTCTGCTGGACGTATTGATGCCAGGCATGGATGGCTTTGAAGTGACCCGCAGGATCAGACAAGAGACTGCACATCGACTGATTCCGATCATCCTGATTACCGCGTTGCAGGAAACGGAAGACCGGGTGAAGGGGATTGAAGCCGGTTGTGATGATTTTCTTTCAAAGCCCCTTGACAAGATGGAACTCTTTGCGCGTGTCCGGTCTCTGTTGCAGGTCAAAGCCTATAATGATTTGATGCGTGATTATAAGATAGAGCTGGAAGCCATGGTAACCAGCAGGACAGAAGAATTAAGGCAGGCCTTGGAGAACCTGCAGCAGGAGATCACCGAGCGCAAGCGGGTGGAGGAGGAGTTGAAATCAAATTATGCGCTGCTTCAGATCGCCGGTGAAACGGCCATATTCGGCGGTTGGAGCGTTGATCTGGAAAACAATATCTGCACCTGGTCGGATGCTGTGGCAGATATTCATGATATGCCTAGCGGCTACGCACCACCTGTGCAGGAAGCCATAAACTTCTACGCTCCCGAATGGCGGGAAAAGATTACAGAGGTTTTTACCGCCTGCGCCAAAGAGGGCAGTCCCTACGATGAAGACATGGAGATCATCACCCACAAAGAAAAACGTGTATGGGTGAGAGCAATCGGCAGAGCAGTGAGAAATGAAGAAGGCAAAATCATCAAAGTGCAGGGTTCTCTTCAGGACATCACCGAGCGCAAGCTACTGGAAGACCTGTTGAAAGAGTCTGAAGTGCGATACAGGCGCCTTTTTGAGACCGCAAGCGACGGGATATTGCTTCTCGAAAAACGCGAGGGAAATATATCCCTGGCTAATCCAGCCACCACGAAGTTGTTGGGCTATTCCGAAGATGAAATTACTGGGAAAGATTTTAAGGATGTCGGCTTTCCCGATGATTTTGAGACGATTCAGGAAATATTACAGACATTGGAAAAGGACGGCATTATTCATTACAAAGATACTCCCTTAAAAAAGAAGAACGGACAATTTGTCGATACCGATGTTTATATGGTCGACAAGGCAATTTTAGTCCAATGTAATATTCGTGATATCACTGAACGCAAGCGGAAGGAAGAGGAAAATCAGAAACTCCAGGCCCAGCTGTTCCAGGCCCAAAAGATGGAATCTGTGGGTCGCCTGGCAGGCGGCGTGGCCCATGATTTCAACAACAAACTTACCGTTATCAACGGTTATGCAGAACTGGCCATCGATATGATGGACCCATCAGATCCCCTCCGCGAAACAATCCAGGAAATCCATACCGCAGGAAAGCAATCCGCCGATATCGTGCATCATCTTCTTGCATTTGCAAGGCAACAGACCATCAGACCGGTACAGCTCGATTTAAACGACACCATTTCCAGCATGATGAAAATGTTGCAGCGACTGATTGGCGAAAACATTGATCTTGCATGGCACCCCGGAAGCAACCTGTGGCCGGTTAAAATCGACCCCTCCCAAGTAGACCAGGTCATGACGAATCTCGCTGTAAATTCCCGGGATGCCATATCCGATGTGGGGAAATTGATCATAGAGACAAAAAATGTCGTCTTGGACGAGGACTACTGCAAAACCTATGAATACTTCGTCCCGGGACGATATGTAATGCTTGCGGTTAACGACGACGGCTGCGGTATGGAAAAAGCTGTTCAGGACAACCTGTTTGAGCCGTTTTTTACAACCAAGGAAATTGGAAAAGGAACCGGTCTGGGCCTGCCCATGGTCTATGGCATTGTTAAACAGAATAAAGGGTTTATCAACGTATACAGTGAGCCCGGAATAGGGACGACTTTCAAAATATATCTGCCCCGCTATGAGACAGATGAAGTATCTGACATGCCCACAAATACATCCACTGAAAAAATGCCGACGGGCTCAGAAACCATCCTGGTTGTCGAAGATGAACCGGCGATTTTGAAATTGGGCAGGGGAATGCTTGAGCGCCTCGGTTACACCGTATTAACCGCTGAAAATGCAAGTGATGCGTTACAGGCTGCTTTGGAATACGACGGAACCATCGACCTGCTCATAACCGACGTGGTCATGCCGGAGATGAACGGCCGAGATTTATCATTCCAATTGGTCAAAAACCATCCTGGCCTTAAAACTCTTTTCATGTCAGGCTATACCGCCAATGTGATTGCTCATCACGGGGTTCTGGATGAAGGGGTGCAATTCATTCAGAAGCCATTTTCATTGAAAGATCTGGCGGCTAAAGTGAGGGAAGCGATTGAGCAGGAGTAGGCATATGACCTGTCATGGGGTACGAGTGCGACATAACTTGCCTTTGGCTTCAGTATTTCCGGGCATCTTGAAATATGTACATTCAGAATAAAGGTCGAAAAGCTGAATACAGATACAGGGTTGCAGACGGAACATACCGCTGGTTTGAAACAATGGGCCGGATGAGCCGTGATGAAACCGGCGATCCAAAGGAAATTATATTCAGCACCAGGGATTTTACAGATCGCAAATTATCCGAGGCTCTACTCCGGGAGCGGACGGATTCCGGAACAAACGTGACTTCGACATCTGAAAATAAGGGAGGCAACCTATGACAAACTATGATAACAGCTCCAAAGCCGCTGATGATTTGCGGCAAAAGGCTGAAGCGCTTGTCATGGAACAGGCCTCCCGGCCGCCGGAAGACAGCGCGGCCCTCTCGCCTGAGGAAATTTGACAAACGCTCCACGAACTGCAGGTGCACCAGATCGAACTGGAGATGCAGAACGAGGAGCTTCGCACGGCCCAGGAGGAAATCGAAGAATCGCGGGCGCGCTATTTCGACCTCTACGACCGGGCTCCGGTGGGTTATTGTACCTTAAGCGAAAAAGGACTGATCCAGGAAGCCAACCTCACCGCTACCACCCTGCTGGGTGTAAACCGCGCCGCTCTGATCAAGCAGCCGATTAGCCGCTTCATCCTCAAAGAGGACCAGGACATCTACTACCTGCACCACAAGAAACTTTTTGAGACGGGCGAACCGCAGGAATGCGAACTGCGTCTGCTCAAACCGGACGGCAGATTCTTCTGGGGCCATCTGACGGAAACCGCCGCTCAAGCGAAAGACGGGGCGCCCGTATGCCGTGTGGTGTTGATCGACATCACCGAGCGCAAGCGGGCGGCAGAAGAGGCCAGCCGCATGGTGACGGTGGTACGCGACTCGAACGATGCAATCACGATTCAGGACTCCGAGGGACGGATCACCGCCTGGAATCGCGGCGCTGAACTGATGTATGGTTATACCGAGGCAGAGGCGCTGCAGATGAGTATTGAGCGCCTCACGGCTTCCGGCAAGGTCCAAGAGCAAAAGGATTTTGTCCGTCGGTTGTTGGCGGGCGAAGCGATCTCCTCGCTTGAGACCCGGCGGGTGACCAAAGATGGCCGCGTTCTCGATGTCTGGATGACCGTCACAAAACTGGTGGACGATTCCGGAGAATCCATTGGCATTGCCTCCACCGAGCGCGATATTACCGAGCGCAAGCGGAACGAGGAAACCTTGCGCAAACTCAACGAGGAACTGGAACAACGGGTCGAGGAACGTACCCGGGAACTGGTGCTCACCCAGAAGGCGGCGGGCTTCGTTGGTA
>JAXHMO010000012.1:0-125457 GCA_034521385.1 Desulfovermiculus sp.
CCCACACCGATGTGCTTAGGGCAAACCATTGTCGGTCCGGCAATTCCTGAGTAGATATTTGCTTCCGCATCTTCTCTCCGAGCCTTTAGTGACTTGACACATATCGAGTGTCGCAAATCATGAACCCTCCCCTACCCCCTCCCTCCCGCCTGGAAGACAGGCGGCAAGGAGGGGAATCAGAGCTGGAATGGACCTCTTATTGTATACTCCGATGTAGATTTGACATGACACTAGCCGTTGAGAATATTCATGAACCGAATTGTGAAGATCTTTCTCGGGTTGCTCATTATCGGCCTCGGGGCCGCTGCGGCCATGTATTTTCTGGCCAACAAGCCCACAGTCAGCAGACAGAAGCCCCAAGCCAAAGCAACTCCAGTGGATGTGGTCATCGCCCGCCTCTCTGAAACCACAGCAACCATTGAAGCCATGGGTACCGTGGTCCCCTCTCAAGAAATAACCCTTCGCTCTCAGGTCAGCGGCCATGTGGTCCACATAGCCGAAGGGTTTACACCTGGCGGTCGGCTGGACAAGGGCCAAACAGCTGTTCGCATCGATCCTCGGGACTTTGAAATCGAGGTGGACAAGGCCCGAAGCTCCCTGGCTCGGGCCAGGGCCGATTTGAGGCTGGAACAGGGCAAGCAGGAGGTGGCCAGGCAAGAGCTGGATATGTTCAGACAGGGCTCGGAGCTGGCCATAATGGAAACGGATTTGGCCCTGCGCCGACCTCAGTTGGAGCAAGCCCAGGCCGAAGTAAGTGGTTCCCGGTCGGATCTGGACCAGGCTGAACTGGATCTCTCCAGAACACGGGTCACTGCACCTTTCAGCGCCCTGGTTATGGAGCAAAATATTGATCTGGGTTCTTATGTGAGCAGCCAAGACAGCCTGGCCACCCTGGCCGGCACAGAGACCTACTGGGTGCGGGCCCCGGTCCCGGTCGACAGCCTGGAGTTTTTGGACCAAAAGCCCGAGGGAGGCAGCCCGGTGCGCATCGTTTCCCAATCCGGGAGCGGAGAGTGGACAGGCCGTACTCTGCGACTGACCGGGGAAGTGGATGAGGCCACCCGCATGGCCACTTTGATCCTGGCCGTTCCCAAGCCCCTTGACCAACAGGTTTATTCTTCCCCACTCATGCTCAACGACTATGTCCAGGTTTTTATTCAAGGCAAAACCCTGGCCGAGGTGTTTTCTCTCCCCCGCAGGGCCTTGCGGAGCGGGCAGAAAGTGTGGGTGGTCGAAGATGGACAGCTGGAGATTCGTTCCGTGCAGGTCATCTGGAAAGACCGGGAACGGGTGTATGTCCGCCAGGGGCTCACCCCGGGAGATAAGGTAATACTCAGTTCTTTGGCCACCCCGGTTCAGGGGATGCGGTTGCGGGTAGATGTCAACGGGGACCAGGAATGATCCCGGGCAGCAGGCAAACCGAATCGGTATCACGGGGTCCCCTGGCCTGGATGGCCGGCAATTCCGTGGCCGCCAATCTGATCATGCTTTTGTTCTTGGTCGGCGGGTTGATCACGGCCTTAAACATCAAGCAGGAGGTCTTTCCCGAGTTTTCCCGGGATATTGTCAGTGTGGTCGTTCCCTATCCCGGGGCCAGTCCGGAAGAGGTGGAACAGGGCATTGTTCTGGCTGTGGAAGAGGCGGTACAGGGACTGGAGGGAGTCAAAGAGGTCCGGTCCACCGCCTCTGAAGGCCGGGCCTTGATCCAAGTGGAGGCCATTGAGGGCCAAAGCATGAACCGGCTGTGGCAGGATGTGGACAGCGAGGTCAGCCGGATCACCACCTTTCCGGACGAGGCAGAAGAGCCAGAGGTGACCATTTCGGCCCACAAGCGGGGCGTGTTGACCCTGGCCCTGTATGGTGCCCAGAATGAGCTGGTTTTGCGGGAAGCGGCTGAGATCGTTCGGGATGAGCTCTTGCAGGATGCGGGAATTACCCAAGTTGAATTGGACGGAGTGCGCGACTTCGAGGTGCACATTGCCATCAGCCGGGAGACCTTGCGCCGTTTCGGTTTGACCCTGGAGGAGTTGGCTCGCACGGTTCGCCTGGCCTCGGTGGATCTGGGGGCCGGGAGCGTGAAGACCCGGGCCGGAGACGTACTGGTTCGGATCCAGGACCGACGATCGTCTGCCGATGAGTATGGTCAAATACCGGTCCTGACCAAAGAGAACGGAGCCCAGGTCCTGCTTGCGGATGTGGCCAAAGTTACTTTGGGTTTTGCAGATGCCGAGTCCTGGGCCACAGTCAACGGCTTGCCGGCGGTGATGATAGAAGTCTACCGTATCGGGGATCAGACCCCGGGATCGGTCTCCAAGGCCGCCGGTTCGGTCATCGAAGAACTCAATGTTTCCCTGCCCGGAAACCTGCAGGTGACTGTCCTAAGGGACCGTTCAGACATCTTTCAGCAACGGGCCGATCTTTTGCTGACCAATGCCTTTCTGGGCCTGGGATTGGTCTTTTTTCTGCTGGCCCTTTTCCTGGAAGCCAGGTTGGCCTTTTGGGTCAGTTTGGGCATCCCCATTTCCTTTCTCGGCTCTTTCCTTTTTCTGTCCGGAACCGACTTCAGTGTGAATATGATCACCATGTTCGCCTTTATCGTCACCTTGGGAATTGTGGTCGACGACGCCATTGTGGTCGGGGAAAATATCTACCATCATCGCAGGCAGGGCCAGGGACCGCTGCAAGCATCCATCCTGGGGGTCCGGGAAGTGGCCATGCCCGTGGTGTTCAGTGTCTTGACCAATATGGTGGCCTTTTTGCCCATGTTTTTTATCCCTGGGGTCATGGGCAAGATCTTCAAGTTTATTCCGGTTGTGGTCTTAAGCGTCTTTGCCGTCTCCTTGATTGAGAGCCTGCTTGTTCTGCCCTCCCATCTCGCCCATATCCGGGAAAAGCATATGGGTGGTCCTTTGCGCTACCTGGCTCAGGCCCAGGCCAGGTTCAGTGCCTGGATAGAACATCTGATCGCCAACCGTTTCGGACCCTTTTTGTCTTTTGCCTTGCGCCAGCGCTACCTGGTCCTGGCCTTGGGTCTGGCCATCCTGGTGGCCACAGTGGGCTATATCCAGTCCGGTCGCATGGGCATTGTTCTCTTTCCCACCGTGGAATCGGACTATGCCTATGCCCAGGCCACCCTTCCGGCCGGAGCTGCCCGGGAGGATCTTGAGCGGGTGGAGGAGCGCTTGACCCGGGCGGCCCAAAGCGTGGTCCGGGAACATGGGGGGAAGCAACTGGCCGAGTCTGTGCTCACTGTGGTCAATGAGAACACGGTGGAGGCCAGGATTTATCTGACCGACCCGGAGCTCAGGCCCATCGGAACCGCTGTGGTCACCAGGTATTGGAGGGAGCGGACCGGGGAGATTGTAGGGCTGGAAAGTATGCAGTTCGAGGCCGACCGGGGCGGACCAGGATCGGGTAAGGCCTTGACGGTCCGGCTCAGTCACCGGGATCGTGATCTTTTGGAGCAGGCCGGTAGGGCTCTGGCAGCCAGGCTGGAGGAGTTTTCCGGGGTCTCGGATATTGACGACGGTTCACCCAGCGGCAAGCGGCAACTGGATATCCGCCTCTCCGATGCGGGCCGGCGCATGGATCTGTCATCCCGGGAACTGGGAAACCAGGTCCGACACGCATTTTACGGGGCCGAGGCCCTGCGTCAGCAGGAAGGCAGAAACGAGGTGACTGTCCGGGTCTGGCTGCCGAAAGGAGAACGCGGCAGTTTGGCCACCTTGGAAAACTTATTGCTTCGGGTGGGAGGCAAGGAGGTACCCCTTAAGGATGCTGTCCATGTCCAGGAGGGGCGATCCTTTACCAGCATCAACCGGACCAACGGTCGGCGGACAGTGGAGGTCACGGCCAATGTCCAGCCCCGGTCCAAAGTCGAGCAGTTAAGTGCTGAACTGCGGGCCTCTGCCCTCCTAGATCTGCAGGCCGCCTACCCGGGACTGAGCTTCAGTTTCGAAGGCCGGCAGGCCGACCTGCGGGAGAGCGTGGGCAGCCTGATCCAGGGACTTCTGTTGGCCTTGCTGGCCTTGTACGGGCTTTTGGCCGTCCCCTTTCGCAGCTACGTGCAGCCCATGATCATCATGGCCTGCATTCCCTTCGGCCTGGTCGGGGCGATGCTCGGACACCTGCTTATGGGCTACTCCTTAAGCCTGATGAGCCTGTTCGGGATTGTGGCCTTAAGCGGGGTGGTCATCAATGACTCCCTGGTCCTTATTCATTTCGCCAATCGCTTGCGACGCCAGGGCATGAGCGTGTTGGAGGCAGTGACAATGGCCAGCCGGCAGCGTTTCCGTCCCATCCTTCTGACCACTCTGACCACCTTTGGCGGCCTTTCACCCATGATCCTGGAAACTTCCAGGCAGGCCCGATTCCTGATACCCATGGCCATTTCCCTGGGTTTCGGCCTGGTCTTCGCCACCATGATCATTCTGGTCCTCATCCCCTGTCTGTACCTGGTCCTGGAAGATACGGCCAATGTCTGCGGACTGGGACCGTGTATTCAGGACGTGCCCGAGGAGTAGATGCGCCTGGTAAGCAAGCCAGCCCTTCGGGGAAGGGCGGCCTTGCCCGGCTGCACCCCGGCCCGCGGTCTTCCCGGTAGGGCGGCCCGGCACTCAATTGCAGAAGCTATCGGTGTATCTGGATTGAAAGACTTACATCTCCAATTGAGTGCCGGGCCAGCCCCTCTTGGCCACAAATTGTAACTTCAACTTGGGATGCTTATGAACGCAAACCGACTTGTCACAGCTCAGCCAGAGGATGTCTGTACCAGTGCTTAACTCAGAGATGGCTGCTGGATCTGGATAGCCTAAGGCAGTACAAAGAGATACAGTTCGCGTGGACCGTGCACCCCATGGACCATGCACATTTCAATGTCCGCTGTTTTGCTGGGTCCGGTGATCAGGGTCAGGCAGTTGGTCAGGCCCTCCTGGACCTGTTGGGGATCATGGGCCAGGAGGAAATAAAGTTCCTGTAGATCGGCAATGATTTGGTCCTTCCGGATCACAGCGGCGTGGATCTCCGGGACCAGAGAGGCGCTGCGGGCTTGGCCGGGCCTGGTTTTCATGACCAGGGTGGCGGTATCGGCCAGGCAGAAGTCGGCACTGGTGATGCCCAGGGAGGCGGTAGCGATTTCTTGGCGAATGAGGGATCGTTGCCTGCAGCGTTCAGCCTCGGAATTTGGAGGAGGGTCTTGCCATCCGGTGGTGGAAAGCCGGATGCCCTTCTCGGTCAGTCGCTTATCCAGGTGCAATTCCCAGAGCAGGGGATGATCCCAGGCCACGACCCCTCTGTCTTTCTGTACCTTGCTTCGGGCCAGGTCAGTCACATCGTCTGCCATAGCCTCCAGATCCGGACACAGCCTGACCTGCATGTGCAAGGCCTGCCCAGCCTCTATTAAGCGCTGCACCAGCTCATCTTGTTCCCGCTCGGAACGGGGAGTAGGCGGGGCAGTGATTTCTGGCTCTGGCTGGGCTTGACCTGTTGGCTCTAAACGGTCGGAGCCCAAAGCCTGGCGAATACGTTGCAGAAATGCTTTTTGGCGTTGGTCGGTCATATAAACCTTTTCTTGTTCCCCTCCCTGCTGCCGCCTTGGGCAGGAGGGAGGGGTCAGGGGAGGGTTCTTTTTTGCGACACTGGAAATATGCAACTCACTAGGTTCATTTGGAATCCAATTTGGATCTGGAACTCTTTTTTTTGCTGACCTCTGATCTCTGACCTCTGTCGATTTCCACTGCTCAATAAATGAGCGCTGGGCCAGCGGGGGCAGATCCCGGCTGGAGGTCCACCCGGAGAGGGGGCCGGGCAGCTTGCGCAGCCATCCTTCGGATTTGGGCATTACTTTTCCCCCCAAAAGGGCTGCCTTCAGCATAGTTTCATACAGTTTACGGTTGCCTACTGCCCGGGCCCAGAGAGTGTACATCCCCTGTTCCGTTTTGGAGATATTCGGTTTCACCCCCCAGATGTCGCAGCCCTCCACGCACTTGTGACGCAAGGCCAAGAGCATGCGGGGGATGTCCACCTGCACCGGACAGGCGTCCCGGCAGGCCCCGCACAGTGTCTCACCGAAACAGAGGTCTTTGGCCCGTCCGATATCGGACATAAGCGGGATCAGCACACTGCCGATCGGACCGGCATAGGGATGGCCGTAGGCATAGCCTCCGATTTTGCCGTATACGGGACAGATGTTCAGACATGCTCCGCACCGGATACAGCACAACAGCTCCCGAAATTCCGGATCGGCCAGGATCCGGGATCGTCCGTTGTCCAGGACGATCAAATGAAACTCTTCAGGGCCGTCCACATGGTCCGGGGCGGCTGGTCCGCCTACGTAGCTGACATAACCGGCCAGATTTTGAGCCGCAGCCCCCCAGGACAGCAGCCGAAACAAGATGTCATGGTCTTGCAGATTGGCCACCACCCGTTCCATACCCATGATGGCCACGTGCACCCGGGGCAGAGTTGAGGCCATGCGGATATTTCCTTCGTTGGACAAGGTGGTGATGTGCCCGGTTTCTGCGCAGGCCAGATTGCAGCCGGTGACCCCCATGTCCGCGGCCAGAAACTTTTCCCGCAGGGACTCTCGGGCCGCCTGAGTTAATACAGTCGGATCGTCTGTATACTCGATCCCCAGTTTGTCTGCAAAGAGGCGGCCGACCTCTTCCTTGGTCTTATGGATGGCCGGGGCGATGATGTGCGATGGATGTTCTCCGGCCAGTTGGACGATGTATTCGCCCAGGTCGGTTTCCGTAGCCTGGATACCCGCGGACTCAAAGGCTTGATTCAATCCGATTTCTTCAGAAACCATGGACTTGCCCTTAACGACGGAGCGGACATTATGTCTGGCTGCTACTTCCAAGCAATAAGAGACCGCCTCCTCGGCCGTCTGGGCGAAAAAGACCCGGCCGCCTCGGCTTCGAATACCGTCCGCCAAGCGGGACAAATGACGGTCCAATCCGGAAAGAGTCCGCAGGCGCAGGTCTTTGGCCAACAGGCGCAGGTCTTGCCCCTCGGGCTGGTCTGTATATTTCTGAGCCGTGGCCCGACCTATGCGTTGCTGCATGCAGGATAATGCCTGTTGCAGGGTCTGGTCCTGTATGGATTTTCTGGCAGTCTCAGAGTAGCGACCAATCTCAATGCCGGCCATAATACAATTCTCCTTCTAGAGGAAGACGTTCACGCAAAGGTCTGAGCGGATCCCCGTGAAATGGAAGAAATTTCACAGATTTTCCGGAGGCAAAGCTGAAACCCAAGAGTTGAGCTATATGCATGGTCTGAATCCGGGAACCTTGCCGGTGCAGCATGCCCTGGATATTCATCAGACAGCCCACATCGCAGCCCACCACCAGCTCCGCCCCGCTGTTTCTAATGTTCGTCACTTTGTCCTGGAGCAGGGCACTGGAGATCTCCGGGTATTTGATGGAAAAGACCCCGCCGAAGCCGCAGCAGCGGTCAGAATCCTCCATCTCCACCAGGTTCAACCCGGAAATATTGTTCAATAACAGCCTGGGCTGCTCTCTGATCCCCAGGCTTCGAGCCAGATGACAGGAATCGTGATAGGTGGCTGTCCCGGCATACTTGGATCCCAGGTCCTGGACACCCAGGGCATCGACCACAAACTGGGTGAACTCATAGGTCTTGGCCGCCACCCGCTTGGCTCGCTCCGCCCACCTATGGTCAGTTGCCAACAACTGAGGATAATGATGCACGACCATAGCCGTGCATGATCCGGAGGGACAGACAATGACCTCGGCATCTTCAAACATAGTCACGAAGTGCCGGGCGGCAACGGCAGCTTCTTTGCGGTGCCCGGCGTTAAAGGCCATCTGACCGCAGCAGGTCTGTTCAGTGGGACATTCCACCTCCAGGCCCAAGTGGGAGAATATATCGACCATGGATTGAGCCACCTGGGGTTGAAAGGCATCCACGAGGCACTGAACAAAAAGGGTCACTTTGCGGCACGATGCAGTAGTTGTTGGATGGGGCATGGCAGGCCTCGAATCTATTTGGGGCTTTTGTCATCAGGTAATCAAATAAATTTATTTTTGCGCTCTTTGGCCCAAAAATAAGTCAGATTTGCCGGAGGCAAAGCTGAAAAGAGGATACACAAAATGACGTTCCAGTAAAACCAATTGTTTTCTGAAGGTTGTTTAAATAAAAAAAATGAAATGGAACCGATCGAAGCCATTCCCTTTGAATGCTGTGGAGCGATCCGGCTTGATTTTCCTGATAGTATATGTTTCTATGGTCACAAAATGAATACAATTGTTCAAAGGCAGGTAGGCGAGGATTGGCAATACTCGACAGTCAAAAGTTCTAAGCTAACTTGTTGTTTCTATTGACGATAGTTAATTGTCAATCTGGGTATTGCGGTTTTCCTCGTATCTTACTGATCTCTTTCTTATAACCGTGAACGGTGAACCTGGAACTTTGAACCATAAAGTTAAGCAGGAGGTGCAGTATGCGCAGGAGTATCTGGCCGGCAATGTGCGGCATTTTGTTTTTGGCAGGCCTTTTGCTTGCCACACCGGTATGGGCTGATGATACCATCAAAGTGGGCATTGTGGACTGCTACAGCGGACCGCCCAGCACTTACACCATTGATGTCCGGGACGCATTTATTCAGGAAGTGGAGAAAGTGAACTCCCAGGGCGGGGTGTTAGGCAAGAAGATTGAATATACCACCAGGGACAGTAAGTTCCAGGTCAGTACTGGCTTAAGTGCGGCCAAGGAACTGATCATGCGCCAAGATGTGGATATCCTTATGGGGACCATCAACAGCGCCCTGGCCCTGGCCATTTCCGACCTGGCCAAAGCGGAAAAGATTCCCTTTCTGGCCACCTTTGCCAAGAGTGAAAAGATCACCGGAAGTAAAGGACACAGGTATGTGTTCGGAATGAACGAAAATACGGCTATGGCTGGAAGGGCGGCAGCTGTGGCTCTGGCCGACATGCCTTTCACCACCTACTGGATAGGTGGAGACGATTATGAGTACGGTCACGCCATAGCCGAAAGTGTGTGGAACCATCTGAAGGAAATAAAACCAGAGGTAGAGCTTTTGGGCCAGTCCTGGTGGAAGGTGGGCGAACCAGATTTCACCCCCTATATTACTTCCATGCTCTCCGCTCAACCGGATGCAGCCATTATCGCCACCGGCGGCGCGGATTGCGTGCCTTTCTTAAAGGCGGCCAAATCCACCGGTTTTGCCCAAAAAATCCCCTTTTATATGCATACAGCCACAGAGCTGGCCACCTTGAGGCCCTTGAGTGATCAGGCCCCTGAGGGCGTCCTGGGTACGTCCAATTATTTCTTCTACTACCCGGAAACAAAAGAAAACAGGGATTTCGCACAAGATTTTCAGGACAATTATGATCGATACCCGACGGTGGGGGCCTTATACGGATACACTGCAGCCAAATTCATCATTGAAGGCCTGAAAAAGGCCGGAGAGGTGGACACCGAAAAATTCATTGATGCTGTGGAAGGTATGAGTGTGGCCAGTCCGGTGGGTGAGCTGACCCTGCGGGCCTTTGATCATCAGGTCATGTTTCCCATGTTTATGGGCCAAACCACCAGGGACCCGGAATATGATTTCCTGATAGCCAAGGATATTGTGGCCATTCCTGCGGACCAGGTGGTTCCCTCGGTGCAGGAGATAAGAGAGGCCCGGGAGGAATGATGGCCAGTGGTTGGTCAGAGATCAGAAGTCAGAGAACAGAAGTCAGAGATCAGCGGTCAGACGTCAGCGCCGCCTCTGGCCGCGGCCGCCAGTTTGATCCGGGATGAAACAGTTACAAAGAAGGCAGGCCCTCGGAGAGGGCCGCCCTACACAAAAGACCACGGGCCGGGTTGCTTGGTAGGCCGCCCTTCTCCGAAGGGCAGGCTTTCTTCAAGGTAAAATCTAGTTTATACGAGTGCAGCCACTGTGGCGGCGGCCGCCAGTTTGATCGAGGAAGTGACCCACAGGCAATGGCTTAACCGCGGAATGCTCTGAATACGCTGAATAAAAAACATACTTCAATTCTTCCGCGATTTCAGCGTCTTCCGCGGTTTATAAGTCAAGCAAGCAATGCACGGATAGGGTAATGGATATATCAATAAGTTCCTGGGCCCCTATGGGGCAGCAATTGCTGGTAGGTTTGAGCAGGTCTACGCTTTTGTTTACCGTCTGCTCCGGGCTGACTTTGGTCTTGGGAGTGCTGCGCATTCCCAATGTCTTTCACGGATCCTTGTACATGATCGGGGCCTTTTTGGCCTATTCCCTGTCCGTTGCCACCGGAGGCGGTACGGCCGGCTTCTGGCTGGCCATTGTCGGGGCTCCGTTGGGAGTGGCCGTGATAAGCCTGATTGTGGAAAGGGGGCTCTTCTGCCGACTCTATGACCGCGAACACCTTATGCTTCTCTTGTTTACCTTTGCTTTTATGCTCATATTCGCCGATTTGGTAAAAATAATCTGGGGATCACAATACAGATCCATGTCTCCTCCGGATATGCTGGAGGGATATATTAATGTGTTCGGTGGATTGCCTTTTCCCAAATACAACCTGTTTTTACTAGCTGTCGGCCCCATCGTAGCCCTTGGGTTGTGGTTGCTCAACCACAAAACCAAAATAGGTAAGATCGCCAGGGCAGCGGCAGTGGACAGAGACATGGTGGCGGCAATGGGTATTAACGTCAGTTGGGTCTTTGCCGCGGTTTTTGTCATAGGCTGCTTTCTGGCCGGATTAGGCGGGGCTTTGGTGGCCCCTACGCAAAACATCACTCAAGGAATGGATCATACGATCATTATTGAGGCCTTCCTCATCGTGGTCATGGGAGGGCTAGGCAATATATGGGGCTCTTTGCTGGGAGCCCTTATCTTTGGGTTGACCCATTCCATGGGTATGTTGATTATCCCTCAGTTTGCCATTGTTTTGCCCTACCTGGCAACGGTCATCGTGCTCCTGTTTCGGCCCAAAGGTCTTTTGAAGGCCACCTGGTAAAGTTCTTGGAATGATTATTGGGATTGACCTATGACCTCATTAGCTCGTCTTCCTGTGAAAAAAACGGCAATAAGTATATTTTTCCTGGCCGTTCTCTTCTTTTTACCGTCTTTTATACCGCGTTATTATGTGTATTTGCTTTCACTTATCGCAGTAACCGGTCTTTTGGCTTTGAGCTTGAATCTGGTTCTTGGATTCGGGGGAATGTATCAGTTTCATCACGCCGTATTTTACGGTGTCGGGGCCTATACCTGCGCCCTTATGTTTACCAAGACGGAATTGCCTGCCTGGCTGTGTTTTCTGGCCGGGCCTGTGTTTGCCGCTTTTCTGGGGCTGATAATGGGGCTGATCTGTTTGCGGTTGATCAAGCTTTACTTCGGAATGCTGCAAATATCCCTGGGCTCACTGGTCTGGGCCATCGTCTTTCGGTGGTATTCATTTACTGGGGGAGATAACGGAATACATGGAATCCCGGTGCCGGCAACACTTTCTTCCACCTCCGGGGCCTATTATTTTTCCATAGCCGTGGCCGCCGTATGCATCCTGCTCATGTATACGATCATTCAATCTCCCTTTGGTAAGATCCTGCAAAGTATCCGGGACAATCCCGAACGCAGCCAGGCAGTGGGAGTGAACGTCAGGCTGCATCAGCTGGTGGGATTGGTTCTAGCCGCCTTTTTTGGAGGTGTGGCCGGAATCTTATTTGTAACAGTGGAAGGCTCGGTTTTTCCGGATTTGCTGTTCTGGACTCTGTCCCTGGAAATCCTGATCATGTGTTTGCTGGGAGGCTGGTTTACTTTTCTGGGTCCTCTTCTAGGGGCAGCCATCATCGTCAGCCTGAGAACGGTGGTGGGCACATATACTGAGTATTGGACCATGATTATGGGAATTGTCCTTGTTCTTCTCATCTTTTTCCTGCCCCAAGGGGTCCTTGGTTATCTGTTGGACAAAATGAGCTCTCAACGGCGATATGAGGTGACCGAGGGAGAGGTCTAGATGCTGCGCGTGGACAAGATTCAAAAGACGTTCGATGGATTTATGGCCATCAAGGAAGCAAACTTGCGAGTTTCCAGGGGGGAAATTGTGGCCACCATCGGGCCCAACGGGGCGGGCAAGACCACCCTGTTCAATGTCATCACCGGCCAGTTGAGGCCGAATCAAGGAAAGGTCTTCTTTCAGGAGGAAGATATAACCAACCTGCCTCCCCATCGTATCTGCCGGAAAGGTTTGGCCCGATCATTTCAAATCGTCAATGTGTTTAACAGATTAAGCGTTTTTGAAAATGTGCAGGTGGCTGTGCTCTCCAGGGAGAAAAAGACACTGAACCTTTTCCATCCCTGCGCCAACATGTATGTGCAGGAAACGATGGATATTCTGAAAAAAGTGGGGCTGGCCCCAAAGGCGGGGGATATAAGTGCTACCTTGTCTCACGGAGACCAGAAGGTGCTGGAAATGGCCATTGCCTTGGGTCATGATCCCAAAATGCTTATCCTGGACGAGCCAACAGCCGGGATGTCTCCGGAAGAGACGGCCCAAGCCATGGCCTTGATTCAACATTTGTGCACTGAACTGGGGTTGACCATCCTGCTGTGTGAACACGATATGCATTTTGTATTTTCAATAGCCCACAGCATAATGGTTATGCACCAGGGCCGGACCATTATTCAAGATACTCCACAAAAGATCCGTGAAGACCCACAAGTTCAGGAAGCCTATTTGGGAGATGCGGTGGCATGCTAGAGCTGGATGACGTCCACACTTATTACGGCTTAAGCCACATATTGTTCGGGGTATCCTTGCAGGTGGCTCAAGGAGAAGTTGTCTGCTTGCTGGGTAGGAACGGGGCAGGGAAAAGCACGACCATGAAGAGTATTATCGGGTTGGCCCCGCCCAAAAGAGGGACAATTCGTTTTCAGGGGAAAGTCATTTCCGGTTTGAAGCCCCATGTGATAGCCAGACAGGGGATTGGATTTGTTCCCGATGACCGGAGGGTCTTTGCTGATTTGAGCGTTCGGGAGAATTTGGAAATATCGGAGCGTAAAGCGCTCGGATATAACTTCTGGGATCAGAAGAAAATATTCGATTTTTTCCCCGCTCTTCAGGAGATAGCCTCGCGCAAGGCCAGCTACCTCAGTGGAGGAGAACAGCAAATGCTGACCATTGCCAGGGCCTTGTTGACCAACCCCAAACTTCTGCTCCTGGATGAACCGATGGAAGGCTTAGCTCCCCAGGTGGTTAAGACCCTGGAGCAGCAAATTCAGACTTTGGGGGATCAGGGAATGACCGTGCTGCTCACGGAGCAGAACTGCCAGATAGCTTTAAGTTTAAGCCAGCGGATTTACATCATCGATAACGGGATGATCCGCTATCAAGGAACAGTTGACGAGCTCCAGGCCGACGATGAGGTCAAAAGAAAGTATCTTTTGCTCTAATCAGTATTTGAGGGTTCACGGTTCCAAGTTCACGGTTATAAGAATACAATCAGGTAAGATATATGAGGGTTGGGCTCTGGAAACGAAGAAACATGCAACCTGAACAGAGGAGCGGCATATGAGTACACGTTTTCATGTCTTGAAATGGATGGCCTTTTTAGGAGTCGGCTGTTTGCTGGTCATTGGCTTGTGCTTTTCTGTTCAAGCCAAAAAATTCAAAAAAGAATACAGGATGCAGGTCAATGTCGGTCCGACGTTCTATTGGGGAATGGGGGCAACCAAGTTTTCTGAACTGGTCAAAGAGAAGACCGATGGCAAGATCAACATCAAGCCATATTTTGGCAGTTCCTTGCTCAAAGGTGCCCAGCTCAAGTCTGCGCAATTGGTATCCAAAGGGGTCATTGATTGCGCGTTTGAATCCACAATCAATATCTCCCCGGTCATTCCGGAGTGCAACATCTTCTCCTTGCCCTTTTTCGTCAACACCTTTGAGAACTTGGATAAATTGGAGACTGGGAAGACCGGAGAGGCCATCTTTAAGGCCATGCAGGACAAGGGTTTGGTTGGCCTGGCCTGGGGGGAAAACGGTTTTCGCCAGCTGACCAACAGTGAGCATTCAGTCAAAAAACCCGAAGATCTGGATGGCTTGCGTATCCGGGTTGTGGGCAGCCCGATTTTCATCGATATCTTCAGGCAGCTGGGGGCCGATCCGGTGAATATGAACTGGGGCGATGCTGTGACCGCTTTCCAGCAGGGGGTGGTGGATGGACAGGAAAATCCGGTCGGGGTCTTGGTCCCGGTCCAGATCTATCAGTACCACGACTATGTGACTATGTGGAATTATCTGGTGGATCCATTGATTTTTTATTGGAATCAAGAGCAGTGGGATGAATTTCCTGAAGACATTCAAGAGGCCATTCAAGAAGCGGCCACAGAGGCAGCCAGATTTGAAAAGGCTTTGTGCAGGGCCGGATTGGATGACGGAGAGTCATTGCAGATCCTGGAGGAGGAGTTCAACTATACCATGGAAGTGCCCAATCCTCTTCAGTTTTTGCAGAGCAAGGGGATGACCGTGAATACCTTGAGCGATGAGCAAAGAGAAGCCTTCATCCAGGCTACGAAGCCCATATACGATAAATGGGTACCTAAAATCGGTACGGATCTTTATGCCCAGGCCCTCAAGGATATGGGGAGATAAATTTCAGATTTGCTTCTGGCCCAGCCAGAAGCAAATCTGAAATTTATTTTGAAAGTGAGTGGCCAAACAATCTAGGGGAAAACCATTCTGTCTGCTCTGGATTCCCACCTGCTCCGTCTATGTTCCAGGTTCAGGCGGGCTTTAAATAAGGCGTAAGCTGGAAATTTGAAGCGTATGGCCCGAAATAGAAAGTACCGTATAGATCATTGCCTGGCCGCGATTATGCTGGGGACCATGGCCTTGATCGCCTTTATCAACGTGATCAGCAGGTTCTTTTTTCACTTTTCCTTTGCCTCCACTGAGGAGATTACCATCAACCTCTTTGTTTGGCTTACGGTCGTGGGCACTGGTTTGGCCTTTGAACGCGGCGGGCAGCTGGGCATGGTCACCCTGTACAACCATTTACCTCCATCGGTGCAAAAATGGGTGGTGATCCTCAGCGCATCTTTGGCCTTTATGCTGTTCCTCCTGGTGGATGTGTACATGATCCAGGCCATCTACGACGAAATCACCCTGTTTCAGGCCACATCGGCCGGACTGGGCATTCCGGTCTGGATCTACTATGCCGGGGTGCCGGTCCTGTCCGTATTTGTCTTTCGTGGAATCATACGTGATGCCGGCAACCGGTTGCGTTCCCTTAAGGAACCTGATCACTAGAGCCTGTCCTCAGCTGCCGCAGGAACGGCCTAGTATTGCGTCTCAGAAATGTTGTCTCAATTTTTGGCAATTGATACTGTTCAGTTCAGTTTTAAGTCACGCCCTTTCAGGGCTGGGGAAATTATTGATTGCATCTATCCCCAGGGCGTTGCCCTGGGCTGGTATATTTCACCCCTTTGGGGTGCAGAAAAAAGACCCTCAAAGGTGCCTCTGGCCCGGGACATCCTCTTCTGGCCCCAAAGGGGCCGGACATACCAGCCCGGGGCAACGTCCCGGGAGAAAGAGAACACCCAAAAGTTGCCCTGTAAGGGCACATCATCTTTATAATTCGATTTCACTGGATAAACCCCAGTTCAATACGCTGCGCTGTCCTATCGGAATTGAACGGGGCAGGCCCTGGGAACGAAGAGGAGAAACCCTTTTGCCTGTTTTTGAAATTTCACAAGTTTCATCCTTGATCAATCCGGCAACTTTCTTTTTTTGGGCGCTTTGGCCCAAAAAATTATGTCAGATTTGCCGGAGGCAAAGCTGACCTATGGATGTCCTTGTAATCGCCGGCACATTTGTGCTCCTTATGCTCCTGGGAGTGCCCATTGGGACTTCTTTGGGCATATCGGCGATAATCACCATTTATACCTTTGATCTGGGCATCGGCATGCTGGGAGTCAATTTCTCCTCCGGCATCGCATCTTTTCCCTTGTTGGCTATTCCCTTTTTTGTTCTGGCCGGGGTGTTATTACAGCGAGCCGGCCTGGCGGCCATTATTGCCCGCTTCTTTGAGCTGGTTGTAGGTAAATCCACCGGCGGACTGGCCATGGTGGCCGTGTTAACCTGTATGTTCTGGGGAGCCATGTCCGGATCCGGGCCGGCCACCACGGCCGCAGTGGGCCTCATTCTGCTCGCCCCAATGATCAGGCACGGCTATGACAAGCATTTTGCCGGGGCGGCAATAGCCAATGCCGCCGATCTGTCCATCATCATCCCTCCCAGCATCGCCTTTATCATCTACGGAAACATAACCAGTGTCTCGGTCAGTGCCCTGTTTGTGGCTGGTATCATTCCCGGTCTTTTGACCGGCCTGGCCACCTTGCTGGTAGCCTATCTCATTTCCAAAAAACGGGGATATCGCGGACTTTCCAGGCGGGGAAGCCTCAGGGAGATCCTGCAGGGCCTGCGGGAATCCATTTGGGCCATTTTGGCTCCCATCATCATCCTGGGCGGCATATACACCGGTGTGTTCACCCCAACTGAGGCCGCTGTGGTGGCGGTCTTTTACAGCCTGTTCATTGCCCTGTTCGTCTATAGATCGGTTTCTTTATCCGACCTGGTGGACATCCTGGTAGAGGCCAGCATAACCAGTTCCGTGATCATGTTCATCGTGGTTTTTGCCGGGATCTTCACCTGGGTGGCCTCGGTTACCGGGATCATCGATCTGGCTGCAAATTTCATCGTCGAAATCTCACCGAACAAAGTGGTCATGATCATCCTGGTCAATTTTCTCCTTCTCGGCCTGGGCATGATTTTGGACGCCATATCTATTTCCTATCTGATCATGCCCATCCTCATTCCTGTGTTGGCCGCCTTTGAGATCGATCCCCTGTGGTATGGGGTCATCTTTATTTCCGCCTTGGCTATCGGTCAGGCCACACCTCCGGTGGGCGTGAATCTGTTTACCGCCGCCAATTTGATTAAGGGAGATATTGATTCTTTAGCCAGACAAGCCATCTGGTTCGTCCTGGCCGATGTGGTCATCCTGATTATTTTGTCTTTGTTTCCAATCCTCTCCCTGTACTTGCCCACGACAGCCGGGCTGTATTCCCCATAAAGCTCGGATGAAACTCTGAAATATTTTTACGCATTGGCCAAATTACGGTGGTACTTGTAGGAGCGAGCGGCCTGCCAGCATTGCTTGCGTGCTAAGTCGCTTTATGTGACTTAAGTAACAAGTTTGACATATTCGTAGCATGAATTAGGTGATGATCAAGGCAAAGAACATAGATTTGACAAAGAATACATAGAATCGATCTCTGGCAAGGTCTCAACTGGGGCCTTTGCAGAGCGTAAAGGAGAAGATATGGCTCAACTGACCAACCCTTTGGACATATTTAAACTGCTGGATAATTCAAATTGCCGACAGTGCGGACAATCGACCTGCATGGCCTTTGCCGCAGCCGTGTTTCGGGGCCAGCAGGAGTTAAGCGAATGCCCGAAACTGGATGCAGAGACCGTGGCCAGGTTTTCAACAAAGACCCAGCCGCAGACTTCCCCGGACCAGGAAGTGGAGGAAACGGTCAAGCAGCTCAAAAAAGAGATCCCCAAAGTCGACTTGGCTGCTGCGGCCAAGCGTCTGGGCGGAAGGTACAAAAATGGAAAGATTACCGTGAAGGTCCTGGGTAAGGACTTTCATGTGGACTCAAACGGTCGCCTTTCAGCCGAGATCCATACCAACGCCTGGGTCTCGGTCCCGGTCTTGACCTATATCCTGCACGGTGCCGGGAGTAATCCCATCGGAAAATGGGTTTCTTTTCGGGAACTGTCCCAAGGCAAATCCTGGACCGGGCTCTTTGAACAACGCTGTGAAAAACCTCTGAAGAAGATCGCAGATGAACATCCCGATTTTTTTGAGGATATGCTCGATATGTTCAGCGGCCGGGACGGTAAGGACCAGTTTGACGCCGATGTGGCCCTCATCCTTCATCCCCTGCCCAAGGTCCCCCTGGCCATATGTTATTGGCGGGCGGAGGAAGGATTAGATTCAAGCTTGCACGTGTTCTTTGACGCAACTGTGGAGGACAATCTGACCATGGGCTCCATTTTTGCACTGGGGGCGGGATTGGCCCGGATGCTGGAAAAGCTGGTCCAACGGCACCAACCCCAGGCGGCCATGGGCTAAAGTAACGGCAAAAAGGACAATTTTGTACTCATTTTTTTGATTTCTCCCGGGTCTTACCTGTCCGGATCGCAGGCAAAAACGGCGGCAGTGCTGGAGTCTTTGCTTCGTGCCAGAGTGTCCTCCGCCTTGGCACTTCCCTTGCTATCCCAAGGTATGGGACGCACAGAGAGTATCCGAGACCTGCAAACTCTGGCTGCAATGTACGGAAAGGCGGCAGCCGAAGCCTCTCTTGAAGATTGGCTGGAGGAGTTGGTCGTTTACCTGTTTGAATGCTTGCAGGCCAGCTGGATGTGCCTGAGCCTTTTTGTGTCGAGTTTTACTATTGTGAGGAGGTCCCGTCCAGACTTCAAGACTATGTCAACGTGGCTGGAGTTGTAAACACAAGGGCGGTGTGTTAATTCCATTATATCTGCGGCGTCTGTGTCTCGGCCTGCCCCTGGGGAAGGACTAAGCGACAAATCTATCAGTTCTGTCCCTAATTCTGCCAGTCGGTAGCACGCATGACCTGCTCTTTGAATTCGTCCCAAGAATTCACCCGGAAGGTCTGCTTGAAAAGCATTTTCATGGGATTCAATGGAAAGAAACGATTCTCAAAAACCTCAAAACCAAGCCCATGAGGAGGATGGCATGACCATTTACAATCTGGACTACCTTTTCAATCCGAAATCTGTGGCAGTTTTAGGGGCCAGCGAAAAGCCGGGTAGTATAGGATCGGCCCTCATGCTGAACATGACCCAGGCCGGGTTTGCTGGAGCCCTTTTTCCCGTCAATCCCAAATATGAAGCCATTTATGGCCATAAAACTCTCTCTTCAGTGACCAAAGCCCAGACTGAGATCGATCTGGCCGTTATCGCCACTCCAATAGCCACAGTGCCAGATCTTGTGGACGAGTGTGTCCAGGCCGGGGTGAAGGCGGCCATTATCATATCTGCCGGGGGCAAAGAAACAGGGGCTGAGGGCCAAAAAATAGAAAAGGTGATCCTGGAACGGGCCAGAAAGGGCAAACTGCGTATTCTGGGTCCCAACTGCCTGGGCATCATCTGTCCGGGCAATGGCCTGAATGCCAGTTTTGCGGCCCACACTCCGGAGATGGGCAAATTGGCCTTTATCTCCCAGAGTGGGGCCATCTGTACCTCTATGCTGGATCTCTCCCTGCAAGAAAAAATGGGTTTTCGCTACTTTATCAGCATCGGTTCCATGTTGGACGTCGATTTTGGGGATCTCATCGACTATGTGGGCAGTGACCCCCAAGTAGAAAGCATCCTCTTGTACATTGAAAGCCTGACCAACATACGCAAGTTCATGAGCGCAGCCAGAGGCGTCTCCCGGGTTAAGCCCATCGTGATCATCAAATCCGGAAAGAGTCCGGCTGGGGCCAAGGCAGCTTCTTCCCACACCGGAGCTATGGCCGGAGAAGATGTCGTCTACGATACCGCCTTCAAACGGGCCGGGGCGGTCCGGGTCAACTCCATCGGTGATTTCTTCCGCTGCGCTGAGCTCTTGTCCAAGCAGCGACGTCCCCGCGGTCCCAGGATGGTGGTGCTCACCAATTCCGGGGGACCAGGGGTCATGGCTGTAGATGCCCTCTTCGAGTATGGCCTTGAGGCCAGCACTTTAAGCAAGGAAACCATTAACAAGCTGGACAAGGTCCTGCCGCAGCACTGGAGCCGGGGCAATCCCATCGATATTCTCGGAGATGCTACAGCGGAGCGATATGTTCAAGCTGTCAATTGCCTGGACCCTAAAGAGTTGGATGGCCTGCTCATTATCATGAACCCCCAGGCCATGACTGACCCCGCTCAAGTGGCTAAGGAGCTGATCACAGTCTTAACCCCAAAGCCTTTTCCGGTCCTTACTTCCTGGATGGGAGGCCAAGGTGTGGAAAAAGGGATTGAGATCTTCAACAACGCCAGCATTCCCACCTATGCCACCCCGGAAGACGCTATTAAGTCCTTTATGTATCTGCGCAATTATGCAAAAAATCTCCAAAAACTTACCGAGATACCGCCTAAGGCCCCCCGCAAACTGAGACTTGACCGGGATAGGGCCAGAGAGCTTGTGGAGACCGGGCTGGCCCGAAAAAGTGGTTTGCTCACTGAGGCGGAATCTAAGGACCTCATTCAAGCCTACGGCATCCCAGTTAACAGGACAGAAACAGCAGCGAGTGAAGATGAAGCCGCTCAAATGGCCAAGGATATGGGTTACCCCCTGGCCATGAAGCTTTTATCCCTGGACATAACGCATAAGACCGACGCCGGAGGTGTTCATCTTTATCTTCGCAACGAGGATGAGGTGCGCAGCGCTTATGCTCAGATTATGCAATCTGCCCACGCCTATGACCCCAAGGCCAACATCCTCGGGGTGACCATCCAGCCCATGGTCATACGTCCAGAGTTGGAGCTGCTGTTGGGAGCCAAAAAAGACGACAACTTTGGACCGGTTCTCCTTTTCGGCATGGGAGGCATTTTTGCTGAAGTCCTCGAAGATCGGAACCTGGCCCTGCCGCCCCTGAATCATCTCTTGGCCAGCCGCCTGATAAGTGGCACTAAGGTATCCCGTTTGCTGTATGGCTTTAGAAATCGGCCTGGAGTAGATATGCCCCTCCTGGAGGAGACGATTATCAGGTTGGCCCACCTCGTTGTGGATTTTCCGGAAATCGTCGAACTGGACATGAACCCGCTGGTTATTGACGGGGGCAAGCCCTTGGCTATAGATGCCCGGGCCTTTATCCAACCTTCGTCGGTTGCTTCGCCCCAGCACCTGGTTATCAGTCCCTATCCCTCCCAATATGAATACGATAAGGTGATCACGGATTCCGGTCTGGAAATTGCCATTCGGCCAATTCAGCCCGAAGATGCCTCCTACCTGGTTGAGCTGTTCCAGACCCTTTCTCCCACCAGCATCTATTATCGGTTTTTCCAGCCTTTGAAAACGCTTCCCCCCGATATGCTGGCTCGATTTACACAGATCGACTACGACCGGGAAATGGCCCTGGTGGCCTTGAGCAGGGTTGATGGCCAGGACCGGATTGTAGGCGTAGCCAGGGTTACCGGCCATATCGACGGCCAAAAAGGTGAATTTGCCATTTTGATCGGTGATCCGTGGCAAGGTAAAGGGGTGGGGGAAGAACTCCTCAAAAACTGCCTGGATATCGTCCGGGATATGCATATAGAACAGGTGTGGGGTTTAGTGCTTCCAAGCAATACCGGGATGCTCAAACTCGGTGATAAGCTTGGGTTTCAGAAGAAGAGGCTGGCTCATGAGGATGTATATGAGCTGACCAAGGATCTAAGGGGTGGCCTATGAAAGTTGAAGGTGTAATTCCCACATATCATTCCCGAACAGATGGCGTTGCAGGTGATGCCCTGCTTGGCCAGCTCCAGAGTTCGAACAATGTCAATGAAATTCTTCATTTTTGGAATTTATATTGTACCTCACTAAAAGAATTGGCTGCGAAAACATAAAATAATCTTAAAGAACATAGACCTGTATTTCTAATACCATGGACGGTATTGCCGGGAATGAATACCGCTGTGTTGGTTTTGACATGGTAATCATTTCCTTCAATTGTCATTACACCCTCTCCGGCTAAAATATAATAAAGTTCAGGTGGTTCATGGCTATGATCCTTGAGTTGATCGCCAGGATGGATTTGAGCCACACCCGCTGTCAGTGCCTCTGTTGGCGTATATTCATTGCTGAACAGAGTCCGCCACTGAATACAGCCATGATATTCATCATCCCACCCTTCTTCAAAACTAGCTTCATGAAAAATAACGGGAAGTTTTTCGACCATTTATCCTTCACCTCACTTTTATCTGTTCATCAGTATCTGTTTCCTTAACTGACCTGAAAATTGGAGCCGTCAATGAAGAGTCTTCCCCACCCAGAGCCTTACCGACCAAAGCCCCTTCTGATGTGATCCCTTTGGCTCAATGCGTTTTGATAGCTTGCCACCTCACGCGGCTTGCGTGTTAAGCTTGATTTCAGTGTACTCTAATGACCCTGGCTGGGCAATGACGAAACGGTTATCCGCTAGGTAATTTTGTGCTCAGGTGTCTGGACAATGGCCTCTTGCCCGTCCACCTCCCTTTCCCAGGCCTGATTGATGAAGTCCAGAAGCAAAATGGAGTCGTTGACTCGGAACTTGCATTTCCACCGTACTCGTGCATATTATATTTTTTGCACGGTTTCAATTGGTCGGACCCAAAAAAGACTGGAGAGAATATGACCAAAGATCGCCAACTGGCCGAAGAACTGATTGCCGAGGCAGAAAAAAGGGACGGTTTTCGAGCGGGGATTGCCGCTGTTGAGGAAGTGTTGGACGGTCCTTCCTACAAGGCTGAAGCCGTGGGAAGCTGGGAGACCGGCCATTCAGAAAATCCTACTCCGTGGCTGCCAAATGCCCACTCTCTTCTGGTTCTGTCCATGCATCATCCAGAAGATGACCCCCGACTGGACTGGTTTGACCGCGGCAATACCGCAGGAAATCGTCATATGACGAAAATATCAGAGGAATTAGGAGGCTGGCTATTTAATACTCATGGGGTTCGGGCCCAGCCACTGCCCTACCACGTGGAAAAGGGAGGGGTGTATCTGAAAGATGCCGCCGTGTTTGCGGGACTGGGCGTCGTGGGGAAAAACAACCTTCTGGTGGACCATAAATGGGGACCCAGAGTCCGGCTTCGCGCGGTATTAATTGAAGGTAGCCTTCCCTCTGGCCGTCCGCTGGAGGATTTCCAGCCCTGCCAAGGCTGTGACATGCCTTGCCGAAATGCCTGCCCTGAAAATGCGTTCGCCCAGGGGCAATATGACCGTCCGACCTGTATCCAGCGCCTGAATACCGATCGTGCCCATCCTATTGACAGCGGCCAACAAGATTCCGAAGGCTCTCCCATTTTTGTAACCGACTGGTGTCGGAGGTGCGAATTCGCCTGTCCCGTAGGAGAGAAATAGTTCCTTTTCTGTTTCCCCTCCCTGCTGCCGCTTTGGGCAGTAGGGAGGGGTCAGGGGAGGGTTCTTTTTTGCGACGTTCGCGACGTGTTAAGTCATTTGGCATCCGCACCCATGTCCTGCTCTATGGCTTTTAGAAACTGGAATAAATAGCGATTGAGGGGGGTGGGGACGTTCAGGTCCCGGCCCATGTGCAGCAGGATCCCGGCGAACATCTCCACTTCCGTCTTCCGCCCGGCCAATACGTCCTGGCACATGGAGGTCTTGCCTTCCGGGTCCAGGGTCTCCATGACCTGCAGCCAGGACTGAATGTCCCCGGCGCCCAGTTGAATATCCTTGGCCCCAGCCACATCGATCACCTCCTGCATGGCCTCCTGCATCAGGTCCCTGGCCTCCGGAGATTTCTGGAATGTGCCGAACGGGGCCCGCAGGACGGCTGAGACCTGATTGACCCCCACATTGATCATATACTTCCACCACATGACCCGGATCATGTCTTCCGGGATCTGGTAGGCAATGTCCGCAGCCTGGAACAGCTCTTCAACCCGTTTGACCCTAGGGCTGAGTTCCGGATTGCGCTGTTCGCCGAAATAGACGGTCCCCTGGTTGGTCACCCGGATCTGGTTCGGTTCCCGCTGGGCGTCGATGCCCAGGGCTATGGCGTACAGCACCTGGTCCCAGCCGTATGTCCGGGCCAGGATCTCTTCGGAGTCAATGCCGTTCATCACCGAGATGATAAGGGTGTTTTCGGCCACCAGGTTCTTCATCTCGGCCACCACTTGATCCAGGTGGTGGTATTTGACAGCCACGATTATGAGATCTGCAGCATAATCCGTGTTTTCTGGAGTGACCACCCGAGCGGGGATGGATTGCCCATTTATCAGAATCCCCTTGTTTTGCAAGCGCTGGGCTCGTTCTCCTCCGGCCAGAAGGGCGGTTTGTTCAAAACCTGCCTGATGAAACTTCCAGTAGTAAAATGAGCCCATGGCCCCAGGGCCGACTATGCATACTTTGGCATCCTGCATAAGTTGTCTCCTGAAATGTGAATTCAGTGATATTATTTCAAGACATCTACATCGTATTGGTCAAAAACTGGATCATGAGTAACTATAGGGAGGTTGAAAACAAGCGCGCTGGCAATGATCATCCGGCGGATCATAATGCAAAATCACTTTACCCATCACCGGATGAGGCTCCAGGCGGTCCCGGACCTTGCAGGGTACAAGGTCGGCAATCGGCCGGCCGTGACGGCAGATCCGCACCTGTTGTCCGCTTTTTTCAACCTCAGCCAGCAGAGATGAGAGTTGAGATTTGGCTTCATGCGTGTTGACAACCTTCATAGCCTTTCCTCTGTTCGCAGATAGGTAACCAGACAACAGCCGAAGTCATGGTTGAAGCAGGGGCGGTGATAAGCTCCACCTTGCATTAAAACTTAGGCTAATAGACTAAGGCTGTCAAGGCAAGATAGGGCTGTGGGCAGCCGGTTCCGCTTTATTTCCGGCAATTGGTCAGTCCATCAAGCCAGAGGTGGCGGGGGAGGAGGCAGCTCTCCCTTTTCCAGGGCCTCACGGGCGGCCTTGACCGGAATGCCCGCCTCACAGGGTACACCCACCTGGCACAACCCGCATCCATACCCTTTAAAGTTATAGGTGTCTTGAACGTACTCCCGGGTCCGGGCCAGATGCTGCCGGCATTTTTCCTTGTCGTGCCCGGTATCGGTGATCGCTCCGGCCGGACAGCGCTCGATGCATTTGCCGCACGCCCCTTGGGCGAAGAAGAGGCAATAGGCCCGGTGATGGCTATACAGCCTGGGGGTAGGCTCAATCGGAATGTGAGCCACTACCGATCCCGCCCGCATGGCTTTGCCCTTGGCGGTGATCAGCCCGTCGCACAGCCCGAAGGTGCCCAGGCCGCAGGCATGGGCCACGTGCCGCTCGGACCAGGAAGAGGCATAGGAAAACCGGGCGGATTTGACGCGGTTGGACCTGCGCACCGCCTTTCTTTGGGGCAAAACCCAGGAGATCACGGTCAGGTCTTGGGCCCGGGCCGGAATCTGGGGGTGGTTCTGGGAATAGATTTCCCACGGAGTCCAGTGAAACGGCCCCACATACTCTTTGTATTCCTGCCAGATGGGGTCCGCACCAGAGGCAAACCCGATGAGAACCTCCTCCCAGGCCGACTCTCCGGTTCCGTCATTCATGGTATTATCCGGGGAGGTGGCGATGAACTCCCGAATAAGATCTTCCACCCTCTGCCTGGAGAAAAAGGTATTTTCGGCCATAGGAACCCCTTTTTGGATTAAAAGTTTATTGTACATTCCACGAAAAATGATTAGCAATGGGAAAGTCCATTTTAAGAAAAGATTTTTTTGAGCGAGGCATCCACTTGAATATTTCAGTTTTAATCTCCACATTTGAATCAGTGGCCCTGCTCCTGGGCATAGGGGCCATGGGCTTATGGATTAGCGGCAGGCGTATTCTTCCCAAGCATGCTTTGGGGGTCCTATCCACCCTTGCCCTGGACATCGCTTTGCCCAGCCTGATCTTTGTAAACATTTTGCAGAACTTCAAACCAGCCGAGTTCCAGGGGTGGTGGCTGCTTCCTATCTGGTGGCTGGGGTTTACAGTTTTCCAGGCTTGCCTCACTGCTATTTTCTCTTTTTTTTCTAAAGCTGAAAATCGCAGAGAGTTTGCTATGAGCCTGTTTTTTCAGAATGCTTTGTTTTTTCCTTTAGCCATTATCTCTGGCTTATTTGGCCAGGATTCTCCATATATCGTGGATCTCTTTTTCTTTACCATGTTTTTCCCCTCCTTGCTTTTTGGATCAGCTCATATCTTTTATGGAAAATCAGCTGCCCTTGATTGGAACAAAATCGTCAACAAAGTTCTCTTGGCCACACTTGCAGCGACTACCATTCGATTCATAGGGGCTGAGCCATTGATTCCTAAGTTTATCGTTTCTGGTCTCAGCATGGTTGGGGGAATGGCTTTGCCATTATTGTTGATAATTCTTGGAGGCAATCTGTACATAGATTATAAGGAAAAGGGGACACGTTATCCTGTAGAAGCAGGAAAGTTTGTGCTTGCCAAGAACTTTCTTTTTCCTTTAGCTGCCCTTGCAGTTCTCGTGATTATACGCCCGGAATATAATATAGCATTTTTGATTATTATGCAGTCTGCAGTACCCCCTGTTACAGCGGTGCCAATCCTGACTGAAAGAGCAGGAGGCAACAGGCAAATCGTCAACCAGTTCATGCTAGCCAGTTTCCTGGTATCTCTGGTCTCCATTCCGCTGATCATTGGCCTTTTCGGCAAGTTTTTTCAGCCTCCGGGTGTATAGTCAGCTTTGCCTCCGGCAAATCTGACTTATTTTTGGGCCAAAGCGCCAAAAAATATTTTGTCGGATTGCCGGAACGCTAAACGCATTTGCGGGAACGGACGAAAATAAAGGCGATGCAGTGGGCAAGGATAAGTGAGGGAGTATAAAGAATTAGTTAAGATAATTGCTTACTTTTGCTGGAGATAGGCAGGAAACTCAAAGGACGGCGGCTTGTGGCCCATGAATGCCTGGTTTGTGATCCACAAGGGAAATTGTGGTCAATAGGTGAGCGAGGAACAGGCAGCGACTATCTTAAGCTATCTTATTGTAGCTAAGGCCAAGGTTAACCCTAAGTATTCCCCAGGCGTTTTGAATATAAAAAAAGAGGGTTAGGCACAGTGCCTAACCCTCTTTTTTATAGTGGAGCTGCGGGGAATTGAACCCCGGACCTCCTTAATGCCATTCAGCTTCTGTTAAGTCTTAGCAAGTTTCATACCGTCTTAAGCTTAATTCTGTAACCGTCCTTATTTACTACATAAAAATTTCATCTTGTCTTAAGCCGTCTTATCAATTATCATACTAGCAAAAGGCCAAGTTCACCCCTGTGTTGACCGGGGCAGCAGGCCTTTCTTGAACCATTGACCTTCTGATGAAAGTTCAGGCGAGGTATGGCATGGCTTTGACGGTTAAGCAGATCGAGGCATTGAGGCCTGAGTCAAAAAGGATGAAGTGCCGGAGGGAGATGGTCTCATTCTCCGAGTCTCCCCTTCGGGAAAAAGTCTTTTTGTTTTCGTATATCGAATAGGAAACAAAGTTAAACCGGTTGACCATTGGAGTCTTTCCGGAAATGTCCTTGGCCCAAGCCCGACAAGAAGCCAGCAAGGCCAGGTCTTCCAAGGCCAGGGGCGAAGATCCTGTGGAGGCTGAGAGTGGGCCCAGGAGACATGGAAGTCAACGCCCACTGTGGCCGAGTTCATTGACGAGTACATGCAGAGATGGGCCAAGCCGAATAAGAAGTCATGGCAAGAGGATCAACGTCTTCTGGACAAAGACGTGAAGCCCATCATTGGAGACAAAAAGATCACTGAGGTTCGGCGGCGGGACATCATCCACGTTCTGGATCTGGTCAAGGACCGAGGGGCCATGGTCTCAGCAAACCGAACCTTTGCTGTCATATCCCGGATGTTCAACTTTGCCCTGGAGCGTGGGGTTCTGGAGGCCTCACCGGCAACAAGGATCAAGATGGAAGCTGAAGAATCGCGGGACCGGGTTCTGACATGGCCAGAGATCAAGACTCTTCACCAGCTCCTGAATGATCAGCCCCTGTGGATCAGTACCAGGATGGCCCTGGAGATGATCCTACGAACAGCGCAGCGGCCCGGGGAGGTTCGGCAGATGTCCACTGATGAAATCGACTTTGACCAAAAGCTGTGGACTATCCCGCAAGGATCGGACCAAGAACGGGATTGCCCAGCGAGTACCTTTGACTGATGAAGTGCTGTCCATGATCAAAGTTGCCAGGTCCTTTTCCAGCAGCAAGTGGATCTTCCCATCTCCACAGACAAGCGGTCCCCTTTCAACGTATGCCCTGGCCCAGGGCCTGCGGAGGGCAACAAAGGATTCGAGGTTCCCCCGCACAGACCCCGTGACGTGACCTCGCAGGACAGCGGCCACCATCATATCAGAACTGGGATTCAATCGACTGGTGGTGGACAAGATCCTGAACCACAAGGAAGAGACCGTGGCGGGACTGATGACCGGCACACATACGATGCAGAGAAACGCCAGGCCCTGGAGGCATGGGAAGTAGAGCTTGAACAGATCCTGGCCGGGAAGATGGACAAGGACGGAAAGGTGATTGACATAAGGAAAGTCCAGGGGTGAAGGTGGATTCATGAACGAGAAACAAAAAGACAATCTGGCCAAGTTCGCGTATGACCTTGCAAGGATCATAGCCGGTGTGGCTGTAATCACGCCCCTGTTCCGAAGCGGAAAGGCCTCAATCCTGAATACCGCTTTGGGCCTGATTGCAGTCCTGATCTTCCTCTGGATAGGATACGCCATTGACTCCAAGGAGGCGACACAATGAATTCAATGACCGTGGTTTTTCTAATCCTTATAGGCCTTGGCCTGGTCGGTATATATTGGGTGAAACACTCCAAGCACTTCAAGAAGTAGAGAACCTATGGATACATTTGGATGGATAATGCTATTTTTGACCGTAGCGGCCGGCATCGGGACTTTTCTGACTTGGAGATTCCAATAGAAAGCACCGTCAGGGACCACAAGGCCCACTGATACCGACTTCATATCTTCCCTGGCCTAGGCTTGGGCATTACCCAAAACTTGAATACAAACGCATGGTCCTGTAAGGTCTTTTGCCGCAGGCTGATACCTTTTCTTTGCAGGCCTGTCCCGCCTGCCCCGTAGCTCCGTAGGATGGTACTGGGGTAGCTCAGCTTTGGGATGGTACTGGGGTGGACGAAAAATCTTTAAAGACTTCTGGTCCACCGATGCACACCGATTGACACAGATTGTCATGCAAGAGGATAGGGTTCTGTTTTCCCTTGGGAATAAGCCCCAAGGGAAAAGGCATCAGCCTCCGGCGGGGCAACCAGCCGTATTCTTTGATGGGAGCCGCAGGCTGACATCTTTCCTTGCGGGGTCTTATTCCCGCAAGGAAAAAACAAGCCTCTTCATCGGTGTACATCTGTGTGATCTGTGGACAAAAAAAATCTTTTGTCATTCTTTATCCAGCAATAAATTCAGACCCGGGGGCGCGGAACCAATTGCTTTTTTTCCGGGATGCTCATCTCTTAACTTGCAGTCTGATACTTACTTTGTTATACAACTCCTGGTAGGGTATTGAGCAAAAGCACTCTCTGCAGGCCTCTTTGTGTTATTTTGAAAAAGCCAAACTTATCGCGAGATAAGGACGAAAGCCGAGGACCTCTTTGCAGGTCGGCCGGATTGCTCAAAAAGACGGCAGTCTTTTCCTCTTTGCACATCGTCCTCCTCAGCCATCTCCCTTTTTCCCGGCTAACAAAGCACGTAGAACGACGAACCGCTGCAGTCGCCCGACGACCCTCTTCTATTATGAGTGCCCGCAAGATTATTCCTATCCACTACCAAAAGTTGATACGAATTTTTGATATAGAAAGATTTTCTGAAGACTTCATGTTTGAGCTCACTAAGAGCGAATACGAGAACTCTAAGGTCGCGATTTGCGACCTTGAACTGGTGGCTAGAGATACACACCTATGGCTTTTACAGAACATGGAGTACTGATGTTGTCTTCTGTTTTGAAAAGCGACAAGGCTATCCAAGTAAACATCCAGATTATGCGAGCGTTCACCAAGCTCAGGCAAATGATTCACTTATCAGGACCCCATTCCCCTATCTGGGGATTGCCTCAGCGTAAATATCTGACATGCCGCCCTTAGCCTCTTGCCTATGGCCCTTTTTCGGAACTTTAGTTTGCTAAGATCATGTTGGCATAATGGACGAGAGAATGGAGGTCACATGTGGACCCAGACGATCGCGGCAATAAATACAGAGCTCAAGCGAGGATTGCAGGCTGTCTACGGATCAAATCTTCGTGGCTTGTCCCTTTACGGCTCGCGCTCTCGTGGCGAGGCCGATTCAGAGTCCGACCTGGACATTCTCATCGTGCTCCGCGATTTTCAGGACTACTGGGAAGAAATCCAGCGAACTGGATCGATCATCTCCAATATCTCCCTCAAGTACGAGGTCTCCATTTCCCCGGTCCGGATCCGCGAAGCTGAATGGAAGAATGAGGATTCCCCATTCTTGAACGAGGTTCGGAAGGAAGCGGTTGCCCTGTGAAACAGAAGACACGTCAATTGATGAATAAGGCTGAAGATGCCATCGAGGCGGCTGAGCTGCTATTGAAAGGCGAGAAGCCGGAATTTGCCGCCGGCCGGGCCTACTATGCCATGTTCGTGGACGTTTTCCTTAGCGATCAATCCGTTGAGGAGCTTATACGGCGTGCCCGAGAGTTTCTTCAAGTGGCGAGGGGCTATCTTGAAGCTAAAGAAACACCTAAACACTTATCCCCTTAGCAAAATGCTATATTAGCCAGAAACAGAGTGGGAACCCTAAGCCCATAATCAAAGGAAGCCCTGAAACAGGGTAACTTGCGTCGTAATGGTGTCTGGAGTAGTGAACTAGCTGTTGGTGATGATGGGTTTGTGGAAAAAATTAAGAAGAGTGTTTGAGCGTGAGTTTACCGCGCCTGCCGAGCCTGTCCCGTGCAATCTCTACACATTTCAGTGGGGTAGCCAAGATTGCGGTGATGAAGATCCAGCACTGCTCTTAAGTCTTCCGCCGTCCGTTTCCTTCTCCAACGAAGAACGAAGCACGAGCAACGACGAACGTGATAATCTTGAGTGGCGAGTTTTTGATGATAAGGATTCATAGAGTATATTCAAGGATGTCGGTAAGATAAAGGTCTGGCCGGGAGACCCCAACACCACATTAATAAAGAAGCACTCCTTGAAAATTGGGGACTCGCTCAGAAAAATCTGCCCTTGAACTGGATAGCGCCTCTGCGCTAATGGAGGGATGAACCATGACTTCAACACCGCATGTGGTAGATGCGCGGTATTTAGGTGGATACAGGGTTGAGGTATATTTTGACGACGGGAAACAGGGGGTTGTTGACTTCTCCAAGTATCCAGCCAAGGGAGGTGTCTTTGCTCCTCTTTCCGACCCAGATTACTTCAAAAAGTTCTTTATTGATCTAAATACGTTATGCTGGCCAAACGGGGCAGATATCGCACCGGAAAGACTGTACGAGCAAATTGAAACAAATCAGCGCCAATCAGCGTGATCAACGGACAAAGTACTTTTGTCTTTCGTCTTTTCCGCAGATACGCTTTCAGCGAAAGAAAGAAATTGAAGACAACAAATCAAATGATATCAATAGCTAAAAGGCATTTGGGGCACACCCTCGCTGTCAAAAACCGTGATTTGCAAAATATTTCAAAGAGATATGAATACTGGCCGGGGTCAGACCCCAAGCCCCTCTTATCTGGGTCAGATCCCATTCCCTCTTTGAGATAGAGTTTTGAAAATGAAAGTATTCTTCAGCCGACACGCCAGAAGACAGATGAAGTGGAGAAAGATTACCGAGAATGAGGTGAGATCTGCTATAACAGCGATAGTAAAAGGTGAATAAGTCATGAAAATAGAATATGATAAGGAAATAGATGCATTATACATTCGATTGCAGGAAAAGAACGTGGATCGTACTTTGGAGATAAATGAGGGTTTAAACCTTGATTTTGACAGTTCCGGTAAAATGATCGGAATAGAGGTGTTAGATGCTGCGGATAGATATTCATTAGCTGATATTTTCAATATCGCCACTGAAAACCTTATTCTCGATACAGAAATGGTTAGGGACGTTGCATGAAAAGCCCCTTCGGGCAGATAACGGTCTCAGAGACAATTCCGGGGAAGATCGTAATAATCTCGACTGTCAAATTTTTGATGACAATGAAATATAGAGTATAATCATATAAATCATATACATATGGGCAAGTCTTTGTGTAACAGTTCATTCTAAGGGCAAAAAATGGGATTTTTGGGATGAATGTCAATGAAATCAGTTGCATATAGGGGTCAGACCCCAAAGCAGAAAGGATGGCCACTCTCAGTTGTGTAACGAGGTCACGCCATGGCGTGATTCGCTTGCGCTGCGGCTCACACGTTTGTCAGCACAGGAGCTTCAACGGGTAGGATTACTCCATCCGCTGCCCGAGTGACTACATGGACAAACAGGCAATTTCCATGGTGGGCACATTTCAGCCCACAAGATTAGACGCAGGCTTGGCCTGGCGCACCAGATCTCACAGATGCGCACAGATGCTATGAGTTCTAATGAAAATCACTCTTTGCTACAGAAGATTCAAGACCTTATCAGTGCTGAAAAGGTTGCATTCAAGCGGCACTGTGTACTCAGAATGCGGCAAAGATCTATATCTGTGGATGAGCTCAAGGAAGCCATGTTACATGCTGAGGTTGTAGAATATTATGAAGATGACTATCCTTTCCCCAGTTCACTCATCCTTGGATTCACAGCGTCTCAAAGACCTTTACATGCCGTAATTGCCATGGATCAAAAAAGTGATTTTCTATGGATAATAACTTTATATGAGCCTACAATTCAAAAGTGGGAAGCAGATTTTAAGAAAAGGAGAGGCTGAAATGGACTGCCCTCTGTGTAAAGCAAATATGGAAGAAGGAACAACTATTCTCCCCTTTGATATGAAGAATGGGAGAGTAATTGTCGTGCTCAATGTTCCTGCTCGGATCTGTGAGCAATGCGGAGAAGAATTCGTAGATATGGCTGTTGTTCGAAATGTTGAAGCGCTTTTAGAACGAGCTGAGCGGGATGGATTGAGCATGGGATTTCTGGAATACGGACTACCGCCGCTTAAGGTAGAAGCCATTCGGGTTATCTGTTATCAGTTAATGGTTATCTGTGCTTCGTTCTTCGTGCCTCGTTCTTCGTTTTGAAAAACCAAGCCCAAACGGAAGCACATAAGCTTCTCATCCCAGGATGAGCAAAGCCAATAAATCTCGGATTGAAGAAATCTATGGGTCGCATTTCGGCCATGTCGATACAGTGAATCAAACCGATGGCCTGCGCATCATCTTTGACACCCAGGAGATCGTCCACCTCCGGCCGTCAGGCAATGCGCCTGAGTTTCGATGTTATACAGAGGCAGACAGTCCGGAGAGAGCGCAGGAGATGAATGGGGTGTGTTTGGGGGTGATGGAAAAATGGCGGGATGGGATACAGATAACGAATACCAACTAACGAACATCGAGAATACATATGAATATACAAGTTACAGTCCAGGTGTGGCAAAAAGAATCCTGGTATATAGCTAAATGCCCTGAATTGGATTTTGTTTCCCAAGGTCGAACCAAGGAAGAAGCCAAATCAAATTTGATGGAAGTTATTGACATCCAGTTTGAAGAAATGGCTGAAATTGGAACCTTAAACGAGTACCTTGAAGAGTGCGGATACAAAATTTCAGACGATAAAGCAATTTCTTTATCTGAAATGGTCGGTTTTGAGAAGTTAGAAATGCAGGTTCACTAATGACAAAATTGTCACCTTCAGGATGGCAAACCCAGCTCAAGATATTTGAGAATATTTCGCACTGCTTGATAAGGTATAGGATAAGACAAGAGCAGTGGGCTAAGGGCATAGGGCATAGGGCATAGAGCAGATAACATAGGGAAAAACTGTAGAGTGTCGGATGGCTAAATTTCGTTTTCAGGATCTGCGGATATGGCAGCTGGCAATAGAAATTGCAGATGAGCTTTTTGATATAGCAGATGAACTTGAAATTAAAAAGCTTTTCAGATTTGCTGAACAATTGAGAGGAGCCGGCATGTCCATGTCAAACAACATCGCGGAAGGATCCGGCTCTTCATCCAAAAAAGATTTTTCTCATTTTCTGAATATTGCGCGAAGATCAACATTCGAGAATGCAAATATTTCTATCCTTCTGCATAGGCGAGAACTTATACAAGATGATCAGCTAGATAGGCTTTTAACCCAGCTGGACAGTCTGTGCAGGCAAATCACAAGTTTTCAGGAAACGTTACGCTGACTGCGGAGAGCAAAGGGCATAGAGCACTAGGCATAGAGCATGGAGCATGGGGCAGAGAATGGCAGAGAGCAGAGGAACTGGCATAGGGCAAGGAGCATGGGGCTAAGAGCATAGTCTGTTGAGCAATGATGGAATTCAAAATACATATGTATCTGATGGTGCGTCTGAAATAAATGACTTATTTTCTGCTCTATGCCCCATGCCCATGCTCTTAGCTATTTGCTGTCTTTCCGCCCCCTGCCCTCTGCCCTACGCCCCATGCCTCTAAGTGCAGTCTGAACATCAAGTTTAGCTGCTGGTAGTGAATCGTTCCCTCTGCCCCATGCTCTCTGCTCCATGCTCTATGCCCTCTGCTCTCTTCGAGAGGATCTTGGCCTATATGGTGTGGTTTGGGATAACGAATTCGGTTGGGAAATTGAAGACAACAAATCAAATGATATCAGCTGGTAAACGTATTTTAAGTATGCTCTCGCCATCAAAATTTGTGATTTGCAATATATATCAATAAGATATGAACGCTAGCCGGGGTCGCTAGCCGGGGTCACCATTCGCCGAGACATCGAGCTTTTGCGGTATGTGCAAGAGGTGCGTGGTGAGTCGTGAACTATGAGTGCTGAGTAATGAGACCGGCTTTGTGGGCTACGGCTCAGTACCAAATTGACCAAATCAATACTTGACCATAGCCAAAAAAATAGCTATTTTCGTTGAAAACAGGTTATTTTTTCAATGAGGTGAATGTATGGCAAAACAATTTACGATAAGTGATGCAAAAAACAGATTGCCGTCTCTTGTGCATGCCATAGAACATGGTCCTGAAATTCAACTTACCAGGCACGGCAAACCGGTAGCTGTTTTAATGTCAATGGCACAATACAAAAGGCTTATCCAACCTCCGAAAAATTTTTGGGCGGATCTTAATTCTTTCAGGGAAGCAGCCGATACTGACACCCTGCTCTCTTCTAATGATAATTTTTTCGAGGATAGACCAAAATCTCCCGGGAGACCAGTTGACTTTGAAAAATGAACTATCTTCTTGATACCAATGTACTGTCGGAACCATTGAAAATCCATCCGGATTTTATTATAATGGAACGGCTGAAGGAACACCGAAATCATATTGTTACCGCAACAGTCGTTCTCCATGAACTCTATTTCGGCTGTTACCAGTTGCCCTCATCGCGTAAAAAAGAGACGATCAAAAAATATATTAAGGACGTTGTGTCTGCAAATATCCCAATGTATCCATACAATGAAGATGCAGCAGAATGGCATGCCCGTGAACGTGCCCGTTTGCAATCCACAGGTCAGACTCCGCCTTTTGTGGATGGGCAAATCGCAGCTATTGCTGCCATTAATGGTTTAATTCTGGTAACAAGGAACATCGCGGATTTTCATTTATTTTCCGATTTGCAGATTCAAAGCTGGCACTCGTCTTGACTCTTCCAATGCCATTATTGTCAGAAAGATTTTCAAGTTATTGGGCTTCCCTGCTCGCGAACCAAGACAGGCCAATGCAGTACTTGAGGGCATGGCTCCATACGGAGATGCCAGGTGGAATGAGCTTGAATGGGAAATCTATTGAAAAAGTTTGGCCGGTATGTTTAGTGATTATAGCAGGTTATGCCTAATGACCTCGATCTTGATTGATTTGAAGGCCCAAAAACGGTCTTTTTTGGAGCATAATTTCATTTATTTCAGTTACTAAAGCGGGTCAGACCCCATTCTCCATTCTCAAAGGGTAAATAAAGGTTTTTGAGGGTTAAAAGTACATGACATCAATCACTTATCGGGGTCACCCATGCCCACAGGCCAATGAAATATCTTACAGGTGGGAGGTGTTCCAATGAATGAATATATCGAAGTAAACCATTTAATATGTGGAGGCAAGCCTGTGATTCGTGGAACAAGAATCATGGTGAAAAATATATTGGGAATGATTGCCGGTGGATATACTATCGAAAAAATTGTTGATGCATATCCGGAACTTGATGTTGAAACAATTCGAGAAGCTCTTAAATATGCAGCAGAAGTAATTGATGAAGAACAAGTTGTAACACATGCATGAAGAAAGATTATGTTTTTTGCTTGATCAGAATGTGCCTGGTGCTGTCGCTACATGGTTAAGACAAGAGCATTCTGGTTGGATAGTCAACCATGTTAACGAACTGGGCTTTCAAGGTAGAACCGACGAATTCCTCTATAAATGGGCACAAGACAATGATGCAATAGTGATTTCCTTCGATGAAGATTTTGCAGATTCAAGAAGCAATAACAAGACTTTTGAAGCAGGTTCCACAAAGGGATCTGCGAAATAGTTTAATAATTATAGATAACCAGAAAATCAGGGTGAGAAAAATAACCTAAGAGTTCTTAAAATCTTCGAGCGCAAACCTTAAATGCAAAAAATGCCAAGACCGATCAGAGCCTATTATGGACAGCATGCTGATATCATTGGCAGTAACCTCGAATGGCAAGTTTTTGATGATAACGAGTTGTAGAGTATGTTCAAGTATGTCGGGTAGATAAAGGCATTTCGTGACGTGCTCGATCATTCTAAGCTTGCCTGGTGTAACAGACGGAGTCTGAGCGTAGCGGATTACACTGGTGGTCAAAAATGGGGGTTTTTGAGGGTTAATAGTGCATGATATCAGATACATATCGGGGTCAGACCCCCAAACCCTGCAAGGCCGTTGGCGTGGATCACATCATAGATTCCATTGTCTCTCGCGTGGGCAGCCTGGAAAAGGCCCTGCTCATAGACAACTACGCCCGGGGACTGGATACCGGGATCATTGATCTTTTGCTCATCGGAGACATCGATCAGTCCGCGCTGACGAGCCTGGTGGCCAAGGCAGAAAAGCATATTGATCGCAAAATCCGGACCATGTGTTTGACTCAGGATGAGTACACCCAGCCAGACCCAAGCTGGACACCAGCCCGCAGCTGCTCCTGTTCGCAGCAGCAAACAGCACGCGGGAGGTGGTAAGCGCTGATTTGTAGTTATTCGTTCTTCGGTCTTTGTTCCTCGTTCTTCTTTCCTTGTTCCGAAAAACGAAGCACAAAGCACGAAGTACGAGGAACACGTAGTACACACGAAGTACGAGGAACACGTAGTACGCACAAAGCACGAAGAACCTGGGCACACGAACCAGCCCCCCAAACCACAGACCCTATTTGGGCTCGGAGTCTTATTATGAATACTCAAACATGCAATGTTCAGGAAGCCAAGGAAAATTTTCCTATGCTACTTGAGGCGGTTAAGTCAGGCAAAGAGGTGATCATCTCTCAGGGGGGGCAACCCGTAGCGCGTCTTTCCTCGTTTGAAGTTAAGCACCCAAAAGTTCGTTTTGGGGTGCTCAAGGGAAAGATAAGGGTATCGGATGATTTTGATGCACCCCTACCAGACCACATACTATCAGAGTTTGAATAAAAACCATGCGGTTGTTAATCGATACGCAGATTTTTATTTGGGCTGTTTCGGACAGCCCCAAGTTGATCTCACAGCCCGGGAAACTATCCTAGGCGCAGATGATGTCGTTGTATCCGCCGCATCCATTTGGGAGATTTCTATCAAAACAAAGCTAGGAAAGCTTGAAGGTAATCCTGCGGAATTTGTCGAAGCCATCGGCCTCAGTGGATTTCGAGAGCTTAAGATATGCAGCGCGCATGCTGCAAAAGTCCATCAATTGCCGCTTCATCATCGCGATCCATTTGATCGGTTATTGATTGCACAGGCCATTGTCGAACCTATGCGATTCCTGACGGCTGACTCTTTATTGGCACAATATTCGGAATTGGTGATGACTGTCACTACTGGTAGGCTTTGATTATCGGATCCGAAGCTATTTTGGAACGTGACAATCTCGAATGGCAAGTTTTTGATGATAACGATTTATAAATTTTCATCAAATATATCGAGGAGATAAAGGCATTTCGTGAGGTACTCGTTCATTCTAAGTTTACCCGGTGAAACCTTCTACTGTTTAACTGGGCGGATTTCACTGGGTTTACCTGGTGAAATCTCTTCCATTTCACTGGGGGCCAAAAATAGGGGTTTTTGATGGTTAAAAGTGCATGATGTCAGTCACTTATAAGTGTCAGACCCCATTCCCTCCGAAATCCCGTAATGGGAGACCCCAGGCCCCGCGGACATACAAAATTTGTTGACAACAATGATGGGATTTAGGATATTTTTGAGTAACGCAATCAGATAGGTCCCCATTCAATACAATCAGGAGTCTAAAAAATGGACTGGAGAAACCGAATTGTCGTCAATCCGGATGTCCTTGTGGGAAAGCCGGTTATCAAAGGCACTCGCTTAGCCGTAGAGTTCATTATAGATCTGTTAGCTCAAGGCTGGACCGAAGACGATATTATAGAAAATAATCCAGGTGTGACGCGAGAAGATATTTCGTCTTGCCTGAGTTATGCTGGAGAAGTGCTGAAAACAGAAAAAGTCTTCGCAATGAATGCGTGAAGATGCGAATCCTTGCTGACGAAAACATTCCTGGCATAGTTACTAAAGCGGGTCAGACCCCATTCTCTGAACAGCGGGATGAGCTGTGCAAGCGGGCTGGATTCCAGGTCCTTGATTATCATGAGTAAAACCGAAGAATATTAGACAAAATTAACAGGATTGACAGGATAATCAGTCACCGGCCCAGTTGAAATGCGCTTCGCTTGAGACTTAACGTCTATTTCACAAGGCAAGTCGGAAGCCGCTGGCTGAAGTTCCAATCGCCTCAAGGCGATGAAAAAAATCGTTGAAATCCTGTTAATCGTGCCTGCCCCATGAACCTTCTGCTAGTTCATCGGGGTCAAAAAAACTCTTTTCTTACAATGAAACACGAAGAATTGACACGTAAAATCATTGCCTGCGCATATACTGTATACAACAAGCTTGGCTTTGGGTTCTTGGAGAGCGTTTACAAAAAAGCCATGATGATCGAGCTGGCCAGAATGGACCTTAAAGCCGAGGAAGAAAAACCACTCACAGTCTATTACGATGATGAATATATAGTCGGAGAGTTTTCAGCAGATATCCTTGTTGAGGATGAAATAATAGTTGAGCTTAAGTCAGTTCAGCAGCTTGCGGTAGGCCATGAGTTGCAGGTTGTAAATTATCTGAATGCAGTAAAGCTTGATGTCGGCTTACTGCTCAACTTTGGCCCCAAAAGCGTAGACGTGAAGAGGAAATTCAGAAAGAGTATTTAGACAGGATTTACAGGATTGACCTGCTCTTCCATCACGCGCAGCGCGTGATTGATTCTCTGCCCGCAGGCTTCCAGCATGCGGGCTGGAAAAAATCCATGAAATCCTGTTAATCCTGTCAAAGAACTCTTTTCTTCGTGCCTTTGTGGTTAGAAGAAGATCTTATGCAAAAAAACGACAAAATATCAGACATTTCCGGGCACTTTTCAGGTCCATTTTATAAGTAAAAAACAAGGGCAAAAATATTCGCTACGCTATAATGAATAGATTAAATTTGCTATTATTAGCATTAAAATACAACAGGTTATACATGACTAATTTTTTCAAATGACCCCCTCATGAGTATACAAATACAGTGGCAATTCGTAGCTATCTGTCTCCATGAAATAGTACGCAGCATTTATAAGTAACGTTAACCCCGGGCAAGGTCTTTCCTGTGCCTTTTTCAAGCCTTAAAAAGATACCATGATTGCTTGTTCTTACCGTTTAACTAGCTGTAATAAATACGGAATACGAGGTTGTAACCCAGTTAATAATTTTGTTCTGCGAGTAGGCCTGTGAGCGATTTCATCTGTTATGTCTTGAGAATTGACATGATTCCACCTGAAAAACGCTTGCTATTTAGGGAAAACATGCGTACCATATCCTATATACTGATAAGGCGATTTTGGGCTGAAATTGCGTACTACTTGGTGTATATTGATATGGTCCTCACAGATGATGCTCGGGATTATTTCTTATCCATTCAGTTTAGGGTGCGACAGGCCGCTGTCACCTCTCTTACGTCAGTTCCTTTTACTTACGAGGATGAGCCATTCTTCACTGCCTATAAGGCCGTCACTGATGTATGGAAAAATCGAAAGCCACAGAGGGCTGTCGCTGAGTCTTTAACCATCAGTCGAAGTACCCTGAAGGACTGGGATCACTCATTCGCCCTCTATGGGACCGTCGCTCTTTTACCGGAAGTTTCCCATGTGCAGGTTGACCCGGCTCTGGAGCGATTGGTTATCCTGATCAAGCTTTCAAGGCCACATGAACGTGCCAACTACGCCTTGCGACTGGCCGAGGCTCTGGACATTGAAGGTGCATCCTTGGAACGTGTCCGCCAGATTCAGCGTTCCTATGGCTATGGTCAGCGAATGGATGAAGCAGACATTGATTTTTGGTCCGGCCTGCAACACATCCTGGAATCCGTCACCAAACAAAAAGAAAAACCGCCAGCCAAGCCAGTTCATAACTTGCACGATCGAGCTGGAACTTTTTTCAATTATCAGCGTGACCACCTTCAACATCGAGTTGAGCTCTTCAAGGCCTTATCCCAACTTGAAAAGAAACGACAGATCCGCCCAGTGCTCCAAGAATTCGGCATGGCCCCCAATCGATTCTACGTATTGAAAAATCGGTATATGCTCTATGGGGTCTGGGGCCTGGCTGATCTTGTCCAAAAGGGGCAAAGCGGCGAAAAGATTTCCCCCAGCTGGAGCTTCAAATAATCGAAGAAAGGCTGATGGATCCTTCCCTGTCCACAGCCAAGATGATAAAAAAGCTCAACCTGAAATGTTCTCGGGCCAATGTCCAAAAGATCTATACCCGATGGAAGCTCTCACGATTCAAAAAGCCCGTTGCCATCCGAGGAGTTATCTCCAGTCCGGTTCCGACTCAGGTGACTGAGAAACAATCACCGGTAGAAGCCTCGGCCAAATCCAAATTTTCTGATCTCATTGACAGCTCTGGGCTCAAAGTAAACCGTTCTTTCCTCCAATTCATCAAGCGCCTGGCCTACCGCAAAGTGGTCATCAGCAATCCAGGGACCTTGCTCCTGGCTCCTTTCTTGGACCAACTCGGGGTCATTGAAGCATGGCACACCTACGGCCCAAACAGCCTTCGCACTTCCCAGATCACCAACAATATTATCGTGAATGTCATGCGCATTATCGCTGGTTTTCCCAGCATCCATGACTTTACACTCAATGCTGACCGCTCTGTAGCCGTGGCCTCAGGATTGGTTCTCAACCCCGGGAAAACCAGATTCTACGATGCATTCGACGACCTTCGTTTCAGCCATTTACAGCACCTTCGAAATGATGCCTCTTGCCGGGCCAGAGAGCTAGGAATCATTGAGGGCAAAGAGATCGCCATTGATTATCACTGTGATCCCTCGGATAGTCGGTTCCCTGAAGACAAAGCATTGAGCAAGGCTCCTGATAAAAACGGAGATATGACCTACGCTCACAGGCCGCAAATCCTCTGGGACAGCATGACCAACACCATCATCAATATCGCCTACTGTGAAGGCAAGTCCAGGGCTCCGTCAGCTCTGTACCGCTTTTGTGAGCGAAACCTGTTTAAGATCATTGACCCGGACGTGATCACAGAAATTTATGCAGATTCCGAATATACCGGAGAGAAGCAGCTGATATATTTGACTGTTCGTTCGGAATCGGACATTACCATGTGCCTGAAACAAAACCCCAAGATCAAGCGTTGGAAAGAAGAAACAATCCAAAAAGGGGTCTGGCAAGATTACCGGGAGCAATACCGTATTGCCAGTCAGGACTTCATTCTCCCAGAGACAGGAAAGTCCTTTCGTTTTGTGGTCAAGCAAAACAAGGAGACCAATGAGATTCGCTGCTTTGGGAGCACCCATACAGATTACAGTCCGATTAAGATCCTGGATGCCTACCATATCCGCTGGCCGGTGGAGACGGGCATTAAAGACCTCATCGAGAATTATTTCCTGAACAAGCCCACAGGCACATCACCAGAAAAAGTCGAGGCTCATTACTATTGCATCATGCTTGCTCGACTGGCTGTAGATTATTTTCGCTCTCAGTTATGCACGCCCCAGTGGCGGAGTCCTGAAGATTGGGAATGTGTATTGTCAACCATCCGCACCAGTATCTTTAGCAATCAAAACTGTGAGTTGAGTCTTGATGACTCCGGCGATCTGCTCATTACATATCTGGACGGAGATCGGCAGGGGATAAAAAAGAGACTTGCCGAGCTCCTGACCAGACGAAAAGAAGCAGGCCTCAACCGCGTTTCCTGGTGGGGAAATCGAGGCGTTCAAATTCAAGTCAAAGATCAGTATGCCTTTTGATTTTGGCTCTCAAATTGGCCTATCTTTATGGTTCTCAAAATCGGGTGGAAAAGTCTGGTTATTCGTAAGAAGCCGCCAGTTTGATCAATGATGAAACGTACGGTTTCGTGGTAGGGGCGAATTATCAGACATTTCCGGGCACTTTTCAGGTCCATTTTATAAGTAAAAAACAAGGGCAAAAATATTCGCTACGCTATAATGAATAGATTAAATTTGCTATTATTAGCATTAAAATACAACAGGTTATACATGACTAATTTTTTCAAATGACCCCCTCATGAGTATACAAATACAGTGGCAATTCGTAGCTATCTGTCTCCATGAAATAGTACGCAGCATTTATAAGTAACGTTAACCCCGGGCAAGGTCTTTCCTGTGCCTTTTTCAAGCCTTAAAAAGATACCATGATTGCTTGTTCTTACCGTTTAACTAGCTGTAATAAATACGGAATACGAGGTTGTAACCCAGTTAATAATTTTGTTCTGCGAGTAGGCCTGTGAGCGATTTCATCTGTTATGTCTTGAGAATTGACATGATTCCACCTGAAAAACGCTTGCTATTTAGGGAAAACATGCGTACCATATCCTATATACTGATAAGGCGATTTTGGGCTGAAATTGCGTACTACTTGGTGTATATTGATATGGTCCTCACAGATGATGCTCGGGATTATTTCTTATCCATTCAGTTTAGGGTGCGACAGGCCGCTGTCACCTCTCTTACGTCAGTTCCTTTTACTTACGAGGATGAGCCATTCTTCACTGCCTATAAGGCCGTCACTGATGTATGGAAAAATCGAAAGCCACAGAGGGCTGTCGCTGAGTCTTTAACCATCAGTCGAAGTACCCTGAAGGACTGGGATCACTCATTCGCCCTCTATGGGACCGTCGCTCTTTTACCGGAAGTTTCCCATGTGCAGGTTGACCCGGCTCTGGAGCGATTGGTTATCCTGATCAAGCTTTCAAGGCCACATGAACGTGCCAACTACGCCTTGCGACTGGCCGAGGCTCTGGACATTGAAGGTGCATCCTTGGAACGTGTCCGCCAGATTCAGCGTTCCTATGGCTATGGTCAGCGAATGGATGAAGCAGACATTGATTTTTGGTCCGGCCTGCAACACATCCTGGAATCCGTCACCAAACAAAAAGAAAAACCGCCAGCCAAGCCAGTTCATAACTTGCACGATCGAGCTGGAACTTTTTTCAATTATCAGCGTGACCACCTTCAACATCGAGTTGAGCTCTTCAAGGCCTTATCCCAACTTGAAAAGAAACGACAGATCCGCCCAGTGCTCCAAGAATTCGGCATGGCCCCCAATCGATTCTACGTATTGAAAAATCGGTATATGCTCTATGGGGTCTGGGGCCTGGCTGATCTTGTCCAAAAGGGGCAAAGCGGCGAAAAGATTTCCCCCAGCTGGAGCTTCAAATAATCGAAGAAAGGCTGATGGATCCTTCCCTGTCCACAGCCAAGATGATAAAAAAGCTCAACCTGAAATGTTCTCGGGCCAATGTCCAAAAGATCTATACCCGATGGAAGCTCTCACGATTCAAAAAGCCCGTTGCCATCCGAGGAGTTATCTCCAGTCCGGTTCCGACTCAGGTGACTGAGAAACAATCACCGGTAGAAGCCTCGGCCAAATCCAAATTTTCTGATCTCATTGACAGCTCTGGGCTCAAAGTAAACCGTTCTTTCCTCCAATTCATCAAGCGCCTGGCCTACCGCAAAGTGGTCATCAGCAATCCAGGGACCTTGCTCCTGGCTCCTTTCTTGGACCAACTCGGGGTCATTGAAGCATGGCACACCTACGGCCCAAACAGCCTTCGCACTTCCCAGATCACCAACAATATTATCGTGAATGTCATGCGCATTATCGCTGGTTTTCCCAGCATCCATGACTTTACACTCAATGCTGACCGCTCTGTAGCCGTGGCCTCAGGATTGGTTCTCAACCCCGGGAAAACCAGATTCTACGATGCATTCGACGACCTTCGTTTCAGCCATTTACAGCACCTTCGAAATGATGCCTCTTGCCGGGCCAGAGAGCTAGGAATCATTGAGGGCAAAGAGATCGCCATTGATTATCACTGTGATCCCTCGGATAGTCGGTTCCCTGAAGACAAAGCATTGAGCAAGGCTCCTGATAAAAACGGAGATATGACCTACGCTCACAGGCCGCAAATCCTCTGGGACAGCATGACCAACACCATCATCAATATCGCCTACTGTGAAGGCAAGTCCAGGGCTCCGTCAGCTCTGTACCGCTTTTGTGAGCGAAACCTGTTTAAGATCATTGACCCGGACGTGATCACAGAAATTTATGCAGATTCCGAATATACCGGAGAGAAGCAGCTGATATATTTGACTGTTCGTTCGGAATCGGACATTACCATGTGCCTGAAACAAAACCCCAAGATCAAGCGTTGGAAAGAAGAAACAATCCAAAAAGGGGTCTGGCAAGATTACCGGGAGCAATACCGTATTGCCAGTCAGGACTTCATTCTCCCAGAGACAGGAAAGTCCTTTCGTTTTGTGGTCAAGCAAAACAAGGAGACCAATGAGATTCGCTGCTTTGGGAGCACCCATACAGATTACAGTCCGATTAAGATCCTGGATGCCTACCATATCCGCTGGCCGGTGGAGACGGGCATTAAAGACCTCATCGAGAATTATTTCCTGAACAAGCCCACAGGCACATCACCAGAAAAAGTCGAGGCTCATTACTATTGCATCATGCTTGCTCGACTGGCTGTAGATTATTTTCGCTCTCAGTTATGCACGCCCCAGTGGCGGAGTCCTGAAGATTGGGAATGTGTATTGTCAACCATCCGCACCAGTATCTTTAGCAATCAAAACTGTGAGTTGAGTCTTGATGACTCCGGCGATCTGCTCATTACATATCTGGACGGAGATCGGCAGGGGATAAAAAAGAGACTTGCCGAGCTCCTGACCAGACGAAAAGAAGCAGGCCTCAACCGCGTTTCCTGGTGGGGAAATCGAGGCGTTCAAATTCAAGTCAAAGATCAGTATGCCTTTTGATTTTGGCTCTCAAATTGGCCTATCTTTATGGTTCTCAAAATCGGGTGGAAAAGTCTGAATATTCATAGCCGGCGGGACAGGCCTGGTGGGCAGCGCGATAATCCGCAGTCTCCAGCAAAACGGCTACATCAACCTCCTGTCCACCTACCACAGCCGCCAGAAACCGGACGGACCATTGTGCGCATTGACCCCCTCTACTTCCGACCATCCGAGGTGGACACCCTGCTTGGCGATGCCAGCAAGGCCAAGGCCAAGCTGGGCTGGGAGCCGTATATCCTTTACAGAAATGGTCCAGCACTTATAGGGGTCACCCATTAAAGGCCCTAGGTCACCCATTAAAGGCCCTAGGTCAGACCCCCAAGAAAGATGCATTCCGCGACTCATTCCGCCTTTTATTCTGACAACAGGGGGTGATAGCATGGATTATTTGAAATTTTTTGAGCAAAATCCTGATATTTGCGCTGGGGATTATGTTCTTCGAGGTACCCGGGTTACCGTTCGAACTGTATTAGCTAGCCTTGCGGAAGGAGCCACAATTGATGAAATCCTTGATGATTTTCCCTCATTAACTAAGGATCAGGTGCGAGCGGTTATTGCCTTTGCAGCTGAGGCTGCGTCAGATGATTTTCCGACGCCTTCGATTCCAAAAGTAGCATGAAGATCAAACTCGATGAAAATATCCCAGCCAAGTTAATTGGTGATCTTTCAGAGCTGGGCTATGATGCTCTTAGTGTTTATCAACAAGGGCTTAAAGGTACATCAGATTCACTATTGTGGGAAAAGGTACAGACTGAACAAAGATTTTTCATCACACAAGACCTGGATTTTTCAGATTCCATAAAGTTTCGGCCTGGAGCCCATGCAGGCATTTTGCTGATCAGACTGCGTGAGCCCGGTCGATTGAAACTGCGCCAAAAGATCCAGGACCTTTTTGCAAATAAATCACCTGAAGATAATTGGTACGGAGCTTTTATCGTCCTGTCGGATCATAAAATTCGAATACGAGCTGCAAAGTAATATTGGCCAACAAAACCTAGCGGATTTCCATGGCTTTTGCCCCTTTGAGCTTTCAGATTCGAGCTTTAATCTTAGCCCCATGCTCTTTGCCCTTTGCCTCCAGTTGCGATCTGGAGTAGTGAATTGGCTGTTGGCGACGATGGGTTTGTAGAGAGGGTCAAAGCAAACCTTGGTCGATTGGTTTACCGCGCCTGCCGGGTGAAACCATTCTTTGTTTCACTTGGTGAAATGTTTACCCCATTAAACCCCTGGCCCGTTAAATCTTCCTCTGTTTAACTGGGCTTCTTCTGTTTAATTGGGGCTCCAGCAGGAGCACCCGAAGGGATTTCACTGGGGTATCCAAGATGTCAGTGAATGAAGATCCAGCGCATTATGGTCAACCAATTGATATCAAACACAATTATCTTGAATGGCAAGTTTTTGATGATAACGAATTGTAGAGTATGTTCAGGTATATCGGGTAGATAAAGGCAATCCGTGACGTGCTCGTTCATTCTAAGCTTGCCTTGTGTAATGGACGGAGTCTGAGCGTAGCGGATTACACTGGGGGTCAAAAATAGGGATTTTTGAGGGTTAAAAGTGCATGATATCAATGCCTTATCTTGGTCAGACCCCATTCCCATGCAGGAAGTATACAAGGTTACCATGTCCGGCTCTTTCGCCCGCGATTTTTCCCTGTGTGATCAAGTCAATAGAGCCTCTGGTTCAGCCATGGATAACATAGCTGAGGGCTTTGACGGTGGCTCAAACAAAGAATTTGTCAGATTTCTCTCCTACGCCCAGCGCTCCTGCAGCGAAGTCCAAAGCCAGCTCTATCGGGCATTAGACAGAACCCATATTAATCAGGAACAATTCGATACCTTATACGAACACGCAGCTCACGCCCGCTCAAAAATCGGTGGCCTTATCCGCTACCTGAAAACCCGGTAAACAATTGACCAAACTCCCTCGCTCTTTCTTCTTCCATCTTTTTCTTCAACGAAGAACAAAGCACGAAGAACGAAGCACGAAGCACAAAGCACAAAGCACGAAGAAGGAGGTTACAATGCAATACCTAAATATAAAAATAGAATTATTCCAAGAAGATGATCTCTACGTTGCTCTGTGTCCAAACTTAAATGTGTCAAGTTATGGTGAATCTATTGAAGAAGCAAAAAAGGCCTTAGTTGAAGCAGTAGAGGCTTTCCTTGAAGAATGCGCAGAGATGGGCACTATTGAGGATGTGCTTGAGGAATGTGGATACTCAAAGGTCAACCAGACCTGGCAGCCTAGACAAGCTGTGAAGGAAGAAAGCTTGGCCGTGGCCATATAGTATGAGTGCCCGCAAGATTATTCCTATCCACTACCAAAAGTTGATACGAATTTTTGAGCTGGACGGGTTTGCGGTCAAAAGGCAGAAAGGTGATCATATCCTGATGACCAAGCCAGGAGTCAGTAGGCCTCTGGTGATCAAGTCAAGCCCTAAAAAAGTCCCAGTGACTCATATTCGTACCAACATGACTACTGCTGGAATCTCCAGAAAAAGATTTTTTGATCTATTGGATATGATTACCTGACAGATTCCGTTTTGAATAAATTAATCACAATATGAAAACAACAAAATTCAAGCAATATCAAATAAATATCAATATACAAATCACAAATTACAAACAATAAGAAATAAATCTCAATATTTAATATTTAAATAATGGAAAGCAATCTAAAGTTTAATAATTTTCTTTTTAAACATTCAGTCTGATTTTTTGTGATTTGAAATTTGTTATTTGTAATTTAGGTCTTCCTTCTGATTGTTTGTAATTTGGAGCTTGTTGTTTGTAATTTTCATTCATATATGGTTTTTTGTAATTTGAATTTTGGAATTTAATTGAAAGTGCTCCTGAGTTTCGATGCTATACAGAGGCAGACAGCCCGGAGAGGGCGCAGGAGATGAATGAGATGTGTTTGAGGGTGATGGAAAAGTGGCGGAATGTAGGGGCATAGTGGAAGAGATAAACGGTGACAGCTTGGGCTCTAGCTCTACACTACTCGCTCACCGATAAATCACGAAGAATTCTTTTACAAGCCTCGAGGCGGTCATGGATGAAATCGTTCCCATAGAAGCCATAGCTACGCTGATTTATTATATCCGTGGCCAAAAGATTATGCTGGATTGGCTTGCCCCGTTGAATTGTTCGTAGAACAAGCCCATCAGGGCATTCAACTGGGGGATTTGGCTAAGCTGTACCAAGTGGAAACAAGGGCTTTGAAGCAGGCTGTAAGAAGGAATGCCAGTCGATTTCCTGATGACTTCATGTTTGAACTAACTTTGGAAGAAGATCGGGATTTAAGATCACAAAATGTGACCTTAAAGCGGGGACAACATACAAAATATCCGCCAATGGCCTTTACAGAACAAGGCGTGGCCATGCTTTCATCCGTTCTCAACAGTGAGAGAGCTATCCAAGTAAACATCCAAATCATGCGAGCGTTCACCAAGCTCAGGCAGATGATTTTCGATAATGCCGAACTGCGCAAAGAGATTGAAGAGCTCAGGAGCGAAACCGAGGACAAGTTCAAGGTTGTTTTCGAGGCCTTGGATCAGTTACTTGCTCATGACGAAAAACCCAAAAAGAAGATTGGCTTCACTGCCAAAGAGAAAAAAGGTGAATACGGGGAAGATAAGAGAAGTATTAAGTATTAAGTTGAGAGAAGTTTTGGAAGTAAAGAATGGCCTATAGATCATTTGAGGACTTGGATGTCTGGAAACGTTCTTGCGAATTAGCTGTCAAAATATATGAGTTGTTGCAAGATTGCAGAGATTTTGGCTTCAGATATATATCTGGGTCAGACTCCATTCTTCAAAACTGGATCTGTTGGTGGAAAGGCGGCTAAAACAAATTATTGAAAATCAACCAAATAAAGAATTACACGGGTCACCCATTCCCTGTAATGGGATGGTGTTTTAGCCATATATTGGTTGTTAAAAATCTCTTAATTGTGCTACATTTCAAGAAGATATTAGCATTGGCGGGGGGCTGAGACCCCCAAGTTCGCTAAACGGGGGTAACTATGGTATCCTTTACAGCAAAATATATAAAGATACCTTCAGGTTATATGGGACAACTGATTGAATGGCCTGAAGTGGTTACTGAGGGTCAGAATATAGAAGAATGCAGAACTATGCTTAGAGATGCGTTAAAAGAAATGATGTTGGCCTATAAGGAGCTCGGAAAAGAAATACCGGCAGGCAACGCTTTGATTGAACAATTGCCGGTAGAGGACGTCAATGTCGGTCAAACGGCGTGATTTGGTTAAATATTTCGAGCAAAACGGCTTTTATTTGCTCAGGGAAGGAGGTAATCACTCCATCTACACCAATGGAAGCAAAGCTGTTCCTGTAAAGCGTCATCGACAGTTTGAAAGGATCACAGCCAACGAACTTTGCAAGCAAGCTGGACTTCATCCAATTTTTTAAACCCTAAATTCAGTGCCGGGGCGCGGAACCAATTGCTCCTTTTCTCGGGATGCTCATCTCTTAACTTGCAGTCTGATACTTACTTTGCTATACAACTTCTGGCCGGGTATCGAGCAAAAGCACTCTCTGCAGGCCTCTTTGTGTTATTTTGAAAAAGCCAAACTTATCGCGAGATAAGGACGGAAAGCCGAGGACCTCTCTGAGGTGGCCGGGCTGCTCAAAAAGACGGCAGTCTTTTCCTCTTTGTATATGGTCCTCCTCAGCCATCTCTCTTTTTCCCGGCTAACAAAGCACGAAGAACGACGAACCGCTTCAGTCGCCCGACGACCCTCTTCTATTCTTAACGAAGCACGACGAACGAAGAACAAGGAACCGCCGAAGTTGAATTGCCCAGAATGGCCAAACAGTATTTGCAGGTCCTGCCCCATGTGAATTATACCGGAGTGGGCATCAATTTTGCGTTTATGGCCGGGTCGTACCCCAAGGATCCGTTTTCCAGTCTTTTGCGGGATGGTCCCTGGCTTCATGAGCAAGGCGGTTTGAGCAGTGCGGCAATAGAGCTGCATTTCAAGAATGTAAAACCTGGGCTGAATGTAAAGATTGCACAAGGCCCGGATTCAATCCAGGTGAGTGATGAAAACTTAAAGCTTGTGCTATTTGCCAATTATCATCATGATTTTACACCGCAAGAAGAACAGGCACGGGCGGATTATATCTCACAAGCGGGAGTGCTGAAAAAGCGTTTTTTGGAGTTCGCCCAATCTTTGCCCTTTGAATAAAAAGGATGACTATGTTTTCCGCAACAGCTGTCATTGAGCCCGAACAGGCAGCAACGTGGTTTGAATCTCCTGATCGGGAGACAATGGGGCGTCGATTTGCTCGATTTGTCAGCCGCAAGGCCGAGGAGTTTTCCAAAAGTGGAGAAAGTAAACCGAGCGGGACTGCATATCGCGCTGATCCAAGCGTCATGGACGAGATGGTCGAGATATGCTCCCAACAGGAAATTGATGCCTTACTGGACCAGATACAGGCCTGCTGCGAGCATGAACTGGTAAATAGCCTTGCTTCCCGGCTGTGTTTTTTGCGGGAGGTGCTGGAGGAAGAGCAGGGACCCGAAGTTGATATATCTCCTGAATCATTGCGAGGCCTGCTTTTGTTTCTTCCTCGGCTGGGCAGGGTTAGGCCACCGGAGATAAGTCTTACCCCGGAGTTTGATGTCTATCTGCGCTGGAAACTGGATACATCCAGACTATTTGCTGTGCACTTTTTGGGGCACAGGAAGGTCCGTTTTGCCGCTTTTACCCCTAATCCAAGGCATCCCGGCATTGTGGACCGTATTTCCGGGACGGGTACCGTGGATACAGTTCTTGATATGGCTGACAGAAGCTGCTCAGTGCGGGACTGGATTGGATCATGAAGGGTGACCATTTACCCTTTACCCATCATATTGCCCAGTAATGATCATTGCTGAGCTTTTGGCGGAAAAAGTTTCAGAGGTGCGTGCAGTAAAATCGAGAGAATAAGCTGAAATGTTATCACTTGGAACGACCTGGACCGGGACCGAAGAGCGGTCTTTGAACCCTCTTTCATTCTTAACGAAGAACGACGAACGAATAACGACGAACCGCTTTAAGCGCACGAGGAACGAATAAACATGGCTTTCACACGCTTCGAAGATATAGAGGGCTGGCAACTGGCCCGTGTTTTGGCCCAGGAAGTGTACAAGGTTACCATGTCCGGCTCTTTCGCCCGCGATTTTTCCCTGTGTGATCAAGTCAATAGAGCCTCTGGTTCAGCTATGGATAACATAGCTGAGGGCTTTGACGGTGGATCAAACAAAGAATTTGTCAGATTTCTCTCCTACGCCCAACGCTCATGCAGCGAAGTCCAAAGCCAGCTCTATCGTGCATTAGAAAGAACCCATATCAATCAGGAACAATTCGATACCTTATACGAACAAGCAGCTCACGCCCGCTCAAAAATCGGCGGGTTGATAAGATATTTGAAAAAGTAGGTATATTTTGTTCCTCTTTCTTTGTCCTTGGTTCAGAAAACGAGGCACCAAGAACGAAAAACGAGGAAACCGAAGGCAAACAAAGAACGAAGCACGAAGAACGAAGAACAGTTTACGAGATGGGCGGCGACGTCGTGGTCCACGATCCTTACGTCAAGCACTGGTTCGAGTTCGAGCAGTAGGAAACCTATCCAGGTGTTGGTCATTCCCGCAAAGAGTTCTTCCGCAATGAGGATGGGCTGACGGATATGCGAATGGCAAAGAGCCTGGACCAGGCCCTGCGCGGAGCAGACGCCGTGGTCCTGGCCGTCAGACACGAAGAATACCAGAAACTTGATCCAGATGAAGTGGTAAGCCAAATCGGCCACCCAGCAGCTATTATTGATTGCTTTGGTTTACTCGATGACTCAAAAATCCAGCGATATTTTGAATTAGGGTGTGAAGTGAAAGGCCTCGGCCGCGGGCACGTGAAGCGTATCAAAGATCAAGTTAGAAATATTACATAAAATTAGTTGGTTATCGGGCCGGCCATTAAAGACCCTGGGAATATTCACCGCCGAGGCGCAGAGGACGCAGAGAGAAGCGAGATATGATTTTCATTTTTCGTTGAGAGGACGAAAAATAAAAGGGCTCTGCCTTACGGGCAAAAACTCCGCGAACCCAGCGTCTCAGCGGTGAGATAATCCTTCAGTCTTCACCTGAGCCTCTCTGGTGAAATTGTGCGACATTGGGCATTCGACTGCGTTTATTCGTTACATTGAATAAATTCTGCTGTAAGATATACTAGGGAGAAAGAAAGCTTGGATTGTTCATCCATAAAGTTCAGCGGTCATGCTATCACAAGGATGTTTCAACGGGCTCTGAGTAAATACACTATACGACGAATCATCCTGGAGGGCGAGGTGATCACTGATTACCCGGACGATTGCCCATATCCGAGTTACCTAGTGCTAGGTTATTGCAACGATGAACCGATTCACATTGTAGTCGCTCAAGACAAAGAATCTGGACAATGCTTCGTTGTCACGGCGTATAAACCAGATCTCGATAAGTGGTCTGAAGATTTCAGGTCAAGGAGGCAGTAATGAATTGTGTAATCTGTAAGACGGGACAGATCTCAGCTGGTACTGCTACTATTACCTTGCAAAGAGGTGAAACAACCGTAGTGATTAAAAACGTTCCTGCCGAGGTATGTGATAACTGCGGGGAATATTATCTTTCTGAGGAGATGACCGAACGTGTGTTGGAGTTGGGTGAGTCGGCAGTGAAGAAGGGAGTTGAGGTTGAGGTTTTGCGTTGGGCAGCTTAGATGTCCAACGCAGAGACGCAGAGTACGCAGGGAGAAGAGAGATATGATTTTCATTTTTCGTTGAGAGGACGAAAAATAAAAGGGCTCTGCCCTGCGGGCAAATACTCTGCGAACCCAGCGTCTCTGCGGTGAAAAATTTCTTATGCATTTAAATACGCCATCATCTCAGATCATTGGTGCCGCCATAGAAGTTCACAGGAGTATAGGCCCCGGACTTTTAGAATCCCCATGTGTCAGGCTAGTTATCGCTTATGGAAGTTTTCTTGGTTCAGAAAACGAGGCACCAAGAACGAAAAACGATGAATCCGAAGGCAAACGACGAACTAAGCACGAAGAACGAAGAACCGCCGAAGGCGAACGAAGAACGAATAACGAGGAACAACGAACCCGCAGGCACACGAAGAATACCAGAAACTTGATCCAGATGAAGTGGTAAGCCAAATCGGCCACCCAGCCGCGATTATTGATTGCTTTGGGCTTTTATCTGACCAACAAATCAGAAGGTATTTCGAACTTGGTTGCGAGGTCAAAGGACTCGGCCGGGGGCACGTTAAACGGATTAAGGATGCGGTCCGGGAAGGGCGATAGGCTATGGGCTATTGGTATTAACTTGCCTTCCCTATACCCCATCGCCAATAACCCATGGCCTTTGAGCGCGGATTAAGGATATGGTGCGTGAGTACAAGTAAAGTTTCTCTTCTGCCCTATAACAGATAACCGACAACAACTTACTGCTATTTCAAGTTTAGCTTTCAGCATTGTACGACGAACGGTCACCACAAATAGGTCTTTCAGAAATCTCGAGATAGTCATGGATGAAATCGTTCCCATAGAAAACATAGCTACGCTGATTTGTCCAATGCGTGGCCAGAGAGTCATGCTAGATCGTGCTTGTCCCGTTTAATAGGCTCGAAGAGACTAGCCCGCAGGGCATTAAACTGGGGACCTGGCTGAGCTTTATGGAGTGGAAACCAAAAGGCTTAAGGAACAAGTAAGAAGGAATATCGAAAGATTTCCAGAAGATTTTATGTTTGAGCTTACCAAGAGCGAACACGAGAATTTGAGGTCGCAATTTGCGACCTCAAGTTGGGGTGGCTCAAGATACGCACCGATGGCTTTTACAGAACATGGTGTACTGATGCTGTCTTCTGTTTTGAAAAGCGACAAGGCTATCCAAGTTAATATCCAAATCATGCGAGCGTTCACCAAGCTCAGGCAAATGATTTTCGATAATGCCGAACTGCGCAAAGAGGTTGAAGAGCTCAGGAGCGAAACCGAGGACAAGTTCCAGATAGTATTTCAGGCTTTGGATCAGTTGCTGGCAGGTGAGGAAAAACCCAAAAAAAAGATTGGTTTTACTGCCAAAGAGAAAAAAGTTTAGTGATTATAGCAGATTAGACACAATGTTCTTGTTCTTGATTGATTTGAAGTTTACTCGGTGAAATGCCGGATTACGGCCCTGGGTTTGGCCAGGATTTCACTTTGGGCCAAAAAACGGGCTTTTTTAGAGTAAAATTTCAATTATTTCAGCTACTAAAGCGTGTCAGGCCCCATTCTCTGAAGAGTATACAAATGAGCTTTACGCCATGGCAAAGATTGCCGGGATCAAGATGTGCGAGAGCTATAATCTGCAGTACGGCACAAACTTTATCTCGGTCATGCCCACCAACCTCTACGGACCCGGGGACAACTTCGATCTGGAAACCTCCCACGTCCTCCCGGCACGTCCTCCCGGCATTCATGCGCAAGATGCATTTGGCCAAGCTTGCATTCCAGGGAGATGTGAAGGCGATTGAGCGCGACGAAAAAATGTTTGGTCCTATCCCGGATGAGATTCTAATGGACCTGGGACTGGAAAGAAAGGCACCCACCGCAGAGGCGCCGAGATCGCAGAGTACAGATGAAAGCAATCCTTGCTTTGCAGCTGAACAAGCTGCAAAGAAAAATGATTCTTCTCAGCGCTCTCTGCGTCTCAGCGGTGAAAACCCTCTTGTCAGAGTGTGGGGCACAGGCACCCCCAAACGCGAATTCCTCTACTCCGAGGACATGGCCCAGGCTTGCGTGTTCATCATGGAAAACATAGACTTTCCCGACCTGGCCAAAGGTCTCACGGAGGTCCGCAATACCCATATAAACATCGGCAGCGGAGAGGATATATCCATAGGAGATCTGGCTGAAATGACCAAAGAAGTGGTGGTGGGCTTCACCGGAGACCTGGTCTTCAATTCCTCCAAGCCGGACGGCACCATGCGCAAGCTGACGGACGTGTCCAGGCTACATGAGATGGGCTGGAAGCATAAAACATCTTTAAATAGTGGGTTGCAGAGGTTTTATGAGTGGTATACAAAATCGGATTCGAGCAGACCACCTACCTTTTCATGTAATTGATCCGGAAACACCAATGATATCAGCAGATAATGGAAAATCCTGCATTCCTTCATTGAAAAATTCGGTGCATCGTGTTTGATATTTAATGCTTACAGGAATAGCGCGGGGACATCCCCCCGAAGGCCATATGGCCCGATTACAAGAGGTGAAACGGTTATGAAACAACTGTGCTGGGTTTCCTTCGATTTAGGCGTCAAAGGGGATTATGAAGGTCTGTATAGGTGGCTCGATAATTGGGGGGCTAAAGAATGCGGGACAAGTACGGCGACGTTGCACTTTGCATGGCAGTCTGATTTTATAACAGAATTGAAAGATGATCTGCAAAACAATGTCGAATTGTCCAAGCATGAACGTATTTACGTCATCTGGCGCGAAGGTCAGAAAATGAAGGGGCGCTTTATCTATGGCCAACGCAAGGCCGCACCGTGGTCAGGCTATGGAATCCAGGAGCCACAGGTTGATGAGGAAGAGATCTAGTCATGGCCCTGCGCCTTTTACTGGACACTGGTTTTTGGTTTGCTCTGTATGATCCCCGGGATACATACCACAAAGAGGCATTGGAAGAGATCCGCACTCCATCAAAATCCCATCGTTCATTGAGCTTGGTGGATGCAGTTTTGCGATTGGTGCTGGTCGATAGAAACGTCAAAATAGACGCACTCATTACCTTTAATCCTGGAGATTTTTCGGATATTTGTCAGAGATCGGGTATTGAGGTCTTTCCGTGATGCGGTCACGCGGGCTTGTTCGTCATTGCGGATCAGGGCCCTTTTTTCGTTCCCAAGACCAGGCGGTGGTCAAATTTGCGTTATCGCGCCTGGGCAACTTTCTGTTGTCACAACAAGCCCTCGGCCCTGAACTGATAACTGATAATAGCGAAGCACGAAGAACGAAGCACGAAGCACCCGAAGGTCAACGAAGCACGAATAACGACGAACGAGGTACGCGTTAGCCCTGATAACAGATAACCAATAACAGTTAACAGCGAAGAACGAAGCACGAAGCACGAAGCACGAAGAACCCGAAGGTCAGCGAAGCACAAAGAACGAAGAACCGTTTACGCACGAAGCACGAAGAACGATGAACGAAGAACTTGGCTCACCCTATGTCATCTCCGGAATGCAGCAGGCTGAGGCTGATGGGTATTCGCGGATCGTGGGCTATGAAGCCAATGGCGGATTTTTGACTCAATCCGAGCTTGACTTGAAAGACCGCAAGCTGCTACCTCTGCCGACATGAGATAAACAGAAAGATATCAGTTTTGAATAAATAAATCTCAATATGAAAACAACAAAATTCAAGCAATATCAAAAAATATCAATATTCAAATCACAATTTTCAAACAATAAGATATAAATATCAATATTCAATAATCAAACATAAGAAGATACTCATCTCTGTTTTGTTCATTATTTCTTATTGTTTCATTTGGTCTGATTGTTTGTAATTTGGAGCTTGTTATTTGTAATTTATTTCTCTACTCAGATTGTTTGCGATTTGGAGCTTGTGATTTGTAATTTAGGTCTTCCTTCTGATTGTTTGTGATTTGTAATTTGAAGTTTGGAATTTGATTGAAAGTGCTCCTGAATTTCGCTGCTATACAGAGTCAGACAGTCCGGAGAGAGCGGTGGAGATTAATAAGGTGTGTTTGGGGGTGATGGAAAGGTGGCTGAACACAAATTGATTACGAGCTTTTATTTATGGTCCCGAACACGTACAAGGAAATTGATATGAAAAAAAGACATTTCCCTGTCACACTAGAGCAAGACAAGGACGGAGTCTTCATAGTTTCTTGTCCTTCTTTTAAGGGATGTCATAGCTATGGCTATACAATTGATGAAGCTATTGAAAATATAACTGAGGCAATCGAAGTCTGTTATGAAGAAGCTGAAGATGGACAAACAACATTTATAGGTATGAGGGATATCGAGATTGCGATATGACTTCATATCCGAGTATTACATTCCGGGATTTGATGACCCGGGTGGAAAGTTTGGGCTTCCAGAGGATAAGACAGAAGGGTTCCCATATACGATATGTTCATCCAGATGGAAGAAAAACAACAATACCAGATCATGGTCATAAAGATGTACCAAAAGGTTTGTTGAACAAGATCATTCGTTATGACTTAGAAATGGAACCCAGTGATTTTTGGACATAAAGGAGAAAGTATTGGCTGTAAGCGTATTATGTGGAAGGCGAAACCCAACAAGCAGAGTCTGTTATCTCTTTTCGCCAGGTGTTTGCCGCTTACCGCTTAACGAAGAACGAAGCACAAAGAACGAAGAACCGTTTACGCACGAAGCACGAGCAACGACGAACGTGATAATCTTGATTGGCAAATTTTTGATGATAACGAGTCGTAGAGTATGTTCAAGAATATCGTGTAGATAAAGGCATTCCGTGACGTGCTCGTTCATTCTAAGGGCCGAAACAAGGGTATTTTCAAGACTATTTCAAATGATATCAGTAAGATACGATGGTCAGACTTTATTCCCTTAGGGCCGCCTTGTGAAATGCTTGAGCCGTGTGAGCTGACAATTTCACCCATGGTTCTGAGGGGGAAACGGGGCCGAGAGCCCCCGATCTACCCGATGTGATAAAATCAACATGAAATCCGCTAACCCCTAAATGGAGGAAATAACATGCCCACGCTTCCACTTGAACAAATGACGGTGAAGGAGAAGCTGCAAGTCATGGAAGAGCTTTGGAGTGATCTTTGTTGTAATCAGAACCATATTCCGGTACCTCAATGGCACAAAGACATATTGGACAAACGAGAAAAACTAGTCAAAGAAGGCAAGGCAACATTCGTGGACTGGGAAACTGCAAAAAAACGGATAGCTGATAGAATCTCATGAAAATTCGTATCGTTGATCAAGCGGAAGATGATCTTGTTGATGGGTACAATTTCTATGAGGATCAAGCACCTGGGCTTGGGACATATTTCCTGGATTGCATATATTCGGACGTTGAGTCACTTGTGTTGTACGCTGGTATACATCGGATCGTCCATAAAAATTATCATCGGATGTTATCAGAGAGATTTCCTTTTGCAATTTATTATACCGTTTCAGAAGATGAGATAAAAATTCACGCGATTATTGACTGTCGCCGAGACCCCGCATGGATTCGAGACCGTCTGAACATGTAGAGAGCAAGCCTGTATACCTGATGCTACAAGACATAACTAGTATATCTTTTTTTCGCACTTAAAACTTAATACGTACAACTTAAAAATCATTTACATAGCTCCAAGGTCTAATAACCCACAACAAATCTTAATTCATTCTTAACCCTTAAAATTTAACCCTTAAAGTTTGATATTATTCTCGAATGCCAAGTTTTTGACGATAACGAATTGTAGAGTATATTCAAGTATACCAGGTAGATAAAGGCAATCAGTGAAGTGCTCGTTCATTCTAAGCTTGCCTTGTGTAATAGACGGAGTCTGAGCGTAGCGGATTACACTGGGGGGCAAAAACAGGGGTTTTTGAGGGGTATAAGTAAATGATATCAGGTACTTATCGGGGTCAGACCCCATTCCACACAGAGCAAGGACATCTGAAAAAGAACATTTGCCCAATCAGTCTCGTATTCGCATGAATCGGGCCTCTTAAGGCTGAACACTGAACACTGATCCCGCCAAAGGCGGAACTGAACACTCCTGGCACCTTACACCTGAGAACAAAATTACCCTGCCCACTCTACACAGATATCTTGACAGGTTGTGTATCAATGCTATCATAGACTATGACGATTTTGAGAATATGATTGTATATTGAAAAAACAAAGTGGCATGGGTATGACGATTGTTTATAAAAAGGAGATTCAATATGTCCATTTCCATTGAAATTCCTGATGATATCATGGAAACGGTAAAATTACCACCGGACAGAGCCAAGCGGGAATTAACCTGGGAGATGGCTTTCTCTCTTTACCAGCGCAGGCTTTTATCCATGGGCAACGCAAGGAAACTGGCAGGGCTGGATAAATGGGCTTTCATAGAGGGATTGGCTGAGAGGGGAATCGAGCGCCACTATTTTGAACAGGAGCTTCAGGAAGATCTTCGATATGGTAGTGATAAGTAATTCTTCCCCTGTTATTCACCTGGCCAAATTGATGCAGGAGAAGCTGAAGCCCTGGTTTTGGCCCTGGAACAAAAGGCAGACCTTCTGCTTCTTGACGATCAAGAAGCCAGGAGCATGGCCAGAAAGCTTGGATTGCCCATAACGGGCACGCTTGGGGTGTTAGTAAAAGCTAAAAATGAAGGTCTGATTAACTCCTTTGCAGAGGATCTTCAAAAATTACAGAGATCCGGTTTTTGGTTATCTCAAAACCTTGTAAATACCCTTCTTTCCTGTTCCGGTTCAAATGGTTGATCTGCCGGCCAATGCCCAAAGGGATCTTTCCAAAGCCATGGCCCATTTTAAAACCCGGCCGGCACAGTTTCGACACATCTATCCCGTGTCCACTATCTGCATGCACGGCAGCCCCTTGTCCCGGCATGACAACCGGGATTTGTGGAAAACTTATGATTACCGGGATTTTGGGATTATTGGTGAGCCTTATTTTGATGTGGATTTTGGGCAAGTGTTGTACCTGACGGACACGGGGTGGCGTTGGGATGGAAGTTCAGTCTCGATACGAGACAAAGTCAGAGGACAGAGGACGGAGGACGGAACCGAAGAAGAGGACGGAGGACGGCCTCCGGCCTCTCCGAGCTGTAGGCTCTATGAGCTGGAAGCCGGAGGGGCCTACCCTCCGGCCTGTAAGCCCTACTCTCCGACCCGTAGGCTCTCCGAGCCGGAGGTGGGGCAGGAAGCGGCCCCGGAGGGATGACGGATGGCAGAGGACAGGATTTGAAAGAGAGAAAGATTATACAGAAGGCAAGGCTAGATCATGAGTGAGAGGATATCCAGCTTTCGTGAGTTGAGAGTTTATCAGAAAGCATTCAAACTGCAACAGGAGATCTTTGAGATAAGCAAGAGTTTTCCGAAAGAAGAGTTGTATAGCCTGACAGATCAAATCCGTAGGTCCTCACGTTCTGTACTGATGAAATGTATGATAAGTTTATGCAAGCATGCTTAGATATAGGTCGAATGTTAGGCAGCATGATCAACAAACCAGAATCCTTCTGTAAGAATCTCTGATCAAGTCTTCAGCTATCATCCGTCCTCTGTCTTCCGTCCTCCGTCATCAGTCCTCCCTCCGGGGCGTAGGCCCCTCCGGGCCGGAGGCCGTCATCCGTCCTCTGATCCAAGTGGCCTAATTTCCCCAAGGCCATCAGCGGCCCTGAGTTGGTAACAACCATCATGGCATCTCTTCTTCAATCATCTTGTCAGACCACAGGGGCTTAATTCCACGAGCCGTGGCCTGTTTCATCATTTCATCCTGAGAGATGCCGGCTAATTCAGATCCGCGTGCAAAAGAAACGAGCCCCTTTTGATACAATACTAGGGCCTCCTCAATTTTCATTTGCGACAATCCCAATAAGAGCAATTCTGTAAACTTATCTTTATACTTGTCCAACTCAGCATATCGCTCATCAGGAATTTCAACCATGGCCTTGGCCATAACCAATACCTCCACTCCCTTATGAGGGGACGAAGATCAATAATATTTGTGGATCTTATCCTGTCAATACTTGTTTAACTGATAAAATCACTTATGAATCATATCTCCTTACTCTCTCTGAGATTAAAGCTATGCCAGTTTCCAGTCAAGCTGACAAGTGCGCAAGGTATAATTGTACAGCTTCTTTCAGGTTTTCTATGGCCTCCTTAAAACTATCACCACAGCTGGCAACATCTCATTCTGGACAATTGGATACGTAGCCTTCTGTTTTTTTGTTCGTGCTCATTCGTGCAAATTCGTGGGCAAAATCAGAACCAAGAGGGATGATTGGATGATTAGGACGGTTGGATGGATGGACGGGAAAGAAATGCTGGGATGCATAGCCAGAGATCAGCGGTCAGAGGTCAGGAAGAATGTAAGCAGTAGGCAGTAGGGAGTAGGGAGTGTTCGGATGTCGGACGTCGGAGAGCGGATGTCGGAGATCGGGAAGAGTGATAAGAGGGATGGGTGGACGATCGGATGGTTGGACGGGAAGAATGAAGAATGAAGAAGGAGGTCGGAGGTCGGAGGTCGGAGGTCAGCTAAGAGGCATAGCGCATAGGGCAGAGAGCATAGAGAAAGAGAGCAGAAATATTGGGTGAATAAAGATAGGTCGGTTTAGATGTATTCGTCCAATTGGTTTACAGGTGATCGAAAATTTTTATTAATCATGCTCGCCAACATTGCATTAGCCTCTTTGAGCTCCAACATCTGATAACGGACTAATGTGATCAATATGCCCAATGTACCTGTAATGCTCACTTTCATTGTAGAAGCAAGCTGGCGGGCTGCTAAATCATCAGTTGCGTAATTCATCAATCACTTCAACTGTAGTATAACCACAATTTTTATACCGCTTTTCAATCAGCTCAAATTTTCCAATAGAGGCAAATCTTGAGAGTGCTGTGGTATCAAAAATGTAATCAGGCATTGTCAGCATCCTGGAGGAGATCCTCGGTAGTTGACGGGCTCAGGTGAATGAAGACCCCACTCTCGCGGAGGAGCTCTTTCATTTCCTCGTGTGAGCAGCCAAGCAATTCAGCTGCTTTCCCCAGACTTACTTCTCCGTTTGAGTAGGCGCTAACAATCATTTGACGTTTGATTTCAGGCTTTGATTGAAAGAGGGCCCGCAATGCACTGCGCAAGACAGCCTTTTCATCAGGAAACAGCTTAGACTTTACTAATTGATTGACTTCCCAATCAATTGCATCAGTTTCTCTCATGCTATCCTCCATCTTTTTTGTTCAGCGGTAAGGTTTGAAAAAGTATCAAGTATCTCTTTGCAAATTACCTCCTGTAGCTCTGTACTCATTATTTTTTATACCCATTTTAAGAACTGAGTATAAGTATCATATTGTTGTCAAAACAATATGTCAACCTGCTGTTTTGTTAATATTTCAAGAAAGATAAAGGAGCAAGAGCATGGCAAACTATGAAAAGCGTCTAGAACAGGTTGAAGATTATCTCAACCGACGGAGCTCGATGAAACGCTGAAGGAATAGGGCATTGAGGGCAATACAAAATGAAGAACCCATTGTCCTGATTACCGGGCATAGGCGGGAAAACTTCGGGCAAGGAGTCCGGGACATGTGCCAGACCCTGCAGGATCTGGCGGGTCGGCATCCGGACTGGTAGTTCATCTACCCGGTGCATTTAAACCCCAACATCAGCGATCCGGTTCGGGACCTGCTGGGGACAGGGTCAGAGGTCAGGAAGAAAGTAGGGAGTAGGCAGTAGGCAGTGACCGGACGTCAGATGTCGGAAGTCGGAAGTCGGGAAGAAAGTGAGGAGTGAGGAGATAGAAGATGGACTGTCGGAGACCGGATGTCGGAGGTCGGAGGTCGGCTAAGAGGCAGAGATCAGACGTCAGAGGTCAGGAAGAGAAATGCTGGAATACTGGGATGCTGGAATGCTGGGATGCATAGCCAGAGATCAGAGGTCAGGAAGAAAGTGAGGAGTAAGGAGTGAGGAGATAGAGAGCGGAGGTCGGAGCTCGGACGTCGGAGATCGGGAAGAGTGAAAAGAGGATGGATGGACGTGGAAGAAATGCTGGAGTGCTGGAATGCTGGGATTCATTAACTTTGGTTGACTTCCTTAGGCCCCTGCGATAATTTTGATGTATAAACAGCTATACATCTATGCATAAGGAGTCTGACAATGGTGAGATGGAATATTACAATTCCGGAAAAGACGGACCGGACAGTTCGCACTTTTCTGGCGCGTACCGGAGGCAAGAAGGGCGACCTCTCCCGGTTTGTGGAGGAGGCAGTACGCAAGCGGATTTTCGACCTTACTGTCAACGAAATCAAGGGCCGCAATGCACAATATGATCAGCAACAAATTTTAGAGCTGATCGACCAAGAGGTGGATGCGGTTCATGCGGATCGTTCTTGATACGAACATTCTGCAGAAATATCTTCATCCAGACGAGGCATCAATACTCCTGGATAACTTGGACACCAGAGCAAGTATAATCAGTGACCCTCCACCAGTGTATCTTGCACCTGATCCCGCTGATGACAAGATTCTTGCCGTTGCAATTGCTGCAGAGGCTGATTTGATTGTTTCCGGGGATAAAAAGCACATGCTTTTCTTGAATAATGCAGCCGGCATTCCCATCGTGTCTGCCCGAGAAGCAGTTGATCGCCTGGATAAACGTGGGATGCTGGGATGGAAAGCCAGAGGTCGGGAAGAAAGTGAGGAGTAGGCAGGCAGAAGAATGCTGGAATGCTGGGATGCATGACCAGAGGTCAGGGGGCAGAGATCAGGAAGAAGTAAGCAGTAGGCAGTAAGCAGAGGTCGGACGTCGGATGTCGGGAAGAAAGTGAGGAGTGAGGAGATAGAAGATGGACGTCGGAGACCGGATGTCGGAGGTCGGAGGTCGGCTAAGAGGCAGAGATCAGACGTCGGGAAGAAAGTGGGCAGTAGGGAGTGTTCGGATGTCGGAGATCGGATGTCGGAAGTCTGGAAGAATCAACAGGGACGGTTGGAGGAAATTTAAAGAAGAGGACAGATGACCGATGACCGCAACAAAAGATTAAAAGAACTGCCAACTTTATCTGATATGATTGCCAATCGTGTATGAGTGTTTTTTCAGGGGAAGCTGCTCTTGATTCTATACCTAAAAAGGGTATATTTTGAGTATGCCATGGACAGTGGAATTTACGAGTAGATCAAAAAAGCAAATCGATAAGCTCCCTGTTCGGGTTCGGGCTCTGTTGTTTCAACTGGCCAGGGAAATTGAAAATTCAGGGCCGGTCCGCGGGGACTGGCCAAATTACTCCAAGCTTTCAGAGGACACACATCACTGTCATTTGAAAAAAGGCAGACCAACATATGTGGCCGTGTGGAGAGAAGTCACGGGACAGATCAGGTTGGTGGAGGTGATCTATGCCGGCAGTCACGAAAAAGCCCCATACTGATGATATGGTGACCATTCGCCTGCGGGTCCCTCGAGAACATGCTGAGAGGATCAAGGAATATGCCAAGGTCCTGGAATCCGAGGGTGAGCGCAGGTATTCGGTGGCGGAAGTCTTTCCGGAATTTATCGGCCGGGAATCCAGGGTCGCCCTTCGGGCATACAGAACACGGGAAAACTTGACCCAGAAAAAACTCTCCGAAAAGACTGGAATACCACAGCATCAGATTAGTGAAATGGAGAACGGAAAGCGGACTATTGGAAAGGAACGGGCCAAAAAGCTGGCTGCAGCGTTGAATGTGTCTGATTATCGTCTCTTTTTGTAGAACTAACCGTGGATGAAGAAGCAGAGATTTAATACCATTGGAGCGAATAGGCCCCGGTGAAATCCTTTCGGGTGCTACGCATTTTCAGGCAAGCGCGAATGGGCGAAGAGCGGATGTCGGGGGGGTCAGGAAACATCTTTGAGCAGTCCGCTGGCGTATTTATGCAGCACGCTTCCAATCAGGGTTGGATTTTGCCAAGGACTGCGGCTACATCAACTCAGATCAACACCACGCGTTAGTTAAAAAATGTCAATCAGTTGGTTCTATGCTCGGTTCCATGATGAAGAATCCGGAACCCTTTATTCTCAAGTGATTCTCCGACGGCCGACATCCGATGTCTGATATCTGATCTCCGATTTCCGACGTCCGATATCCGATGTCCGATATCCGTTTGCTGGTTCTATGCTGGGATGCATAACTAGAAGTCAGAGATCAGACGTCAGAGGTCAGGAAGAATGTAAGCAGTAGGCAGTAGGGAGTAGGCAGGCAGAAGAATGCTGGGACACTGGGATGCTGGAAGAAAGTAGGGAGTGAAAAGTAAGGAGAGAGGAGCAGGAAGAAGGAGGTCGGAGGCTATGGTGTATAGTCTAATCAGTGTCTATTACCGCTTTAATAGCTGTTTTTATTTCTTCTAAAAAATGTTTCTGGTCAGAATTAATTGAAATTTTTTTTGGGCTTAAGGCTGACATTGTGATCTCCGTATGGTCCTAAAATTGGTCCTAATTTAGTGTGAGTTTATTTCTTTGCCCTCGATAGGGATGCATGCAGTCGCCGAGCATCAGACTTTGCTTGGTTGAGAAGAGTTTCCAATTGATCAACAAACAACGGATGGGCGAAAATGGTCCAGCTATTGACGATCAACGGGCCTGGGGCCTGAATACTCATTCATCATCTTCCGAGAGCGGCTGGTCCAAGTCTATCTCCACCTCCTGAACCAGGGAATGAGCCTTGTGGACAAGGTCCGCGCTCACACTTTGTATCCGCTCCGGATGCTGGGTCATGTCGTGAGACAGAAAGGTTAGGAAGCTATCCAACATGGGGTCATCTTGTTCATCGGCCTCAGCCCGGGAAATGCAAACAGTCCCGTTGGGATGAATGTGGTACTCAATCTTGTCTCGTTTTCCCAGCTGAAGGATATCGCGGATGCTTTTCGGGATAGTGGTTTGATATCGATCTGTCAAAGTTGATTCAAGCTTGGTCGACAAGGTCATGGTTTCCTCCGTCCTGATGGTATTATTTTAGACCATAATGCGATTGCATTGTCTGGTCAAGCTTCGAGGGGAATGTTTAGAAGGACAAAACTGAGCACAGGATTGAGGTGCACAATTGAAAGAAAGAGAAGAGATTCCGAACAACCAACCCAAGGACCTGGTCCACCGATGCACACAGCAAATTTCTGGTGTCCTTATGGGACACGCACTTATGACAATTTTCGACTTCTTAGACGGGACCGCAAAAAAAGGGTGTTGAAAAAAGGCTTTTTTGAACAGAGAATGAACTCCCCCGGCCACCAAAATTACTTAAAATTGGCGGGTTTTAGTTGCTTAGCGCCTCAATCAACTCAGCCAAAAGCGATTGAAATTGTATTTTAACCGTTAAAATCCGTATAGGTCGGTTCGTAGTTCGCTCAATCACTATGCCCGAGCATGATAGTGGTGCATGAAGTGCTATTTAGTCATATTGTGCTTTCTGGTTTTACCCCTGTACGTTTCTATGCAGCCATTGGTAAAGGCAATTGCTGCTCTTTGGTATAGGATGGCGTAACTTTACGCCTTGTGCCAGCCATCTCTACAAGTAAAGCAGCGGCATGAGCAAAAGTGCATTGGACCAGAATGCCGTGCTGGCTTCTTGCTCGTGCCTGGCTTGCTCCGTAGACATTTTTTAGCAGGTTAAAAGGTCTTTCCGAGTTCTTGCGGATATCAATGGCCTCTTGAGCTTGCTCATGGAAAATAGATATTCTCTGAAAGTGCCCGGAATCAATCTCAATATATCTCGCTTGGGGGCATGAACCGGCAAAGGGGCATTCTCCCCATTGAGCAGCACATTTGAATTCATGCAGGTTTTCATATACCCCAAGATATTGCATGGGAGTAGAGCAATATTTACTGCAAAAAACTTGCTTAAGTTCGATGTCTACATATTCAGGTATGTTCACTTTTTTGACAGGAGGGGTTATGATTGAAGCGCCAGTATCATTAAAGATCTCTGAGTCTTTATCATGATACGCTTCATCAGCAGTAACGAGCTTGATATTGAGCCCGATCGCTTTTGCCAGTGATATGATTGGATGAGCGAAGAGGCTATCGTGATGGTTTGCAGGTGCTAAGAGGGGAAGTAAGGGGTAAGAGTGCCCAGATTCTGGATTAATAGCAGTTAACGTATGCAATCTATACCCAATCACATAGTATGATTTATCTCGCTTATTTCTTCTTTTACCACAGTCACAATTAAGGTCATCGTATATTCTGATTTTTGTTCCATTAACTTCGATCTGGGCTAAATATCTTTGATTAACGGCGGTAATATCTGTTGAGTCTATCCCATAGAGAATATTATCATTTATAAATCCTGAGTTTCGAAAGATGCATATAATATATACAAGAATATTCACTAGCTGATGAAACTGTAAGCCAGATCTAAACTTAGAAAGGACTGTGTGATCAATTATCTTATTTTTGTGAAGAGGAAATCCAATAAAGCACTTATTTTCTTTTTGATGCATTCCAAAATACTCCTTTGTGCAAAACTTTCTGTATGATATTTCTGGATATTTCAGTGTCTTCAACATTTCGGCACGAAAGAGATGGTGCGGAAATAAATCTCTCATCTGAGGAGAATACCCTTCGTATGAAAGTAAAGCATCAATTATCTGATTATCAATAATTGAGTCTATGAAAGAAAGTTCATCGCAAGCAAAATGTGGATTCTCTTTGTTTCCACCTATCAATCTCAATAAATTATTAGATTTATGTTCTTCAATAAAATTATTCATCTTGTCAATTGTTAATATTTCTTCATTGTGAACTTGTTCTTCAATCCCAAATAGCTCGTGTTTTCCACAATCAATTTCCTGGTTAAAATCATACATAGCAACGACTTCGTTCAGCACTTTATTTGTTATTTCCTTCTTTTCTTTAGCTTTGAGTCTGTTCCAATGAGGGAACTCTTCTTTAAGTTTCTTTACAACTTGACGCTTAATATTTTTATGATGCATGGTCATACATTAACCTCGAATGTTAAAATATAATATATTTCGTTGTTGTCCCTCTCAGTTCATTTTTATACATTAATGATAGATAAAGATCAAGCATATTTATCCTTAAATACATACTTTTTATCAAGTTCCTTATTTAACTGTTAAGAAAAATAATTTATGCTGTTCAGAACATCAAGGATATGCTTGTTATCTCATTGATTATATTTGACATTCGCTTATCTTTGCAACATGCTTAAAAAGTAGTCTTACGTTCATTAGCGATAAAATTTGAAGCTATAACGCTTTGTTTTTACTGACCTCTGACTTCTGATCTCTGACTTCTGGCGAGTGCAAATTCAGATTTTGCACTCGCATCTTTCTGGGCCTGGGTGTGGGTTGGTTGATCTGGCACTGATAGCAGTCATGCTCATCAAACGCCAAACTGTCCACTAAATCTCCCTTACCCTTCTGCCTCAATCTCTCCGGCTTTGGCTTTGGCAAATACATCCTGCCAGTACTCATAGCCTTGAGGGGTAGTTCCCCAGGGGAAGGCGCACTACACTCCAGAGGTTTACCCGGTGAAAACTCTTTACATTTCACTCGGGGGCCCCCGGTTTAACCGGGTAAACATCCCAGCATTTCTTATATCCCAGTCACGCTATGGCGTGATCTTCGCTTCGCTTCGACATTCCAACATCCCATCATTTCTGCCTACTGCCTACTGCTTACTGCTTACTTTTCTTCCAGCATTCCAGCATTTCTGCCTTTCTGCCTACTGCCTACTTTCTTCCAGCATCCAAGTATTCTCATCTCTCACTACTCACAACTCATCGCTTCTTAACTCACCTCTTCCCCTTCAAGAGCCTCAGCCGCGCTTTTTTTTTTCTCTGAGTTGCAAGACAGTCAGTGTATCTGATCCGGTGTATTCCGGGACTATATTGCGCAGGCCGGCTTCAATGGCTTTTTTGTCCATGGTCTTGGCCGCGTGGCTCAGGCCGTCAACCAGGTCCGGCAGACGGTTGCGCCTGGTCCCGTTTTGGTCAAAAGGATCGCTTTCCGGTCGTAGGACCATGATCTCTGGGTGCTCGGTTGCTTCTGCCTCATCTCCGGGCGGGGCCCACCCTGCTATCTGTTCTCCAAACTCCAGACCAGTGTACTGGATTGTGATATCATCGCTTGGCTTCCGGCCGGAGAGGCGGATCATCTCCCGGGCCATGTCGGCAATGCGCACCTGATCCATCATGTTCAGGACAAAGATCTCCCCACCCTGGCCCAGGGCCATGGCCTGCAAAATGAGCCTGGCCACCTGGCTGGCCGGCAGGGTGGAGCAGGTCATCTCAGGATCCGGCACCCTGATGGGGGTGTTTTTTTCGATCTGGTTTTGAAACATGGATACATAGCGGCTTAAAATCCGGCCCAAACGCACAGCGCTGAAGATTGTGGTATCTTTTGGCATGCTCTGCATAAGGACTTCAGCCACCCGCTTGCTGGCTGCCATGACGGTATCCGGTTCTGCGGCCTGGTCAGAGGATACAAGCACAAAGCGCTCGGCCTGGTACTCGGCTGCTGCCTGCATCAGGACCTGGCTGGCCAGGATATTGTTATCCACTGCCACCCAGGGATTTTCCTCCAGCAAGGCTGCGTTGGTCGGCCCTGCGGCCTGGATGACCACCTGGGGGTGGTACTGGGCAAAGAGCTGGCTGATCAGGTCTTTGTCGTGCACGTACCCGAGCACAGTCTGATAGGGGACAAAGCCAATCTCATGGACCAGCTCCATTTCCACGGCGTACAGGTCTGGCTCAGACCAGTCAATGAGAATGACCTGGGCTGGTTCATAGGCCACCACCTGGCGGACCAGTTCTGATCCAATCATCCTCCCGACCCCGGCAATGAGTACCACCTTGTCCTGCACACAGTCGGAAATGGCTTCGTCATCTACCTTCACTTGCCTGCGGCCCAGCAGGTCATGGACATCCACGTCCCGAAACGCTGTGACGCTTACTCGCCCGTTAATGAGCTCACCCATGGAGGGCAGGGTCTTAAAGGTGACTTTGGCCTGCTCGCAGAGCCGGACCACCTCCTTAATCCGCTCCGGACCGGCCGCGGGCAGGGCAATGAGCACTTCATCCACCTGGTGGTTGTCCACCACCCGCCTTACATCCTGGATTGGGCCCAGGACCGGCAGACCGTGGATATTCCGGCCCTTTTTGTGCAAATTGTCGTCTAAAAAGCCCACAGGCTCATAGCCAAGATCCGGGTTGTGCAGCATCTCGCGCAGGATCTGTTCCCCAGTGTTCCCGGCCCCCAGGATCAGGCAGCGATGCCCGCCGGATCGCTTCTTTCTCCAGCCCCACAGGGATTTCAGGCTCATCTGCCCCTGGTGCCCATAATAAGAACGAATGGCCAGGCGCAACCCCCCGGCCAGGACAAAGGTCAGGACGGCGTCCATGACAAAGACTCCCCGGGAATAGCCGGCAAAACGGTGCAGCCAGGTGACCACGGCCACCACCCCGGCCTCGGCCACAAAACAGGCCTGAGCCAGACGCCAGATGTCGGACAGTCCGGTAAACCGCCACATGCCTTTGTACAGCCCAAAGGCATAGAAAAGGACCAGTTTGACACTTATTGCCCAGGGCAAGGTGGCCCAAAAATTCTGCCAGTGATCAGCTGGGGGGACGAAGTCAAAGCGGATAAGATAGGACACAAGCAAGGCCAGGACAAAGAACACAGCATCAATGCCCAGCATGAGGTAGAAATTTCGGTTCATGAGCTGAGAGAGCATATTTTTTCAGAGGTCAGCCCCGCCTCTGGCGGCGCCTGTTATTCGTTATTTGTTCTTGGTAAGAAGCCGCCAGTTTGATCTTGATTGAAAATATCGGATGCGGTAGTAGGGGCGAATAATCATTCGCCCTCTTGTCTGAAGAAAAAGCCAGTTTGATTAAGGATGAAACTGGCAAGCTGATCGAAAAGAGTTCCTGACAACTATTAACTGATAACTGATCACTTCTGATTGCCACCATAAAGAATCTGCATATCAAGTTCACTGCCTAATGTCGAGAGGTTGGCTTGAGGGGTAGTTCCCCAGGGGAAGGCGCACAAGGCTGCAGCCAAGGTGGATGCTTTCATACCCAGCAGGTCATCTCGTCCAGCGTTTTGAATTGCATACCCCATTATTTTGTATAGAAAATTTTATAAATATTGAAGCATAAACATAATGTGTGACACAAGTTAATATGCCAACAGAGCTTTTAAAAAGCTTAACATCTATCAATCCGATAGAAGGATTTATACGGGCCAAGCGCGAGTGAGATTTATTGCCTGCTATTTGCCAGCTTCTTCTTTGCGTTGGAGATTTCGCTCTTTTTTGTCCAAGGATTTGATATGTTTCTCCCAGGACACCAGTTGCTTGAGCAGGTGTTTCATAGTGCCCATATGTTCAGAGGCAGCTTTGATATGGTTCATGGCCTCGGGCCGGTTGTATTGTCTGAGGGATTGCACGGCGTAGTGCAGGTGTTTTTGGAAGTCCATCAGATGTTGCATGATGGTTGAGTCGTTGCGGGTCATAAAATCCATGAGTTCAAGTTTCTTTTGTTCTGCGTTGATTTCGGTTTGGATCTCATCTTTTTTATGTCCATGTAATAACATTTGATCACACAACTTAAGAAAAGTGCTTCACATTTGCCGTATTTTGGCCTTTTGGAATGTTCCGAGGGGTATTGGTCGGGGATGAATGAGAAAAGGCAAATTTGAGGCTTTATATCCTGCCGGGATCATAAAGGATATGAGGAAGACTGAAGGCTCTCAGTTTGTGACTCACAGATGCCGAGTCCGTGATCCACAAGGGGGAATGTGGGTAACTGGTGGGCGGGGAAGGTCTTAAGCTGTCTCATTGCAGCTAAGGCCAAGGTTAACTCTAAGTATTCCCAAGGCGTTTTGAATATAAAAAAAGAGGGTTAGGCACTGTGCCTAACCCTCTTTTTTTATAGTGGAGCTGCGGGGAATTGAACCCCGGACCTCCTGAATGCCATTCAGCTTCTGTTAAGTCTTAGCAAGTTTCATACCGTCTTAAGCTCAACTTCCTAACTGCCCCTATTCACGGTAAAAATATTTCACCTTGTCTTACACTGTTTTATCAAATATCATGCTAGCAAAGGGCCAAAGTTCACCCCAGTGTTGACCGGGGCAACAGGTCTTTCTTGAACCATTGACCTTCTGATGAAAGTTCAGGCGAGGTATGGCATGGCTTTGACGGTTAAGCAGATCGAGGCATTGAGGCCTGAGTCAAAAAGGTATGAAGTGCCGGACGGAGATGGTCTCATTCTCCGAGTCTCCCCTTCGGGAAAAAAGTCTTTTTGTTTCGTATATCGAATAGGAAACAAAGTTAAACGGTTGACCATTGGAGTCTTTCCGGAAATGTCCTTGGCCCAAGCCCGACAAGAAGCCAGCAAGGCCAGATCTTCCAAGGCCAGGGGCGAAGACCCTGTGGAGGCCAAGAAGTGGGCTCAGGAGACATGGAAGTCAACGCCCACTGTGGCCGAATTCATTGACGAGTACATGCAGAGATGGGCCAAGCCGAACAAGAAGTCATGGCAAGAGGATCAACGTCTTCTGGACAAAGACGTGAAGCCCATCATCGGAGACAAAAAGATCACTGAGGTTCGGCGGCGGGACATCATCCACGTCCTGGATCTGGTCAAGGACCGGGGGTCTATGGTCACGGCGAACCGGACCTTTGCTGTCATATCCAGAATGTTCAACTTTGCCCTGGAACGGGGGGTCCTGGAGGCTTCCCCGGCAACGAGGATCAAGATGGAAGCTGAAGAATCGCGGGACCGGGTTCTGACATGGCCAGAGATCAAAACACTCCACCAGCTCCTGAATGATCAGCCCCTGTGGATTAGTACCAGGATGGCCCTGGAGATGATCCTACGAACAGCGCAGCGGCCCGGGGAGGTTCGGCAGATGTCCACTGATGAAATCGACTTTGACCAAAAGCTGTGGACCATCCCCAAGGACCGTACCAAGAACGGGATTGCCCAGCGAGTACCTTTGACTGATGAAGTGCTGTCCATGATCAAAGTTGCCAGGTCCTTTTCCAGCAGCAAGTGGATCTTTCCTTCTCCCCAGACCAGCGGCCCTCTGTCAACGTATGCCCTGGCCCAGGGCCTGCGGAGGGCAACAAAGGATTCAGGTCTTCCCCGCACAACACCGCATGACCTACGCAGGACAGCAGCCACCATCATATCCGAGCTTGGATTCAATCGCCTGGTGGTGGACAAGATCCTGAACCACAAGGATCGGACAGTGGGCGGGATCTATGACCGGCACACATACGATGCTGAGAAACGCCAGGCCCTGGAGGCATGGGAAGCGGAACTGGAACAGATCCTGGCCGGGAAGCTGGACAAGGGCGGCAAGGTGATTGACATTCGGAAAGCTCAAGGGTGAAGGTGAGTCATATACCTTCCCTGGCCTAGGCTGGCCCCCGAAAAGGCGGTTACTCTCACCGCCCTGGCCAGGGATCTTCTTTCTGAGGGGCAAGCGAAGAGGGGCTTGTGTGATGGGGTAAAAAGACTCTCATGGAAAACAGAGGATGATGAACGTATTGTTTCATTCTATCTGTTTTGGCTCTGGCAGTACATTTCACGAAATGAAGAATACAGAAAGGCGTATTCGATATTTTCAAGAATGCAATTAGGTGAGGAATTTGACCATGAAACGCAGGGCTGGGCACAGAATCTTGTCATAAAGCGTGGCTTTCTTGATCCTGACATGCCAGAAAGGATAAGCTCTGAGCATATCCTAGAGCAAACTCTTGATTTTATGGAAGAGACAGAGAGCAAACTCAATGATGTGATTTATAACCTACCAGCTTGGTCAAACTTTCCTTTCAAGTTTACAGGCCTTTTGAGGAATGTAAGGTATAATCTGGACACAAAGAATGCAGAGGTTGCAGACTTTTTGAATGCTGATCCTGTACTTGTAAACCGTGAAATTCAGGTCCTATATTGGGACCATGTTTGTATGTCAAGATCCTCTCCTAGAGAGAAGAAAAAACTTCAGAATGTTTGGGTTGATTTGATCAAGTATAAAGTTGGTGGCAGGAAGAGAATGGAGCCATTGCCAAGAGCTGTGGGGCTATGGCTGTACGACAGACAAGTTGAGCAAATTTTGAAGCCACAAGAGACAGTTGAAGATTTTAAGGGCTATTATGAAAACGATGAGCGATTGACGGAATCATACAGCAATGATGACAGTCTATATGCAAAACTCAGAAACACAAAAAAGTGCATAGAAAACATGGACTTACTTCCAATGAGTTGAAAGTGTAGTTTTTAGGCAAATTAAAGCCTACACGACAGCTTTTTTCAGCCGTCTTACTTTGTCCCATAGCAAAGTGAGGCGGCTTTTTTATTTTCAATGGAGGTAAAGCATGTCTGATGATCGTTATTTACGGCTGAAAGAGCTCAAGGAGCGGTTAGGGGTGTCCAGGGCGACCATCTACCGATGGGCCAAGGACTATGACTTTCCCAGGCCTGTGAAGCTAGGACCGGGCACGTCGGCTTGGAAGCAGTCCGAGGTAAACAAGTGGGAAGAGAAAAGGCCCAGGGGTTAGCCCATGTTTTCGTCGTTTTCATCATACAGATCCTTGGTGGAGACTCCCAGGGCGGCGGCGATTTTGGCCAAAGTCTCCAGAGTGCATTTGATGATGGTTTCGTCCTTTCGGGCACGAAGAATGGTCACATTATTCAGCCCGGAATCCTGCTCAAGCTGCCTAATGGTCACATTTTTTTCGTTCATTATTGCCTTGATTTTGCTGATCATTATTTCCTCTTTTGGTTTTTGTCTGAATTTATCATGAAAATGCTTGACAAGTCAGTCTGAATATATTCAGATAAATCATAACGTATTCAGACAAACCCAAACCAAAGGAGACGGAGCAATGAAATCAAAAAACGACAGCCAGGAGCTCTTGGAAGACGCCAGCGATTGCCTGGCGCAGCTCATGGACATTGTGAGCAACATGGATTCACAGACCTATGGTCCTGTCCTGGATCAGGCAAAAGAGGTTATGGACCGGCTGAACGCTGCGGGAGGTGGTGGCGATGATCAAGTTTAGATGCAATGGCAAGCTGTATGCCGTCAATGTGGCGGATCTTCGGAAGGAATTGACCCGGATCACAGCGGACCTTTGGCGGGGTGATGCTGTGACCCAGGCCTACGAGAACAACTAAGGATAACTTTGAAGGGGTCGGCGGTCAAATGGTCGTCGGTCCCCTGGTGAGGATCTTATGACCAACGAAGAACTTATTGAATCCATCGTGAAAACTTGGATCACAGAATATCCGGATGAACTCCTCCCACCAAAGGCGATGGCCAAAGCGCTGAAGATGTCTCCAAAAACCCTGGCCACCATGCGGTGCAGGGGTGGTGGGCCACCGGCAATCAAGTCTGGAAGGCGGATCTTCTATCCCCTCAGGGACGGGGCGGCGTGGTTTGCAGGACGGTCATTTATTCGATGAGTTAGGACAAAAGAAAGCCCCCTGTGAGCAGCAGGGGGCAGGATCGGGGAGCCTAGAGCGGGCTCAAATCTCTAAAAAGTGGTGAAAGAATCATGCCACAATCCAAATCAACTGTCAAGTCTCAAGATACCCGGGTCATCGGCTGGAAGGTCGAAAAGGACAAAACACCTTGGAATTGGACAACAGATATTCCAGAGGGCAGGCAAAAAGCCATTGCTCAAGGGGCGATGTTTTTTACCAACACAACTTTCTCCGATGTCCCCCCCAAGGCCCGTGACGAGGATCAACTCGCAACGGTTCACAGGTGGGGTGATCTCCACCATGACCTTGACGATGCCCAACACCCTGAAAATGCACAAGCCGAACTGATTCAGACCATACAGTTCTTTTGTGAGTTGGGGGTGAGTGCGTATCAAATCCGTCCATATTTTTCGGGCAAAAAGGGATTCCACCTCAGCATTCCAGCCACAATATTTGGATCAGAGCTTGGAGATCCAATCCTTCCCTTGGTCTACAAAAAGATAGCCTCTCAAATCGCAGCGCAACTTCAGCTCACAACAATTGACTTAGGCATTTATAACATGGGGAATGGCCGACAGTTCAGAATTCCCAATGTCAAAAGGGAAAACGGTCAACACAAAATTCCCTTGCTACCTAATGAAATTCATCTGCCAGTTAAGGAATTACAAGAGATGGCAAGTCAACCCAGGTATGACATTGAAGATGAATTCGAAGATCCGGAACCATGTCCATATTTAGTTGAACTTTATTGGAAAACTCTTGCAGAGAAATATGAAGAGCTCAGGCAACCAAGGCCCCGGCCCAAAAATAACTATAATGTTGAATGCGCTCCCTGGAAAGAAAAACATGCAAGTAAATTCCTGGAGAACTGCTGTGCGAAGATAAGGCAAAGTGAGCCGGGCAAGCAGCATTACATAAGACGTAACATGGCTATCACCATTGGCGGCTTTGTCCAATACCTCAAAAGCGAAGAGATTGTCATGGATGCGATGCAGCAAGCAGTAAGAGACAGTGGGGCAAAAGACATAAATGCAGCCATGCAAACCGTGAAAGACGGTTTGGAATATGGCAAGCAGGACCCCATTGAGATACCGGATATGGAAACAGATAAAGCAAAAGATCCTAAAGGCTCTGATAAAAAAGAGGAAGCACAGGACTCCAATAAGTCAAACGAGAAATGGCAAACAGCCCGGGAAATAGCCCCCAGGGTTCCCTTCCCTTGGCACGTCCTACCACCAGGGATTGAACAGAGCTTGAAGCAACTGGCCAGATCCTGTGCCACCTCCCCTACACCCCTACCGGGTATCGCGTTTGCATATCTGGCCGCGGCTATTGGCCGGAATGTAGACATCTCCCCAAAGTATTCATGGAGACAACCATTGATTTTCTGGTGTGCGGACATTCGTGGTTCTGGGGAAGGGAAGACTCCTCCGATGGTGGCCCTGGGGAAAGTGTTCGAGAATCTCCAGAAAGAGGAAGAGGAGCGATATGACCGGGAGACTGAAAATTATGACAAGCTGAGTAAGGAAGAAAAAAAATCAACTTCAAAGCCAAATCCAAAACGAACTTATTTTCTGACCGATCTCACTCTTGAGTCAATCGTTCCATCGCTCAAAAATCACCCTACCGGCGGTTTCGTTATTGCAATGAGTGAGCTCTCGCAATTTATCACCTCACAAAATCAGTACAAGCAGGGGAAGGGATCGGATCGGGAATCATGGCTCAAGCTCCATGATGGCACAGCTGCAAACCTTGGCCGGGCAGGTGGCAACCAGTTTGTCTCTGATTGCCGAGTGCAACTTGTAGGCGGGATACAGCCGGAAATATTCCGCGATGTGTTTGGTCAGAAGCAGTACCAGAAAGACGGTACAAACTTTCGATGCCTCTTCACCTATGACGGCCCACAGTTCCACGAAATGACAGCGGAATCCTGGACTGAGGAGAATCAAGAGGCATGGAAAGAGCTCATGCTGAGAGCTGTTCAATGGTCAGACAAACAGGATGAAAAAACGCACGTCATTGTTGACCAGGAAACCCAGAGGTTATTTTTTGATTGGGTGAATGATCTGAACTCAAAAAAGAATGACCTGCCATCGACGATTGGTGGTTTCCTGCCAAAGACCATCGGATACGCTTTACGGTTTGCCGGAATCCTTCATTGCATTGAAAGCCTGATGAGCACTTCTAGCATTCCTCAGCTTCTGAAAAAAGACACCATACTCCGAGGGATCGAGCTGTCTATGTTTTATCTAGGGCAGGCAGTGGATGCGATGTTGATAATTCAGGACGAAGACACAACTCCTCCTCCTGAGAACACCGAGCGCACGCAGGAGCTGGCCCAGGTATTAGAATCGCTCCGAAGCGAGCTGGACAATGGACGGCTGGCTGTAGGCTATGTCCGGGAGAAGTTCAACGAGATTTGCAAACCGGAACACAGGATTAAGTCTCCTCATGCAATGGGTGCATGGCTCCGATGTTTAAACTTAAATTTATCAAACGGAAAGCATGATGCCAATGGAAGGCGCAGAGCTAGATGTCTTGTTTGGGATGAATCCCTGGAAAATTGTCTCCAAAGTCTCCAAAGTCTCCAAACCCAGAAACCACGCGGCTTCCCAGATGGAGACATTGAACAAACAAAGTCTCCAAAGTCTCCATCAAAGTCTCCACAAGAGGGAGACATGGAGACATGGGAGACATGGAGACAACAAAGTCTCCATCCGGGAGAGCCTGCCAACGCTGGATCGGTAGACAATGGAGACAATGAAGACAACTTTTCAGGGTCTTCTGAAAAAAAACAATACGATTTCAACAATGCACCACCTCAGAGGGCAAAGATATGACCACAGCTCTGTCACATATCAGGTCAATGAACGTGGTGGTCAGCCTGGATGATGACGGATCACTTGATGTCCGGGCTCAAGGACGGATGTCTCAGCAGGCATGGAACGATGCCCTGGAGTTCGCCAAAGAGTTTAAGCCGGAGATCATTCAGGATTTGAAAATTGAAACGGATATGAAGGGTCTTCTCCGGGATGTAGGAGCGAAGATCGAAACCGGGCCCAAACTGGTCTTCATTCCTCCACTGGACGGCCCAAGTGTTGACCAGGCGCGATGGGATCTTGCCATGGAGCTGGAGGGAATGTTCTGGGAAGCATACGAGAAGGGGATGATATGAGCACTCTATTATCAAAAAAAACGGCCCAGACGACACAGGCAGTCCGTGAGGTGCAGACATGGAACGGAATATAAGGCTTCAGGGAATCCAGATCAACAACCGACTGGCGGCGAATGGTCAGAAGCTGGATGAGATCCAGGAACAGATTGAAGAGATCCAAAAACGGAGAAACAGGAGATTAAGACATGGCTCACAGGCAAAGCAAAGTACAGCTTAAGCTGCCAGGTCTCGGGAAAAGCGAACATGACTTTGAAAGCGTTTTTCAAAATTGTGAGCAAATGATGCTTAAGCACAAATGTTTGCATTTCCGGCCAGCGCAATTCCCATCTTCCCGGCCACAAGATCAGTTTAATGGGTATTGCCGGTTCTGGATCACAGCGCGCGGGGACAGCAAGGAGCAAAGGCAAAAGCGCAAACAGCAAGAGGTCAGTATCCATGATGTGGGCGCATGTCCATTGATGCAGGCCAACCGCTTACAAAGAGATTAACCCCATGACACAGATCAGCATTGACAAGATCCATAGAAACGAGAATCAGCCCCGGCAGTCCTTTACCGGGATTGACGAGTTGGCCGCCAGTATCGAGGCCCAGGGATTGCTTGAACCGCTTGTCGTTCGCCCTATTGGTGGAGCCTTTGAGTTGGTGGCCGGTGAAAGGCGACTGCGAGCATGCAGGCAAGCTGGACTCCAGCAGGTGGATTGTATCGTTCGCGAGTTATCGGATGCAGAGGCTTTTCAACTGTCCGTCATGGAGAATATGCAGCGGGAAAACTTGACTCCAATGGAGGAAGCTAAGGCTTTCCAACAGCTCCAGGCCCAGGGGATGAAGCAAGGGGAGATTGGGAAGTTGGTAGGCTTGTCTCAAAGTCAAGTTGCAACCAAGGTGAGGATCTTGTCTCTACCTGATGATGTGCTTCAGGCTTGGGACACAGGCCACCTTTCGGACGGCCACGTCAAGCAGCTTCTCAGGCTTGAGACTCCAGAGGAACAGAGCCAGTTTGCAGCGGATGTTATGTCACGTGACATAAAGGTGAAGCACCTCAAGGGAGCTGTGGACGCCAGGTTGAAACACCTGGAAGCGAAAAGGGAGATTGAAAAGCGAAGCCAGACAGAGCCTGAGTATATACCGAGTGATGATGAATTGCTTGTGGCTAACGGTGTGGTGAATCCTTGGTCTGACGTTTGGTATGCTGAAAACTTTGCCAATGCTCCTACCAGATTGCACGGTGTATTTTGTGCGCTTGTGTGTTTGCTTGAGGACGCATTGAGCAGAGATAGCCACGACAGCATAAAGAAAGTTGCTATTGCCGGATTTGATAATTGGCACAAGGTGGATCTTGAGATGGCCGTCCAGTCCATGCGAAGGCAGCTTACAAGTATGGCCGAGGCCCACTTGATCTTTTTGGACTTTGACGAGGAAAAAAAGGAATATGCCTTCGAGGTGATACGAAAGGCAAAGCCAAACCAGGTCGTAGTTACCAGGTGTGGCCCAGACAAGCCGAGCCTGGACAGTAAGTACGACCTTGGACTGCCCAGCCTTTTTCGGAATATGAGTAAATTGAATAAAAATTTATACCACGGCCACCACGTGGTTAGCATAATCAGGGATGCAGATGAAGACGGAAATTTTTGCACCCCTGATGAGATCGAGGAACTAAGGCAGCAGGATGATTCTGGCTTTGGTCTTATTCATGTGGTGGAGTGTCTAGAACCGTTTTTTATGTCATGTGACATGGCTAAGAAGTGGCAAGCCTGCTTTGTTACCTTTGAACCGGAACTGGCCTAACGACCAAAGAACTGGAGACTGACCATGACACAGCTATGCGGACAGATAACAAGAGACTATGTATTCGGCCACAAGTATGACCCGGCAATCTTTGAAGCCTTTACCGAGATGGCCAAAGAGAAACTGGCCGGTAAAGAACACAATACCCAGCGGCCAAAGACAGCAATGCGTTTTGAGATTGACGACTGGCACACATTGACATTCAAACCCCAGATCCTTTCCTCCCCTACCGGCTGGAAGATGGGCAACAGTATTCGGCTGGAACTCAGGACATCGCTGGAGGTTCAGGGCAAGAAAGGCAATGGATGCGAACTGATCCTTGAACTTCATCCGAATGGATTCATCATCCCCAGAAGGTGGTGGAAGGAACTTGAACAAACCAGGGCGGCTTTTGAAATGGTCGAGGGCCACCTAGACATGCTGTCCACTGATCCAGGGGCGGCAATAGGCAGGAACAAGTCAAACTGTGCTATCTGCGGGCGCAAACTCACTGATCCCGAGTCTCAGGCCAGAGGTGTGGGGCCAGAGTGCAAGCGCATGTTTGAATTTTTGGTCAGGCGCATGAATGGGGAAGTGGAGACAGCCTAAAACCGCAAGGCCAGGAGTGGCGGCAACTACTCCTGGCCCTTGAGGGAGAAAAATAAAATGCAATCGACGACGACATTGAAAGTACACCATAGAGCTGAGTTGTGCAACGTCCACCAAGACATCTTGAATGGAATTAAGCAAACAATGACTCTGGACAATCCGGCCTACGTCCAGGCCCAGAAGTATGGCCGATGGACTGAGCACTTGGAGCCCAAGATCCACCTCTGGGATGAGATCCCCGACGGGATCGCCTTTCCCCGGGGCTGGACCCGGCAATGCTTGGACCTGCTCAATAGGCATGGGATCAAGCCGGAGATCGAGGACCGGAGAAGGCTTCTGGACCCCATTGATCTGGAGTTCAGGGGAACATTGCGGGGATACCAGGAGCAGGCAGCACTTGCAGCTCTGTCTCGTGATTTCCGGGTGATCTGCATTCCGGCTGGAGGGGGGAAGACTGTGGTGTGTTGTTACCTCATCGCCAGTACCGGGCAACCATGCCTGATCATCGTACATACCTTGGAGTTGGCCTTTCAGTGGATGGACCGGGTGAAACAGTTTCTCGGAATTGATTGTGGCCTGATCGGGAACGGGCAATTCGATTTGCAGCCCATCACGATAGCAACAGTGCAGACAGCCAACAAACATGCCGAAGTCTTGAAGAGCACTTCGGTCATCTGGTCGTCGATGAGGCCCATCATGCCCCCGCCAGTACGTTCACCAATTTGGTGCAGAGGTTTGACGGTCGATACATGACCGGATTGACGGCGACTCCATACCGGAAAGATCGACTTGGGAAGATCATATTCCTGACCCTGGGAGATAAGGTCTATGAGATCAGCACCAAGGATCTGCAAACCTCCGGCGATGTGGTGGCCCCTGAGGTCTACACCAAGACCACAGGATTCATGTTCACCTACGAGGACAACTATCCTGAAATGCTCAAGGCCCTGACCCTGGATTCATCCCGAAACGAAATGATCGCCGATGATGTGGCCGATGCCTCTGGACCTGAGAACGGTATGGCTCTTCTCCTGTCTGATCGCGTCGCCCACTGCGAAACATTATCTCGACTTCTCACAGATCGAGGGGTTCACAACAAAGTCCTGACCGGCAGGACCCCGAAGACTGAACGCCAACAGATCGTGGAGCAGGTCCGAAACGGCGACATTGATGCACTAGTCAGTACAGCTCAGTTGATCTCTGAGGGATTCGATGTGGACGGTCTGGCACAGCTATATCTATGCACGCCAATGAAGGCAAAGGCCAGAATCATTCAGGCAATCGGGCGGGTGTGCAGGCCCAAGCATGGGAAGACAGCCAAGGTCGTGGACTACATCGACGAGCTTGTTCCCGTCCTCCGATACCAGGCTAAGAGCAGAGAACGTGCGCTGGCCGAGGTGGTGGCGTAATGTGCATAGGTTATTAATAAGTTAAGGTACTTCCTTGAGTTACTATTAACTTCGGAAATGCCAAGGTCGTAAGTCATATACTTTTAAGTCATTTTTTCGCCTTGTCATAGGCAACATGGAGTCCAAGTTATGAGTAAAATTATCGTCAGTACAAACGAACTAGCCGCCTTTTTCGACGTGAGCAGGCAGGCAGTTTACCAATGGAGTAGGGCCGGCTGCCCCAAAGTGAGCAGGGGAAAATGGGACCTCAAACAAGTGCTGACTTGGTGGCTTGAGACTGTTTATGCGGAACGAACCGCCCAGGACGATGAATCTTTAAGCGAGATCAAGAGGCGATATTGGAGCTGGAAATCCGAAAACGAGCGGATGAAAGCGCAGCAGACAGAAACCGAACTCATCCCCAAAGATCAGGTTCACAAACAATGGGCATCCAGGATGGCAGAATACAAAAACGGCTGTTTCAACCTGGAAAATGCCCTACCGCCTTTGCTTGAGGGCAAAGATCAGCCGGAAATGCGGCGCGTAATATACGACTACGTTTGGGATATGTTTGACAGGGTATGCCGGACCGGACAATTCACGCCCAAGTGTAGCGAAAAAGAAATCCAGGACGCGGACCCGATGGGTGTTCAGGAGTGACACATTCCCAAAAGATGATGCTATTTTAAGTTTCGTTTCTACACGGGAATCAGGGCTTGGTCGTCCGAAGTTAACAAAGTTAATAGAAGTACCTTGACCTAATCTGAGGTGATGCAATGCCGAAATTAGATCAGCAGCACTACATTGAAAAACCAGGTCGAGAAAGGAACCGCCAGAAGTGGAACCGGCGGTCAAAGAAGAAAAAAGTTAAAAAGCAGAAGAGGTGATCATGTCCGAAGATCGACTTTATGACGTAACAACTGTGGCAAGGAAGTTGTCAGTCTCAAAGGCAACCATCTACAAATTGTTGGAAAACGGGCAACTCCCTGTCCATCGCATGGGTTTCAAGTACGGTTACAGAGTCAGCAAACGAGACCTTGACCGGTTTATTGCGGAACGAGAAAATTGCGCTAAGGTGTAATTTTTTTTCTATTCTTTCTCATCCTTCTCAGCTTTTGTTGAAATTATTATTAGTAGTATTATCCTGACTTCGTAACGGAGGTCATGGATATGCTACTTATTCCGGAAATTGAATGTCATCCACTGAGGGCTATCATGCGGCAGAAAGGGTTATCACAGATACGCCTTGCCAGGCTCTTGGGTGTGTCACAGAGCACAGTCAGTCAATGGCTATCTGGGTACAGAACACCGCCAGCCGATGTGCAACGACAACTGGATGAACTTCAGCAGCAGATCATGGGAGAAAAAACATGCAACAGCAAACAGTGAAGCCACTTACACAAGACGAAATTTGGCACATGAAGAAAAACGGCGATACGCGAGGCCCGAACATGATGCGGAAAATGGTGGCCCAGGGGATTGACCCCCGTGCAGACAGTCCGGCTTTTGCCAAGCAAGCAACGTCCACCACCACAACCCCGGCTCCTACTCCAGCCCAGCCAGCAGCAAGTCAGAGCTCCGGTCCTGCTCCCCTGTCCGACCACCAAACCCAGGTTATGCGAAACATCTTTGGAGGCCAGGCCCAGGCTCCAGCACAGCCCCAGGGCGGCGGTGACTTTGAGGCCCAGGTCAATGCCCACCAGGAACAGCATGGATGCCGGCGGTCTGAATCCATCGGCGCGATTGCAGCCGAGCAACCACAGTTATACGAAGCATGGCTCCAATCACAGCAACCATCCGGGGCGGCTCCGGCGGCACAGACTCCGGGTCAGAAAGCAAGTGAACACGAGTTCATGGCCCAGGCCAAGCGGCTAAGTGCTGAACGATCCATCCCCTTGTCCAAGGCAATGGGCGAGCTGTCCCAGCGTGATCCTGCCCTGCACCAAAGATTCCTCAGGGACATCCAGTGATGGCAATCACCAAAACCGAGCGGATCTTTCGGATGACTCAGGCCACCAGCAATGAGGGTGGCCTGTTCACCGAATGGATGCAGCCCAACAGATTCCGGGCCCTGAACGTCTCTGTCCGGGATGTGGTGGACAGCGTGATCAGTCTCCAGCGTCGGGCTGAGGTCAACAGGGAAAGTGGTCTGTACGTCGAGCCGGGGACCGTAAAGACCTACACCGGGGATGCCGAGGATGATGTCCGGGACTTCGGGACCGGGGTAGAATACCGTCTCGGAATCGAGTCCGGGAATCATGGAACAGACGATCCAAAACTTTTTTTGTGGGGATGATATATATGGCAAAACAGAAATCACTTGCAGCAGAAGTCAGTCAGGACGATGCAGTGCAGAAGATCCAGAACCAGATCCAGAACATTCAAGACCAAATTGCGCGCAAGCAGCAGGCCCTGGATTCCTTTCAATCTCAGATCCAGCAACGGCAGGCCCAGGCCGACCGCCTCAAAGAACAGGCCGGCGAGGAACTTGTAAAAGGCGGGGACCCTCTGGCCGTTCTGGACGAGGCCGGGGCCTTAGAGTATCAGCTCCAGGGTATGCAATCGCTGGCCGATGAATCAGAACCTAGCGAATCGGAATATCAACAGATTGAACAGCTCAAGAAAGACCTGGCCCATGCCGTCCGGCGGGCAATAAACAGCAGCCAGGCCCTGGAACAGTACCGCCTCCAGTTTGAGGATAAGTTCAGGGAGATCAAAACCCTTTTGGAGGACTTCTCAGCAACTGAGCGCGCAGCTTTTGATCAGTATAGGGTTCAATCCCAAGGTGTAAGCCCCTTGAGGATCCGGGACAAGCACCTGGCCCGATACGTTCGAGCTATGGTTGACCATATATAAGTGGCTCCCCAGCCAGGCCCGAGGCCAAATGGGGCGCGTACAGCGTGAGGTGGCGAGATAACCTCCGTGCAGCCTGCGGATGAGCTCCTGGTCGCGCAGGCAATTCCCTTCAGGGAAGCCCGGTCTTCATTGGCCGGGCTTTTTTGAAAGATAAATGCTTTTTTTAAGTATCCTGATCAGCAATGATCCGCTGGGGAATGCCGGAAGCCTTGACCCAACCCATACGCAGGTAATGCGTGCGGAGAATGGACTTGGCGAAAAAGGGATATATGAACCAGGATACGCCAAAGGTCAGAACGGCAATCAAAAACGAGGCCACCACATGCCTCCAGACGCCCTTGACGGCAAAGTATATGGGGCCAAAGAGGAGTGTCCAGATAAAGACCAGGCTATCCACCTCTTCCAAGTATCCATTGGCGGGATTCTTGTATGCCTCTGTCAATATTTGCCGTTTCTGCTCGTTCTGCATTATCCGATCATGCCGAACTTCCTGTCCGCATGCTGGGCAGCGATCAATACTCGGGACGTTCTGCGCTCCACAATGTGGACAATCCATAAGGGGCCTCCTTGGCTGATCAGGACATAAAAAACCGATATTTTGGGAAACAGGGTAGGGCAATTTTAGTGGTTCGGCAAGGCCTTGTGGCTTTTTGATGGAAGTTTAAAAAGCTGGTCACAATGGCCGTATTTTGGCCTTTTGGAATGTTCCGAGGGGGATGGGTCGGGGGCGATCGGGAAAAGGCAAATTTGAGGCTTTTATACATGCCCGGATTTATTAAAGATCCGGGCTTTTTTTATGAATTTTGAAAAAAAATGGCCTTGGGGATTGACAGTATACACTTATTGCAGTATATAAGTATGAACAACCATGAGGGAGGTTACAAAGTGAGCGAACAAAAAACTATCACTGTTAAGTTGGACCCTGGAGATCATCGCAAGGTCAAAGTCCTGGCGGCTGAACTTGGAATTACAATCAAAGATTTATTGCTCAGATGTGTGGACAGGCTTAAGGAAGAACATGACAGAATTGCACAGGAGGCAGAAAGCATGATTGAACCAATCGGAAGCACTGTGGCGGACATTTGGGAAGAGGGGGATGAAATTTATGTTAAGGACGAGGATGCACAGGTAGGTCAGTTAAGATATGGATGGTGGAATGGATGCGCTAACTGCGGGGCATATCAAGACCAAATTTCAGAAATTGATAAAGAGGGTGGTCCAGTTAAGGCTTGCAAGTATGCTCTGGACAACCTCTATGATGGAGGTCAAGAAGGCTTTCTTTGTAAGGAGTGTGTCATAAATAAAAAGATACGCGAAGAGAGTTAGGGAAACAATATGGATATTTCAATGGAGATCCAGCAAGCAAGAGTACACGGGGAAAATTTCATTGTCTTGGATGTCCCGGTGGATGCAATCGCGGCTTGGCTTGAAGACGAGGTAGGCCGGGAAGTGCAGTCAGGCAGTGACTATTTTGTGAGCGAACCGGATGCGGACACCTACGGAAATGCAATCCGAACCGTGTCCTTCGCGGATGAAACCGGGGTGGACGTGCAGGTCATTGTCTCGGCTGATGATGAACGAATAGGAGGATGACTATGGATGCAAGAGAAGATATTTTAATGCAGGTGGATGGGGCAATGGATTATAGGTCTCAAAAAGCTGCTGAATATCCACATGACGAGCGGAATTCGAAATCGGCAGCAGCTCTTGAGGGACTGCGCAAACACATTGAAAACGTACCAAGTGGCCATTCGTTGCTAGTTACCTGGTCCCATTGCTGGCAGTCTATAGGCAATGAAGATGAGCGCACACGTGCTATTGAGGAAATCAATCATTTGTTTGGGAGATACGGTTTTGATGGCCCGGAAGATCCAGAAGAATTTTGCTTGAAAGTATCTGAGGTGCTCACAAGCTACTTGCCTTCACAGCCAGGACCTTCAAGGACTCAATAATTTAAGTGGTTGGTTGGAAATTGGCGTATAAACCCTGCGGATGAAATCGAGGATGAATAGCAACCAGGGGCCGGGGTGGAATCTCCGGCCCTTCACCTAATTGGAGGTGAATCATGGATGAATTCCAAGCATGGCGCACACTATACGAGCTCCAGAGTGGTATGACCTCCCTCCCTATGATCAGGAGTTTTTGGCCCGAGGACCATATTGACTTTTTGGAGGATCAGGGCTGTATCCAGATCCGAAGTTATGATGGGGAGATCAAAGTCACAAGTTCGGGAGTGGCCGCCTTGCATTTTTTGAAATCGTTTTCAAAGGGCGGAACTCTTCAAGAACTCAATCCGCGGCTTTTCGGGGAACTGTAAGCAACCAGGGGCCGGGGTTCGCCCTGGCCTTTCACCATTGGAGGTTGAGATGGATAATACACATGAAGCTAATCAAGAATTGAAACAAAGGTCCCCTCAAAGAGAGGCGATGGATATTTGGAATAGCATTGTCATGGATCGGGACCTGTATGGTTTATATCATACCAATGACGATAATGAGGCCCAACAACTGCTGGAGAGATATTTTGACAAGTTGAATTTTGATTGTTGGCCATTTGATGCTGCCAATAAAGATGACCGCGATGTATTCATTCAGCAAGTCAAAAGCGAGTTCATCACAGAAGCTCTGTCAAAGTGGCGTGGTCAAAAATTATGATATGCCAGGGGCCGGGGTGGATGCCCTGGCCCTTCTATATTTTGCTGCAATGATAGAGGATTCATCCGAAATGGGTACGACTTTCACATTTCGGTAGCACGAAAACGAAATAACAACATACTATAACTAAAGCCTGAGAACCTACGGCTGGCGTGACTTTGCGGGCTTGTTTGGATACACCTTCGGATTCATTGGCTTTGTGGCTCACAGAAGCCGGGTCCGTGATCCACAAGGGGGATTGTGGGTAGTGGGTGAGTGGGGAAGGTCTTGTGCTGTCTCATTGCAGCTAAGGCCAAAGTTCACCCCTGAGTTACCCCAGCCAATTTGTGACAACAAAAAGGGGTTAGACACCTTGTCTAACCCCTTGATTTTCCTTGGTGGAGCTGCGGGGACTTGAACCCCGGACCTCCTGAATGCCATTCAGGCGCTCTCCCAACTGAGCTACAGCCCCTTTCGAAGTAGACACACCAACATATCCCGGCCCGTTTGTCAATAACAAATTTTTGGCCTTGGCGGCTCAAGCCGCCAAGGCCAAAAATTTGTTTGTACCAAAATTCACAAAATAGGCCCTTATCCTCTGGAACAATGTTTTGAAAACTGTTAGGTTGCTGGGCATGAGAGAGGAATGGATTTGAGTATGCTGGAATACTTGCGGATACAAAATCTGGCTTTAATCGATGACCTGGAATTGGAGTTCGCCTCCGGCCTGAATGTGCTCACCGGTGAGAGCGGGGCGGGGAAGTCCTTTATCCTTCGGGCCCTGGATTTCATCCTGGGGGACAAGCTGGGTTCAAGTATGATCCGTTCCGGGCAGGACAAGGCCTTGGTGGAAGCAGTCTTTTTTCTGCCGGAAGGGGAGACCATCCTGCGCCGGGAATTGTCGGCAGAGACCGGCCGCAGCCGGCTTTACCTCAACGACCGCTTGAGTTCCCAGGAGAAGATCCGCCAGTTGCGCCCCCGCCTGATCATCCATACCAGCCAACATGCCCAGCAGCGCCTGCTACGGCCCTCCTACCACCAACAGCTTCTGGACAGCCACATTGGTGAAGATTTGCGCAAGCAGAGGGAAGAACTCCTGGCCAAACTCAAAGAGTTGAATAAACGGGAAGCTGAACTTCGGGCCAAGACGGAAGAGCTGGACAGCAAGCGAGAGTTTCTGGAGTACCAGCAAAAAGAAATCCGCAAAGTGGGCCCCCAAGCTGGCGAGATGGAAGAACTGGAAAACCGCAAGCAGGAACTCAAGGATCAGGGCCAGGTCCAGGAGGCTGTACAGCGCTGCCTGGAGATTTTGTACGGGGAGCAGGGAGCACTGGTAGATCGGGTTCACGAGCTGCAGCGGGAAGTGCGGACCCTGTCTTCTCTGGATTCTGGATATGAGTCCTTTGGGGAACAACTGGAAGACGTCCGCCAGATCCTTATGGATTTCGGCTCCAGCCTGAAACAGGCTCCCCTGGCCCAGGAAAGCGAACAGGAGCTGGAGAAAATAGAATCCCGCCTGTGGCAGCTCAGCCAGTTGCAGCGCCGAATGAACAGGAGCCTGGATCAACTTTTGGCCCTGGATGAAGAGATCGAGGCCAATCTGTCCTTTCTGGACACCTGTCATTTAGAACTGGGGCAAATCAGAAAAGAGCAGGAAGAAGTGCATGCCCGCCTGGCCACCATCATAGAAGAGGTCAATACGGCCCGGAAAAAAGAATCCGTAGCCCTTTGTTCCAGGCTGCAAAATGAGTTGCAGCAATTGGGCTTTTCCACCGACGTCCACGTGGAGTTCGATTTCTCCCCGGTGGAAATAGCTTCGGGAATCCAAGAGCTCCAGGGTCGACTCTTGTGGGTCCCCAACCCCGGGCAGCCCCCCCAACCCCTGGATCAGATCGCGTCCGGCGGCGAGTTATCCAGGTTTTTGCTGGCCCTGGTCGGTCTGACGGCCGGCAATGAATTCCCCACATTGCTTTTTGACGAGGTTGATGCCGGTATCGGTGGGATCATCTTGGGGCAGGTCGGACAGAGGATTAAGGAACTGGCCCACCGGCATCAAGTCATTCTCATTTCCCACTGGCCGCAGCTCGCTTCATTGGCCGAAAGCCATTTCAAAGTATATAAGGAAGTCCAGGCTGAACAGACATTTACCTATTGCACCAGGCTCCGGGGTCGGGAGATAGAACAAGAGATCTCCCGCATGGCCGGAGGCGGAGACCAAGGCCGGACTATGGCCAGACAGTTTTTGGAGGGAAATACGAAATGAATCCGCCCCAGCAGCCGTCCTGCCACACCCTGTCAGTTATGAGAACCTCTTCTCCGGACCAAAACCTCTTCCACCACATGGTTGTGGAACCTCCAAAATGGCAGTGGGTTCCGGGCCAGTTCGTCATGCTCCGACCCCAGACCTGGACTTTGGATCCCTTAAGTGCCCGGCCTTTTTCCATAGCCGATTTGAACGACGAAGGGCTGCACATCCACTATCAGGTTGTGGGCAAGGCCACCAAGCAGATGACCTCCCTAAAAACCGGGGATAAGGTCACTGTTTGGGGGCCTTTGGGCCAAGGATTTGGGTATGACTTTGAAACCCCGACTCTGCTCTTGGCCGGGGGGATGGGGATTGTTCCGTTTGTAGGCCTGGTCCACAGTCACCCCAAGCCCGGCAATTTGGAGCTCCTGTTCGGACATCGGCATGGATTGAAGAACTATCCCTATCAGGAGATCGCGGATGTGATTCTGGTCTGGAATCTCCAAGACAAGACAACCAAAGATCTCAAAAAACTGCATAAGGCCTTGCAGGTAAAGATTGAAGGCTATTCCCGGGACGGTAAGATTTTAGCCTGTGGACCGAGTCCCTTTTTACAGCTCGTCCAGGAGCTGGCTGTGCAGAATAAGGCTAAATGCCAGCTGTCCATGGAGACAACCATGGTCTGCGGAGTAGGGGCCTGCCTGGGATGTGCGGTGAAGACCAAGGATGGAAGTCTCAAACAGGCCTGCGTGGATGGGCCGGTGTTTGTGGCTGAAGAGCTGGTTTTGCCCTGAGAAGAAATGCTGGGATGCTGGAAGAAGAGTAGGCAGTAGGGAGTAGGGAGTAGGGAGTAGGCAGTAGGCAGTAGGCAGTAGGGAGTAGGCAGTAGGGAGAAATGCTGGGATACAATTAAAGCATATACCGTAAGACTTGATACCGAAAAAAATTGACTACTTTACCGGTATTCTCTTGAAAATTGTCTCCTATACCTTTTGTTGATAAGCATAACACTACAGCGACAGTTTGGGCATGAGCAAACCTTGAAAGAGCCAGGCAGGCACCTGGCGATCCCAGAAAGAGCCAGGCAGGCACCTGGCGATCCCAGAAAGAGCCAGGCAGGCACCTGGCGGTCCCAGAATGGCCAGGGTGGCACCTGGCGGTCCGAGAAGCAAAGCTAATGAAATAGAACCAATTGCCAAAAGTTGGGGCAACATTATTGAGACGCAGTACTAGGATGCTGGGATGGTAAAATGGCGTGGGGCTTTGGACATGGAGTTTAAGGTTGAGGAATCATAATCCCAACCACCCCTGCCCCTCCTTGCTAAGGAGGGGAATCAGAAGGGCCGGGGTTGTCTGTTGAGTTTTTACCTGACAACATCCTATACAAAGCCGGATTTCACTTGGAGAATACAAGAAGTTTATGAAAGATCTGTCATGCCAACTGGCTGGGATGGAGCTGTCCAATCCCATTCTGACTGCCTCCGGAACTTTCGGCTACGGCCTGGAATTCTCTCCCTACGGCGATCTGACCAAGCTGGGCGGATTGGTGGTCAAAGGCCTGTCTTTAAACCCGCGGGAGGGTAACCCAACTCCGCGGATTGTGGAGACGGCCTGCGGTCTGCTCAACGCCATCGGTCTGCAAAACATCGGGGCTGAGAGCTTTGTCCGGGATAAGCTTCCCCATCTTCCCTGGCGTAAGACGCGGGTCATAGCCAATCTGTATGCCCAAAGTGTGGACGAATTTGTAGAACTGGCTGAACTATTAGCCCGGGAAGAGGGGATCGCGGCCCTGGAGGTCAATGTCTCCTGCCCCAATGTGGCCAAGGGAGGTCTGGCCTTTGGCCAGGACCCTCGGCAGGCTGCAGAGGTCTGTCGATCAGTGAAAGGGGTGAGCGGGATCAAGCCGGTGATGGTCAAGCTGACCCCCAATGTGACCGATATCCGGGCCGTGGCCTCGGCAGTACAAGAGGCGGGGGCGGACGCCATCTCCCTGATCAATACCCTAAGCGGCATGGCTGTGGACATCCATACCCGGCGACCTCGGCTGGCCAACGTCCAGGGTGGGCTGTCCGGACCGGCCATCAAACCGGTGGCCTTGCACCACGTCTATCAAGTGTGCCAAGAAGTGAGTATCCCGGTGGTCGGCCTGGGGGGTATTGTTTCGGCTGCAGACATATTGGAATTCCTTCTGGTCGGGGCCCAAGCGGTTCAGGTAGGTTCGGCCAATTTCCTGCGCCCGGATATGAGTTTTAATCTGGTGGATGAATTGCAGACTTTGACTGAGGAGCTGAGGATCTCCTCCTGGGAGGAATGGCGGGGGAGCCTGGAGGTATGAAGATGCGAGTGCAAAAAACAGTTTTTGCACCCGCCAGAAGTCAGAAGACAGAAGACAGAAGACAGAAGACAGAAGACAGAAGACAGAAGACAGAGGCCAGAGGTCAGAGGTCAGAAGTCAGAAGTCAGAGGTCAGAGGTCAGAGGTCAGAGGTCAGAGATCAGAAGTCAGAAGTCAGAAGTCAGAAGTCAGAGGTCAGCCCCGCCTCTGGCGGTGGCCGTCAGTTTGATCCAGTATGAAACTGAAGAGGGCTGGCCCTCGGAGAGGACCGCCCTACTGGAGGAGTTGCAGGAGCCACCCTTGCCTTCAAAGGCAGGTCCGTATTGAGATTGGAATGAGGGGTCAGGGTGTAGGGCCGTCGGAAGCACCACCAGGCCGCCCTTGCCCCCAAGGGCAGGCCTTCTTCAGGTTAAAAGCTAGTTTCATACGAGAAGTCAGAGGTCAGAGACCAGAGGTCAGTGATCAGCGCCGCCTCTGGCCGCAGACGCCCAGTTTGATCGAGGATGAAAGGAAGGGCAGGGGTGGGTGGGATTATGATCTTAAACCTTGAAATAAGGAGGAGCATTAGATGGCAGGGGTGAAGAAGTACAGAACGGACAAAGCATTCCAAAGGAGGAAGGAGCTATGACTGCCGTAATTATTGTCATCGGCCTTGTGATCTATCTGTTTTTTTATTTTGTCTACGGCAAGAAACTGGAAAGAGATGTGGTCAAAGCTTCGGATGACACCGAAGCACCGTCAAAAAGAATTTACGACGGTGTGGACTTCATCCCGGCCCGAAGGGAGGTCCTGTTCGGGCATCACTTTGCCTCTATCGCCGGGGCCGCACCCATTATCGGTCCGGCTTTGGCCATATGTTGGGGCTGGGTTCCGGGGCTGTTATGGGTCTGGTTTGGAAACATATTCATCGGAGCTGTGCACGACTACCTGGCTCTGATGGCCTCTGTTCGGTATGACGGGAGGTCCATCCAGTTTGTTGCCTCTGACCTCATCGGCAAGAAAACAGGCCGAGGTTTCTACTGGTTGGTCTTTTTCCTGCTTATCCTGGTGGTGGCTGCATTTGCGGCTATTATTGGAGGGATGTTCGTCAAGACTCCGGAGATAGCCTCCACCTATTTCTTGAAGATAGTGGCTGCTCTTATCCTTGGGGTCTTAATGTATCGGATCAGAATGAATTTCTTTGTGGCCACGGTACTGGGCATCCTTATGCTTATTGCAGCTATCTGGCTTGGGTCCCTGCAAGGTATTGATTTGAGCTATACAACCTGGATGTGGATCTTCTTTTTCTACATCATTATTGCTGCGTCCATTCCGGTGAATATCCTTTTACAGCCCAGAGATTACTTGAATTCGTGGCTGCTGTACGCCGGATTGGCTTTGGGGCTTTTGGGCGCTGTTTTCGCCTTTCAGGGTTTTGAGGTACCGGCCTTTTCCAGCTTCTCGCCCGTCCTCCTCGGAGGTCAGCCGACCCCGTTCTGGCCGGCCATCCCCTTGGTCATCGCCTGCGGTTCTCTCTCTGGTTTCCACTCCCTGGTGGCTTCAGGCACCACCTCCAAGCAGTTGACCAAGGAAAGCGATGGGCTGTTTATTGGATATGGGGCCATGTTTACCGAAGGTTTTTTGTCCACCGTGGTCATCGTGTCCATCGCCGGCTTTGGGTACACAGCCTTGCAAAATGCCGGGGTAAGTACTGAACAGCTCAATTTCGACAACTGGGGAGCCATGTTTACCAAGGCCTCGGCTTCCGTCGGCCTGTCTAAGGCCAACTTGTTTATCCAATCCTATGCAGATATGGTCAATGCCACCTGGTTGAGCTTTCTACCGACCAAGATCGTCAAGATCGTGGCCGGGATGTGGGTGGCCTCCTTTGCCATGACCACCCTGGATACCACCAACCGTCTGGCCCGCTACTGCCTGTCCGAAATGGCCCTGCCTTTGAAAGACAAGGCCACCGGCTTTTACAGCTTTCTGACCAATCCCTGGATTGCCTCCATCATCCCGGCGGCCATTGGGATCTGGCTGGCTGCAAGCGGCAACTGGCTGGTCATCTGGGGATCTTTCGGGGCGGCCAACCAGCTGATTGCCTCTATCGCCCTCATGTCCGGAGCGGCCTATGTAGCCAAAAAACTCAAATCCCACTTTGCCAATTCCGCGGTCATTCCGGCCTGGATCCTGTGGGTCACCGTGACTGCGGCCATTTTGTGGTTTATCATTTTTGTGCAGCCCGGGGCCATTGCCGACAAGCCCTTTACAGGCTGGACGGTGATGCTCATCCTGTGTGTCATGCTGGTCTTGAACTTTATGTTTTTCTGGGATTTTGTGAAGTCTAAGGCCTATAAGGTGACTGAGGAGTGAAGACTGAGGACCGAAGACCGAGGACCGAGGACTGAGGACTGAGGACTGAGGACTGAGGACTGAGGACCGAGGACCGCGAGGACCGGGAACTGAGGATTGAGGGCTGAGGACCGAAGACCGTGGACTGGGGACCGAGGACCGCCCTAAGGGAAAGGCTTGGAGCATAGGGCATGGAGCCTGGAGCATGGCGCTGAGAGTAGAAGGCTGGGTGTGGAGCTCAAAAAAAAATGATACGAGGGTAAGTCCTTCTCACAAAGAATACATATATAATCCCCCAGTTTCATCACCAGTGAAACTGGGGGATTTAAGGGGGAGTTATGGATCTTAAGGAAGCACTGCAAACCGCGATCAAGGGTGAGATCGAAGGCCGGGAGCTGTATAAGGCGGCATCTGAAAAAACCGAGGATACAAAGGCTAAAGAGGTGTTTCAGATGTTGGCCGCTGAAGAACAGGGGCATCATGACACATTATTGCAGATGGCTAAGGACTATGCCCAGGGAAAAGAGCTGGCTCCACCTCAATTAGAAGCCCAGACCAGGTTTGAAGATGCCCAGAGCCCGATTTTTACCCGGGAATTCAAGGACAAGGTCAGCGATTTCGATATGACTGCCCTGTCCATCGGGATTAAGCTGGAGCTGGAGTCGGAGAAATTCTATCGGGAGATGGCAGAGAAGACGGAAGAGAAGGAAGTCCGGGATCTCTTTAACCGCCTGGCTGACTGGGAGCGGGGTCATTACGACTATTTGCAAAGCCAGGTCGGCTTTTTTGAAAGCTACTACAAGAACAAGTACAGTTTCTTCCGCTTTTAAGGTAGTATGTCGCCTAAAATTATACAACATATCAAAGAGATGCTGGTGGGAATCGATGCTTCGCACCGGGAGCAGGCCGCCTCCTTGACCGAGGTCGAATGCCGGGAACTGGAGAACATCTTCGCCCTGCTGCTTCTGGGATCCTTTGTCGGGCTTCCGGCTCCTCCGTCTTTTCTGGCCATCGAGCTATTGCCCTTTATGGAACGGGAGTTGGATATTCTGCACTGCCGGGCTCAGGACTCAGGGGATATGCTGGCCGAATTGTGCGGAACACTGGGCATTGATTAGATGAAGATATTCTTTTTTAGCGGTAAGGGAGGGGTGGGGAAATCCACCATGGCTGCTGCCTCAGCCCGTCAGCTTTCTCGGAAAGGCCGGGTCCTGATCGTTTCCCTGGACCCGGCCCACAACCTGGGGGATATCTTCGGGGTGGTGAACAAGGGGAAAAAGGACAAGCTGACGGACTCCCTATTTCTCCAGGAAGTGGACTTGCACAAGCTGTCCCGGGAATACCTGCAAAAAGAGATAAATGTTCTGACCTCCACCTACAGTTATTTAAAGACCTTTAATCTGGACAGCTACTTTTCCACCCTCAAATACTCTCCGGGCATTGAGGAGTATGCCCTGCTGACCAGCATTGCCACAACCATAAGTAGTGAAACCTCCTTTGACTATATTCTTTTCGATACTCCTCCGACCGGTCTGACCCTCAGATTCTTGGCCCTACCCCGAGTGAGCATGACCTGGATAGACAGGCTGATCGACATCAGACGCCGGATTCTGGAAAAGAGGTACACCATCCACCGCATCAAGGGGTCGTTGAGCTCAGAAGAAACCGTTCTGGCCTATGAAGAGAAGGACGATGATATTTTACGCAGGTTGTGGACCCTGAAGGAGACCTACCAGGATTTGGACCAAAGTTTGCGAAGCAAAGACTGCCATGTGGTCTTGGTCTTTAATCCGGATGTGCTGTCCTGCAAAGAGTCGGAACGGCTGGTAGCCGGGCTCAAGGAGCTGGGTCTGCCCCTGCGTTTGCTCATAGACAACAAGGTGAGTGCGGAAAATATTGATCAGGCCGCAACAGTTGAGGAGAAGATGCAGGCCTTGGCTCCGGGGGTTGAGCTGAAGCGGATTCGATTGCACAAGGACCTGGGGGGCAAGGAAAAAGGGGGCGGGTTGGACGATATCCAGGAACAGATTCTACCAGAGGCATGGTAGATGCGAGTGCAAAAACAGTCATTGCACTCGCTAGAGGTCAGACATCAGAAGTCAGACATCAGCAAAAACAAAGAGCTATAACTGCATATTTCATGACAATTGACAGTCAAGTAACTTTTTGCAGTGGTGTTATAGTAGGTTCAGAATCAGAATGTGATACTTCATTATGCCTGAATACGAACAAATAATATACCAGCCGGTCTTTTTTCTTTTTGTGGCCTTTTCCCTGGTTTTGACCTGGGGATATTTCCGGGGCAAGCGGCGCAACAGGGAGCTCTATGTCAGTGTTTTTGAGGATCTAGTTCGGATTTTCAAGCCAGACGACCAGAAATTCACCAATATCGGGGGAGCCATCGGCTATCATGCCAACCTGTACATCAGGAAAAAAAAGACTTTTTTGTCCCAAGTGGACGCGACCATCACCATGCTGCCCAGGCATTCACTCCTCTATCTCCCCATCTCAAAGCTGATTCGCAAGTACGACCGGCTTTTTCTGGAGCTGTACTTGAAGAATCCGCCCCCAGAGGAGGGACACTTTCTGGAGAAGGGTTATGCCCGGTTTTCCAAAACCAGGATTGCCAATCTGGATAAGCTGGAGGCAGAAACAGTGAAATGGGGAGGATATGAGTTCGACCTGCTCTATGGATCCGAGCAGATGCGGCAAAAGCTCCTAGATTTTCTGGCCAAAAATCCCGATCCTGGAGGGCTCAGGCATATTGCCTTGGTGCCGGAACAGAAGAAGTGCTTTATATTCATGATACCCAAGAAGGGGGAGGTGGCCCCTGCCCTCCAGCCGGTGTACAAATGGCTTCCATCCTTGGTTAAGAAATAAGAAAGCAAGGCTTTCCTCTAGATTGCCCAGCACTCAACTGCAGAGCATAACTTTGTTCAAGCCCGGGCAATGACGTACAAGGTATTCGGCTTCTGTCATTCTTTGCAGCACTTCATGAATAAAATAAATTTATTTGTGTTTGGATTTGCTTTCATAATCCAACATCAAGCAAGATCTTCGCTTCTTCTAGAGCTTCATCTGCCTGTTGAAAACGATAGTTACATAGTTTATGTATGTTGTTGTCATCTTTCACGCAGGAAAACCCTCGTTTCGGACAGCATCCAATAAAGGACTTACTGACAACGGCCCCTGCTCAAATTCTTCCTCAGAAATAACGACCGTCGATAGATGGAGATCGTATACAAATCCAACTTCCCAGGCAATGTCACTGACCACCAAACGATCATCGGATTGCATCTGCGGAAGAACCACACATATATCTAGGTCAGATTCGTATCTCGCCGTATCCCTAGCGTATGATCCGAAGGCCCAGATGCGGGCATTTGGGTATACACTCCGTATTCTTTGGGCGAACTCCCTCAGTATGTTCGTTTGTGCCTGTTGCATAATTAAGTCCAATTGGAAGTAAACTCTTGTTTATGTATATTCTAGAGCTGGAGGTTTCGGTGGTCAATCATTGCTCATTGATAACCATTCTTTCCTAGCCGATCTGAGTATCGCAAAGCTTTGAGAGCCACCTATTATTCCTGACCTTGATCTGGTCCTCAAACCTTTGTATATCGTCATCGGTCAAGCTTCGAAAGCGTTTTTGGGACTGGGTGTAGTCCGAAAGCTGCACAGAACCATCCGGTTCATAGGTGCGGCGGAGACTCTTGTCCTCAGCCAGTTCCAGGAGAGGGAAGACATCCGATTCCACGGCCAGGCGGCTGACTTTCAGGGCATCCTGGGAATCGATCTTCCATCCAGGCGGACAGACGGATAGGAGATGCACAAAGCGGAATCCCCCGGCTTGCTTGGCCTTGTCCATCTTGGCGTAGAAGTCTTCCGGATAGGCCACGCAGGCTGTGGCCACATAGGCCGGGGCATGGGCCAGGACAATGGAGAGGATGTCCTTTTTCTGGAACTCGAACTCCTTGCCCCCTGGAGAGGTGCTGGTCCAGGCCCCGCAGGGAGTGGCTGAGGACTGCTGGATCCCGGTATTCATATAGGCCTCGTTGTCGTAACAGACATAGAGGAAGTCTTCCCGCCGGTCGGCGGCCCCGGATAGGGCTTGCAGGCCGATGTCGAAGGTCCCCCCATCCCCGGCCCAGACCATGACCGTGCTCTCGGTCCGTTTTTTGGCTATTTGAGCCCGGCGCACGCCTGAAGCGCAGGCCGCGGCCGTGGCAAAGGGTACGTGGAGCAGGGGCACGGACAGGGCGGTGGTGGGAAAGATCCCGGCTATGATGGACCAGCAGCAGGCCGGGATGACCACGATGGTTGATTCGCCCAGGGCTTTTAAGGCATGGCGCATGGACAGGGAGGCCCCGCAGCCCGGGCAGGCCATATGACCGCGGTTCATGTATTCGGCTGTGGTTACATTCCAGAGCATGGCAGATCCTTGTTGGTTGTGTTCAGACTAGAACCAATTACTGTCCACAGGTGACAGGTTATCTTGATTGGCCACTATCTCTTCAATGGTTTCCGGAAAGACCTCCTTGCCACCCAGGCTGAGGATGAGGTCAATGACCTGCGGCTTGTGGGTCAGGTGGTAAAGGGCGGAGCGGACTTCCTGGGTCAGGGTTCCCCCAGCCCCGAAGGAAACCGCTCGGTTGAGAACGATGATCCGGGGGCAGGTGCCCACGGCCTCGACCAAGTCGGCTTGTGGAAAGGGGCGGATCAGGCTGAGCTTGATCAGGCCGATTTTGTGACCGGCCTGGCGTAAGGAGGACAAGGCCTCGCGCACGGTGCCCGTTATGGCCCCGCTGACCAGGAGAATGGTCTGGGCATCCTCAGTCTGCACGCATTCCAGGGCAGGGCGGCTGCGGCCCAGATGCCGGATCAAGAGCTCATTTCCTTCCTCCAAAGCTTTAGGCACGGTGCGCATGGTCTTGGCCAGGAATTTGCGCAGCTGGTAAAAATTGTCCGGAGTAGCCGCGGCCCCGAAGCTGTGCGGATTGTCCGGATCCAGAAAATAGGGCGGATCATAGGGAGGCAGAAAGGCGTCCACATCGGCCTGGGCGGGCAGGCTAAGCTGCTCCATGGTGTGGGAGAGGATGAAGCCGTCGATATTGACCATGACCGGGAGCATGATTTTTTCCGTCAGCCAAGTGGCCAGGATGATGTTATCCAGGGATTCCTGGGCCGTCTCGCAATAGATCTGAACCCACCCGGTATCTCGCTGGGACAGGGAATCGCTCTGGTCGGCCCAGATATTCCAGGGAGCGCCCAGGGCCCGGTTGGCATTGACCATGACCAGAGGGAACCTGGAACCGGCCACCCAATGGAGCATCTCGTGCATGAGGGCCAGGCCGTGGGAGCTGGTGGCGGTAAAGGCCCGGCAACCGGAAGCCGCAGCCCCGTAGCAAGCGGCAATGGCCGACATCTCGGATTCTACCTTCACGTACTGGCTGTCCAGCTCTCCGGAATCGACCATTGTGGACAGGGTCTCCACAATGTGGGTCTGGGGGGTGATAGGATAAGCGGCAATCACGTCCGGCCGGCACAGCTTGACTCCATGGGCCACGGCATCGCTGCCCAGGAGCATCTCCCGGGTGGATCGGTCTGCGGTTGCGGTTTGCATCTACACATCCTCCTCCATCTCGATCATTCCCCGCGGGCAAACGGCTGCGCACAATCCGCACCCCTTGCAGTGCTCCGCGTCCATATGCACCTGGGGTTCCTGGTCCGGATCCAGGCTGATGGCCACGTCCGGACAAAAGAACCAACAGATTCCGCATCCCGTGCATCGACCACATTGCAGGCACCTGGAGGCGGCCAGTTCCGCTTCCAGGTCGCTCAGTCCGGGATGGACCTCGGGAAAACCGGATCGTCGGCTGGTCACATCCCTTTGTTCCGGGGTGATGGGTGCTTCCTTGGGCACGTAGTCCAGACGGACATTGGTGTTGGAGATTGCCGGCATTTGGGTATCGACCATGTCCGGTCCCTCGGCTCGTGCCGGATCCACGATTTGCAGGATCTCCTTGGCCCCCTGCCGTCCGCTGGCCATGGCCTGTACTACAGTCGTCGGTCCTAAAGTGAGGTCTCCACCGCAAAAAATGCGCTCATGTTCGGGTACACGCATATGGACGGCCTGGCCGGCAGCAACCACCAGCCGGTCCACATTCAGGGTTTTGGCCTCCGTTCCGGGCACAATACGTCCCTCTTGGGCCTCGGCTTGAGCACAAACAATGTGCAGCCCTCCGTTTTCTTCTTCCGCCCGGCTGACCAGGAGCCGCTCATGCAAGTTGACTCCTTCTTCCAGGGCCTGGAGTTTCTCCTGCTCGTAGGCCGGCATTTCAGCAAAGCTGCGTCGGTAAATGATGTCCACTTTTTTACCCAGACGGATGAGGGACCTGGCCGCATCCACGGCTGCATTTCCGCCCCCGATTACGGCAAATCTCTGGCCCTCGATTGCCTCGCCCCTGTTTATGTTCCGCAGGAGGTCCAGGCCGTCCAAAATGAGTTTCGATTCTGGCAGTTGTGAAGGCCGTACGGAAGACCAGAGTCCAGGGGCGCAGAAGAGGAAATCGAAATCATCCAGAAGGGAGGGGATGTCTCCTTCCAGGACGGTGTGTTCCAGGAACAGGCGGATATTCAGGGATTTGGTCAAGTTGTTGATCTCCCGGGTCAAGACGTCCTTGGGCAGGCGGTAGGCGGGAATCCCGTAGCGGAGTAGGCCCCCCGGTTCCGAGTCCCGTTCAAAAATGCTGACCTGGATTCCGGCGGCTGCCAGGAAATAGGCGGCATTTAATCCCGCCGGTCCACTGCCCACAACAGCTGCCTTCTCAGTCCGTTGGGCAGTCGGTTTGGGAAAAGACCGGTCCAGACCGTAGTCTCCGACAAAGCGCTCCACGCAGCCGACCAGGACCTCCTGATCGTGTCCGCCCCGTCGGCATTCTTGCTGGCAAAAATTGGGGCATACCCGACCGGTGACCGCCGGCAAGGGGTTGTTCCGGCGGAGGATGGTCAGCGCCAGGTCCAGATCCTTATCGGCCACAGCCTGCATCAGGCCGGGGATATCGTTGCCAATGGGGCAGGCCTGCCGACAGGGAGACAGGCGCTCTTGCAGGACCGGCCGAAAGAATTTCCAGCTCCCGGTCAGGTTGGTGTCTGTGGTGGTCAGGGAAATTGGGGCTTCCCGGAGATCTCCCGGAGCGACCACGCTTTCTTGGTTGACAGCTTCCATCTACGCCTCCATAAATTTTTGTCCTCGGACAAAAATTTAATTAATCGTCTTGGTGGTCGAAAACACGCTGCGTCCTTCCGCATAGACCCCTTATAGGGGGATATCTGTTACGGCTCTTGAGCCTGTTCGTAAGCTCTTTGCAGGGCCTTTTTGTTGCCCTCCAGGTTGCTGGGGATGAAATGAGGCAGGGCCTGCAGCAGGCTGTCGAGGTCGATGAGCCGGCTGACCTTAGCAAAGGCACCCAGAATCGGGGCGTTGACTAAAGGCATGGTCCTGGATCCCAGGCCGAACTCCAGGGCAATGGCACTGACATTGACCGTGACTACCCGGCAGGACTCCTGCAATTCCGGATACTGAGAGGGCGGCTTGTCGCTGTTGATCAGCAGAATCCCCTGGGGGTCGATCCCGGAGGTCACGTCCACGGTTTCGGCCAGCTTGGCGGACAAGACCAGGACATTGTTGGGGGAGACAACTTGGCTGCGCAAGGTTATGGGTTGATCCGAGACCCGAACAAAGGCGGCCACCGGGGCGCCGCGGCGTTCGGCCCCAAAGGTGGGAAAGGACTGGGCGTATCGTCCGGTGAGAAAGAAGGCATAGGACAGGATCTGGGAGGCGATGACCGCCCCCTGCCCCCCGCGGCCGTGAATGCGGATTTCCAGCATGGCGTGCCTCATTCGAAGTCAGATTTGCCGGAGGCAAATCAGACTTCATTTTTTGGGCCAAAGCGCTAAAAAAACGTTTCGCCGGACAATCCAGGTGAAAAGCATTCTATCTGTTCTGAATTCCGGCCTTAATGTCCAGCATTTCCCCAAAACAATAAATATCTCGGTTCTGCGTCAAGCAGAACCGAGATATTTATTGGGAGACGGTGATCAGGGCCTTGGCCGGCGTTTCTCCTCGAGCCCGAAAGCCGTGGAGCTGATCGGAATCGAAGTACAGGCTGTCACCGGGGTTCAAAACAATGGTTTCCGCTTCTGTGGAGAATTCCAGCTGTCCCTCCAGAACAAATGCGAACTCCTCCCCTTCGTGGCTGAATTTGATCACATCCTCTGGGCCCTTGACCTCAAAGGTAACCAGAAAGGGTTCCATGGTCTTAAACGGCTTGGTTGCGGCCAAGGCCTCATAGGTATAGCCCAATTTGGCTTTTCCCTGGACCTGGCGTCTGGGGGAGATGACCCGCTCGGTGTTCCGGACTACAGCGGTTTTGACCTCCCGGACCTGGTCCTGGAAGAAAAAACTGATGTCCGTATCCAGGCTGTTGGCGATTTTGAGCAGGGTAGATATGGGCGGAGAGACCTGTTCGTTCTCGATCTGAGATATCAAGGGCTTGGAGAGACCGGTCTTCTCTGCCAATTGCTGGAGGCTGAGTCCCTTATTGGATCGCATGCGCCGGATTTTCTCCCCCACGCCCAATTGCCCGAGGTCCTTGCGAAGCGTTGTACCCATAACCGACCCCTTGTTTCAGATGACAGTTAACAGATGACAGTTATCAGAGGGCCAACTGCGGGGTTTCTATCAAACCGCCTTAGACCACTCGTGTGAAACAAGTACTTTGACCCAAATATTCTGCCTTTAATAGAGGCAGGTTGAGAACATACATGTTTCATTATCCCAAAACAAAAATTCCAAATTCGAAATTCCAAATCCCAAACAAATTCGAATAAGAAATAAACTCAAAATTCGAAACTAAGAAACGTAACTATCTGGTTTTATTTTTTATTTTTTCTCGTTTTCGTAAATTGGAATTTGTTGTTTGTGATTTGGAAATTCCGCGTCATCTCCAACTGGGTCAAATATTCGAAACAAAATTCTATAGAGAAATTGCCATAGACGGAGATTAAACTTTTGAGACGTGGTACTAGACTCAAAGTGTTCAGGTGTCAGATTTCCCTCCGGCAAATCTGACATATTTTCTTATCGTTCCCACGCTCTGCGTGGGAATCCCACTGGACGCTCCGGCGTCCACAAAGAGACCGCAGGAGCGGTCCAAACAGCTCCCACGCAGAGCGTGGGAGCGATAAACTGGACGGCTGCTGGCAGCGACGTAGTTGACCCTTGAAGCTCAGGAGAAGGGACAGCGGTTGAGGACAACCGCGTCCTACAGAAGAGCCGGGTCCGATTTTTTTATAATACTGCATTCCATATACACCCAGAACCGACAATTGACAAGGCGGCTTACTATGTCTGCAAAGTAAATTTCCAGGCGCACCACCAATCATCCGGATGTTCGTCCGGAGGGCAGCCGATGCATTCAGTAACTATCCGGTCATCGATGGCTGTGGCGAAATAGGGATATTCGACCAATCCGGCTGATTTGCATGGATAATCAGGCAGATTTTTTCGCTTTCTGGCCGCCTGCACCCGACACTCATTCATCCGAAAAATGAGGGTGGTGTCGTCTACCTCTTCTATGGATTGGACATTAACCCGGGAATACATGCGCAGTTGCAAAGCGGTCTTCAGCCCATCCAACCCTGGACGTTCCGGCATATCCACCAGTTTCTTAATCCGCATGGCCTCATAGGGGGAAAACCTGGTCCAGCAACTGTCGTTACATCGTTTGGCGTCGTTCATCCCGAATCCATTCTCCACTGCCTGAAACCACACCCCGTCATTGGCCAGCCAGTTCACGGACACGGAATCCAGTATGGACAGAAGTTCTTCCCGGCTTTTGCGCTTCAAAGCCGTGGGTACCCCGTCCTCCATTTCAAAGCCCAAGACTTTGGACAAGCGGGTAAGCATGATGGACAGGGAGCGGTCTCCAGCGGAGTCCTCAACATGGACCATATTCTTGGTCCCCAGCTGGTAGTCGACCTGACTGAGCCACAAGCCGTAATGGACCAGAGAGCGGCGAAAGCCCTCCATTACCCACTGGACCAATTCGGCTTGGGTCAATTCATCCAATGGCTTGGCAGAAATTCGATTGGGCATGTGTGCTCCTTGGTTGTTTATGCGCGAGAAAGATTATAGCTTCCATGAGCCAGTTGGAGGCCAGAATGTGCGAGGTCATCAGCTTGGGATCAGAATTTTGTCTTCCTCAAGGATCAAAGCACGTTCATCGGTTTGCGGTCAAGGGACCGGCGTGGTAGGTGTTACCGAAATCGGAAGTCCGTGGCCGGTTGATGGGATGCTGGAAGAAAAGTAAGCAGTAGGCAGTAGGCAGTAGGGAGTAAGCAGTAGGCAGTCGGCAGTAGGCAGTAAGCAGTAGGCAGTAGGCAGTAGGGAGTAAGCAGTAGGCAGTCGGCAGTAGGCAGTAAGCAGTAGGGAGTAAGCAGTAGGCAGTAGGCAGTAGGCAGAAATGCTGGGATGCTGGGATGAATAATATCATGGTTCGCGGAAAGACAGGTTCATGACCAATCAAGCCAGAGCTACCATCCTGGCCCTGACCACGGTGCTTATCTGGTCCACAGTGGCCTCGGCTTTTAAGCTCTCCTTGCGGGTCCTCTCGGTGGCTGAGCTTTTGTTTTTTTCCTCCGTATGTTCAGTTGTGGTTCTGGGGGTGATTGTTGCCATTCAGGGTCGCTTGCAGACCCTGCTCTCTTTATCCAGGCGGGATGTGTTCACCTCCATCGGCCTTGGGTTCTTGAACCCTTTCGCCTATTACTTTGTCCTCTTTTGGGCCTATGACCTCCTTCCGGCCCAGGAAGCCCAGCCCTTGAACTATACTTGGGCCATCACCTTGTCCCTGCTCTCGGTTCCCCTGCTCAAACAACCCTTACGCCCAGTGGATCTTATTGCCTTGCTGGTCAGCTACAGCGGGGTGTATGTGATTTCCACTCGCGGCGATTTGTTCAGCCTGGACTTCTCCAATCCTTTAGGGGTGGGGCTGGCTTTGGGCAGCACCATTATCTGGGCCCTGTACTGGATCTTGAATACCAAAGACAGTATGGATCCGGCTTGCCGTCTGTTCTTGAATTTTGTCTTCGGGACTCTATTTGTGGGGGCGGCCATGGGACTGACCCAGGGTTTTTCCCTGCCTCCGGTCAAAGGTTTGCTGGGGGCCTTGTATGTAGGGGCCTTGGAGATGGGTATTACCTTTGTGCTCTGGAGCACGGCCCTCAAGCTCTCCAGGTCCGCTGCCCAGGTAAGTATTTTTATTTATTTATCCCCCTTTCTTTCCCTTGTTTTTATCCATTTTCTGGTTGGCGAGACCATATTGCCCAGTACCTTTGTCGGCTTGTTCCTTATCGTTCTGGGTATTGGGCTGCAGCAAGTGGTCAGGTTGCGCAGAGCATGATAAATCCTTTTTCAGCGGGGCATCTGGGGGCAGACGCCAGTTTGATCCCAGGATGAAACTGGAGGAGTTGCAGAAGCTGCCCTTGACAAACTCTAAGCCGTAGCCTACTTCAGTACCGGACGGACCGGTCCGTCCGGAGGGGAGAATGCACATAGATCAAGTAAATGAAAGGATACTGGAAGCGGCCGAGGCCGAATTTGCTAGGCATGGATACCATGAAGCAGTGGTCTCGGATATTGCCGCCCGGGCCCAGGTGGGCAAAGGTACGGTATACCGTCGTTTCGGCGACAAGCAATCCCTATTTGCCAGTCTCGTTCGCAGGGGCCTGGCTGAATTGCAGAATGGGGTGGAAGCTGTTGTGGACAGGGAATCCGAACCTAAACAGGCCTTGTTGGCTGTATTGGACGTGTATTTTGACTTTTTCGATCAAGCCCGGGATCTCATCGCTATAACCATTCTGGAGGGGGTCAAGATTACCAGCGGCATCCATGATGAACTTAGACAGGAAGTGAAAAAAGTCCTGGCCTTGTTCGGCCGTATTTTTGCCAACGGTATGCAAGAGGGTTTTTTTAAGACTGGAGATCCACATAAAATGGCTTTTTTGCTCCATGAATTCATCTGGTCCGTTCTGCGCGGAGCCATCTTTTTCGGGTATAATCCTCGGCAAGAATACGGCCCGGACATGGCGGAGATCTTTTTGTACGGGACTACGAATCCGAATGTAAAATGAAAAGTAAAAAGTAATATTTATTGGGGTGCTCCAGGAGGAAGTATGACATTTTGCATCCACTGCAGCCGTAATCGTCTGACCGGATTAAGTATGTTGCTCATGTGTCTGGGTCTGCTGTGTGGGACAGGACAGGTTGCTGCTGAATCTACACAGGAATTCCAGGGGGCTTTGACCCTGGACCAAGCGTACACCTTGGCCTTGGAACACAACGAGGACATCAAGGCCTCGGCCCAGGGCATCGATCAAGCCCGGGAACAACTCCGGGAGGCCACCTCCCCCCTTCTGCCTCAGGTCAACCTCAGTGCCCAGGCCAGGAGGCAGAAGGAACACGAACTGAACGTTTCCGGACTGCGCGATTACGCGACCATGACTTTGGGTGTCTCCCAGCATCTGTACCAAGGGGGCAAGCTGTGGCACAGCCGCAAGGCGGCCAGTCAGAGCTTCGCAGGTGAAAAAAGCCGGCATTTCCGAACCGTGCAGGATATCCTGTTCCGGGTGGCCGCCCAGTATTACGAGGTCCTGCTGGCCGAGCGGTCCATATCCGTGGCCAGAGAGCAGATTACGCGCACCAAGAGACAATTGGAGCTGGCTGATAGCCGCTTCGAGGTTGGCTTGGTCAATCGAACTGCCGTTCTTCGGGCCCAGGTGCAGGTGGCCAATGCCCAGGAACAGCTGGAGCGGGCCATGAACCAAAGGGCCGTGGCTATGGAAAACTTACATCTGGAGCTTGGGTTGCAAGAGATGCCGGAGGATATCGCCGCTCCCCAGGATATGACCTTTGCTGATCAGCCCATGCCTGCACTCTACGCTGAAGCCCTGGCCAAAAGGCTGGACCTGGCTGAGTTGGAAAAACGCTTGCATGCGGCCCACAGCACCATTCAAAGCGAACAAGCCAACCGGGCCTGGCCGCAGCTGGCGGTGGAGAGCGGCTATACAGTAACGGATGAAGAAGCTCTCTTTCAAGGGGATGAGAGCGATTGGCATGTGGCCCTGACCGCATCCTACGATCTGTTTACCGGATGGCGGGACACGGCCAGGGTGAATGTCGCCCAGGCTGAAAACAGGCAGCTCAAGGCCGAATACACCAGATTGAAACAGGCGGTTCAAGTTCAAGTTCGCTCAGTGTATCTGGACATCAAGACCCAGGAAAAGGTGCTGGACAGTTTGCGGGACCAGGTCCAGTCGGCCCAGGCCAATTATGAACAGATTGTGGCCCAGTTCGAGGAGGGACTGGTTTCTTCCGTGGATGTAGTGGATGCCCAGACCGCACTTAATGAAGCCGAGCTGCGCCTGGCCCGGGCCTATTATACTTATCAGCTGGATCAACTGCGCCTGCGCCTGGCCACAGGAACCTTTGTTCACGACCGGGTGGACCAGTTCTTAGCTAAATCCAAATCCTATATCTCTGAATAATAACCTATGATCAAACGCATTGTCATTGCCCTTTGTCTCTTGGGACTTGTCTTTGGCGGGGTCTTCGGATGGAGGGCCTTTGTGGACTCCAAGATCCAGGAGGCCATATCCAAAATGGAGACCCCACCGGTTGCGGTCAGCGCCATGCCGGCCTCCAGACAGGCCTGGGTGCCGGAATTCCAGGCTGTTGCCAGCCTGCAGGCGGTGAACGGTGTGGAGGTGACCGGGGAGATGCCCGGTCTGATTACGGTCATTCATTTTCAGTCCGGGCAAAAGGTCAAACAGGGGGAGCTCCTGGTGGAATTGGATATGAGCACCGACCGGGCTCAGCTGGAAAGCTTGCAGGCGGCGGAAGATCTGGCCCGGGTGCAATACAGCCGACTGCAGAACCTGGTCCAGCGGAACATGGCCCCGCAGTCGGATCTGGATGAAGCCGAGGCCAAATTCAAACAGACTCAAGCCGAAGTCCGCAAACAGCGGGCCGTGATCGACAAAAAGAAGATCCGGGCCCCGTTTGATGGGGTATTGGGCCTGCGGAAAGTGGACAAGGGGCAGTATATGCAGCCCGGTGTTCCCCTTGTCAGCCTGCAGGCCATGCGTCCCATTTATGTGGAGTTCTCCTTGCCGCAAGAAAATTTGCCTCAAGTGGAATTGAACCAGCCCATTGAATTCCGAGTGGATACCTGGGTGGAGCGGGTATTCCAGGGCCGGATCACGGCCTTTGAATCCAGGGTGAGCTCCACCTCCCGAAATATCAAAATTCAGGCCACGATTCCCAACACAGAACAAGTTTTGCGCCCGGGGATGTTCGGTCAGGTCAGGGTGGAGTTCGGTGAGGCCCAAGAGATGATTACCCTGCCCCAGACGGCGATCAGCTCCAACCCCTACGGTGATGTGGTCTTTGTACTGACTGAAACCGAAGAATCCAAACAAGGACAGACCCTGTACCAGGCTTCCCGGAGGTTCGTGCACACCGGTAGGAGCCGGGGGGATCAAGTGGCCGTGACCAAGGGGATCGAAGCAGAGGATTTGGTGGTCACCGCCGGAGGACACAAGCTGCGGGAGGGGGCCATGGCTGTGATCAATAACCAGGTCGAGCCGGCATTTTCCCCGGAGCCGGAAGTACCCAATACCTAGCATAGATGCGCCTGCAAAAAGTCAAAATTGCAGGCGCAGAGGACCGATGACAGAAGACAGAGGACAGAAGAATCAAAGAAATCTGGATGATGACAGGAGCTGAGATGAAATAAGAAGATGGCCGGAGCCATAAGAAAAGACGTCCCCAGGGAGGATCCCAGTGAAATGGAAGAAATTTCACGGGATAAACCCTGGGAACGAAGAGAAGAGGGCGAATAATCATTCGCCCCTACCACTAAACCGTACGTTTCATCCTCGATCAAACTGGTGTCTTCTTACGAACAACAAATAACTAATAACGAATAACGAGCCCGCCAGAGGCGGCGCTGACCACTGAACACGTACAAATGCACTTCACCGATATCTTCATTCGCCGGCCGGTTTTGGCCACTGTGGTTTCCCTGCTCATCCTCCTGCTGGGAGCGCGTTCCCTGCAACTCCTCAATGTCCGGGAGTACCCGGAAACCTCCAACGCCCAGGTTACGGTACTCACCCCGTATGTGGGGGCGGATGCCGACCTGGTCAAGGGGTTTGTGACCACCCCCCTGGAAAAGGAGATCGCCGGGGTGGACGGTATCGACTATCTGCAGTCCACCAGCGTTCAAGGTATATCCTCGATTACCGCCAACCTGAGCTTGAATTACGATCCCTATCAGGCTCTGACTCAGATCACATCCAAGGTGAACAAGGTCCGCAATCAGCTTCCGGAAGGCAGTGAGGACCCGATTATCGACATTTCAGTGGGCGAGAGCTCGTCTTCCATGTATATCAGCTTCTTCAGCGATATCCTGGAAGCCAATCAGGTCACGGACTATTTGACCCGGGTGGTCCAACCCCAGCTCTTGTCGGTGCAAGGCATTCAGAGTGCCGAGATCCTGGGGTCCCGGACTTTTGCCATGCGTATCTGGCTCAAGCCGGAGAAGATGGCTGCCTTGGGGGTGACCCCGGTGGATGTATACCAAGTCTTACAAGCCAACAATTATCTTTCGGCCATTGGTTCGACCAAGGGGAGCATGATCTCCATCAACCTCTCGGCAACCACCAACATTCATACTGCAGAGCAGTTCAGACGTCTGGCGGTCAAGGAGGACGGAGAGGCCATCATTCGGATTGAAGATATCGCCGATGTGGTCCTGGGGGCGGAAAATTACGATGTTCAGGTCAGTTTCGACGGTACCTCGGCCACCTTTATCGGGGTCAACGTCCTGCCCACGGCCAATCCTTTGACCGTCATTCAGGGAGTGCGGAAAATTCTCCCGGACATAGAAAGCCAGCTCCCTCAAGGCCTGGAAATGGCCGTGCCCTACGATGCGACGGAATACATCCAGGACGCAATCTACGAGGTAGAGAAAACTATCCTTGAGGCCTTGGCCATCGTTATCCTGGTCATTTTCCTTTTTTTGGGATCGGTCCGTTCAGTGATCATTCCGGCAGTGGCCATGCCCTTGTCCCTGGTCGGAGCCGGGTTGTTCATGCTCCTGATGGGCTTTTCCATCAACCTGCTGACCCTGTTGGCCATGGTCCTGGCCATCGGCCTGGTGGTTGATGACGCTATTATCGTCACCGAGAATATTCACCGGCATATTGAGGAAGGGCTGTCCCCCTTCCAGGCGGCGATCAAGGGGGCCAGGGAGCTGTCCACGGCTGTGATCACCATGACCATCACCCTGGTTTCAGTCTATGCCCCCATTGGCTTCATGCAAGGTTTGACCGGGACCTTGTTTACTGAATTCGCCTTTACTCTGGCCGGAGCAGTGGTCATTTCCGGGATCGTAGCCCTGACCCTCTCGCCCATGATGTGCTCCAAGATCCTTCGGCCGGCCCGGAAAGACAAGAAATACGGCTTGGTCAACGTCCTGGATCGTCTCTTCGAGCGGATCAAGAGGATCTATCTCCGACTTCTGAATGGGTGCCTGCGTTCTCTGCCGGCCATGGCCGTTTTCGCCGTTGGGGTACTGGTCAGCTGTTACTTTCTTTTTGCCCAGGCCCAGAAGGAACTGGCTCCCACCGAAGACAAGGGACTGGTTCTGGTTTCCAGCACAGCCGCACCCACGGCCAATATCGATCAAACCGCCGCCTATACCGATATTTTGTATGCCGATTTGGCCGCTTTTCCCGAGACTCATCACGTGTTCATGATTAGTGGGGCCGGGGGAGGTGGGGGGGTGAGTGCCAGCAATTCCGCTTTTGCCGGGTTGGCCATGCGTCCCTGGAGCGAACGGGAACGCTCCCAGATGGATCTGCAGCCCCTGGTCCAGGAGCGGGTCAGCCAAATTGCCGGCCTGGACAGTGTGGCCTTCAACCTGCCGGCCTTGCCCGGATCCAGTGGGGGATTGCCGGTGCAGTTCGTGATGAAGTCCACCCAGGAGCCGGAGCAGATGAAGGACATTTCTGATCAGCTCCTGCAACGGGCTATGCAAAGCGGCCTCTTTGTGTATGCGGATACGGATCTCAAATTTGATCTTCCCCGCATGGATGTGCATATTGATCGGGACAAGGTGACCGATTTGGGCCTGACCATGCAGGATGTGGGCAACAGCCTGGGTATTTTGATTGGAGACAACTATGTGAACAGGTTCAGCATCCAAGGCCGCAGCTACAAGGTTATCCCCCAGGTGGTGCGCAGCAAACGTCTCAATCCGGACCAATTGGAAAATTATTATCTGCGCACTGCGGGCGGGGAAATGGTGGCCCTGTCCACTGTGGTCTCCTTGGAGAAAACGGTGCAGCCCAGGCAACTAAGTCGCTTTCAGCAGCTGAATTCAGCCACAATATCAGGAGTGCCCGCTCCGGGGGTGGCCATGGGCCAGGCTTTGGAGTATCTTCAGACCCAGGCTGAAGAGCTGTTCCCCAAGGGGTATCTGGCCGATTACTCCGGCCAATCCAGGCAGTATGTGCAGGAAGGTCAGGCCTTGATTTTCACCTTTTTCCTGGCCATTATGATCATATTTCTGGTTCTGTCCGCTCAATATGAAAGTTTTCGGGATCCCTTGATCATTATGGTCTCCGTTCCCATGTCCATCTCCGGGGCCTTGATCTTTCTCACTTTGGGGCTGGCTACGGTGAACATCTACACCCAGGTGGGATTGATCACCTTGATCGGCCTGATAAGTAAGCACGGGATCCTGATTGTGGAATTCGCCAATCAACTGCAAAGGCAGGGTATGGACAAGGCCGCGGCTGTAGCCGAAGCTGCGGGCATCAGACTGCGACCCATTTTGATGACTACCTTTTCCACGATCATGGGCGTATTCCCCTTGATCATAGCCTCTGGACCGGGGGCGGTGAGCAGGTTCAATATCGGACTGGTAGTCTTTACCGGGATGCTCATCGGTACCTTGTTCACTTTATTTGTTGTTCCGCCCATGTATGTGCTGCTGAGTAAAAACAAAACCCAAACCCAGGGATCTCTCCATCATGGAACCGATACTCCAATTGCTTAATTCTCATGGTCCACACATGACTGGGAAGGAAAAAAGGGTGGGAGAATTCATCCGGGCCCACCATAACCAGGTCTTTATGCTCAAATCCAAGGAATTGGCTGAACGGGCAAACGTCTCCGAAGCCACTATCTCCAGATTTGTGCGCAAGCTGGGGTTTGCCAATTACATCCAGTTCAAAGATGAGTTGGCCCGGCAGGCTATGGAGAACTATTCCACCAGCAATCGGCTCATGGCTCTGTCCAGACAGGTCGAATCCGGCCAGCATGTCCTGCATCGTATCGCGGAACAGGACATGGACAACTTGAGTCAGTTGACTTCATTGGTTTCTGTTCAGGAGTTTGACCGGGCTGTGGATGCCCTGGCCCAAGCCAACATGATTTACTCCCTCGGTCTGCGGTCCTGTTTCGGTTTGTCCTACCACTTCCACTTCTGTTTGCGTTTTTTCCTGTCCAATGTGTTTTTGCTCTGGCCGGCAACCGGAGATGTGCCGGAAAAAATGCTTACGGCCAAACCGGACGACGTCTTGGTGGCCATCAGTTTTAAGCGGTATACCCGGGGTACGTTGGAAATGGCCGAAGCCATGAGGCCCAGGATCAAAACGGTGATTGGGATAACAGACAGCGAACTTTCCCCCATCGCCAAACTGTCGGACATTGTGTTGATCGTACCCACCTGTCTCCCGTCCTTTCTGGAGTCCTACACCTCAACTCTTTGTTTGCTCAATGCCTTGATCGGAGGTGTGGCCTTACAGAGAAAGGATGACGCCCTTTCGGCCCTGGACAGACTGGAGGAGGCCTTGCAGACCTTTGAGACCTATTTGTGAGCAGAAGACAGAGGACAGAGGACAGAGGACAGAGGACAGAAGGCAGAGGGCAGAGGACAGAGGACAGAAGGCAGAGGGCAGAGGACAGAGGACAGAAGGCAGAAGGCAGAGGGCAGAGGGCAGAGGGCAGAGGGCAGAGGGCAGAGGGCAGAGGGCAGAGGACAGAAGACAGGGGAGGGAGGTGTCAGCGCCGCCTCTGGCGGCGGCCGCCAGTTTGATCACAGGGTGAAACTGACCAAGAGGGCTGGCCCGTATTGAGATAGTGAAGAGGGGGCAGGGCTTTGGGCCTACGGAAGCACCACCAGGAGGCCGCACTTCTCCGAAGGGCCGGCTTGCAACCATAACTAGAAGATAGCTTATTTTATAGGTTCATGCTATCTGAACACCTTGAGTCTCTTTTCATACGAGGTTTCAGCAAGAATTATGATTGGTTATGATTCTTTTCCTGCTGAACACTGAACACTGAACACCGAGCATTGAACATTTTGCGTCTGGTGCAAACGATAGGACAGAAACGTGGTTAAAACGGCGAATTGGGCTACACATTCAAACTTGCTGGGAGACGGTAATGAGTGACGATATCAAATCCAAAACCAAAAAGACCGCTGCCCTGTATTTCGACGGAGTCCAGGGCGAACGGCCATTTGATCTGTGGAAGAGCTTTGACAAAGATTTGGCCAAGGATTTGTCCTTGTTCATCACCGGGACCATGTATGCCCGAGAAAAAATCCCCCATCCCACCAGGCAACTCATTACCGTGGCTGCCCTGACCGCTCTGGACAAGCCTGAGGAACTTCGTTTGCACATCCACGCGGCTCTGAATGTGGGCTGTACGCAGGAGGAAGTTGCCGAGGTCATCTTTCAGACGGCTGTCTATGCCGGTGTACCGGCCACCAATGTGGCCCTCAAGGCCCTGCGGGATGTGCTTCGGGAACGGGAAGAGAAAGACGTTTACCCCAAGGCGTGAGAGGACCTGGGAACGAAGAGGGAAAATTCAGGCAACTCTGTGCCTGACCTGGTGGGCGAAGACAAGCTTCGCCCCTACGGTTCCAACCAGGGTTGAGGTAGCTGTGAGAGAGGCGGACCTTGTGTCCACCCGTCCACAAATGGGCAAAAGGACTTTCACCCATTTGTGAGGCTTGCTATTTGGTCCAAAGTTGTCATACAATAATTCAAATTTTAAAAGAGCTCATCATGTGGTCCTGAATATTTCATTGCCGATAATGGCAGCCCTCCTATGAACAGATATCCGTGGTCCCTTTTACGTTCATTGTCTTGGCAAGGGGGTTTGCCCGTTTGCCTTTTCATCTTTCTTATCCTGGGAATCATTTCCTCTTTCATGGGGGCAAGCCATCAGAAAGCCCTTCACCAGGCATTCCTGGAAGAAATGAGTTTGCTGGTGGATACAGGTGGTTCCCACAAATATAACAAGTCAACAGAGACCTGGGTTTCAAACGGCCAAATCGATGTTCTGCACGCAGGATTGCAGAACATGATTCACGCCGACCTAAGGAGCTTTTCAATTGCACAACTTACTTTGTTGTCCATTATATTCGCTCAACTGGTCATCATAATTTTCACTTCCAGACGGTTTTTTCGAGAGCGAGACAAAGCCCGAGAAGTAACTCAGGCTCAGAAAGAAGAACTGCGTCTCAATGCGCAGGCCCTGCGACACCTCTTCGACAACGCACCCATCGGTATATTCCGGACCGATTCCTCGGGTCAGCTTCTGGAGGCCAATCCAGCCATGGTCAAGATGCTCCGACTTGACTCTGCAAGCAAGAAAAGAATCTACAGTCAGAATCTTGACCACGTCTTATATGTCGAACCGGCAAAACGGGATGAACTCATCAAACGCCTGGAGGCCGAAAAATATGTAGAGCAGTTTGAGTTTCAAGGTCGGATGGAGGATGGGACCTGGGCTTGGTTTTCCCTCAATGCCATGCTCAGTGAGCGTCCTTCTCGCAATCAGCCTTTCATTATCGATGGATTTGTATCCGAGATCACCCAGCGCAGGCAGGCCCTTGAAAACGTTGAACATCTCAACCAGGTCTTAAGGGCCATTCGAAACATCAATCAACTGATCATAACCGAGAAGGACCGCTCCCAACTCATCCACAAAGGATGTCAAATTCTGGTCCAAAGCCGGGGATTTGAGGCGGCTATGATCATTCTTACCGACCAGGCCCAACAACCGGTCATGTATGCCCAGGACGGGCTCAGCGATGCCTTTGCCGATTTCGGGCGATATTTGGAGCAGGGACATCTCCCTAAATGTTGCCAGCAGGCCATGGGCACTCGTGATGTCTGCCTGATCAATAAACCCTCACCCACATGCCAGGCATGTCATCTGGTCCACAACTGTGTTCACAGGGATACCTTGTGCATTGCCTTGCAATATATGGACAATGTTTACGGTTTTTTGACCGTAGTCATTCCTCTGGGGCAGGGAGGCAATCAGGAAGAACAGTCTCTGCTCCACGAGCTGGCCGCGGATATCGCCTTTGCCCTGCATGGACTGGAGCTGGAAAAACAAAGGCATGCGGTGGAAGAAGAAAAGCAGATGGCCGAGAAACAGTTGGCTCAGGCCCAGAAGATGGAAGCCATCGGACGTCTGGCCGGGGGAGTGGCCCATGACTTCAACAACATGCTCGGGGTGATCATGGGATATGCGGATATGGCTCTGGCTGGAATGGAAAGGACGGATTCCTTGCACTATCCCTTGGAGCAGATCAAACAGGCTGCGCAGCGCTCGGCGGATTTGACCCGGCAGCTGTTGGCCTTTTCCCGCAAACAACTCTCTCAACCCCAGGTCTTAGATCTCAATCAAGAGGTCGAAAATCAGCGAATTATGTTGGCCAGACTGATAGGCGAAAACATTAAGCTCAAGTTTTTGCCGGCCGATGAGTTATGGCCGATCAAGGTTGATCCCAGCCAAATCGATCAGGTCCTGGCCAACCTGGTCATCAATGCCCGGGACGCGATATCAGATGTGGGATCAATCACCCTGGAGACGGTGAATGTGACCCTGGATACGGCTTATGCCAACGCCCACCTCTATGTAAGCCCTGGGGAGTACGTATGTCTTATGATCAGCGATACTGGTTCGGGTATGGACAGGAAGACCCAAGAGCAGATCTTTGATCCCTTTTTCACCACGAAGCAGGGAGAGCAGGGAACAGGTCTTGGCCTGTCCACCGTCTATGGGATTGTGAAGCAAAATAATGGGATCATCCATGTTTATAGTGAACTGGGAAAGGGGACCACCTTTAAGCTGTATTTCCCCCGGACTCAGGACCCAGTTCGCAAAACAGAACCGAGACGGAAGCACAGGCCCACGCAAGGTCAGGAGACCGTGTTATTGGTCGAAGATGAAAAGATGGTTATGGAACTGACCCAGACAGTCCTGGAAGAGCAAGGGTATACGGTCCTGTCCGCTCGGTCTCCACAACAGGCCCTGGACCTGACCCAAAAACACACTGGGCGGATCCACGTTCTCCTCACCGACCTCATCTTGCCGGAAATGAACGGCAAGGAGCTGAAGTCGGCCATTGAAAGGCTCCGACCGGATATAAAGACACTCTTTATGTCCGGATATACAGAGGACGTCATTGTCCAGCAGGCCATGGTAGAACCGCAGTTCTTCTTCATCCAAAAACCGTTTTCCGCTGCCGGGCTCACGGACAAGATCCGGGAAGTACTCGCTTCCTAATGCTGGCTGTGGGACCCTGCAGAGAATAAAAGACCCTTGAGAACCACTGTAAATCTCCAGGCTTTCAAACTTTGCTCCCGTTTGAAGCCAAAATTCGAAGATAGGATCATTTGAGTCCAGCCCATTCCTGCTCATTCCTTCCCCTCGGCCAAAAAGCCCAAAATTGAACCTTGTTTTCAAAACCATGGTAAATAGGGTGTGCCCCTTGTTAGCACTTGTCTTTAATGAGTGCTAAGAGATCAAAGCATCAAGGAGGTTGCCCATGACTCTCAAGCCGCTTCAGGACAGAGTTGTGATCAAGAAAGTGGAAGAGGAGCAAAAGTCCGCTGGCGGGATTATCATCCCGGATACAGCCAAAGAGCGTTCCATGCAAGGAGACGTTGTGGCTGTCGGGCCGGGGAAGGGGGACACAAAGGGCCAGCGCATGGAGATGTCGGTTCAACCCAGGGATCGGGTTATGTACGGCAAATTCGCCGGGACCGAGGTCAGCATTGACGGTGAGGATCACCTGGTCATGCGCGAAGAAGACATCATGGCCAAAGTAGAATCGTAAAAAAGCAAGGAGGCGTTCATATGCCAGCCAAAGACATTTCTTATGGCGAAAACGCCCGGCATGGGCTCAAGCAGGGAGTGGAAAAGCTCAGCGATGCGTTACGGGTCACACTGGGGCCCAGAGGTCGGAACGTGGTTATTGAAAAATCCTTCGGTTCGCCCACGATCACTAAAGACGGGGTGACCGTGGCCAAGGAGATCGAACTGGAGGATAAGTTCGAGAACATGGGTGCCCAGATGGTCAACGAAGTGGCCAGCAAAACCAGTGACATGGCTGGAGACGGGACAACTACAGCCACCATTCTGGCCCATTGTATCTTTACCGAAGGCCTGAAATTGGTGGCAGCGGAACGAAATCCCATGTCCATCAAACGGGGGATCGACAAAGCGGTCCAGGAAGTGGCCCAAAAATTAGACTCCATGGCCCATTCCACCAGGGAAGAAAAAGAAATTGCTCAGGTGGGAACCATATCGGCCAACAACGATGCAGCGGTAGGCAATCTGATCGCCGAAGCCATGAACAAAGTGGGCAAGGAAGGCGTGATCACTGTAGAAGAAGCTCAAGGCCTGGAAAATACCCTGGACGTGGTCGAGGGCATGCAGTTCGACCGGGGATATCTCTCCCCGTACCTGGTCACCAATCAGGAGACTATGACCGCGGAGCTGGAAAAACCCCTGCTCCTGATTTACGAAAAGAAGATATCGGTGATGAAGGATTTGGTACCCATTTTGGAACAGGTCGGACAGCAAAACCGCCCCCTGCTCATCATCGCCGAGGACATTGAAAGTGAAGCCCTGGCTACGTTGGTGGTCAACAAGCTACGAGGCGTGTTACAGGTGTGCGCGGTCAAGGCCCCGGGCTTTGGAGATCGGCGCAAGGCCATGCTCCAGGACCTCGCCGTCTTGACCGGCGGAACGCTGATTTCCGAAGATACAGGGCACAGCCTGGAAAACGTAAGCCTCAAGGACCTGGGACAGGCCGACCGGATCAGCGTGGACAAAGAGAACACGACTATTGTCGGCGGTCAGGGGGATACCGGGGAGATTAAGGCCCGGATCAAGCAGCTGCGGACCGAGATCCAGGATACAACCTCTGATTACGATCGGGAAAAGCTCCAGGAGCGCCTGGCCAAGCTGGTCGGCGGCGTGGCGGTCATCAATGTGGGCGCGGCCACGGAGACGGAGATGAAGGAGAAGAAGGCCCGAGTGGAAGACGCTTTAAATGCCACCAAGGCCGCTGTGGAAGAAGGCATCCTGGCCGGGGGCGGTGTGGCCTTAGCTCGTTGCCAGGACAGCCTGGACATCGTGAAGACGGCTGACGAAGATGAAGCGGCCGGAGTGGAAGTGGTGCGTAAGGCCCTGTCCGCACCTTTGCGCCACATCGCCAACAATGCCGGATTTGAAGGTTCAATTGTGGTTGAAGAGGTCAAAGGCAGCTCCAAGCCCGAGTATGGATTCAATGCCGCCACAGGGGAATACGAGGATCTGGTGCAGGCCGGGGTGATCGATCCCAAGAAGGTTACTCGCAGCGCTCTGCAAAATGCGGCCTCCATTGCCTCTTTGCTTTTGACCACCGAGTCTGCCTTGGCTGAAAAGCCGGACGAGGATGACCAAGGCGGTGCCGGCGGCGCTCCAGGTATGGGCGGCATGGGCGGCATGGGTGGAATGGGAGGTATGGGTATGGGCATGTAATCCATCACCCATCCACCATAAAAAAGCCGGGACTAGAAGTCCCGGCTTTTTTTATTTCATACGAGTTGATGGTAAGGCCCGAACGATAAGGACCAGCCCTTTGCGATCAAGAACTTCAACCCAGGTCCCGGCCGGTATGGGGCTGGAGGGGCTTTCGGCTTGGGCCGGCCAGGTCTGACCGTGCAAGCGGACTCTTCCCTGGGGGCCGATATCTGTTGCAGCCAAGGCCTTATGACCCACCAGGCTATATACATCTCGGCTTTGGTGGTCATAGGCTGGCCAGAGAAAGAAAAAAAGAGTAGCATCTTTGACCACCCACAGGGAAAAGATGAGCCATCCGACTCGAGCCGGGAGGTCAAATTGGGCATGGATGACCAGGAGGGCCAAGCCGACCAGGAGTATTCCGGGGAGCTGGAGCAGGATGTAGGTGATAACGGCCCTTCTGGACCATCCGGTTTTGATCATAAAGGAGCAAAATTATGAAATTAGCACTTAGCAGCCAAGGTGCGACAATGGATTCAGTTCTCAGCGGATTCGGGCGGTGCAGGAATTTCATTGTCTATGACACTGATACCAAGGAAGTCGCCACCATGTCTAATGAGAGCAATATTTTTGGCCCCCAAGTGGGCAAAAAATATTTTTGAAAACTGACTACCAGTTGTCGACAGTTGATTTTTGATATGTCACAACCTATTACCAATCCCTGGGGTGTTTTCGCCCTGACCTCGGTCTTTTTTCTTCTTTCCCAGTTCTACAGAGCCTCTACAGCTGTTATAAGCACTGAACTGATTCGAGATTTGGAGCTCAATGCTTCTGATCTGAGCCTTTTGTCTTCGGCCTTTTTTTACGTCTTTGCCCTGGTCCAGATCCCTATGGGCCTGGCCTTGGACCGCTTTGGGCCCCGGCTGACCATGAGTGTACTTTCTTTGTTCGGGGTGGCCGGGGCCTTGTCTTTTGCTTGGGCCGAAACTCTGGAGCTGGCAATCGGGGCCAGAATCCTTCTGGGATTGGGCATGGCCTGCAACCTCATGGGGCCGTTTAAGCTGCTGACTCTATGGTTCGGACCGGCCCGGTTCGCCTCCTTGACCACGGTCATCTTCTCCATAGGTGCAGCCGGAAGTATTGTGGCCTCTTCGCCCTTGGTGGCTCTGGTCCAATGGGTGGGCTGGAGATGGGCCTTTACTTTGATCGCCACCTTTCATGCCTTGCTCACGGCCGTCTTTTTCCTCTGGGTCCGGGATCGGCCGCCTCACAGTCATCATGCCCAGTCCGGACCAGGACTGCCGGAGTTGGTCCGGGGGCTGCGCATTCTTTTCGGTTCCCGCGATTATTGGATAATTTCCGTGGGCACCTTTTGCCGGTATGGAATATTCGCTGCCATTCAAACCCTGTGGGCCGGTCCCTACCTGATGCAGGGCATCGGCTTGGCGCCTATGCAGGCCGGGAATGTCATCCTGGTCCTGAACCTGGCCTTCATCGTGGCCGGTCCGCTGTGGGGAGGCTTGTCGGATCGATTGCAGCGCAGGAAAGGGGTGATTCTGATTGGTCTTATGGGCATGGGGATCACCCTCTTAGCCTTGACCTTCCAGACTGGCCAAACCTCTCTGACCCTGTTTGTATTCCTGTTCGTCGCCTTCGGAGTCAGTGGGAGTACCGGGGGCATCATGTACACGCATATCAAGGAGCGCATGCCTGCGCATCTGGCCGGAACGGCCATGACCGGGATCAACCTGTTCACCATGTTCGGAGCGGCCTTTTTCGTCCACGGTTTGGGGGTATTGATGCAAAAGAGATTTGCCGAAGATGCCTTTAGCCTGAGAGCCTTTCACCTGTCCTTTCTCCTCTGCGCTGGATTCATGACTGCGGTTTTTGTCCTCTACCTGTTTACCAGAGAAAGAAAGAAGACTGAGGATGGGATCTAGTACCTAAACACATACACGTGTCGCAAAACAGACCCTCCCCTGGCCCCTCCCTCCCGCCTGGAAGACAGACGGCAGGGAGGGGAATCAGAGGAGTGAAGGTTTCGTGCCGATACTGGACAATGCACATATGACTCGGCACTAGAAGCGAGTTCAAAAACAGTTTTTGGACTCGCTTCTATCTATATTCCCTTTTCCCGGATCATATCCGCCAGATCGGCCACCCGGCAGGAATAGCCCCACTCGTTGTCGTACCAGGCCATGACCTTGACCCAGTTGCCTTCGCGCACGGAGTTAAACTCTGGGTCCACAATTGAGGAATGAGGGTCCATGATGTAGTCAGAGGAGACTAAAGGTTCCCGGCTGTAGGCCAAAATACCCTTGAGTCCCCCTTCTGCTGCCTGCTCCAGGGCTGCGTTCAGCTCCTCCGTGCTGCTAGATTTCTCCACTTGAGCGGTAAAATCGACCACTGAAACCGTAGGCACGGGCACGCGCATGGCGTAACCGTCTATCTTGCCGGCCAGTTCCGGGATGACCTGGCCAACCAGTTTGGCCGCCCCGGTGGTGGTAGGTATGATGTTCTGCCCAGCTGCCCGGGCCCGCCGGGGATCCTTGTGGGGCAGATCCAGGATACGCTGGTCATTGGTGTAGGCATGCACCGTGCACATGGACCCGATTTGGATGCCAAAGGCCTGATGGATGACCCAGGCTACAGGGGCCAGACAGTTGGTAGTGCAGGAAGCATTGGAGATGATATGATCGGTATCCGGGGAATACTTATGCCCATTGACTCCCAAGACAATGGTTCGGTCGATCTCCTTGGCCGGAGCGGTGATGATCACCTTCTTGGCTCCGGCCTCCAGGTGGGCTCCGGCTTGAGGGCCGGTGCGAAAGATACCTGTGGATTCAATGACCACATCTACATCCATTTCCGCCCAGGGGATGCGCTTGGGATCGGTATAGGCAAAGTTCTGTATATCCCAGTCCCCTATACTGATGACATCTCCATCCACACTGACCGGCTCAAAAAAACGGCCGTAGGTGGAATCGTGCTTTAATAGATTGGCGTTTTGGGCTGCATCAAAGAGATCATTGACCGCCACCACCTGCAAGGTGTCCGGGTAATAAGTACGCAGGGCTCTGACCACCTGTCGCCCAATACGGCCGAAGCCATTGATGCCGATTTTCAATTTGGACATATATTTTCACTCCTTTGCATGTGTGGCCAAGTTTAGTCTTCAAAAAGCTGATAGGTATACCGATTCAAGAGTTCATGCTCGTATTTGATCTGGTCATAGGCCAGAGCGTTGTGGATGGATAGGGCGCACAAATCGGCCATTGCGTTTAAGAACTCGATCTCCTCCTGACTAAACTCCCGTTCCGTGCTGGAATAGACCCGGAGGACGCCGATGACTTCTTGTCCCTGCAGGTTAAGAGGTACGGCCATGACCGAGGCGATACCTTCGGCCCGGGCCGCTTCCGGGTATTGAAAGCGGTCGTCAGTGCAGGCATTGCATACGTAGACGTTGTGTCCCAGCAAGACGTCTTGATCCAGTTTGCTTTTGTCCACCTCTACTTTACCTTTGCGCAAGTATTGCTGACTCAAGCCATAGGTAGCCCCGGACAGCAGATATTTGCGGTCCTCACTTAAAAGCCGGATGCTGCAGGCCTTGACGTCCATGGCCCAGCTGACCTTTTCCGCCACCTGACGGAGGACTGTCCTGGGGTTCAAGCTGGAGTTGACCGCCTTGACCACTTCATACAATGTTCGAAAATAATCCATGGATTGCTCGGAATGCATACGAGGCTCCTTATTCGTTGACAAACGATTATTGGGAATTGGCCTTCATAAAATCAGGGGGTTAATGGAGATTGAGCCTTTACAGGACACTAGCTAGTCTTTAAAGGCTTGGGCTTCGTTTTCCGTCAGTCCTTCCATGGGCAGTTCGCAGCAGGTCAGATCTCCATCCCCATCCTGCTTAACTTCGACCACGTGTCCGCATAAAGTGCATCTATACACCTCGCCTTTAGTTGCCATAATCAACCTCCTGTTTAGGGTTGTTTTTCAACCGATGAGCAAATGCCACAAGGAGTCTCATTGGAGAGTCCTTTCTCTTTTCTTCCATAAATCGATGAAGAGACTTTGCCAAGGGGCTCAATGCTCACACCCCGACCTTGGATCCCAAAGGACAACAGGAGGCGGGCAAATAGTGCCTTAGAGGAAGAGTGTATCCGGGCAAAGGGCTGAGGTCCAGCTGCAGGATTGTTGTGGACGAGGGGGCTGAATGCCTAAGCGGGAATCACCCGGCAGTATTGCCCATCTTCAACCAAAATGATACTCGAATGTTACGAACAACTCATTGACAGAGGATGAAGCCAAGAGTCCGGGTTGATACCCAAGGTCTGTTCAGTTTATGCAGCCGGTTCTGTTACAAGAACATACAGCATTGAGAAATTGTTTTTTTGCTCTGTAAAGGACGTCATGAATAAAGAAATTTATGCGATTATCAAAAACAAAATACTTTACTTAGAGTATGAGCCTGGACAGATCCTGAATGAGAATGTGCTGGCCAAGGAATTCCAGGTCAGTCGCACACCAATGCGCGAAGTCCTTTACCGGCTGGAATGGGAGGACTTGGTCAGGATTCTGCCCCGGACTGGAACCATGGTGACTGAAATCGAATTTCAAAAGATGATGCACACGTATCAGGCCAGGAGGATGGAACTCGAGGAGCTCTTGGGACGCTTGGCTGCCGAACAGATCAGCTCCAGCCAGGTGGGTGAGATAACTTCCATTGGAGGCGAATGCAGAGAGCTTACGGCTCATAAGGATCTCAAGGCCTTAGCTGGAATAGATTTCCGGTTCCGCAATGTGTTGCATGAAGCTGCAGGTAATCCAGTACTTCAGGATGTGTCTGAATATTTGTATACTATTACCTTCAGAATGTGGTTCGCGACCATGGGTCGGGGTGACTGGAGGACTGAGGTACAGGCTATTGAAAATGAAATAACAGAAACCCTTCAGGTGCTGAACACAAACGATCCTGCGGCCACCGGCAAAGTTCGTCACTCCCATCTGGTCAGCCATATAGAACGGATCCAGGCCAAATTTTTGGGATCAAACTCTTACCCTTAGGGTCTTTAGTTATTCGACTGACTCTCCTAAGGCATTTCTTTGCCCACTCTTAAAGCCACAATCGTCTAGCTCAGAGATTTAGACCAGAAAGCTGGCCTGCGGCACTTCTCGGTTTCTTCCGCATGAGTCGGGCCTTTTGAAGCTGAACACCAAATACTGAAACCTGAATGCTTTTAATACCTTATATCTGAGAATAAAATTAACAAAAAAGCAACCATGGGCGGATGAGCCCTGCCAAAACGTCCGGGCTGTGGTTGATCCAAAATAATACCTTTAGTATACCAGTGAATATATTAGCAAACAAAAGATTTTTGTTTCCAGTTTGCTGCTTGGGCAAGGGAGAAAGTATGTCAGAGTATTCAGTGGGTAAAAAAAGCCAA
>JAXHMO010000013.1:0-14465 GCA_034521385.1 Desulfovermiculus sp.
ATTTCACGCCCATTAAAAGGCCCTCTGTCAAGAGAAAAATACTCCCCTGTGGCAAGAAAATTCTTTCTTTTTCTTGCAGAGGAACGGACCGTTGTTGTGCCGTCGAGCCGAGTCAGCCGCTCTTTGACAGTTCCCGTTATTTCTTTTGGACTGGTTGCAGTCTGTATTTATTGACTGCACCACACACCCATCAGGATCTAGGCCAGATTGCTTAATATCAGCTTTTCATCTGGCCCCAATCGTCATTATGACGATCCAGAAAATCTTCGGTTCCATGCCATGTCCAATTGTTCAGGATTCATGGTTGTTAACCAGTGATATCGTGGCTCATGGCATGGGCAGTCAAACTGCCGGCATTCGGCAATATTGAGGAGAAAATGGCTGCTAATCAGGACATTGGTTTTACCAGTGAAACTTTGAGCTGGCCATCTTCTCCAAATTTAGGAAAACATCTTTTTCGGTTCAAAGGGAACATTATCTCGCATGATGAAGTAGGCAGCCCGGCTCATCTTGTGAGCCAGGGCACCATGAGCGATCATCCGATTAGTCTTTGACATTTTCTTTTCAAAAAAGCGCTTGGCTTGTTGGTTGCACATGCGGGCGTGCTCTGCAGCTTCTGAGAATGCCCATGCCAAGTATCTGTTCCCGTTTTTTGTATTACCTTTCCCTTTGTTTTTATTGTTGCTTGTCCACTTGCTGTCAACCTTGCGACAATAGGAGGCGTAATTGCCAACCTGCTTGAATCGCATCTACAGGACCTGTTTCAAGTAATATTGTTAGCGACAAAATAGGACCTACACCAGGCATGGTCATTAAGTTGAGGTATGTTGTATTGCTTTTGATTTTATCCTTGAGGCTCCTTTCTACAAACTTAATTTGCCCACTAAAGTTATCAATGGATACCTTGTCCATGGCTGCTCTGAGCATGAGATCTTCATGCCCACTGAGCATTTCGGTTATGTCCTCTTGAGAAAGTTTTTTGATATTTTCAGCAGAAATTCTTTGTCCTAAGTTGCGAGCTATCATGGACTTTAAACTTAAAATAATAGCTGTACGCATATTAACGAGCTGAAGTCGTTTCCGGCAAAGATCTCTGGTTGGCCTCTCTTCCTTGGGATAGATGTAACCCTTAGGTAGTATGTCTAACCTGTTCATTTCAGCCAGCCAAAAGGCATCATCTTTATCATCTGAATACTTGAGGCCCGAATATTTCTTCATTGCAACAGGATTAGCCAAGTGAACCGTATATCCTTGATCCATAAGCAGGTCGACTATCCAGTACCAATTATAGGTAGATTCTACAGCAATAGCAGCTAAGTCTGGCTTGAATGGCTCAAGTGTTGATAATATTTTTTCAGGAGAATTTGGCAACTTCTTGTAAAATATCCTTTTGCCGGTTTCGTCAATAATACCCCAAAAATTATTGTTTGAATGGAGATCGTTTCCAGCATACAATTTCATAAGGCACCTCCAGGCTAGAGTTTTTGCTTCTCTTTTTGTATAGCCGAGGCTTAAATGCTTGGCTATACTTGGAGGTGCCTTTTAGATGATTATCAGGATAAACCCTGGGAACGAAGAGGTGGTACAACCCACGCCTCCGATTCGTGGCCAAAAGTTTCAATCTCGATCAAACCGGCAAACCTTTTTTTTGCGCGCTTTGGCGCAAAAACATGTCAGACTTGCCGAAGGCAAGGCTGACAGCTAACGAATTTCAAGAGTGCTTTGTCCTGTAAAAGTGTTTCGATCAGCTCCAAAAAAAATCTGCTTGCCAAGTGAGATTCTTTTTGCTACAAACTCATTCCGCGGGCCGAGGTAGCTCAGTCGGTAGAGCAGGGGACTGAAAATCCCCGTGTCGGCAGTTCAATTCTGTCCCTCGGCACCTTTAAATATCAAGGGCTTACACAAAATCATCTGTAAGCCCTTTTTCTTTGTGTAAGCATTATGTAATCATCAAAAAAATTTTATTGTTTGTTGATTGCCTTGCCGCTCCTTCCCCCTGCCGTGCCTATATCATCTTTTTTGATCACATTTTTTCTGTCATCACATTGACCTTTATCCCACCTTAAGATATCCCAAACGGAGGGTAAGTAATACCCTGTGTTCTACATTCTTGGTCTGTATAAACATATCTGCCCCCCCAACTGAACCAAAGGCCTTCCCATGCTCAAGCTGGAGCAGCTATCTGCCGGTCAGCAGGTCACAGGCATTGAACAGGACAAGATTGTCCGCATAGTCTCCACAGAAAAGCTGGGCGAGCATGCCATCAACGCCATTTACCGGGACGGAGACGGTCGTCTTGGGGAGCGGATGCTCTTTCGTTCCGACGAGTCCACTATCTCCCTGGCTGAAGCCGGGTGCCACTGGAGTTTTGACGCCCCGCCGGAAGATTTCAAGCTGGCTCTGGAGGCCCAGCGCATCAAGCTGGCCTACCTTTTTGACCCCATGATGGCTGTGCATACCTCAAATGTGGAGCCCCTGCCCCATCAGATCACGGCTGTCTATGAAACCATGCTCCACAAACAGCCCTTGCGCTTTGTGCTGGCCGATGATCCCGGGCCGGGAAAACCATCATGGCCGGTCTGCTCGTTCGCGAACTGATCATGCGCGTGGACACCAAACGGAAACGCCCTGGCTGAAGAGGTGATGACCCCGGAGCGGTTGTATGCGGTCAAGGAAGAGATGGAAAAGGCCGAAGCCAGGAAACTCCAGCCCCATTTTGTGCGAGCATTTTTCATGCAGGCCTTCAAGGCCCTGCAATGTGAGCTAAGGCCCAGGGAAGGGGGCAGGTACGAGATACGCTACGTTCCGGGCAGCATCCGGGAGCGGGACCGGGTCATCGGCGGGCGTGATCCTGTGCTCAAGCGCTATGAGCGCATCTGCTTTGAGCGCCATCAGGTCCGCATGTACGGCAAACCCATGGCCAGCCTTATCCACCCCGGCCATCCACTCATGGCCGCAATCACCGACCTGATTATTGAAGCCCATGCCACCAAGCTCAAGCAGGGAACAGTCTTTGTAGATCCAACAGATGAAGGCGACACCCCCAAGGTCATGATCATGCTCGACCATGCCGTGCGCGAGAGCCCCTATGGTCAGGATGAGCGCCAGGTGGCCTCCAGGCGGATGCAGTTTGTACAGATTGACGCCCAGGGCACAGTAACCAGTACCGGATGGGCTCCGCACCTGGACCTGGAACCCCTGCCAGAGGAAGACGCAAGCCTTATCCAGGACATCCTGGAGACAGCCCTGGCTGTGCGAGACCCTGGAGCAGCAGGCCCTGAACTACGCAGCAGAAAAGTTAGCCAGGCGCAAAGGTCAGGACACGTCACTTTTCAGTGCAGATGCCACCAGGCGAGCGCAGATAGAGCACATCGCCATGCAAAAAGTCTTTGAGTATGAACGAGCCAATGGCTACACTACCGAAGACGTATCTGCGGAAAAATGCGGCTGGGACATCTCCTCGTTCAAGCCGGGTCATCCGGACCGGCACATCGAGGTCAAAGGCCGGGCCAAGGGTCAAAGCACCATCACCGTCATCCGCAATTAGATTATGTATGCCCTAAACCAGGAAGACAAATTCTGGCTGGCTGTGGTCTTTGTGGATGAAGAGGACAATGCCGACGGACCATATTATGTGTACAAGCCCTTCAAGGCCGAACCGGACTGGGGAGTGGCCAGCTTGAACTATGATGTCCAAGAGTTGCTGGGTTGAGGAGGTTCACGGTTAGGGTGGTTCACGGTTCACGGTTGGGGAGGAAGAGGGTTCAAGGTTTCTTGGTTCCCAGGATCCTTCCTGGGGGCGTCTTTTTCTTATGGCTCCTGCCATCCACTTCATTTTTCAATCAAGATTGATGAACCGTGAACCCAACAACCGTGAACCTCCCAAACCGTGAACCGTGAACCTTCGGCAAACCGTGAACCTATTCAACCGTGAACCCAAAATGATTGACCAATCCCGCATACAAAAGCTCATCCAATCCGGCGAAAGCTTGAACCTGGAGTTCAAGCAAAGCCGGGACAAGTTGAACCAGGATGTGTACCAGACCATCTGTGCTTTTTTGAACCGGTATGGCGGGACCTTGCTTCTCGGTGTTCACGACTCGGGCCGGATCACCGGCATAGACCCCAGCACTGTGGGACAGATCAAAAAGGATTTTGTGACCACCATCAACAATCCGCAGAAAATACATCCCCCGGCCTATCTGTCCGTGGAAGAAGTCCAGGTCCAGGACAAGACTATCTTGCATGTCTATGTCCCGGAAAGCTCCCAGGTCCATCGCTGCAACGGACGTATATACGACCGTAACGAAGACGGCGATCTGGACATTACCGATCACACCCGGCTGGTGTCTGAGCTGTATGCCCGCAAGCAGGCCACCTACTCGGAAAACAAGGTCTACCCCTACGCCGGGCTGGAAGATCTGCGGCCTGATCTGATCGACAAATGCCGGCGGCTGGCCGGGGTATGGCGTGATGGTCATCCCTGGCTGGACATGGATGACATGGAGCTGATCAAAAGCGCCCAGCTGTATCAGGCCGACCCTGAGACCGGCAAAAACGGTCTGACCCTGGCCGGAATTCTTTCCCAAGAATCCGGTCATTGGTGCCTTTTTCCGGGAGATTCACCGCGCGGATGAACTGGGCTCAGGAATGCGGAACATGATGCGTTACGGTAAGACCTACGGCGGAGAAGATCCCCAAATGATCGAAGGGGATGTGTTTCAGATAGTTGTCAAGGTCCCGGAGTATGGAGAATTTGGGGAGCAAAGTGGAAAAGGAGACTCGGAACAAAAGATTTCTACCGAACAAGTCACCGAACAAGTTACCGGGGAAGCTACCCCACAAGTAACCCCGGAAGTAACCCCGGAAGTAACCCCGGAAGTTGCCCCGGAAGTCACCCCGGAAGTCACCCCGGAAGTCACCCCAGAAGTGCGGTTGGTGCAAGTTCTGAATGGCGAGATGAGACGTCAGGATCTTCAGCAGGCTGTTGGTCTGAAAGATAATGAGCACTTTAGAAAATATTATTTACTACCTGCCCTGGAGGCTGGTTTGATTGAGATGACTATCCCTGACAAACCGCGAAGTAGCAAGCAAAAATATCGCCTGACCTCAAAGGGTTTAGAATACATTGCTAAATTACAAAAGAACCTTTGAAAGAGAAACTCTTTTAGTTGCAATCGTTGCCCCTCTGGGGCACCACAAGCAACCCCACAAGCAGAAAGCATACTCAAGATGCGGAAGGAATGTACGAACCTTTCTCTTTTCTGTAACCGTGAACCGTGAACCGTGAACCCTAAAAACCTGGAACCACAACCATGATCAAAGCCCCCAAGAAACTCATAGAATGCGCCCTGCCCCTGGATGAAATCAAAATCACCAAGGAAATGGTGGATGAACGACCGGATTTGGCCCCATACTTGGGCCGGGAGCTGACAGTAATAGCTTGGATCTGGGCGCGGACAGTCAAAAGCCCCAATCCGGCTTTTTCTCATGTGGACGTCCCTCTGGCTTCCACGTTCATGCTGTCCACCAAAAAGGGCAAAGAGGCCTATGTGGAGCCGGTGATTGAGGGAGATAGTTACCGATTTCAAGTCAAAGTGGGCAAGCCGGATAATGTTGAAGAGGTTAAGAAGGGGACTAAACTGGGTAAAGGAGCAAAGTTTAAATTCAAATTAATTCAACGACTCTGTGAACTGAAAAAAATACTTTTAGCATGAGGAGACAGTTCATGCTAGTCAAGCAACTTGAAGTGGGAAACATGGACAATTTCTGCTACATCGTAGCCTGTCCGAAAACCAACAAAGCGGCAATCATTGATCCTGGCGCGGACAAAGGCCGTATTCTAAACTATATCAATGAGCATAGCCTGACTGTAGAATACATCCTGGCCACTCATTTCCATTTTGATCATACCGAGGTGGCCCCATCCCTGAGACAGGAAACGGGTGCCCGCTTAGCCATGCACGAGGCAGACATTGCTTACTATCAGCAGGAGGTGGATGTCGTTCTGCACGACGGTGATATTATTCGGATAGGAGACACGGTCCGGCTGGACGTGCTGCATACCCCGGGACATACCCCCGGCGGGGTCTGTTTCTATGGAGAAGGCAAGCTCTTTACCGGCGACACCCTCTTTGTGGGCGATAGCGGCCGCACCGACTTGCCCTATGGGGATAGACCCACCCTGGGTGCGTCAATCCGCAGACTCATGCTGCTGCCGGAAGATACGGTGATCATGCCCGGGCACGAGTACGGCCCAACTCCCTCCTCGACTCTTGGCCAGGAAAAACGCCATAATATCAATGCGAAAGAATATGGATTCTATGCTCCATAGCAGATTGTGTTGACGACCCAGGGCCATTGATTGCCCATGGCTTTTAATTCAGCCATTGCTTTATGATAAAATTCCATGAGTACTCTGAGTATGGTTTGCCCAGACGTGTTGGCCTATCAGCAGTTCATGAGCTTACGAGCATGCAACGCAAGACGAGAAAACATGGCCACTTCCGGACATATTTGTTTTATTTCAAATAGATTTCAGGTTATTAAGAATGACATCTTTCAATATGATGTGTGATCAAGAAAGTGGAGCTCAAGCGAGCCGTAAACCGTGACCTGCTTATTTTCTATCATACCACAACTGTTTGAGAATTTTCCCTGATGTATTCGATAAGTTCATCCCGGTTTTCAACGTCTTCGTCAATGAAGAGTTCGTAGTCCATCTTGCTGTTCATGAGGGCGTCTATCCAGGCCTTTTCTTTATGGGTTATGTCTGAAAGATCATTAAAATCTTTATCTTGGCAGAAATGCAGGGCCTCTTCAAGGGCCTCAATATCTGTGCCTGAGAATAGGGCCATGTTAGGCTCGCGCTTGGCGATAACGTCTGGTCGGTGGACTTTTTGGACGTGCAGGGCATTTGATACAGCATCCAGGGCATTTTCTGGCGCAAAGTCGCTTTGCTTGCGAAGGTCATAGGCCGTAGACGCAACAGGTCCCCAGTCCATTTTAATATAGGTGTCGCCCAAGACTGGCCGTCCATATTTCTGAAGATGGAACTTGTCTGCGTAAAACAGGGTCTTAAGGATGAAATGAAATCCTTGGTGGGGCTTTTGTTTGGCTACCCATACTGAAGGCCTCAAGGATCTTTTCTATATTTGATCGGTATTGGATTCGCATAACCGCCCTCGTTTATCTGATACTCCTGAAAGATTGTCACTTACTTTTTTGCTGGTCGTTTTGTTGGCTATCTTTTTGGGTCGTACCGTAAACAAATGTCCCGACAAGCCCAGCAATGACTGCAACTGCCAGACCAGCACCCGTTTTTGCATGTCCCAGATATGCAAAATACCCTGAGAGAGTTAGAACAGCTATACCGATTCCAAAGCCAAGTTAAGTGCCGAGCAGAGAAAGGTTCGCCGCCTTTTTCACATAATACCGGTCAAGTTCATGTTGCCTGTTTTCAAGCTGCTGCCGGTGCTGTGACTCTTTTTGGAAAGTGTTAAGAATTATTTCAGCCGCATTTGGGTGAACCTGATTGTATCGTTCGAGTTCAGCAGCAGGTGGCAGGGGACCTGAATAAGTGGCTTTTATGACCGGCTGTGGGTGTTGCGAAGCATTTTGCTGGGAACCGTCATCTTGCGGTCGATTATCTGACATTGTGCTCTTTGTAGTTGGCTATTGCGTTTTGCAGGTCATTGCCAACCTTGCCGATGTCTGCACTAAGTGCTTCATTCGTGTCCTTTGGCAGTTTCTTGCGCCTTTCTTTTGCTTGCTTCATGGCGGATTTTTCAAAACATCCTGACAAATCAAATAAATGGCCCATCCCTAAAAGTATGTGGCGAATCGCCTTGGCCATGGTAGTCCTCCTTCTCTTTTAAGGCCGCTTTCGGCCTGCATGTGCATGGACATTACCATGCCTTTCTTTACAATGTAAACACAAAACCGCAAAGAAGCAAAACTCAGGAGGGGAGAACTCCCCCTCCTGAGTTTAAAGGTACTACCGATTTAACCTCTTCGCATACTTCACCGCCTCCACAGACCGCATGATCATCTGCACCCTGGTCATCAGGAAGTCGGCCCCAACCCGGATCTATTCGCAAGTGGGTACCGCAAAGCATGGCCAGGTCTGTGGACCGTTTAGCAACTCACCGTCCAAAGTTGTCCAGGACCTTTTCAGCGTCGTCCCGGATGCCCAAGCCCAGTTGTCGTACACAAACCCATGGGCAGAAAGAAGCACCATTACTTGTATTTTGACGGGATCGGCAATGATGTGCAGAGCAAAACAGAGGAAGTATTTCGTCACGTATATAGGGTATATCCGACCGTTCCATCTCCGTACTATGAGGGAGGGGCAGCTGCAAGGGCTTGAAAAAAGAGGTTCCCAGAACTGGTGGCAGCCAAGCAAAGCTTTGCGTTTGAAACCACCCTTTCGGGCCGGACCTATGTTCGCCTGCTCAAGCAGATGAAAGAGCAAGATTATAGTATTGTACTTTTCTTTTTATGGTTCTACGTTTATACGATGCTGCGTTCCTTCCCCCTCAGGTAGTGTCCCATGAGGAAAAAGGCGATTTGAAGATCTACGATACAGATGCTTATGCACAAATAAGCGCGTGGGGTCAAGAATGAAAGAACGACATGAAAATAAAGAATCGTTGGCCTGGAAAGCTGATGCCGCCTTCCGTAAATCAGCCTGGAGGGTAATCAAGCGGGCTAAATTCTATGGAACTCCCATTGTTATCTGGGAAGATGGACAAGTTAAAGAGGTACCTGCTGAGGAGATGGAAGCGAGGCTGAGAAAGAAATTTGAGGCTGAAGGATGGGAGGCTGAAGGATGAAGGGTAAAGGCTTCCCTCTTCGTTACGAGGGTCCTTCTTCTCGTTACGGGGGGCCTCCCTCTTAACGTCTCCCTCTTGGGGCTCCGGCCACTTCTTCATAATCAGGCTGGAGCCTAAGACCAGGAAAAGAAAAGAAGATGGCCGGAGCCATAAGAATAAGACGTTCACGCCTAGGCGTGAGAAGATCCCAGTGAAATGGAAGAAATTTCACGGGATAAACCCTGGGAACGAAGAAAAGAAAAAAGGCAATGACAGCTGTACGCTACCAAAGCCTCCATTTTTTTGTTATTATGATTTAACAGTGCTGTCAAATGCAATTTTTTTCGGGGTGCGAGATGACACAAGTTGTTCTTGATTTTGGCCCAGCTGACTTTTCCGCATTACGCCTTGGGCCAGCCGAATTTTCTCAGGAAGTCAAGACGGCGGCTATTGTCCAGTGGTATGCGGAAGGCCGGATTTCACAGTCCAAGGCCTCTGAAATGCTGGGCATAAGCAGAGCTGAGTTTCTTGATGAGCTTTACCGGCGCAAGGTTCCAGCCTGTCAGGTAGATATCGAAGAATTAAAAGGATCTATATATGTCAAATGATCCAGACATGTTAGAAGAATATGATTTTAGTCATGGAGAACGAGGGAAATACGCTCAAAGGTATGCTGAAGGCACCAATGTCGTTTTACTTGATCCGGATGTTGCCAAATATTTTCCTGATCAAGAATCAGTTAATGAAGCATTACGTTCCCTTGTTCCCATTATAAAAAAATATTCAAAACAAGAGTCGACGTAATACAAATTCCTGATAAGCCAAGCAGTCGCAGACAGAAATACCGGCTGACGGATACCGGTAAAAGATTACTGTTTGAATAGAAGGCTATACACAAGGAAAACGAAGATCTCTAACCACAGAGAGCACTAAGGGCCACAAAGATATTAAATTTTTCCCTCCTCTTCCCTCTGTGCTCTCTGTGTCCTCTGTGGTGGATTTTTTTCTTCAATCTTCAGCCAGACTGAAAAGAAGAACATGCAAATGCCCTCAGCCATTGAACATCTCCTCCAATCCCCTGAAAGCAAAATCCTGGAGTTCAAGAGGGCTCTGTCATCACCGCGAAATTTCCTCAAGACCCTGGTGGCTTTTGCCAATACCGCCGGCGGGCGGCTTGTGTTTGGGGTGGATGACCAGAAAAACGTGATCGGCATTGATCAGCCATTGGACGAAGAGGAACGGCTGTGTAGTTTGGTAGCCGATGCCATCGCCCCGCGGCTGGTGCCCAATGTCGAGTTCGTCACCGTAGCGGATAAGACCCTGCTCACAGTGGAGGTATTCCTCAGTGGCCTGCGTCCTCATTATATCAAAGCCGAAGGTCCGGAATCCGGGGTGTATATCCGTCTTGGCTCCACCAACCGACAGGCTGACCGGGAACTCATAGCCGAGCTTCGCCGGACTGCTGAAGGTATTTCTTTTGACGAGCTCCCCATGCCCAGCCTGTCCCTTGACGACCTGGACCTGGAGGCGGCCAGAGAGATGTTCGGCCAGGACCGGACTCTGGGTAAGAACGAGCTGCTGACCCTGAAACTTCTGACCCAGGACCAGGGTAAACTGGTGCCCACCAAAGGAGCGCTTCTCCTTTTCGGCAAGGAACGGGAACGTCACTTTTCAGATGCCTGGGTCCAGTGCGGCCGGTTTGTAGGCCGGAACAAGGCGGAAATCTTTGATCATGCCGAGCTGCATGACCACCTGCCCCAGGCTGTGGACAGCATCATGCTGTTTTTGAAAAAGCACGCTATGCGCGGAGCGGACTTTTCCGGAGATTATAGAGATCGGCACCCGGGTCCGGGTAGTTGTGCATCTGGCTGAACAGATTACAGTAGGGAAAACTGTCTCCCAAGGGGAGGCACCGACCCAGTCGGTGACCCAGCCCGGGGGAGAGTCAGGGGTAGACTCGGGGGTAGAGTTGGGGATAGAGTCTGAAATGGCTGAATCGGTGCTGAAAATGCTCTTTCATCAAGAACCGTTAAGCAAAAAAGAGATTGCAATAAAGCTGGGAAAGGCCAAGCCGACACGGTACTTGAATGAACTCATGGCCTACCTGTTAATCAAAGGGTTTGTAGCATACACCATCCCTGAAAAGCCCAACAGCCGATTGCAGAAATACCGGCTGACGGACAAGGGCAGAAGACTGCTGCCTGAATAACAGTTTTTCTTCGTTACAAGGGTTTATCCCGTGAAACCTCTTCCATTTCACCGGGATCCTCCCTCGCAATGTCCCCTCTTGTGGCTCCCGCCACTCTCTTTACAAGGAGGCTGGAATCCAAGACCAGAGAAGAAAAAGAGGATGGCCGGAGCCATAAGAAAAGAAAGAAAAACGAGGAATGCAGGAGGATGGTTATGCCCACAACTGTACATGACATACTTGAATCATTTGAGCAGTTGCCTGTAAGCCAAAAACAGGAAGTCGTACGTGAAATATTGCGTCGAACTATAGACTTTGATTTCCCTCCTCTAAGTGACGACGATCTGGTTGCAACGGCTGAAGAAATGTTTCAGCAGCTTGATGCTATGGAGTCTGGGGATGATTCAACCACGTAGACAGGAAGTCTGGCTGGTTGACTTAGGTATGGCCTCGAAAGTCAGGCCTTGCTTGGTTCTGAGTATCCCTCCACTTGATCAAGACAGGGCATTGGTTACAGTCATACCGCATACAACTGCTGCTCGAGGTTCCAGATTTGAGGTTCAGTGCATGGTAAAGTTTCTCCGTCCTGGCGTTTTTGATGCTCAAAACATCATCACAATTCCAAATGCCAAGCTTATGAAGAGATTGGGATTGCTCCCATCCAAAGATTTTTCTGATGCCACCAGACAAGTCTGCTTATGGCTTGGTTTCCAGGAAGAAAGCGAAAAAAGTGCCAAATGAAAAGCAATAACAGTAAAGAAAGTATGGAAACTTTGAAACAAGAAGCTCTTCAGGTCATATCCAATATGCCAGACAGCGCAAGTATTGATGACAATAATTTATTGGAGTGAAGAAGATCAGGCATACCTGGCGGAAGTGCCTGAACTGCCTGGATGCATAGCCCATGGAGATTCTTATGAATCTGCTTTGGCCAACGCCAAAGAGGCTATCCAACTCTGGATTGATACTGCTAAGGAATTTGGCGATCCAATCCCAGAACCGAAAGGGCGAAGGCTGATGTATGCATAGTTGAGAGTTCAGCCCAAGGGTGGACTCTGAGAACGAAGATAAAGATTGCTACCACAGAGAGCACAGAGGGCCACAGAGATGAAAAAAAAATTTCACTTCCTCCCCTCTGTGCTCTCTGTGTCCTCTGTGGTGAAGTAATTAAATGGGAATGACCATCATGGACAATGAAACCGTCAGCCTGGACACTCTGCTCAATGAACACTTCCAGGGCAAGGTAGTACGCAAGGATCTGACCAAGCTGCTCAAGGAAGGGGCCAATGTTCCGGTCTATGTCCTGGAGTATCTCCTGGGCATGTATTGCGCCTCGGATGACGAAGACATCATCCAGGAAGGAATCCAGAGCGTCAAAAACATCCTGGCCCAGAACTATGTCCGGCCGGATGAGGCGGAGAAGGTCAAATCCACTATTCGGGAGCGTGGAACGTTCAAGATCATTGACAAGGTCACCGTAACCTTAAATGAGAAGCGGGACTGCTACGAGGCCTTTCTCTCCAATCTGGGGGTCAAAGGGGTGGAGATCTCCAGCACTACGGTCAAGGAGTTTGACAAGCTCCTGGTGGGCGGGATCTGGTGCATCATCGGGATCAACTATTTTCATGAAGAAGGCCAAAAAGGCTCGCCCTTTTCCATCCATGAGCTCAAGCCCATCCAGATGCCAAACATGGACATGCAGGGCTTATTTGACGGACGTTGGGCCTTTACTGAAGAGCAGTGGATGGATGTGCTCCTTCGCTCCACCGGCCTTGAGCCCACAACCCTGGATGAGCGGGCCAAATGGCACCTCCTGGCCCGCCTTATTCCCCTACATCCCGGGCTGGGAGATCCCCAAGATGCGCCCTGAGTTCTTCACCAACCTTTACGGGCTGATCGTGGACTATCTGGCTGAGTACTTTCGGGAGATGCGCAAGACCACCTTTGCCGATAGCATCGACACCTATTTCCTCCTGGGCAACAACCTGAACCAGCGGGACACCATTGCCGTGCGCAAGACTGTCTCCGGTCTTTTAAAGCTCCTGTATCCCCACGGCGAGTACGATAAAGAGACAGTGGAAAAGTGCCTGCACTACGCCCTGGAATGTCGCCGGCGGGTCAAGGAGCAGCTCAAGCGTCTGGGGGGCATGGAGTTCTACGATGTGCACTTCAGCTACATCGACCAAGAAACCAGGGAAGAAAAGTTCGTCGGAGTTCCGGAGCAAGGCGGAAGCTCACTTATTCCGGAAGGTCCGCTCAATCCCGGTACCCTGCACACCGTGGGTACCGGAAGCAGTGGTCAGCTGGGCCTGTACCGCATTGAGCTGCAAATGACCGCAGGCAACGGCAAACTGTCCATCTCCGGAGTAGGATCAAGCAACAAGGCCAAGGAACCGATCAAGGTGGCCTTTGACTACTTCAAAGCCAACGCCAGCCGAATCAGCGCTTCGCTTAAGCCTGGAGACCGGGACTACCACCTGCACATTGTGGAGATGCACAATACCGGTCCCAACAGCTCCATGACCCTGCCCTGCTTTCTGACCCTGTGCTCCGGACTCATGGGCCGGCCGGTGCAGGGGAGCCTGGTGGTTTTGGGGGATATGAGCCTGGGCGGCAACGTCATCAAGGCCGACAACCTGGCCGCCAGCCTGCAAGTGGCCTTTGACGCCGGGGCTAAACGTATTCTCGTCCCCATGAGCAGTGTGGGGGACATCCGTTCAGTCCCAGGAGAGCTCTTCGCCAAGTTCCAAACCAGCTTCTACTTGACACGCATAGAGCTGGTAGTGATCGAGTCGGAAAACCTCGGAAGTGCACTTAAAATCTTTGAAACCATCAATCAGCGGGGAGCGGGCCTTAATGCCATGGATCTGGTCAAGAACATGTTGTTCAGCGAAGCCCGCGAAATGGAATTCGGCCAGATCAAAGAGACCTGGCGAAAATTGACAAAAAATCTAGATGATTGCGGTGAAGGTGAAAACCCGTTGCGTTTTCTGAAGTATTTCCTCGTAGGACGTTATCACAAGGGGGTTCTGCGTGAAGATGAAATCTATAAGTGGATTATTTCGCCTCAAGGCAAGGCAGAGCTTCGCTATCAAGATGAACCTTTGCAATTGGCGCGGGAGTTGGAGCGGCTGTCGGCTCGATACTCGGAGTTGGTGAAGGCGACAGAATTTTTTGGCGATGGGGGAAGGTTTCCGCACATAAGTCATATCGGCTTTATCAACAAATACCGTTCTCGCCAACATCTTGTATTATTGCTAGCTTTGCCTACAAATGCAAGCCTAGCTTTGCCTACAAATGCAAGCAAGGAACTGCTTAACTATCTGGGACGCCAGATCGAGGCGTTCCTGTTTTTCAGCAACAGCATCGGCATCCAGGGCCGAACTAACGAGCAATTGTTTGCTCGTTGGGTGAGAACCTTGAGGGAGGCCAAAGACCAGCAAGCTGTGGATACCGCTCTCCGC
>JAXHMO010000014.1:0-168514 GCA_034521385.1 Desulfovermiculus sp.
ATCCACGGATCGGAGCGCAAGGATATTACCTGGCTTACCGAAGACGGTCGGGAAATGGGGCACAAGGATTGGCTGGACCCTTCCGCTGCGTGATCGGGCTCATGCTCGGGGGACGCCTTGGACGAGATTGATGAGCGCGGCCGCAGCATCACAGCGGAGACCATGCTCATGTTGGTGAACAGCAGTGGTTGGCCGGTGGACTTTATGTTGCCCTCCTACACCAACAGGGACCAGTGGCACCTAGAACTGGATACGAGATACGAGGAGGGACTGCCGGGGAGTCCGGGAATATACACAAGCGGTACTGCCTATTCCCTTATGGAGCACTCCCTGGCCCTCTTTCGCTTGATGTCCACATGAAAAGGGTGATCACACAGGGCTTTTTGGTTCTGCTCTTTATTGTCAATTATTTCAGGTGACTCAATCTGTATCTGCAGGACAGGGAAATGTGTTCAGAGTTCAGTCCCGCCTTTGGCGGGATCAGTGTTCAGTATAAGAGTTTGAGATACCATGACATTTCTTGATTTGTTTGCCTGATGCCTGAAAATGCCCCCAAGTATGTTTCCGAAGTATTATAATCAAACCGGCAAACCGGAACATCCATAGGCGGAGCCCATACCAGCACTTGCTCAAATTCATTTACCAGCTAACCGCTTTCGCCATTTTTGCCGCTTTTCCCAACTAAAACCGCCCGGCAGGCAGGGCCAGAGGGCGTTATTGTGGAACAGGGGCTCTTGGTCCAGGGGGTAGGGGGATTGGGCCTGGGCTTGGGCGAACATCGGCGTGCCGGGAATGGGCGAATACTGGGCCAGTTGAGGTCGTACGCCACTGGCCAGGGCCAGGTCGATGGTTGCCTCCACCGCCCGGTCTTCTTGGCCGGGAAGCCCAAAGAGGATATAGGCCCCGACCTGCTCCGGAGAAAATCCGGCTGAGAACAGGCAGGCCAGCCCGTGTTCCCATTCTTGGCGGGTGAGTTTGTTGTCCAAGCGATGGGAGAAATCCGAACTCTCCAGGCCCAAACGAACGGTGTGCAGGCCGGCCTGCTTAAGCAGTTGGGCCAGGCTCGGAGTCAGATGGCGGACGTGCAGGGCATTGGGTGTGTGCAGGCGGAATCCCCTTTTGGTTTGCCCCAGGTATTCCAGCAAAGGGATGAGCCAGGTTTGGGGTTTGACCAGCAAGGCGTCGTCGTAGAAAGCAAAATCCACAACTCCTCGTTCTACCTCCTGGTCCACTTCGGCAATAACAGTTGGGGCAGGCTTTTGTATGAATGTGGGGTGCAGCAAAGAGGTCGCGCAATAGGGGCAGGCATAGGGACAGCCCCGAGAACCCATGATCACCGAGAATTCCGGGGCCGAGTAGGCATCAAGACCAAGGGCCAGGCCACTGTCTTGGGGCAGAGGAGGGGGGACTGTATTCAGGGCCGTCCACAGGGCATGCCAATTGTCCTCTTGTTCCAGGGGGCCGGCTATGATCTGGTCGAAGCAGCCCAAACTGCGGGCATGGTCCGGACATAGGGTGGCGTAAATCCCTCCGGCGATGATCGGAACGCGGGGCCAAATGCGGCGGACCAGATGGGCCATAGCTCCAGCCCCGGGATACCAATAGGTCATGCCGGTACCGATGAGGACGGCGTCCGGGGTGGGGGTCAAAGCAGTCAAGGCATCTCGAACCAGGACTGGAGGCAGTCCGTATCGGCTCAAACGCCGGGGTATGTGCCGTAAGGTGGACGGGACGGGCACCTGGGTCTTGGGCCAGGGACCGGCTCCAAGCGCCCGGGATCTGGGCCATGGGATATCCCGCCACATAGGATGCAGGCAGTCCAGCAGGGCGGTGTCCGCTCCGGCCCGACCAAGCATATGTAAGCAGGCCAGCAGTCCAGCGGGCCGTGACCACAGGTTGTAGGCTGCAAAGTCATAAATCCAGGGGTTTATGCCCAAAACACGGGGTGGGGGTCCACTCCAGAGAGGGCCACAACTCCCATTGGGGAAGAAGCTCCAGGTAATCTGCGGCCACCTGGGCAGCTTCGCTTTGGGGGTCTGCTGTCTTGGCAATACGTTCAAACCATTGTCTGGCCTGTTTCTGCCGTCCCAGGCGCAAAAGGTTTTCAGCCAGGTCCTGCATGAGGCGGACATCGTTCGGTTGGGCCTGCAAGCCGCGGCTTACTATGTCCACAGCCTCTTGAATTCGGTTGTCTGCGGTGAGCAATTCGCTGAAGAGGATCATGGCCGGGACGAATTCAGGATTGGCATCAAGGCTCTGGCGGGCCAGTCCCTTGGCTTCCTCGGTCTGACCCTGATCTTTGTACAACCGGGATAAATTGTAGGCCGCAAACTCCGGGGTCAGATAGGTGGGAATGTCCAAGGCCTGCCTAAAAGCCTGTTCGGCTTTTTCTGCTTGGTCTAAAGCCGCATATGACTGGCCAAGGTTGTTCCAGGCCTGGGCAAACTCAGGGCGTAAGGATACGGCTTTCCGGAAGTGTTCACATGCTTGCTCATGTCGCTGGAGCTTGCTCCAGGTGAGTCCGTACAGGAAATGATAATCCGGGTGGTTATCGGCAGGGCCTTGAAGAGCCTGCAGCTGCCGGAGGGCCAGACGCGGTTGCTCATTGGCTGAATAGGAAGAAGCCAGGTCCATTCTGGCTCTGACTTCTTGATCCATCTGAGCCCGCGGGGTGAGAACTGTGCATCCTGAAAAGGAAAATGCAAGCGAGAGTCCGAACAGCCCCAGGAATACACCATGCCAGATACATGCAATCCGGTTTTGCCCACCTGCAAACAGTCTACCGATCTGGGGCATAAGGCGGTGCTCGCAGGGAAGAGGCTTGCATAGTGTTCTCTAAATGACCTTGTACAAGGGGTACTCGATGATCCCTTCCACCCCAATTGATTGCAACTGGGGAATGAGGTCCCGAACAGTAGCTTCCTGGACCACGATCTCTATGGACAGCCAGTCAGCCTGGTACAGATTGGACACGGTGGGTGAGGTCAGGCTGGGCAGGAGACGCATGAGTTCATCCAGCTTGTTCTGGTGCACATTCATCTTCAAACCCACAAGGCTTTCGGCCCGCAAAGCCCCTTGCAACAGGGTTCGCATCTGGGTGATCTTGCCTTGCTTCCAGGGGTCATTCCAGGCATTTTTGTTGGCTATGAGTTGGGTGGACGTGGTCAGCAGCTCGGCAATAATGCGCAGCCCATGGGCTCGGATGGTGGTTCCGGTCTCGGTCACCTCCACAATAGCGTCGGCCAAACCAGAGACGACCTTGGCTTCAGTAGCTCCCCATGAAAATTCAACATCAACCGGAATATCAGCCTGTTGAAAATATCGCCTGGTAAAGTTCTCCAATTCGGTGGCGATTTTTTTTCCAGCCAGGTCTTCCGGACGCTTATAAGGGGAATCTCCGCCCACGGCCAAAACCCAGCGGGCCGGCCGGTTGCTCGTCTTGGAATAGACCAGCTCGTCAACAGTGACCACCTCTGCTTCGTTTTCCAGGATCCAGTCCTTGCCAGTCAGACCGACGTCCAGGGTCCCGTCCTGGATATAGACGGGCATTTCCTGAGCCCGGCAAAGGCTGCAGTCGATTTCCGGATCATTGATTTCCGGAAAATAATTGCGGTGGTGCAGGTTGATCTTCCATCCGGATTTGGCAAAGAGCTTGATGGTGGCATCCTGCAAGGACCCTTTGGGAATGCCGAGTTTGAGCTTGTTTGCATTGGGCCTCATATCAGCCGTAGACCTCCTGGGGATCGAATATTTTTTCCGAACAGTAGCGGACTCCGAAATCGGTTATTTGACGATAAAAGCAACTGCGATAGCCTTCGTGGCATGCAGCTCCGCCCACCTGCTCAACTTGCAGGAGAACGGTATCCGCATCGCAATCCAGACAGACATTTTTGACCTTTTGCACGTGGCCAGAAGTGCCCCCCTTTCGCCACAGGGTATCCCGGCTGCGACTGTAAAAGTGAGCCTCCCCGCTTTCCAGGGTCTGGTCCCAGGCCTGCTCGTTCATGTAGGCCAGCATGAGCACTTCACCGCTGCCTGCTTCCTGGACAATGGTTGGCACAAGACCGTTGCCTTTGTCAAAATCGGGTTTGAGCATGATCACTCCTTGTTTCTGGCTGCTGGGCAAGCGTCTTTGCATCCGGATTGGGGATACTGCTGCGTAATTGACCGCAAGCCGCCTGTATATCCTGGCCTTTGCTTTTACGCAAGATCACGGTCTGACCTTTAGCCCACAAGAAACGCTCAAACTCCAAAACCCGTTGCGCATCAGGTTGGGCATAGGAAAGTCCCGGGGCCGGGTTGAAACTGATCAGATTGATCTTGCATTTGAGACGAGATAACAAACGGTTCAACTCTTTGGCCTGGTCTAAGCCGTCGTTGATTCCACCCAGGAGGATATATTCTATGGTGATCCGCTGTCTGGGCTTTAAGGGCAGGCTTCGCAACCTGTCTATGAGTTTCGGAAGGGGGAACATGTCGGCCGCCTTGGGCATGATCTCCTGGCGCAGCTCCTGGGTCGGTGCGTGCAGGGAAACGGCCAGAGAGGCCAGGCGGCTTCGGGCAAAAGATTCCAGGAAACCGGGAACTCCGACTGTGGAAACAGTTACCCGGCGGTGGGAAAAGCCGAAGGCCAAAGGATCGCGCAGGATGTGCAGGCTTTTTTCCACCTGAGCCCAGTTCAAGAGGGGTTCGCCCATGCCCATAAAGACGATGTTGCGCAGAGGCCAAGGTGACTGCGACCTGGCCAGGACCTCCCGGGCAGTCAGGACCTGAGCCAATATCTCCCCAGGGGTCAAGTTTCGCTCCAAGCCCATTTGGCCCGTGCTGCAAAAGGAGCAGCCCAAGGCGCATCCGACCTGAGTGGAAAGGCACAAGGTGAAGTGGTCCTTGTCCGGGATGAGCACCCACTCCACCTGGTTGCCGTCATCAAGTTGCAAGAGCCCCTTGAGCGTAGCGTCCCGGCTTTGGACCAAAGTAGCAAGGCGGGGGAGTTCCAGGTTGAATGATTGGTCCAGGTTGTGGCGCAACTCCTTACTCACATTGGTCATTTCCGAGAAATCCCTGCAGCCCTTCTGCCACACCCACTGCCAGACCTGATCGGCCCTGTAGGCCGGCTGTCCCCAACTCTCCATCCGGGCGGCGAGTTGGGATCGGGAGAATTCCCAGAGAGAGGACTTGGGATGATGGTTGTGTATATGGTCCATACGCTTGGGTGTGCACACACCTTGTCCGGGGCTCAGGGCGAAAGCCTGAATGCCTATGGTCTGAAAGGGTGCTCTTTATACATTCACTCCGGACCGGAGTGGATTTAGGAAGCTCAGGAAAAGCCGCTGGGGGCGGCACAGCCAGCACTCCCGGCAGTGGCTTCACGTCGCCCCCCCTGCCTCCGGATAGCAGACAAAAGGCGCTCGGCACAGGTGTGGCCGCAATGGGGACAGGTCACCGGATCCCGGTCGTTGCGCACCAAGTCTTCGAATTCATGTTGGCATTTTGCACATCGAAATTCATATAAACGCATGGCGTACCTCGGCTCTTCAGGTTGTTCTGGTTTAAGGGCACAATGGCCATGGATAAAGGGCTGGCCACAGACGTACGTGGCGTGATCCATGGCATAAAAATGCAACTTTGTCCGGACTTGTCAACCCCGGGTCTTTTTCACGGTAATTTTGTTCTCAGATGGAAGCTGCCAGGAGTGTTCAGTTTTCAGTGTTCCCTGTCATCCAGATACAGAGCAAATTAGCTGAAATTATTGACAATGCGAAGCAGATCCCAAAAGCCTTGGCCCTGGTTCTCCGTGCGCTTGACGCAGATTGCCGGCTCCGGGTACACCAGGATCTCGGTCCAAGGGGAAATTTCCATCAATCAAGAACGTATGGCAAGGAGATATTTCATGGAGGCCCAACCCCAGAATGCACAGACCCAAAGTCGGGTCCAGGTCGTCAACGCCTTTATGCAGGGAGTCTATCGGTGGATGGGCACCGGCTTGGCGGTTACGGCCGCGGCCGCCTATTTCACCGTTTCCAGTCCGGCCCTGATGGAGCTTATATTCGGAAACACCCTCCTCTTGTTTGGCCTGATCGCCGTCGAACTGGGCTTGGTTCTGGCTGTGAGTGCCGGCATCAATCGCATGTCCGGGACCACGGCTACCGGTCTTTTCATGCTGTACAGCGCCTTAAATGGGGTGACCCTGTCTGCTGTCCTGACTGTATACACTCCGGCCTCTGTGGTCAGCACCTTTGTGGTCTGTGCCGGGATGTTCGGGGCCATGAGCCTGTACGGGATGACCACCCGCAAGGATTTGACCGCTTGGGGCAGTTTTCTGTTTATGGGGCTGATCGGCATCATCCTGGCCATGGTGGTCAATATCTTCATTCAGAGTCCATTGATCAATTTTGTGGTCAGCGGTCTTGGGGTGCTCATTTTTGTCGGCCTGACCGCCTATGATACCCAGAAATTGACCCGGATGGGGAGAATGCACCCATGGATGATGCCACCGCCGTCCGCCGGGGAACTATCCTGGGGGCCTTGACCCTGTATCTGGACTTTATCAATCTCTTCCTGTTCCTCCTTCATTTCCTGGGACAAATGCGGGAATAAGCAAAATGCTCTCCTGGGTGGGCCGGGGATACGCCCTGGCTATGCGGGTGCGAGAAAAGGCCTATGCTTTGGGGGTCTTTCCTTCCTGGCGTCCTCCGGTGGTGTGCATCTCGGTGGGCAACATCGGCTGGGGGGAAGCGGCAAGACCCCCTTATGTTCCTGGCTTTTAAGCTGGTGTGGGCAGAAGGGGTTGCGCCCCGTCGTTTTGACCCGCGGTTACCGGGCCAGTCCTCCTTATCTCCCCTACCATGTGCGCAGAGACAGTCCGGTTGAAGCCTCAGGTGACGAGCCCCTGATGCTGACTCGGGAGAACCCCCAGGCAGAGGTGGTTGTGGATCCGTGTCGCAGCCGAGGGGGAAAGTGGGCTTGGGAGATGTTCCGACCGGATCTGTTTATTTTAGACGACGGTCTGCAACACTTGGCGGTGCAGAGGGATCTGGACCTGGTCTTGCTTCGCCCTCGGGATCTGAGGCGGGACTGGTATCGAGTCATTCCTGCCGGCCCTTGGCGGGAGGGGCCCAGGGCCCTGGAGAGGGCTTCTGCCTTGATTATCAATTCCGAACCCGGACATGCCCGGGCACTGGAAGACATCCTGCACCACAAGCTCCCTGGCTGGACCAAACCTGTTTTTCATTGTGCCTATCGGGTAGAGGGACTGCGCCGGGTGATCGACGACAGTCCGGTACAGCCGGCTGGGAGCTACCTCTTGATCAGCGGGGTGGGCAATCCGGACAGCGTGGCGGAGTCGGCTAAACAAGCCCTGGGCAGGCCTCCCTTAGCCCATATGCGTTTTTCCGATCATCATGCGTATAGCCCAGGGGACTGGGAGAAGATTTCCACCCGGGCCGCCTCGTTGAGGGCAAAATGGATAGTTTGCACCTCCAAAGACCGGGTCAAGCTGGAAGGAGTGGCCGATGCCCGGCTATGCGTTTTGGTCCTCAAACTCAATTGGTATACTCCCCAGGACCGGGCTACGGACCTGGCAGTTTGGCTGGAGGCTCAGGTGGAGAGGGCGGCCAGGGACAAGGCCTGAGTCAAATTCCCGGATTGACCATTTGGGTTCGGGAGCTGGATATCAAGCCAGGAGGTTGTGGGCTTGGGTGGACAGAGAAAAGGTTTGAAATCTTTTATCCCAATACAGGCGTACCTGATCTGATCTTAAGGTCAGGCTGCGTAAACGGGATTGAAGGGCTGGAGAAAGGTCTCCTGGGTGGTCCAAGGCCAAGCAGATCAAAAGGAGGATCTGGGGATCCTGTTCCTGGTCCAGGGTCTGATCCCAGGATATGGGCTGAACCAACTGCGGTCTGACCTGGGCCATGCGGGCGATGCCCCAATAGGCCCCTACCCGCAGGGGGGTGTACTCCAAAAAGTTGTCTGGTCCGCTCCTGGGGAGGATAAAGGAGATGAGGATCCGGCAGTACTCTTGGGCCAGGCCTTGGTTCCTGGCCATGATTTCCCCCATGGCTTCCGGGGCTCCCCAGCCAATACCACCGGATTCGTCGTTTAAGGACCACATGAGCCGGCGCATAACCACTCGGGCCGATTCCAGGTGCTCATCGGCCAACTCGTCGACCACATGGCCCATACAGGTTACTGCATGCCAGTGCTCTTCTTCCCGGATGGAAAAGAGGGCGGAAAACAAGGGAGATATAAGCTTTTGGGCCGGGTGTTCAGCCATAACGGCCTCCCATTGTTCTTCCCAGTCCGAAGAACGCAGGATATGCGCAATCTTTCGGCGCATAATACGGGTGGAATCGGGCCTCATAGTCACAGGCACATGCTGAAAACCCGCCCGCTGTGCACAGTGGACGGGTTTTCAGAGGATTAGTCTTCCTTGCTGAATTCGTCTTTGCTCGCCCCGCAGACAGGACATTCCCAATTCTCAGGCAGGTCTTCGAACTTGGTTCCGGCCGGGATGTTGTTTTCCGGATCGCCTTCCGCAGGATCGTATACATAACCACAAACACCGCATACCCATCTTTCCATGTTGCATCCTCCTGCTTGGTTCAAGGCTTCACAGGCCTTTGGCCGATGAAGGTTTAAAGTATACGAAATGGGTGGATTACTGGCTATCAGGCTTCGGCCTTCCACAGTCCATGGATATTACAATGCTCCCTGGCCGTCACCTGTGAGGCCTGGACGCAAAACTCGGATTCCGGGGATTGGCCGGGTTTGAGAAATTCGCGATAGGCCTTTCCGTCAGCAATGAGTTCGATCCATTCGATATAATGTTTTTCCTCCATGGGATGAGCTACTGACCCCACTTTGACCGTGAAACCAGAATCGGTCTTTTCAATGACTGGGACGTGTTTTTCTTTGGCGGCATCCACACTCCCGGCTTGCAAAAGTTCCATGGGCTGGCCGCAACAGACAAGTTCGCCTGCTCCCCCGTGAAGGACTTCAACGATATTCCCGCAGGCGTTGCATTTGTAAACTTCCAATTGTGTCGCCATACAATAACTCCTTTGGATGAGGTTCAAGGTTTTATCTTAACCTGGATAGTCAATTATGTACCAACTATGCTTGATTTGTCATTTGAATGCAATATGCAGCATATACAATTTCTTGATATCAAGAACAATAATTATTATTAAATTTGCCAATTGTCAAGGCCTGCCAACTCAAAAAATAATACGCCGACTCCGGGTGTCAATCGGTCTTGAACACGAAACGGCGCATGGCCACGTTGAGAGCCAGGCCCAGAAAGCAAAAGTTAATGAGGGTGGAGGTCCCCCCATAGCTCAGAAAGGGCAGGGGAATACCCACAACCGGCAAGAGACCCAATACCATGCCCATATTGATGGTGATTTGCCAGAAAAAATAGAAGAAAACCCCGACGCTGAGGTAGTGACCAAAACGGTCTTTGGAATCCTGGATAACCAACAAGATTTGATACAGGAAGAGGCAGTAAAGGCTGAGCAAGAGAACGGAACCGATGAACCCCCATTCTTCTCCAAATACGGCCAGAACAAAGTCGGTATGTTTTTCAGGTAAAAAGCGAAGTTGGCTCTGGGTGCCTTCCAGAAAGCCCTTGCCCCAGGTTTGACCGGATCCAATGGCGATTTGGGATTGCAGGATGTTGTAGCCGGCCCCCAGGGGATCGCTGTCTGGCTGGAGAAAGGTCAGGATCCGTTCCCGTTGATAGTCGCGCAATCCTAACCAGCAAAGGGGCATGAGGGCTGGAACAGCCATGGCCAGGGTCCAAAACACCCGGGTTTGGATCCCGTGGTAGACCATCATCCCCCCGACCAGCAAGAGGATGTTCAGGCCCGACCCCAAGTCCGGTTGGACAATAATCAGGCCTACAGGAACAGCGACAATGGCCAGGATCTTTCCCAGATTGCCCCAGGCCAAAGGGCCGGGGTGCGGGTGAGGATCAGGGAAGCCAATAAAAGGCAACTGAGTTTGGCCAACTCCGTGGGTTGAAAGTGGAATACACCCAGATCGATCCACCGGGCGGCACCATAAATGGATTTCCCGGTGAGCAAAACCACGGCCAGGAGGATGAGGGAGAACCAGTACAAAGGCCAGGCCAGACTGCGCAAATGTCGATAGTCGAAGGAAATGCAGACGATAAGTCCAAACAGACCGACCAGCCCCCAAACCAGCTGCTTCTGGTAAAAACTGACCGTGGTCATGCCTGCTTCTCCCCGCAGGGAGCTGGCCGAATAGAGGTTGATCACCCCCAACCCGAAGAGAAGAAATACGAGCAAGAGCAGGGACCAGTTGAGGTGGGTCAGAAGGCGGCGATCAAAAGGGGACATGCACAGTCCTTACCTCGAATGAGTTGGGCCGGCTGAAGAGACCAAATGTGCCCCAAGTATAAATACCAACCAAGACGGCTCTCTTTAGTTAAAAAGGTGGTCAAAGACGTTTTTGACAATGGGGCCGGCCGCGGAGCTGCCGTGTCCGCCGTGTTCGACCAAAGCCACGGCCACATAGGTTCGATCATCTTGCTGGCCGAAACCGGCCATCCAGGCATGATCCCGGAATTTATAGGGTATCTCTTCTGTTTCTTTGTCTTCGTGCTTTTCCGTCAAACGCACGACTTGGGCAGTCCCGGTTTTGGCCCCTATGAGTACACCGGGTAAGCGGAGACCTTTGGCTGTGCCGTGTTTGCTTTCCACGGTTTCGATCATGGCTTGTCGAATGAATTGCCGATGTCTGTCCTGGAGAGGAAGACGGCTTTGCTCTTCTGGTGGCACGTTCAGCTGGAGCTGCGGTCGCAAGAGACGTCCGCCGTTGATCAATGCAGATACAAAACGGGCGATTTGCAGGGGGGTGGTTGTGGTATATCCTTGTCCAATGGCCGTAATGACGGTCTCTCCGCCCTGCCAGGGTTGGCCGAAACGGCGTTTTTTCCATTCTTTATCCGGAATGAGCCCCCGGCTCTCGTTGGGCAGGCGTATCCCGGTGGGACGGCCGAAGCCGGCTTCCCGAGAAAACTGACTCAGGGTGGAGATGCCCAGATGTTCTCCTACGTTGTAAAAATACACGTCGCAGGATCTGGCAATGGCCTCTTGTAAATCCAAGCGGCCATGCCCATGCCTTTTCCAGCACCGAAAAAATCCAGTACCCAGTCGATAGTGGCCGGGGCAGTAAAAGGTGGTAGAGGGGGTTATATCCGACTTGGCCAGGGCACATGAAGCAACGGCCAGCTTAAAGACGGAACCCGGGGGATATGCGCTTTGGATGACCCGGTTTTGCAAGGGATGGGCCGGGTCGTGGAGCAGGCTCTTCCATTCTTTCGAACTTAACCCCTGGACGAAGAGATTGTTGTCATAGCCCGGTTTGCTGACCAGGGCCAATATTTGACCATTTTCCGGGTCCATGACCACCACGGCCCCTGCATGTTCTTCCAGGCTGTTCCAAATGGACTTTTGCAAGGAGAGGTCCAGGCTTATGGTCAGATTGAATCCGGGTTCAGGTGGCCGGATGATGTGGGAGCGAAGGGTGCGGCCCTGGGCATTGACTTCAAGGTGCTTGCGCCCTTTTCGTCCGTGCAGGGTGTCTTCAAAGGCCTTTTCCACCCCTTGTTTACCGATCATATCGCCCAAGGCCAAGCGGGGGTTGGCCTGGAGTTCCTGTTCATTGGCCTGAGCCACGTAGCCAAGGACATGGGAGACAGGAGGACCGTAAGGGTATGTGCGCAAGGGACGGGTGATGATGCTCAGATCTGGCCAGTTGTGAATCCTGGCCTCAATATGGGCCAGTTGTTCAAAGCTCAGGTTGGGTACCAGAAGCAAGGGATTAAAGGCCTGGACCTTGGGCCGGCCCTGATGGAACCGGTCCCGGAGAACGGACAAGGGGACCTCGGTCCATGCACTGACCTGGTTGAGGGTTTTTTCAATATTTACGCAGTTTTCCCGGATGATAGCCAGGCCGTAAGCAGGCCGGTTGTCGGCCAGTATAGTGCCGTTTCTATCCCTGATCAGACCGCGAGGGGCATGAATAGAATATTGCCTGGTAATGTTGGCTTGAGCTTTTTGGGCGAAGTGGTCCCCTTTATAGATCTGAAAGAACCAGAGGCGAAGAAAAATGGTCACAAAAAGGACGACGATGGCCACTTGCAAAAGGACGATCCGGTTGGTGGGCAAAGAGTTGACCTGATCAGGACGAAACATGATCTGATTGCCCCCAGCGTTGAAAAGCGGCCAGCATGCCCGCCCATAAGATGGGGAAAGCAACGGCCGTCTTAACTCCCAGAATCAGGATTTCATGATTGGGAATGTTCAGTTCCTGCAAGGTGGCCATGAGTCTGACCAGGGTAGAACTCCAGGCTCCGGCCAGAAGAGAGAGGGAGAGCAAAAAAAGAAGATTGGAGCTGCTCAAATATTGGCAGAGGAGATAGAAAAAGAGGACCAGGCCGCCAATCCAGAGGACGGACAAGCCAAAAGCCAAACTTCCGGACCCTTCATTTATCAGGATCCACACCGGGGTCAACCAGGCCGCCTCCTTGATGCGTTTGAGGTGGAGCAGGACCAGCAGGGCTGGGCCAAAGCAATCAATACCTTGTATCAGGGAATGGACCCAGATACAAAGGGCGGTGAAAAAAAACCACCAGAGCACAATACGCATGCCGCTTTCCCGTCTCATGGCCCGAGGACTTGCTCGGAGACCTGGAGCTGAGAGCTTCTGAATAGCCAGGACTTCCTCCAGGCGCTCAACGTTGACCAGGGGCCGGGCTTGGACTTCCTTAAATAAGGAGAGGTCGGAAATACTCACTTGGGTGACCTGAGCGACGGGCAATCCTTCAGGGAACAGGCCGGCCAAGCCGGAAGTGATCAGGACTTCGCCGTCCTCCAGGGGGGAGTTTTGGGGTACGTGTTTGACCTGCAGATGTTGGCCAGTGCCCATACCGCAAATGATTCCGTTGGTCCGAGTCCGCCGGCCTCGGACCGGAATGCTGCTATTCGGGTCGGTAAGGAGTAAGATGGTGGAAAAGTTGGAACTCACTTGATTTACTCGCCCAACGACCCCGTCCGGAGTCAGAATCGGCGTATCCTTGCTGAGACCATTCCGACTTCCCTTGTTAATGAGCACAGTCTGCAAGACGGCATTAGGTCCCACCCGGCTCCCGATGATGTCCGCTCCCTGAAACTCCCACTGGGGAGGGGGATGGAAATGCATAAGTTCTCGAAGCCTGACCGCGGTTTGGGCTTGTTCCCTAAGGCGCATGATTTGCAGTTTGAGGTCCTCAATTTCCTGTTCCAAGACAGTATTTTTTTCTTGGACTTGGTGCAAATCGATATATGAGGTCCAGAGGAAAAGCGTCCGGCGATGGACCCATTTTCCGGGGCTAAGACACTTCCCACAATTTCCAGGCCGCTATATCTGGCCATGCGATCCAAATGTCCGGTCTTCCAATTCCAGGTGTATATGCTCATATACACGAACAAGGGCAAAAGGAAGACCACGCCTATATGACGGAGCTTAAGGGGTAACACAATGCATCAGTCGATGGTGACATCTTTGAGGATGTCCAGATTGTCCAAGACCTTACCCGAACCTAAGACGACCGTAGACAGGGGATCGTCGACCAGAGTAATGGGCAGAGACGTCTCTTCCCGCAATAACTGGTCCAGCCCCCGGAGCAAAGCCCCTCCCCCGGTGACCACAATCCCCCGGTCCACGATATCCGAAGCCAGTTCCGGTGGTGCTTGTTCCAGAGCAATGCGCACGGCTTGGGTGATGGTGGCTACTTCCTCGGAAATGGCGTTTCGTATTTCCTCGGAATTCACTTTCAGGTGTTGAGGTATTCCGGAGACCAAGTCCCGACCCTTAACCTCCAGTTCCTGGGTGTCATAATCTCCGGGGAAGGCGGCCCCGATGGTCTCTTTGATTCGCTCGGCATTGCCCAGGCCGATGAGTAAGTTGTATTTCCGCTTGATATGGTGCATGATGGATTCATCCATCTTGTCCCCACCCACCCGCACAGACTTGCTGTACACGATGCCGGCCAAGGAGATGACCGCGACCTCGGTGGTTCCCCCGCCGATATCCACGATCATGTTGGCCGTCGGTTCGGTGATGGGCAGGTTGGCTCCGATGGCTGCAGCCATGGGCTCTTCAATGAGATAGACCTCCCGAGCTCCTGCACTTTGGGCCGATTCCTTGACCGCCCTTTTTTCCACCTGGGTTATCCCCGTAGGCACGCAGATAATGATCCTGGGCCGGACCAGACGGCGTTTGTTGTGCACCTGAGAGATGAAGTAGCGGAGCATGGATTCCGTGATCTCAAAATCGGCAATCACTCCGTCCTTCATAGGTCGTATGGCCACAATATTGCCCGGGGTCCTCCCCAGCATGCGCTTGGCCTCGTTACCCACGGCCAGGACCTTACTGGTCCCCTTGTTGTCCTTTTTCACAGCCACGACAGAAGGCTCATTGAGCACAATCCCCTTCCCTCGCACATAGACCAATGTGTTGGCGGTCCCCAGGTCAATGGCCAGATCGCTGGAAAAGACTCCGAGAAGCTTATTAAAGATATTGGGCATGCTCCCTCACTGCTCGAGCTGGTGTTAGCGGTTGACCTTGTTTGAGTAACTGACTACAGTTCGCATTCGTCATGGTAGCCCAGGATGCATATCCGGGCCTCGTTGGCCACATCCAGGGCCGGTTGGCGATCGAAAAAAAGACTCTTTTCCGCCTCAATAGCCAGACACGTGGCCTCAGCCTTGATCATAGTTCGAATGGTTTCCTGTCCAACTGCCGGCTGATCGATATGTTCTTCCTGGCCGGGTTTGAAGGTCTTAATGACCACACATCCCTTGCCTGCCAGACGCCCTGCTCGGGTAATGGTTTCGTTGGTCCCCTCCATGGCTTCCACCGCCACCACCATCTGTTCCTTGACCACCAGGCACTGACCGATATCCATGCGCCCGATCTCCTTGGCCAAGGGCCACCCGAACTCAATATCAGCTTTCTCTTGCTTGGTAGGTTCCCGTTTGGTCATTACCCCGGCGGGCGTCCGCAAAGAGGGGACGAAACGCAAGGCGGAAACCGGAACAAAACCCTCGGACTCTAAAAGACTGACCACCCCTTGCAAGAGGGAATTGTCGTTTTTATTCCGCAGTTGGAACAGAAGTTTTGCCGCCCGCATATCCGGCCGCATATCCAGGGCCCGAGGCTTATTGATCCCTCCGGCAAAGACCACTTCTTGGACCTCGTGTTTTTTGAAAAAGGCCAGGAGTTTGTTCAGTTGGCCGAGACGCAACCAGGTCACCTGATCCACAAGCATGGATAGTTCCGGCCGAGTATGGTCTTTAAAGGCGATTCCTACTGTTGGACGGCCTAAACGACGGGCTCCTTGAGCCACCAAAAGCGGAAACTGACCTTCCCCGGCGATAATGCCCAAAGGGGCTTGAGGGCCAGCAGTCGGGGAGTTCTGGTGCATGCCTGTCTCTTCCTTGCAAACCTCAAATAACAAATGCCCAAACGCCTATCTCTAACCGATTTCAAAAATCAAGGCAAACATGTGAAGAGAGATGGCCTTTGGTATCGTCTCCCGAGACTCGACGAAGTGGGGCCAAAAAACAGCAGGAGGAAAAAATGTCTGGACCTAGCCCATATACCTGCCGGGATTTGCGTATGGAAATGACCATCCTGGGACTGCGCCGTCGTCTACAGGATCCCTTTCTTGATGCTGGGGAAAGGGAAGAAATCGAGGCCAGACTACGGGAGCTGGAGGCCGATGCCGGGATGGATTGAGGTTTTTGGATCCCAAAGGGCTTAATCTCATGGCTGAGAAACAGGCCCAAGATCATGAATCGGTTCCATATTTGCTTAATCGATAGCGGAACTGGCGAAAACTGAGGCCGACCAGTTCGGCTGCTTTGCTCTTGTGCCCGCCGCTGCGGTGGAGGGCGGAGAGGAGGACGTCCCTGTCTTCCTGTTCCAGGTACTCGTCTAAGGACATCTCCTGTTTGAAAACTTTTTCCCGACCGCTGACCTGAGCGGATTGAGGCTGCTCATAGATGATCAGAGAGGACGGGGTAATGGCCGGGCCGGTCTCTAGGGCCACGGCTCGGGCCAGAATGGTTTCCAGTTCCCGGATATTTCCTGGATAATGATAGTTCTTAAGTTTTTCCTTGGCCTGCCGGCTTAATCCAGACAGGCTCTTGTTCTGTTCGCGGCAAAACTTGTGCAGAAAATGTTCGGCCAAAAGGAAAAGATCGTCTCCCCGCTCCCGCAGAGGGGGGATGTGAATGATCACCCCACTTAAGCGGTAGAAGAGATCTTCCCGGAATTTGCCGCTGGTCACTTCCTGTTCTATGTCCCGATTGGTCGCAGCCAGAAATCTCAGGTTGGTGTGCACCAATTCCGTCCCGCCCAAGGGGATGAAGCTTCCGTCCTGGATGCAGCGAAGGAGCTTGACCTGGGTCCCGGATTGCAGCTCTCCCACTTCGTCCAAAAAGAATGTTCCCCGATCCGCCTTTTCCAAGAGTCCCTTTTTAGCCCGATCCGCCCCGGTAAATGCCCCTCGACGGTAACCAAAAAGCTCGCTTTCCACCAGGGATTCTGGCAGGCCACCGCAGTTGACAATCATCAAGGGGTGTGCATTCCGCGGGCTATGTTCGTGGATGGCCCGGGCGATGAGCTCCTTTCCCGTTCCCGACTCCCCGGTGAGCAGGACATGGATGTTGGTAGGGGCCATACGCCGAACCAGTTCAAAGACCTCCTGCATCTTGGTGCTCTCTCCAATAATGGACCCGAAATGGCTTTTGATCTGACTCTTCAGCCACTCGTTCTCTTCGGCCAGACGAGAGTGCTCCAGGTGTCTTTCCACCAGCAGGAGGAGCTCATCCAGGTCAAAGGGTTTGGCGATATAGTCCTTGGCCCCTAGTTTCATGGCCGATACCGCCGATTGGGAGTCGGCATAAGCGGTGATCATGATGACCGGCAGACCGGGGTGCAGGTCTTGAAGTTTGTGTAAAAAATCAAGTCCGCTTTCTATGCCCAGACGGAGATCCACAAGGGCTAAGTCGACGATCTCGTTGGTGACCAGGGAGATGGCTTCCGAGATAGAACCGGCTTGATGTATGGTATGTTGCTGCTCGCTTAAAGCCACATCCAGGACTTCGCGTAAGCTCTTATCGTCATCTAATACCAGGATTGAAGCCATGGGAATTTCTTGATGTTAGAAGGCATACCCAAAAAGTAAGCTCACTTTGAGTTTCATACGAGGTCAGCCCTGCTCATAGACCAGCCTTCCCTGGACTAAAAGGGCCTTCACCCGGCCAGGGAGAACCCGGCCCAAGCAAGGAGTGTTCTTACCCTTGGAGACCATGGTTTGTGAACTCACCGTCCAACTGGATTCAGGGTCGAAGATACATATATCGGCCGGATCACCGGGGGAAAAGGAATTGGGCTGAAAGCCGTACAAAGATGCCGGAGCAAAAGACCACAGCCGGATCAGGTCCTCGACGGTCAACACCTGGTCTTGGATCAGGGACCAGGTCAAGGACAGGGCGGTGTCCAGACCGGAGATCCCGTTTGGGGCTTGGGAAAAGGGGGCGTCTTTTTCAAAATCGGCATGCGGGGCATGATCGGTTACCAGGATGTCGATGACCCCATCCCGGACAGCTTGACGCAGGGCCTGGACATCGTCAGCGGTTCTCAGCGGCGGGTTGACCTTGGCCAGGGTAAAGAATCCGCGAACGACTTCTTGGTCCCAAAGGAGGTAATGGGGGCAGGTCTCTGCGCTGACCGGAACCCCTTCGGCTTTGGCCCTGGCGATGAGTTCCACTGACTCCCGAGTGCTGATATGGGCCAAGTGTACCGGTATTTGCAGGTACTTGGCCAAGAGAATATCCCGGGCCACTTGCAGGGTCTCAGCGATACTCGGTTGTCCGGGCAAGCCTAAAGAATCGCTGATCAATCCTTCGTTGACCAGCCCTTGCCCAGCCAGCCCTGGGTCCTCACAGTGATCAATAACCAGGAGTCCAGGGCCTTGACTGTATTCCATGGCCCGGCGGAAAAGATGGTTATCGGTCACCGGGATGCCATCGTTGGACACGGCCAGACATCCAGCTTCAGCCAGTTCGAAAAAGGGGCCAGCTCCCGGCCGGCCAAGTCTTTACTCAGGGCTCCAACCGGATGCAAAAAAGGACCCCATGGATGGGAGGATACGGCCTTGTGCAGCATATGGTCGGTAACTGCGGCGCAGTCGTTGACCGGGTCAGTGTTGGCCATACACAATATACGGCTAAAGCCTCCCTGGGCAGCGGCTTGCAGGCCGGAGGCGATATCTTCTTTATATTCCTGTCCGGGGTCGCGCAGATGGGTGTGAGCGTCGATGAGCCCGGGGAAAAGCAATGCCCCTTGGGCATCGATACAGGCCAAGCCGTCGAAGCGGTAGCCGGGATCTGCAGGTATGAGCTCAATTATCCGCCCTTGCCCTATGAGCACATCCTGCAGCCGGTCCCCCCATTTTCCATTGCGTACAACGCATTCCGGAACAGACATGATCACTCCTTCTGGCTCTGGGTGAGAAAGAGGAATAAAAGGGCCATGCGCACAGCCACTCCGGCGCTGACCTGGGAGAGAATTAAGCTGTTCGGGACGTCGGCCAGGGAAGATTCGATTTCCACCCCCCGGTTCATGGGCCCTGGATGCAGGACCTTCACTCCGGATTGGGCCCGGTCCACAAGAGAACGGCGAAGTCCATAATGCCGGGCGTATTCCCGGATCGAAGGCAACAGGCCTGCGCTCTGGCGTTCAAGCTGCAATCGCAGGCACTGGATAGCATCTACTCCGGTACAAGCCGGGACCGGATCGGTAAATATCTCTACCGGCCAGTTGTCGATCCCCTTGGGCAAAAGGGTTTTGGGTGCGCAGACGCGCAATTGAACCCCCAGCTTGTGAAAAAGTTGGACATCGGAACGAGCCACCCGGCTATGGGCGATGTCCCCAAGAATGAGCAGGGTTTTTCCGGCAAAAGTGGACCAGACCTGATGGAGGGTAAAGCCGTCCAAGAGGGCCTGGGTAGGATGGGCGTGCCATCCGTCCCCGGCATTGATTACATGACAGGAAAGGATTTGGGCCAGATAATGGGCGACTCCGCTGAGATTGTGTCTGATGACCAAGAGGTCCGGATGCATGGCCTGTAAAGTCAGGGCCGTATCTTTCAGGTTTTCCCCCTTTTGCAGGCTGCTTCCGCTTTGGGCCAGGGAAAAGGTGTCTGCCGACAAACGCTTGGCGGCCATATCAAAGGATGTCTTGGTTCGAGTGCTGGGCTCGGCAAAAAAAAGAATAACGCTCTTTCCCTTGAGGGTGGGGGCCTTTTTAACCGGCCGATCAGCCATTTCAGCGAATCGGTCGGCAAATTGAAAGACCGTACGGATATCTTCGGCTAAAAGATCGGAAATGCTCAACAAGTGTGAATGGGCCCAATACATTCCCGCTCCTTGGGATAATGGGTCACAGAGGTAATCCGCCCTCCAATTCCTTGGGTACCAGGCTGAAACGGTCCAGCTTCCCCGGTTGCAAACTGCCCATCCTTTGCTCCAGTCCAAGAGCTTGGGCAGGGTTGATGGTTATCAAGGAGATCAATTCTGTCAAGGAGAGATTCCCTCGCCACATGCTGGCCAGATGGCCGGCCTCATGCCACAGATTCAGGTCGTAGTTGGAGCTGAGTCCGTCGGTTCCCAGACACAAAGGCACTCCTGCTGCGGATAGTTCCTCGGCCGGGGGGCGGCCGCAATGGATATAGGCATTGCTGCGGGGACAGAGGCAGACATGGACCTTTCGTTGTCTCAATATCTCGATGTCCTGGCTGGTGATATGCACGCAGTGCACGGCCAAGGTCCGCTGGTCTAAAAGCCCTAAGCGGTCTGCGTAGGCCACAGGAGAATGCCCGGGGGGGCGATAGGAGGAAGGGAGAAGCCTTCCGCGCAAGAGGTCGGCAAAATCGCCCCGCCCGGTGGTTAATAAGTCGAGTTCTCCGGCATGTTCCGCCAGATGCATGGAAAAAGGGCGTTCATGGCGGACTGTCCAGGATTTGACGGTCTGGAGCGTATCCGGATGGGTGGAGTACAAAGCGTGCCCAGCCCCAGCAAGACGGGTATCATCTGGAGGAGAGTTCACTGGCCAGGAAACCGGGGTCGGCTGGGGGGAAAAACCGAGGAACTCCACGAACAAGCGGGAGGGGATGGGCAGTTCAGTGTGGATTTCATGCATTGCATGAGGATTGTGTCCGCTGATGTCCCCGATTCCAGCAACTCCTTGGCCCAGCATTTCCTCGATGGCCAGATGGATCCTCTCCGGTTGGACCTGTTTTATCGGGAGCTGCAGCAAGCTGTGAACCCAGGCAGTAAAACCCTGTCCAGGGGTGGTCAATCCGTGGAGATGGGAAAGCTCGAGGTGGGTATGGGCATTTATCAGGCCCGGGACCATGGTGTGTTCTCCGAGGTCCTGGATCGGGGCCGGAAAGTCGTCTTTTCGAGAGGGATAAGGACCCACAGCCCGAATAAACCCGGGGCTGACCCACAGGAGGCCATCGTTTAGGACAGGTTGCCGGGGGTCCATGGTCAGGATACGGCGAGACCGGTATCCCTGGATATTTGGTGAGCAGGGAAAAGATACGTGCACAGTTTTATCTCAGGAAATGCCAATGTGAAACACGTTCTTCCATAAATGATTTGGAGGGAAATGTCATCAACCTCCCAGACTGGTTATCTCTATTCTGGGTTGATGGTGGTAGGTAATACGCTGAGGGCTCAGCCCCAAATGATGCAGACGACGCCGATAAACACCTTGGTGCCCCCAAAGATCACCCTGTAAAACCTTGGGGCAGGACATGGATTTTGGCCCGGGGGGCATATGCAGACATAGGGCCCTGATCAGAGCGAAGAGGACTCTCCCTCGGACCAAAGAACCCAAGCCCGGATGCCAGGGCCCGGCGATGATGGCCCGCATCAGGTCAGGCTCGGGGTGGAGTCCCATGCGAATAACGGGTATGTCGGCGGACCACAAGCGCAGATAGGCCCGGCTTAAGGACTGAACTGTCCTTTCCAAAGACCAGGGTGTGAATCGTCCCTGTCGATACATGCGGTGCAAAGGGGTGCCTTGCAAAACCAAACAGGGATAGATTCGGATAAAATCTGGCCTCAGATCGCAGGTCAAACGGATATCCAGCAACCATTTCCGGATGTCGTGTTCAGGAAGGCCCGGCAGCAATTGAATCCCTAGCCCCATGCCGGCCCGCCTTACCCCTGTGCTAGCGGTGCGAATAGCCTCGGGGCCGTAATCCCTGTTGCAGGTGTGCAATACCTGGGGACAAAAGGTCTGAGCCCCTAACTCCACAATATCCAAGCCGCGGCCAGCCAATTCGGTCAAGTCCGGCCAAGAGCAGCAATCGGGGCGGGTGGAGCAGCGGACCGAGGTGATAAGCCCTTTGTGCTTATAGTCTCTGGCCAGATCTACAAATTTTATCTGCCAGGATCTGGGCAAGGCGGTAAAAGACCCCCCGAAAAAAGCCAATTCAAAAGGCCGACGCCCGGTATTCCAGGCGTGGGCCAGATCCTGGGCCAGAACGGAGTATGTATGATCCAAAGAGCGGTATGAACTCCCGGTTTGTTGTCTTTGATCGCAGTAAATGCACCGAGAGGGACAGCCCAGTCCAGGGAGAAATACCGGCCAGATGGGAGCCTTGGCTCGATAGGGTATGGGTGCGGGACAGGATAAAGATACGGACACACTCTTTACCTCACCTCAATTGATCAGTTTTATTCAAGAAAAATTGCTTTTTTCTGAGTTGAGCTCTTGTCAAACCGGACCGACTGTCGTATTCTTCAATAGATTTCGGAGGAATGGTGTTACAAACCTCAATCCGGGAGGGGGAGCATGCAGGATTGCATTTTTTGTCGCATTGTCAGGGGAGAGTTGCCTAGTGAGGTGGTCTACCAGAATGAGCGAATTTTGGCCTTTCTGGATATCGCCCCCATTGCCTTCGGCCATGTATTGGTCATTCCCAAAGAGCATTATGCCACGTTGTGGGAAGTCCCGGATGCGTTGGCTTCGGATCTCAATCGGGTCTGGAAGCATGTGGGGAAAGCCATTCTGGTTGCTACCCAAGCCACGGGCCTGAATGTGGTTATGAACAATTATGCCTCGGCCGGTCAAGTGGTGCCCCATGCTCACTGGCATCTCATCCCCCGGCGTGACGGAGATGGGTTGTATCAGGTGGTCCAAGGGGAATATGAGTCCAAAAACAGTATGCAGAAAATGGCAGAGGGCATTCGTCAGGCTTTGGTCGATTGATGGCCGAGGCGGTGGCAATGATCCAAGCCGAACAAGGAGGCTTCATGTCTGGGAATACCCTGACCAAGGCAGACATTGTAGAACGGATCTATGAACAGACCTCCAGGAACAGAGCTGAAGTCAAGGACCAAGTGGAGGACCTGTTATCGGTTATGAAAGAAGCCATAAAACAGGACTACGCACTGCTGGTAAGTGGGTTTGGAAAGTTTGAGGCCTACGACAAGAAGGCTCGCAAGGGACGCAATCCCCAGACTGAAGAGTCCATTACCCTTGATCCGCGCACAGTATGCGTCTTTCGTCTATCCCGGAAATTTAGAGCGGAACTCAATCCACAGGACTAAGCTAGTCCGGTGACTTTCCTCATGGTTGGTTCCTGCTCAGGGCTGATCCTTTGGCGGTTTTTTCAGGCTTTGTAAAGCCTGTTCCGCCTCTTGGACCCATCCACCTTGCCGGAGGCTCAAAGCGGCCAGGCGGACCATGCCTTCGGGTCCTGGTCCGTACATGGCGTGGAGCAACTCGTCGCATTGGGAGCCGAAGACAGTCCGGATGTGGGACAGACGGTCATAGAAAAATCTGGCCAGGAGGGAGTTGTCTCCATGGTGGGGGAGATAGACCATGAACAGTTTACGGCAGAGGGCGAGGACGGATCGGATACGCTGAACCTCTCGGTCAATACTTTCTGCGGACTGGGAGGCTATGGCCTTAAGGTCGTGACCAAGGGGTTGGTCATCTCCAGGCAAATGTTCCTTGGGATTCCAGGTTTCGAACCAGGGGACATAGTTTGTCAGCTGATAGGCGTCTTCTTTGAGCTTCATACACTCATGGAACAGATAGCCAAGGGCCCAGTCCAACAATCGTCCACTCAACGGGGTATCCGGAATGGACCGAAAGACAAGGTGGGCAGTGTCTTTGAGACGCCACAAAGGCCCTTGATTTGTCTCCTGTCCCAAGAGCTTGTCCAGACAGTCAAAGCAGACCGAGTTGCCGTTCTGAGTGGAAATACATTCCTCCAAGAGTTGGCTGTGGACAAAACAAAAATTTCGAAATATTTCGGTAATCAGCTCATGCTGCTTGTTCATCAACCAGGTTTTGGGCATGATCGGTTCTCCTGTGCATAAATCTAGGACATGGATTTGACTTTGGCAACTGCCTATGCTAGCTACTACCAGCTTGTGAAGGAAGGCACAAATGGTCTTGAAAAAAAAGGTGGACAAAGAATACTGGGACAGCCTGATGCGGGCCAGTCTTCTGGGTATCCATCTTGTGGCCACAACCTTCATCGGTTTGGCCATTGGCTATTTTTTGGATATCTGGCTGGAGACCAAGCCGTGGCTGACCCTGATCTTCCTGGTCCTGGGCATTGCCGCTGGCTTTAAGAACATGTTTGCAGAAGTGAAGAAGATACAAAAAAGTGATGAGCAGGCTTCGAAAAAAAAGTGAGGCGTGGCTCCAAGCGCGGGGGATTGACCATCCGGCCACGCAATGGCTGGTCCTGTTTCAGGCCGGTTTTGCGGGTTTGGGCACAAGCCTGTTGGTGGCCAGCGGTTTTTTCGTCGGTGCCGCAGCCTTTGGAACCGGAGCACTCTTGGCTACGGTGAATTTTTATTTCCTGGCCAAGCTGGTTCCACGGCTGATCGGACAGCAAAAAGGCGGGGTCTGCACCTTGCTGTGTGGTTTCTACCTGCGCTTGCTCGGAACAGTGCTTGTATTGTTCTTGATCATTGTCATCGCTGGGCTCTCACCCATTGGTGTGGTGGCGGGCTTGTCCACTCTTATTGTGACTTGTGTGGTCTGGACAGGCAAATACATTGTGACTCAACAACATAAGGAGGCTTGAGTCAATGGCGGCAGAAGTAGCTCCTCACATCCTTTTGCTGGACACGGCAATGGAAGCGGTTGGCTTGGCAGGAGAGGCCGGCCACTCTTTGGTGCCGACGCACATTTTGTACACATGGCTGGTCATGGCCATACTCATTCTCCTCGGGTGGTTGGGAACCCGACACATCTCCCTGATACCCGGGAAGGTGCAGAACTTTCTTGAGCTCATTGTCAATGGGATGGAAGACTTTGTTGTGACCAACATGGGCGAACAAGGCCGGCAAGTCTTTCCCTTTTTAATTACTTTATTCATTTTTATCCTTTTTGCCAATTTTGTCGGCCTCGTGCCCGGGTGTATGGCCCCGACGGCCAACTTGAACACCAACGCGGCCATGGCTGTGTGTGTTTTCCTTGTATACAACTATATAGGATTTCGGGAACATGGGACCAAATACATTAAACACTTCACCGGGCCTATACCGCTGTTGGCTCCCCTTATGCTGCCTATTGAGCTCTTGAGTCATTTGGCCCGCCCTCTCTCTCTCACGGTTCGACTTTTCGGAAACATATTCGGTGAAGAGCTGGTTCTCATGCTTTTCTTCATGCTGGTGCCGATTCTGGCCACCTTGCCTGTCTATTTTCTGTACGGGCTTGTTGATACCATTCAGGCCTTTATTTTCTTCATGCTGTCCATGATCTACATTAAGATGGCCTTTGAGGAAGCGCATTAAGCTTGCGGGGGAAATGGTCTTTTGACCTCATGTATAACTTGTTGCAGGAGGATTGTCATGTTGCGTAAGAGCATGCTGGTTTTGGTCAACACTGTACTTTTCGTCTTAGCTGCCGGAGCAGCCCTGGCTGCCGAGGGTTCGCCTGAAATTGCCTCCCAGATCGCATGGGGGTCAGCTGTGGGTATGGGCCTCGCCGCTTTGGGCTGTGGTATTGGCATGGGTTTTGGGCTCAAGGGGGCCTGCGAAGGTACAGCCCGTAATCCGGATGTGAGCGGCAAGATCACGGTGACTATGCTCATAGGATTGGCCCTGATCGAATCTTTGGCTATTTATACCCTGGTTGTTGTTTTGATCCTGCTTTTTGTCCAACCATTCTAGTTTGAGGGAAGCTAAGAGGCCTCCGTTTGGAGGCCTCTTTCACCTTAAGCATTGTGAAAAAAATCTCAAAATGGCTCATAGGTTAAAAACCGAACGTATCCCCAGGGCCACAGTTCAACGCATGGCCATGTATGTCCAGGTCCTTGAGGATCTGATCCACCGCAAGCAAAAAGTGATTTCTTCGGACAAGCTGGCCCAGGAATGCGAGGTCAATCCCTCTCAAATCAGAAAAGATCTCGCCTACTTCGGGGAGTTCGGAGTCCGGGGTGTCGGCTACTATACCCAGGATCTCCTGCAGGCCATCACCCACTTCCTGGGGGTCGATCGGACGTGGCACTGCGCCTTGGTCGGAGTGGGCAACTTGGGAAGGGCCCTGCTCCGCCATGAACAGCTGCAGGAGAGAGGATTCATCATCGTTGCTGCCTTTGATTGCGATCCGTTCAAGATCGGGGAGGTGGTCGCCGGACACGAGATTGTCTGTACCCGTCGTCTGAAGGAAAAATGGAGTGAGCTCAAAGTTGAAATCGGGCTGATTACCACTCCGCCGGACCGGGCCCAAAGGGCGGCCAATCATATGGTCGAGGCCGGATTTAAAGGGATCATCAACTTTGCCCCTACCCGCATCCATGTGCCCAAGGATGTGACCGTCAATTATGTCGATTTTACCAATCATCTTATTACCATGGCCTTTGACCTGACCCACCGGCCTGACGAAAATTCCTGATTGATGTCACTGGCTCTTGTCCATCTGCGATCTCAGACAGACAAACCCACAATCCCAAGGCTCACCTCTGACATATCAGGATAATTTTGTTCCCAGGTGGAAGGTGCTTGGAGTGTTCACATTTCCTTGTCATATATATACAGCTTGAGTCACCTGAAATAATTGACAATAAAGAGCAGAACCAAAAAGCCCTGTATCAGGGGTTGCCAATGGGTGACCATCGTGTTTATATTTTAGTGTTGGACCATACAGCAGCTCATCATCGTGATGAGAGTGATTCTGGAATACGGACCGAAACCGGTCCACCAAGGCATTTAACACTTCGGAGGAGGACAATGAAAGACGGCATCCATCCCAAAACTTACCAAGCCACTGTACGCTGTTCCTGTGGATATGAGGTGACCACTCAGTCAACGCGCGGAGAGCATATAGATGTTGATATTTGTTCCAACTGTCACCCCTTTTATACTGGAAAACAGCGGTTTGTGGATACAGCAGGTCGCATAGATCGGTTTCGACGCAAATATGCCCAGTATCCGGGCAAGAATAACGCGCAGCAAAGCGGATGACAGGTTACCCTACTCTGTGTACCTCAAGTGCGGGTACAGCATGTGATCAGTTGATTTCATTTTTTACCCGGGGAAGCGGACCCGGAGTCTGCCATGAACATGTGGTTGAAGCTTGATGAGATTGAAGCCCAGTTTGCTGAGCTCGAAGAGCAGCTGAGTCTTCCGGAAATCTATCAAGATCCAAAAAAGTACAGCCAGACGGCCAAGGCTCATGCTGCGTTGGCTGATATCGTCCATACCTATCGGGTATATAAACAGGTCCTGGCTGAACAGGAAGAGCACCAAGAGTTGATTTTGGATTCGGATCCGGAGATCCGGGAGCTGGCCAAGACTGAATTGGAGGCTGCCCAAAAAAAGGTTCAGGACCTTGAAGGCCAACTCCAGGGCTTGCTCATACCCAAAGACCCTATGGACGATAAACCGGTTATCTTGGAGATTAGGGCTGGAACCGGAGGAGAAGAGGCTGCTCTCTTTGCCTGGGATCTGCTGCGCATGTATACCCGGTATGCCGAAGCAATGGGCTGGAAAGTTGAACTATTAAATTCCCATCAGACAGGCGGAGGCGGTTTCAAAGAAGTCATCGCCTCCATCAAGGGCAATCAGGTCTACAGACGTTTGAAATACGAATCCGGGGTGCACCGGGTGCAAAGGGTTCCAGCCACCGAATCCCAGGGTAGGATTCACACCTCTGCGGTGACGGTGGCTATTTTGCCGGAAGCCGAAGAGGTGGATGTGCATATAGAACCCCAGGAATTGCGGGTTGACGTTTTCCGGGCTTCGGGCCCTGGTGGACAAAGCGTGAATACAACCGATTCGGCAGTGCGCATCACTCATGTGCCCACCGGTGTGGTGGTTAGCTGCCAAGATGAAAAATCCCAGCACAAAAACCGGGCCAAGGCCATGACCGTCCTGCGTTCCAGGCTGTTAAAGATAAAGCAGGACCAGGCCAAGGAGGAACAGGATCAGACCCGTAAATCCCAGGTTGGCTCCGGCGACCGCTCTGAACGGATAAGGACATACAATTTCCCTCAGAGTCGGATCACCGACCACCGAATAAATTTCACCACCCACAATCTGGAAGCAGTATTGGTCGGGGGGTTAGATGAGGTCATAGGGCCTTTGATTCAAGCCATGCATGGATCAGACGCAAGTGAATCCGCCCTGGTGGCTTAACTCGCCCGAATGTACTGCTTCTATGTCCGCTGCCCAACCCAGCCTCTTGGATTCTCTGCATCTGGCCGAGAAACGCTTACGCCGATCCGGTGTGGATAGCCCCCGGCTGTCCGCGGAACTCCTTATGGCCAGGACATTGGGAGTTGATCGCTTATGGGTCCTCACCCACCTGGACACCCGCTTCGCCCCCCAGCAGGCCCTGGCCTACGAAGCGTCCGTAGGACAAAGAGCCACAGGACGTCCGATAGCCTATCTAACTGGAAAACGCGAATTTTATGGACGTGATTTTCAGGTATCCTCTGATGTCTTGATTCCCCGACCAGAAACCGAAGTCCTCTTGGAATGGGCCCAATCCTTGTGGTCTTCTGGGGCCGAACTGACATTCGCCGATGCGGGGACTGGGTGTGGGGCAATAGGGGTTTGCTTTGCCTCCTTGTTTCCTAAGAGCCGCGGAGTGCTCACCGACAGGAGTATCTCTGCCCTCCGCATGGCCATGAAAAACGTGACTGTCCATAAGTTGGATCCGCGGCTGTTCTGTATATGCGCGGACCTCGTCTCTACCTTCCGACGGGAAAGTCTGGACGCGGTTCTGAGCAATCCTCCCTATATTTCCAGCGCTGATTACTGGCAATTGAGCCCCGAAATCCGACATTTCGAACCTGGGTTGGCCTTGTGGGGTGGCATGCATGGTATCGAGGCTCCCCTGCGGCTGATTCAACAGGCGTATGAGGTTTTGCGCCCTGGGGGATGGCTGGTTATGGAGATAGGGCATGATCAGTTTTCTCTCTTGTTGGACTGGATGCAGACCCGGTTTGGGCGAGATTGGTCCGAGGTGGGTGTTGTTCAGGATTGGGCCGGGCGGGATAGAGTGCTGAGGGCCAAGAAAGTGTGACTTTAAAGACACGGTTGTGGTCAAAAGGGCACAACCTCATAATCTCTGACCCAAATCAGGATGCAGATCTCCTGATGTTACGTGATGGAACGATAAATGCATTTTTCCATCAGGGAGACGGTATGCAAGAAAGGACTATAGAACATCCCATCACATGTTCAGGAGTGGGTCTGCACAGCGGGCAAAAGGTGGATTTGGCCTTTTATCCCCTTCCGGCGAGCTCTGGTGTTATCTGGTCCCTCTTGGGGGATAAGGGGGGGAGTTTTTTGGAGCTTTCCCCGGAGAAGGTGGTGGACACTTCATTATGCACCACTTTAGGCTCTTCCGGAGGCCGGGTGGGGACTGTGGAACATGTTATGGCCGCCATCCGGGGTATGGGAATCGACAATATCCTGGTGGAGATAGCCGGGCCGGAAGTGCCTATCATGGACGGGAGTGCTGCCTCCTTTGTCTATCTTTTGCGCCGGGCTGGGATCAAAGATCAACGGGAATCCAAGAAGGTCTATGTGGTGACCAAGGCGGCCCGTCTGGAGGAGGAAGGAAAATGGATCACGGTCCGGCCGGGGAACGAGTTTCGAGTCAGATATCGGATCAAGTTTCCTCACCCCATGGTCGGATGCCAAGAGATGTCCTTTGCGGCCTCTACCCACGATTTCACCCATGAACTGGCCCGGGCCCGCACTTTTGGTTTTCTCAACGATGTTCAGGCCTTGCAAAGTCAGGGTCAGGCCTTGGGTGGGTCTTTGGAGAACGCCTTGGTTTTTGATCAGACCGGAGTCATTAATGCGGATGGGTTTCGCTATCCCGACGAGCCAGTAAGGCACAAGGTTTTGGATTTAATTGGAGATATTGGTTTGTTACCCTACCCTATCATCGGTAGCTTTGATGTGTACTGTTCAGGTCACGCCTTGAATACCGCGTTTGCCCAGCTCCTCTACAGGCATAAGGAAAATTATTTGCAACTCATTGAACTGGATGAGATGAAAAATGTCTTCCCCCCAAGGGTAGTTTCACCGGCCGTAGCCTGGGCCACACCAGCCTAACCCACCAGATATCCTCGTCTTTTCATCTTTGAAAAAAACTTGCCCTTATGGGGTTGCACTCCAAATAAAATTGAGATATATTTCTCTCTTTGTGCTGGCGTAGCTCAATTGGCAGAGCAGCTGACTTGTAATCAGCAGGTTGCGGGTTCGAGTCCCATCGCCAGCTCCAGGCCGAATACGGAGGGGTACCCAAGTGGCCAAAGGGAGCAGACTGTAAATCTGCCGGCGTAAGCCTTCGGAGGTTCAAATCCTCCCCCCTCCACCATAATCGGTCGGATGCAAATAAGTAGGAGACGCAAAGTCAGGGACTACTTATTGTGCGGGAATAGCTCAATTGGCTAGAGCACCAGCCTTCCAAGCTGGGGGTTGCGGGTTCGATTCCCGTTTCCCGCTCCAATTTATCCCTCGACGCCCACGTAGCTCAGGAGGTGGAGCACTTCCTTGGTAAGGAAGAGGTCACCGGTTCAAGTCCGGTCGTGGGCTCCATATGTCAACTCCTACGCTCAAGCTATCGGATCGCGGCACATTCTCATTCAACGATTTTTTTTCCTGGAGAGCAGGGGGTAGGTATGGCCAAAGCGAAGTATTCCCGGACCAAGCCACATGTGAACATAGGTACCGTGGGTCATATTGACCACGGCAAGACCACGCTGACGGCGGCGATCACCAAGATGCTCCATTTAAAGAACAAGAGCGGATCCTTTGTGCCCTTTGATCAGATCGACAAGGCACCGGAGGAGAAGGAGCGGGGGATCACCATCGCTACAGCCCACGTGGAGTACGAGACAGCCAAACGGCATTACGCGCATGTGGATTGCCCGGGTCACGCTGACTATATCAAGAATATGATCACGGGTGCGGCCCAGATGGACGGGGCGATACTGGTGGTTGCGGCCACGGACGGTCCGATGCCCCAGACCCGGGAGCACATATTGCTCGCCCGTCAGGTGGGGGTGCCCAGCCTAGTGGTCTATTTGAACAAAGTAGATTTAGTGGACGATCCTGAGCTTTTGGAGTTGGTGGAGCTTGAGGTTCGGGAGCTTTTGTCCGAGTACGACTTTCCCGGCGATGAGACTCCGGTTGTCTCCGGGAGTGCCTTAAAGGCCCTGGAGAGCGACGACCCGAACAGCGAGGAAGCCAAGTCTATATTCGAGCTGTTGGACGCCATTGACGACTATGTCCCCGAACCGCAACGGGACAAGGACAAGCCGTTTTTGATGCCGGTGGAGGACGTATTCAGCATCTCTGGCCGGGGGACGGTGGCTACTGGCCGAGTTGAGCGCGGTGTGATCAAGGTGGGTGAGGAGATCGAGATAGTGGGCATGACCGATACGCGGAAGACGGTTGTGACCGGCGTGGAGATGTTCCGCAAGACCTTGGACCAGGGCGAGGCCGGAGATAATGTGGGTATATTGCTTCGGGGGGTAAAGCGGGACGAGATTGAGCGGGGTCAGGTTTTGGCCCGTCCGAAATCGATCACCCCGCACCGGAAGTTCAAGGCCGAGGTGTATGTGTTAAAGAAGGAAGAAGGTGGGCGGCACACGCCGTTTTTTTCCGGTTATCGTCCGCAGTTTTATTTTCGGACCACGGATGTGACCGGGGTGGTGACCCTGGCTGAGGGGGTAGAGATGGTCATGCCCGGAGACAATGCGACTTTTGATGTGGACCTCATCGTGCCCATAGCCATGGAACAGGGTTTGCGATTCGCCATCCGGGAAGGCGGTCGGACCGTGGGCGCCGGTGTCGTATCCGAGATCGTGGAGTAAAATATATGCGTGTCAAGGTGCAGCTGCGTTGTTCGGAATGTAAGAGGCGTAATTATTCAACCTTCAAGAATAAAAAGAACACGACGTCTAAACTCGAACTGAAGAAGTACTGCCCATTTTGTGGTCACCATCTTCCCCACAAAGAGGGAAAATGATGAACGCGGATATACGTCTTTGTATTCATTCAACCTGAAAGGATAATGCAGGCCAGTAGCTCGAATTGGTAGAGCATCGGACTCCAAATCCGGAGGCTGGGGGTTCGAATCCCTCCTGGCCTGCCAAAAATATTATGGGCAAAAAGAAAGCCAAAAAAAATCAGGCTGAGGCAAAAACTCAGACGGGCCTACGGGACAAGGCGATCAGATTCAAAGAATTCTTCGAGGAATCGAAGACGGAAATGAAAAAGGTCACCTATCCCAGTCAGAAACAGACCTTGGCAACCTGTGGATCTGTGTTGTTTCTGGTTTGTCTGATTGCGGTATTTTTAGGAATCGTGGATATTGCTTTGTCCAAGATATTAGAAGTCATATTGCCTTAGGCTGCTGCTGATGAATGACACCGCCACGAAGCTTCGCTGGTATATTGTGCAGACCTTGTCCGGCTATGAACAGCGAGTGGAAAAGATTTTGCATGAGCTGATTCGTAAGAATAAAGTGTATGGCCTCATCGAGCAAGCCATTGTGCCCACAGAAAAAGTGGTGGAAATGGTCAAGGGCCAAAAAAAAACAACCACTCGTAAGTTTTATCCTGGATATGTCTTGGTCAAGATGTATCTTACTGATGAGTCCTGGCATCTCATTCAGAGTATCCCCCGGGTATCCGGATTTATAGGGGATAAAGATAAGCCTATCCCCTAAGTGATGCCGAGGCTAATCGATTGCTGGAGACCATTGAGTCGCGCAAAGACAAGGCCAGACCCAAATTCAGTTTTCAAGCAGGGGACAAGGTCCAGGTCATTGACGGTCCATTTGCCAACTTCGACGCCTATGTCGAAGAAGTTAACTTTGACAAAGGCAAGCTGAAGGTCTCCGTATCCATTTTTGGCCGGAATACACCTGTTGAGCTCGACTTTGTTCAGGTTTCCAAAAGTCAGTAAATGATGCCAGTTATGAGCCATTGGCTGAAGAGAATATTTTAGCCATTGGCTCGTATCTTTTTGCTCCCGGGTTACGATGAATAGGCAGTTGCTTGGAAGTATTGTGACGGTTTATTCGGGTACCCGGTTTGGAAAAAACGCTTAGAAGATGAGAAGACAACACCAACTCCTTTGAGGGCACAGTAGGTGTGGAGGGGAAAAGCCCATGGCCAAAAAAATTCGTGCAAAAATCAAGCTGCAGATACCGGCTGGATCAGCCAACCCGTCTCCGCCAGTGGGTCCGGCATTGGGACAGCATGGTGTGAATATCATGGAATTCTGCAAGGCATTTAATGCCTCGACCCAAGACCAAAAAGGAATGATCATTCCCGTGGTGATCACTGTGTTCGGGGATCGTTCATTTAGTTTTATTACCAAAACGCCACCAGCTGCTGTGTTGCTCAAAAAGGCGGCCAAAGTGGACAAGGGCTCCAGCGAACCACACAAGGATAAAGCTGGAACGGTGAGTATGGAGGACGTTCAGGAGATAGCCCAGCTGAAAATGCCGGATTTGAATGCCACGGATCTGCAGTCGGCTGTGCAGACAATACTGGGTACTGCCCGCAGCATGGGAATTGATGTCGCAAAATAGCTGGAGTGAGAACATGCCAAAACATGGGAAAAAATATAATCAGTCCCAAAAACTTTTTGACAGGCAAAGCCGCTATCCCTTGGAAGAGGGAATATCCCTGGCTCTGCAGACGTCATACGCCAAGTTTGATGAAAGCGTGGATGTGGCTGTCTGTCTTGGCGTGAATCCCAAACATTCCGATCAAATGGTCCGGGGTGGGGTCAGCCTCCCGCACGGGCTGGGTAAACAGGTTCGGGTTGTGGCCTTCTGTAAGGGAGACAAGGAAGAGGAGGCCAGAGCATCCGGTGCCGATGTGGTCGGTGGCGAAGACCTTGTGCAGCAAATTCAGCAAGGGTGGTTGGAATTCGATAAGGCCGTGGCTACCCCGGACATGATGTCAGTCGTGGGTAAGATCGGGCGAATACTCGGGCCCCGGGGAATGATGCCTAATGCCAAAACCGGAACAGTTACCTTTGATATCGGGCAGGCCATTAAGGAAATCAAAGCCGGAAAGGTAGAGTTTAGGGTTGATAAGGCTGGTGTTGTCCATGCCCCGTTAGGCAAGGTCTCTTTTGGACCGGATAAGATAACCGATAATCTGCGCATGCTTTTGGATTCTTTGCATAAAGCCAAGCCGAGTGCAGCCAAGGGGACCTATTTTCGGGCCCTGGCCTTGTCTACAACCATGGGACCAGGGGTAAAAATCGATCCCAATTCAATCCGTAAGTTTCTTGAATAATTGATGAATCCGCAACCAGGACCCGAGTCAAAGACAGCAGGTGGCCAGGCCTTAATTTCCTGCCGAGACAGGCTTTGGCTCTGTTCCTTTTGAAGTGGAGGTCAGCGTGAACAGGGCAGAAAAGAAACAGGTTATAGAGCAGCTCACCGACCGGGCCAAAGATGCCAGTATTGCCTTGGTCACCGATTTTAGGGGGCTCAAGGTTGAGGAGATGGAGACGTTGCGCGGTCGTCTGCGCGAGGCGGGTGTTCATTATCAGGTGGTCAAAAACACCTTGGCCCAACGAGCGCTCCAGGGCGGTCCGCATGAAGTGATCAAGGACGAGTTTGGAGACTGCTGTGCTCTCGCCCTCGGTTACGACGATCCAGTGGTAGCAACCAAGGTTCTGACCAGGTATGCCAAGGAAAACAAAAAGTTTAATATCCGTTTTGGCAGCTATGAAGGCAAGGCCTTGAGTGCCGAGGATATCGAGGCCCTATCTAAGCTTCCTGGTCGCGAACAGTTGCTATCCATGTTCGTTGGGACCTTAAATGCCGTGCCCGGCAATTTTGTGGGTCTGTTTGCCAACATGCTCCGCAACATGCTCTATGCCCTGAATGCAATCAAAGAACAAAAAGAACAATCGCAAGCCTAAGCAGCCAAAGCCGTGCTAGGAACAAGGAGGATTCAATGTCTGAGGTAACCAAAGAACAAGTCGTCGATTTCATCGCCAACATGACTGTCCTTGAGCTCTCGGAGTTTATAAAAGAGCTGGAAGAAAAGTTCGGTGTTTCAGCAGCCGCCCCTGTAGCCCCAATGGCTGGGATGGTTGGAGCCTCGGCCGAAGGGCCTGCGGCTGAAGAAGAAGAAGAGAAAACGGAATTTGAGGTGGTGCTCACCGAAGTAGGGAGCAATAAAATAGCCGTTATTAAGGCCATCCGGGCCATCACCGGACTTGGACTCAAGGAAGCCAAGGCCAAAGTCGATGAATTGCCGTCCACAATTAAAGAAGCGGCCGCCAAGGATGATGCCAACGATATCAAGAAGCAGCTTGAAGAAGCCGGAGCAAAGGTTGAGCTCAAATAGCCAACCATCTTATAATCGTGTGCTTACAGTTCATTGGGAACACGCCTTCAATGTTGGAGGCGTGTTCTTTCTTCTGAAGAGATTGTACCTAACCCTCCCCTGACAAGCTGCACTAGCCACCAGTTATGATGCACGGTACGTATGTAATCCCATATATGCCGCGTGCTTTAAGGGTTCCTTCGTTTGATCCAAAAGCTAACGTCAAAACATTTTTTTTGCGATAGCGTGTCCCACACTTAAATCTCCAAGCGTATTTTTGGAGCCATGGGATAATGGCTTCAAAGCCTTACTCAGTTTGGAAGTGCATATTTCTTTGTCTCGTGTTTGTTGCGGGATAATAATCACTCTCTCACATATAAAAATGCTACAGAAAAACAATGGTCTTCGTCAATCGGAAAATGAGCCAAGAAGGGGACGAAATGACTCAATTGGTAAAGAGATTTGGTCGTATTGGGCGGGTGTTGGACATCCCACATCTCCTTCGCCTGCAGCTTGAATCATTTAATGATTTTTTACAGCGAGAGATTCCTCCGGCGAGTCGGGAAGATACCGGTTTGGAAGGTGCATTTCGCTCCGTTTTTCCCATTGAGGACTTCTATCAGACGGCGACGTTGGAGTATGTAAGTTACGAAGTGGGAGAGCCCAAATACGATAAAGAGGAGTGCTTGGCCAAGGGTCTGAGCTATGAGGTACCCATTCGACTTAAGGTTCGGCTCATAGTGTATGACGTGGACGAAGAGTCGAATAGCCGGAGTATTCGGGACATTAAAGAACAAGACATCTATTTCGGAAATATCCCGCTTATGACCGAGAAGGCCACGTTCATCATCAACGGGACCGAGCGGGTCATCGTAAATCAGCTGCAACGATCTCCGGGTATTCTTTTTGATCACGATTCGGGCAAGACCCATGTCAGTCGAAAAGTGCTCTACAGTTGCCGGATAATTCCCATGCGCGGCTCTTGGCTGGATTTTGACTTCGATCACAAGGACATCTTGTATGTGCGCATTGATCGACGGCGGAAAATGCCGGTGACCATCCTGCTCAAGGCCATGGGGCTGACCAAGGAAGAGATCCTGCACTATTTTTACAAGACCGAATCCTACATCCTGGAGGGTGAGAAGGTCTCCCGTAAGCTCGACCCCGTGCTTTTGCGCCGAGAGAGTGCCTATACCGATATCACCACTCCTGATGGTAAGGTCTTGGTTGCCGCTGGCAAAGAGATTACCCGCGGGGCCTGGAAACGGATATTAAAGAGTGGAATGGAAATAATAGAGGTCGATCCACACTCCTTATTGTCTGAATATTTGGCTCAAGATGTGGTTGATCCGGACACAGGGGAACTCCTGGCTGAAACCGGGGATCCGATCACACCTGAATTGGTCGACCTCTTGTCCAAGCATGATGGGCAACAGGTCGATGTCTTGCATACCCAGGGAATCGAGGTTTCGGCTTGCATCCGGGACACCTTGGAGTTGGACAAGACCACGGATACCCATACCGCCCAAATTGAGATTTATCGGCGGCTGCGACCGAGTTCTCCCCCGACCCCGGAAGTGGCCAAAACCTTTTTTGAGAACATTTTCCGCAATACGGACTACTATGATCTGTCCCCAGTGGGCAGATACAAGCTGAACTATCGTCTGGGCCTGGATCAACCCCTGGATCAGCGGGTATTGACCAACGAAGATATTCTTCTGGCCATAAAGCACTTGGTTTTCCTTAAGGAATCCCACGGGCCGGGCGATGATATCGATCACCTGGGCAACCGCAGGGTCCGTCCAGTAGGGGAACTGGTAGAGAATCAATATCGCATTGGTTTGGTGCGCATGGAACGGGCCATCAAAGAGCGTATGACCCAGCAGGAAGTAGCCACCCTCATGCCCCATGATCTGATTAATCCCAAGCCGGTGACTGCTGTGGTCAAAGAGTTCTTCGGTACCTCCCAGTTGTCCCAATTTATGGATCAGACCAATCCCCTGTCCGAAGTGACCCACAAACGTCGTCTATCGGCCCTTGGCCCTGGGGGGTTGACCAGAGAGCGGGCCGGATTTGAAGTTCGGGACGTTCATCCCAGTCACTATGGGCGCATTTGCCCTATTGAGACTCCGGAAGGTCCGAACATCGGGCTTATCGTCTCCTTGACTACCTATGCCCAGGTCAATCGATTCGGTTTTATCGAGACCCCATATCGGGTGGCCAGGGAAGGCCGAGTTGTGGATGAGATTGTATACAAAGACGCATCCGGGGAAAGCTCGGAAATCATCGCCCAGGCCAATGCGCTCCTCGATGACCAGAAACGATTTGTCAAGGATCAGGTGGCAGCCCGGGAACGTAGTGAGTTCGCCTTGGTCCCCAAGGAAAGGGTCACCCTCATGGATATCGCCCCCAGTCAGATCGTATCCATCTCTGCGGCCTTGATCCCCTTTTTAGAGCACGATGACGCTAACCGGGCTTTGATGGGTTCGAACATGCAGCGGCAAGCCGTTCCCTTGCTGCAGAGCGAACCGCCTCTGGTGGGCACCGGCATGGAGGCCCAAGTTGCCCGAGATTCAGGTAATTGTATCCTGGCCGAGGGCGAGGGAGAGGTCAATTACGTGGATGCCAAGCATATTGTGGTCGCCTATCGAGATCCCGTATCTCCCAAGTCCGGAAACGTCCAGATTTATGATCTTCAGAAGTTTCACAAGTCCAATCAAAACAGCTGCTTCGGGCAAACGCCTCGGGTGAGTATGGGGCAAAGGGTTCGAGTCGGGGACATTCTGGCTGATGGGCCGAGCACAAAGGACGGCGAATTGGCCCTGGGCAAAAACTTGATTGTGGCCTTCATGCCCTGGTGTGGCTATAACTTCGAGGATGCCATTCTCATTTCCGAACGCTGTGTTAAGGAAGATGTTTTTACCTCGGTGCATATCGAGGAGTTTGAAATCCTGGCCCGGGACACCAAGTTGGGCCCGGAGGAAATCACCCGGGACATCCCCAATGTGGGTGAAGATATGCTCCGCAATCTGGACGAAAGCGGGATTGTCCGCATTGGGGCTAAAATCAAGCAGGACGATATACTGGTGGGCAAGATCACCCCCAAGGGGGAGACCCAGCTCACTCCGGAAGAGCGATTGTTGAGGGCCATTTTCGGGGACAAGGCCCGGGACGTAAAAAATACCTCCCTGAAAGTCCCGCCCGGGATCGACGGGACTGTACTCGATGTGCGGGTCTTTAATCGGAGGTCCTCGGAAAAGGATGAGCGGACCAAAGCCATTGAAGACCAGGATCTGCACACCCTGGAGCGCAAGGAACAGATGCACGTCAACGGTTTGACCCAGTCCATACGCCAGCGCATGTGGGAGGTAGTTGAAGGCAAGAGTCTAGCTCAAAGCATTATGGGGCCGGAGAAGGGAGCGGTCTTGGCCGAAGCCAACAAACCCTTGCGATCCGACCAATTTGTTCGACTCCCGGTGAAAAAGATGCGCCAGGCTTTTTCAAATAAAGAAACCAATGAGTCGGTGGAAGAACTCCTGGACACCTATGATCGCGAACTGCAATTCATAAAAGACATCTATGAGAAAAAGCGGGAAAAACTGACCGAAGGTGACGATATGCCCCCGGGGGTGATCAAGATGGTCAAGGTCTATGTGGCCATAAAGCGCAAACTTAATGTCGGGGACAAAATGGCCGGGCGGCACGGAAACAAGGGAGTGGTCTCCTGCATCCTGCCTGAAGAGGACATGCCCTTCTTTGATAACGGGACCCCGGTGGATATTGTGCTCAACCCCCTGGGGGTACCCTCCAGGATGAACATTGGCCAGATTATGGAGACCCACTTGGGCTGGGCGGCCAAGGAACTTGGCCGTAAACTTGCGGATATGGCCGCTTCCCAGGTGCCGGTCCAGGAACTAAAAAATGAGATAAAGGAAGTCTTCCAGACCGAGGAGGTGTCCTCCCTGGTGGAGGATATGAACGTAGAGGAGCTGAAGCAGGCGGTCCAGACCTTGCGCAAGGGGATATATACCCGGACTCCGGTCTTTGACGGAGCCCAGGAAGAAGAGATCTGGACCATGTTGGACAAGGCTGGTCTGCCGACCAGCGGCAAGGCCCCCTTGTTCGACGGACGAACTGGGGAGAAGTTCCACAATCCGGTCACTGTTGGCTATATGTATATCTTAAAGCTGCATCACCTGGTGGATGAAAAGATCCATGCCAGGTCCACTGGGCCCTATTCCCTGGTTACCCAACAGCCCCTGGGCGGTAAGGCCCAATTCGGCGGCCAACGGTTGGGCGAAATGGAAGTCTGGGCCTTGGAAGCCTATGGGGCAGCCTATCTGCTGCAAGAGTTCTTGACCGTCAAATCCGATGATACGCACGGTCGGGTAAAGATGTATGAAAACATTGTCAAGGGAGAGAACTACTTGACTACAGCCATGCCCGAGTCCTTTAACGTCTTGGTCAAGGAACTCATGGCCTTGGGCCTTGATGTCACCCTGATCAGTGAAGAAAAGAAAAAGAAGAAATAAGAGACGTAGTCAAAGGCCCGGTGGTCTCCACCGGTGCTGCACACTTTTATGCAAGTCAAGGAGTGATGGCACACATGACACTCGACGACCTGTTTACCATGCACGGTTCAGGGGAAGGCCAGATCAAAAGCCAAAACCTGAAAGGGATCAAAATATCCATGGCCTCCCCGGAAACCATCCGGGAGTGGTCATTCGGTGAGGTAAAAAAACCCGAAACCATCAATTATCGGACGTTTAAGCCCGAACGGGACGGCCTGTTTTGCGCCAAGATCTTCGGTCCGGTCAAAGACTATGAGTGCAATTGCGGTAAATACAAACGCATGAAGCACCGGGGCATTGTCTGTGAAAAGTGCGGAGTGGAAGTCATCGCCTCCAAGGTCCGTCGGGACCGGATGGCCCATATTGAGCTGGCTGCTCCAGTGGCTCACATCTGGTTCTTAAAGAGCATGCCCTCCAAGATCGCCAGCCTTTTGGACATGACCATGGCTGATGTGGAAAAGGTGCTCTATTTCGATTCTTACATCGTTTTGGATCCCAAACAGTCGACCTTGAAAAAATACCAGTTGGTCAATGAGGATCAGCACGTCCAACTGGTTGAAGCTTACGGCGAAGAGGCCTTCCGAGTGGGCATGGGAGCTGAAGCCATTAAGGAACTCTTGGAGGATCTGGACCTGGGGCAGTTAAGAAACGAGCTCAAAGAAGAATCCATGGCCACGAGGTCGCAGGCCAAAAAGAAGAAGCTTTCCAAGCGGCTGAAGATCGTCGAGGCCTTTTTGGAGTCCGGGAATCGGCCGGAATGGATGATTATGGAAGTCATTCCGGTTATTCCTCCGGAGCTGCGGCCTTTGGTTCCCCTGGATGGAGGGAGGTTCGCCACTTCGGACTTAAACGATCTCTACCGACGGGTGATCAACCGCAACAACCGGCTCAAACGGCTCCTGGAACTCGGGGCCCCGGACATCATCATCCGCAACGAAAAACGGATGTTGCAGGAGTCGGTGGACGCCCTTTTGGACAATGGACGGCGGGGAAAGGCTATTTCTGGGACCAACGGTCGACCCTTGAAGTCCTTAAGCGACATGATTAAGGGCAAGCAGGGTCGATTTCGACAGAATCTTCTGGGCAAGAGGGTGGACTATTCCGGCCGGTCCGTGATTGTGGTCGGTCCCAAACTCAAGCTGCACCAGTGTGGGCTCCCCAAAAAGATGGCCCTGGAGTTGTTTAAACCCTTTATCTACGCCAAACTGGAAGAACAAGGGTATACCACCACCATCAAAGGGGCCAAGCGGATGGTGGAACGAGAGGATGTGGTGGTCTGGGACATGCTGGAAGAGGTGGTTCAGGAGTATCCCATCCTTCTTAACCGGGCCCCGACCCTCCACCGCCTGGGCATTCAGGCCTTTGAGCCTATCCTGGTGGAAGGAAAGGCCATCCAACTGCATCCCCTGGTCTGCGCCCCCTATAATGCAGACTTTGACGGGGACCAGATGGCCGTGCATGTGCCCCTGTCCGTGGAAGCGCGCATTGAGTGTCGGGTCCTTATGATGTCCACCAACAACATCTTAACCCCGGCCAATGGAGATCCAATCATCCTTCCCTCCCAGGATATTGTCCTGGGACTGTACTACTTAAGCCTGACCCGTTCCTTCGAGCCTGGAGAAGGTAAGGCCTTCGCCTCCCCGGAGGAGGTCATTTGCGCCCACGATGCCGAAGTGATCACCCTGCATGCCAAGATCAAAGTGCGCATGGCGGGACAGCTGGTAGATACCTCGGCCGGGCGGATCATTCTGGGGCAAATCCTGCCCCAGGGTGTGCCCTTTGAATTGGTGAATACAGTATTAAACAAGAAGGCCATTGGTCGTTTGGTGGCCCAAGCCTATCAGTTGGCCGGGACCAAGGCCACGGTCATTTTGAGCGATCGGCTCAAGGACTTAGGGTTTGAATATTCCACCCAAGCCGGTTTGACCGTATCTGTGCAGGATCTACGTGTTCCAGAGGAAAAGAAACGCTTGTTGTCCGAGGCCCAGGCCGAAGCCGAGGCCATTCACGCTCAGCACCAGGAAGGGATCATTACCCGCACGGAACGATACAATAAGGTCGTGGACGTATGGACCAAGACCACCAACGATGTAGCCAAGGCTATGATGCAGGAGATCTCCCAAGATACGGTGGTCAACCCCAATACTGGAGAAACGATTCAAGAAGAGAGCTTTAATCCCATATTTATGATGAGCACTTCCGGATCTCGAGGCAATGCGGACCAAATGCGCCAATTGGCCGGCATGCGCGGCCTGATGGCCAAGCCATCTGGAGAGATCATCGAGACGCCGATCACTTCCTCTTTTCGGGAAGGCTTAAGCGTGTTGGAGTACTTCACGTCCACCCATGGCGCTCGGAAAGGGCTGGCTGATACGGCTTTAAAGACAGCCAACTCCGGATATCTGACCCGGCGCTTGGTCGACGTGGTTCAGGACGTGATCGTTTTTGAATTGGATTGCGGCACTGTGGACGGGATTGAGATCACCCGGCCCAGCACTCCCGGTGAACAGCAGGAGGCCTTGACCGAACGTATCCTGGGCCGGATGGCTATGTTCGATGTCTACCACCCGGAGACAGAGGATCTGTTGGTCGCGGCCAATACTCTGATCGACGAGCGGGCTGCCCGGAGCATAGAGGAGGCTGGCGTACATTCCGTAGTTATCCGTTCAGTCCTGACCTGCCAGAGTAGGCAAGGGGTGTGTGCGTATTGCTACGGCCGGGACCTGGCCCGAGGGCATTTGATCAATGTCGGGGAATCCGTGGGTATCATTGCTGCTCAGTCCATCGGCGAGCCTGGTACGCAGTTGACCATGCGCACCTTTCACATTGGGGGCACTGCCTCCAAGGAGATTGAGCAATCGTCCATTGTGGCCGGTTATCCGGGGCAAATCACCTTAAGCGGCGTGCGTACGGTGAAAAACAAGGAAGGCCAGCTCATGGTCATGGGCCGCAACGGTCAGATCGGGATTGTGGACAACCAAGGACGGGAACGGGAACGGTACACCTTGCCCTCCGGGGCCAGGCTGTATGTCCAGAGCGGGGATACTGTGGAAAAGCATACTGTTCTGGCCGAATGGGATCCGTTTCAAGAACCTTTTGTCACCGATGTCTCCGGTGTGGTTCGGTTCACCGACATTGTGGAAGGCAAGACTTATCAGGAGAAAGTGGACGAGACCACCAACCGGGCCACCAAAACCATTATCGAATATCGATCCACCAATTACCGTCCCAGTCTCTCCTTGTGCGATGAAAAGGGCAATATCCTCACCCATTCGGTGATGGGCACAGAGGCCGTTTATCACCTCCCGGTCGGGGCTATTCTCATGATCAAGGACGGGGACACGGTCCACGCCGGCGACGTTTTGGCCCGCAAACCCCGGGAGAGCGCCAAGATCAAAGATATTGTCGGTGGTCTGCCCCGGGTGGCCGAGCTCTTTGAAGTTCGCAAGCCCAAGGACATGGCGGTTATATCCGAGATTGAAGGGACAGTGAGCTTTGGGCAGGACGTCAAGGGCAAGCGTAAAATCATCGTCACTCCCGAGGCCGGCGATCCGAAGGAGTACTTAGTGCCCAAGGGCAAACACATTACTGTCCAGGAAGGCGATTTTGTGGAAGCAGGGGAGTTTCTGACTGAAGGTGCGCCGGAATTGCACGACCTGCTCAAGATCAAGGGTGAAAAATACCTGGCCAAGTATCTGGTGGACGAAGTCCAAGACGTGTATCGATTTCAAGGGGTGCACATAAATGACAAACATATAGAGATCATTGTCCGCCAGATGTTGAAAAAGGTTACTGTTACCGACCCTGGGGATACGGGTTTCCTTTTGGGCGAGCAAGTCGAGAAGCTGACCTTTATGGAAGGCAATTCAAAGGCCATGCGCCAAGGACACAAGCCGGCCACAGCCCAGCCCCTGGTCCTGGGGATTACTCAAGCTTCACTGAGTACCGACTCCTTTATTTCGGCCGCTTCCTTCCAGGAGACCACCAAGGTACTCACCGATGCGGCCATGCAGTCTAAAACCGACTTTCTCCAGGGGTTGAAGGAGAATGTGATCGTCGGGCGGGTCATCCCTGCCGGGACAGGCTTCCGGCCCTACATGAATCTGGATATTCAGGTTCCGGAACAACCGGAAAAGCCGGAAAGCTTCTTGGATGAGTTGAGCTACGATCGACTTGAACAGGAGGACAGCGGGGCATAAATGTTCCATAAGGCCCCTGATGACCAGGGGCCATCCCTTGTGGAGGCGGACAGCCAAAGAATAACCTGCTTGATTCTTTAGACTTTACTCCCAGGGTGCAGCAGATTGAGAAAATCGAGTCCTTGCACGTTGACAGCTAGATAGGGATATAGTAAAAGATTCAGCTTTTCGAGAACAGTCATTACGGAGGACCAATGCCGACCATCAATCAGTTGATTAATAAGCAACGCAAAAAGGTGGTGGCCACCAAGAAACGGGCGGCTTTGCAGGAATGCCCTCAAAGGCGGGGGGTGTGTGTGCGGGTTTATACCACCACTCCCAAAAAGCCGAACTCAGCCCTGCGCAAAGTGGCCAGGGTGCGTTTGACCAATGGAATTGAGGTCACGTCCTATATACCTGGAGAGGGTCACAACCTGCAGGAGCACTCGGTTGTCCTGGTCCGCGGCGGCCGGGTCAAGGACCTTCCCGGTGTCCGCTATACAGTGGTCAGAGGTTCCCTGGACACCGCCGGAGTTCAGGATCGACGGCAAAGCCGTTCAAAATATGGGGCCAAGCGGCCAAAATAGAGTTTTCGCCAGGAGAGGACAATGCCAAGAAAAGGACCGGTACCTAAGCGCCAAATATTGCCTGACCCGCGATTTCAAAGCCGGCTGGTGGCTAAATTCACCAACCGGATTATGCGCGACGGGAAAAAAAGTTTGGCTGAAAGGATTGTTTATCAAGCCATTGATCAGCTGGGCCAGCAAGCGAACGACGATGCCTTGAAAGCCTTTGAGCAGGCGGTGAACAACGTTAAACCGCAATTGGAAGTCAAATCCCGCCGAGTGGGGGGGGCTACCTATCAGGTCCCGGTGGAGGTCAAGACGGACCGGCAAGAAGTCCTGGCCACCAGATGGCTTATCCAGGCCTCCCGAGGGCGTGGGGAAAAAGGAATGTCCCGAAAGCTGACCGCTGAACTTGTTGACGCCTACAATAGCCGCGGCGGGGCAATCAAAAAACGCGAAGATACGCATCGGATGGCCGAAGCGAATAAGGCCTTTGCCCATTACCGGTGGTAATGCGGTTTTACATAGAATTGTATTCACAGCAGAGGGCAATCCCTTTGCTCGCAGGAAAAAGCCTGGATAAGGATAACACGTGGCGCGAGTAATCCCCTTAAACAGACAGCGCAATATCGGGTTTATGGCCCATATTGATGCCGGAAAAACGACCACCACGGAACGGATACTTTTTTATTCCGGTGTGTCGCACAAAATCGGCGAAGTCCATGACGGACAGGCTATCATGGATTTTATGGTCCAGGAGCAGGAGCGGGGGATCACCATTACCTCGGCTGCAACGACCTGTTATTGGAAGGACCACCGGATTAACATCATCGACACCCCAGGGCACGTGGACTTCACAGTGGAGGTAGAGCGAGCCTTACGAGTATTGGATGGGGCTATTGCTGTTTTCTGTGCCGTGGGCGGAGTTGAGCCGCAGTCGGAGACCGTGTGGCGGCAGGCGGATAGATATCATGTGCCCAGAATGGCCTTTGTGAACAAAATGGACCGGACCGGGGCCGACTTTTTTCGGGTTGTGGATATGATCCGGGATCGACTCAAGGCCAAACCGATTCCTTTGCAGATCCCCATCGGCACGGAAGCCGATTTCAAAGGTGTAGTGGATTTGATTCAGGGCAAGGCCTTATATTTTGATGCGCAAAGTTTGGGCAAGAAGACCTTTTCCGAGAACATTCCCCAGGATCTCGAAGAGTCCACCAATAGCTGGAGGGCTCACCTCATCGAGTCCATTGCCGAAGAGGATGAAGTACTTTTGGAAAAGTTCATCGCCGGGGAGGAGATTTCTCCGGATGAGATCCGAAAGGGAATCCGACAGGCCGTGAGTAACATGACCATTTGTCCGGTACTGTGCGGCTCGGCGTTTAAGAATAAAGGCGTCCAGCCCCTCCTGGATGCAATCATTGAGTTTGTGCCTTCCCCGCAGGATCTTCCACCCATTGTGGGCAAGACTCCGGACGGTCAGGAAGTTGCTTGCGAATGCAGGGACGAAGCGCCCTTGAGTTCCCTCGCTTTTAAGTTGATGACCGATCCCTATGTAGGACACTTGACTTTCTTGCGCATTTATTCCGGGCAGATTGAGAGTGGGATGACTGTGGTCAATTCGGGCACAGGACGTAAAGAGCGCATTGGACGCCTTCTGAAGATGCATTCCAACAAGAGGGAAGAGATCAAGGAAGCGTGGTCCGGGGATATTGTGGCTGCTGTAGGACTTAAGCAGGTGAGTACAGGGGATTCCCTGTGCGATCCCAAGCGGCCGGTGATTCTGGAAACCATGGAATTTCCAGAGCCAGTCATCGATGTGGCTATTGAGCCCAAAACCAAACAGGACCGGGATGCCCTGGCTCAGGCCCTGCAAAAGCTGTCTAAGGAAGATCCATCATTTCGGGTCCGTACGGATGAAGAGACGGGACAGACTATTATTTCCGGCATGGGGGAGTTGCACATCGAAATTATCGTCGACCGGTTGACCCGAGAATTTAAGGTCGATGCCAATATTGGTCAACCGCAGGTAGCCTACCGGGAAACCATAACCAAACCAGCCAAAGTAGACAAGAAATTCATCAAGCAGACTGGAGGCCGAGGCCAATACGGTCACTGCGTTTTGGAGGTTGAGCCGGCTGAAGAGGGGATCGGGTACCAGTTCATCAATTCCATCGTGGGTGGAGTGATCCCCAAGGAATATATCCCGGCCATCGACCGCGGAATTCAAGACGCCTTGAAAAATGGAATCGTATCCGGTCATCCGCTCATTGATGTCCAGGTTAAACTCGTCGATGGTTCGCAACACGAGGTGGATTCCTCGGAACAAGCCTTCTATATTACCGGCTCCATGGCCATTAAGGAGGCCTGCCTCAAGGCCGGTCCGGTGATTTTAGAACCCATTATGAGCGTGGAAATCGTCACTCCTGACGAGTACACCGGCGATGTGATGGGTGATCTCAATGGGCGGAGAGGGAAGGTTTTGAATATGGAACCCAGAATGGGAGCCCAAATTATCCGGGTCAATGTCCCATTAAAAGAAATGTTCGGGTATTCAACCGACCTACGCTCACATACCCAAGGGCGGGCTACATTTAGTATGCAGTTTGATCATTATGAACGCGTTCCAGCGAGTCTGGCGGATAAAATTCAGAAAAGCAGGGGGTAGGTATGGCCAAAACGAAGTATTCCCGGACCAAGCCACATGTGAACATAGGTACCGTGGGTCATATTGACCACGGCAAGACCACGCTGACGGCGGCGATCACCAAGATGCTCCATTTAAAGAACAAGAGCGGATCCTTTGTGCCCTTTGATCAGATCGACAAGGCACCGGAGGAGAAGGAGCGGGGGATCACCATCGCTACAGCCCACGTGGAGTACGAGACAGCCAAACGGCATTACGCGCATGTAGATTGCCCGGGTCACGCTGACTATATCAAGAATATGATCACGGGTGCGGCCCAGATGGACGGGGCGATACTGGTGGTTGCGGCCACGGACGGTCCGATGCCCCAGACCCGGGAGCACATATTGCTCGCCCGTCAGGTGGGGGTGCCCAGCCTAGTGGTCTATTTGAACAAAGTGGATTTAGTGGACGATCCTGAGCTTTTGGAGTTGGTGGAGCTTGAGGTTCGGGAGCTTTTGTCCGAGTACGACTTTCCCGGCGATGAGACTCCGGTTGTCTCCGGGAGTGCCTTAAAGGCCCTGGAGAGCGACGACCCGAACAGCGAGGAAGCCAAGTCTATATTCGAGCTGTTGGACGCCATTGACGACTATGTCCCCGAACCGCAACGGGACAAGGACAAGCCGTTTTTGATGCCGGTGGAGGACGTATTCAGCATCTCTGGCCGGGGGACGGTGGCTACTGGCCGAGTTGAGCGCGGTGTGATCAAGGTGGGTGAGGAGATCGAGATAGTGGGCATGACCGATACGCGGAAGACGGTTGTGACCGGCGTGGAGATGTTCCGCAAGACCTTGGACCAGGGCGAGGCCGGAGATAATGTGGGTATATTGCTTCGGGGGGTAAAGCGGGACGAGATTGAGCGGGGTCAGGTTTTGGCCCGTCCGAAATCGATCACCCCGCACCGGAAGTTCAAGGCCGAGGTGTATGTGTTAAAGAAGGAAGAAGGTGGGCGGCACACGCCGTTTTTTTCCGGTTATCGTCCGCAGTTTTATTTTCGGACCACGGATGTGACCGGGGTGGTGACCCTGGCTGAGGGGGTAGAGATGGTCATGCCCGGAGACAATGCGACTTTTGATGTGGACCTCATCGTGCCCATAGCCATGGAACAGGGTTTGCGATTCGCCATCCGGGAAGGCGGTCGGACCGTGGGCGCCGGTGTCGTATCCGAGATCGTGGAGTAGGAGAAACAACCCATGGTGACGATGAATAGCGATCGAATCAGAATTAAGCTCAAGGCATACGATAACCGGATCCTGGACAAGGCTGTTTCCGAAATAGTCGATTCGGCCCACAATACTGGAGCAAGTATAGCCGGACCGATACCCCTTCCCACCCGGATTCATAAAGTAACCGTCAACCGCTCTGTGCATGTGAATAAAAAATCCAGGGAACAGTTTGAAATGCGCATTCACAAGCGGCTGCTCGATTTGTTGGAACCAACCCAGCAAACGGTTGATGCCTTGGGTAAACTGAGTTTGCCGGCTGGTGTGGATGTGGAGATCAAGCTTTAAGGTGAGGGCACTATGAACGGGTTAGGACTCATTGGACGCAAACTGGGTATGACCAGTATATTTACTGAGGATGGGAAGTATGTCCCGGTGACGGTTATCCAAGCTGGACCCTGCCCGGTCATGCAGGTCAAGGCAGTGGAGAGTGATGGTTATGATGCATTGCAGCTGGGATTTGCGCCTGTAAAGCCTGGCAGGCAGACCAAGGCCCAGCAGGGTCATCAGGAAAAGTCGGGAGCCGGAAATTACAGACATCAAAAAGAGTTTCGGCCAGTCGGCGATCATGAGTATGAGCTGGGCCAGATGCTGGATGTCGAGTTCTTTAAGATCGGAGAACGAGTTAAAATCAGTGGACGGTCCAAAGGACGTGGTTTTTCCGGGGTGATGAAGAGATGGAATTATCAAGGACAGCCCGCCTCCCATGGGCATCACAAGGTGCATAGGAGTCCAGGGGCCATAGGTCAGTGCGCAGATCCGGCTCGGGTATTCAAGGGCAAGAAAATGGCCGGGCAGATGGGCGATAAACAGGTGACCGTGTCCAACGTTGAAATCATTGATGTGCGTAAAGATGACAATGTATTGCTTATCAAGGGCCAAATTCCGGGTCATAAGAATTCAGTGGTCATGATCCGCAAGCAGCGCTAAGGGGCTTACCATGCCAGTTGTACAAGTTTTGGACAAACACAACAATCCGGTAGGCGAACTGTCCCTGCCGGACGAAATATTTGATGTTCAGGTTCGTCCGGAGATCCTGCATCAAGTGATCAAGGCTCAACTTGCCGCCAAACGAGCCGGAACTGTGGGGGTTAAAACCAGGTCTGCATCCCGGGGCGGGGGTCGCAAGCCTTGGCGTCAAAAAGGCACTGGCCGGGCCAGGGCGGGCAGTATTCGGTCCCCTTTGTGGACCGGCGGCGCTGTGACCCATGGGCCGCAAATGCGGGATTACACGCTGAAGGTGAACAAGAAGGTCAAGCGGTTGGCTATGCGCATGGCTTTGACCTCAAAGCTCGCTGATAACTCTCTGGTCGTTATTGACGATATGACCCTGCCAAGTCACAAAACCAAGGAGTTCGTATCTATCCAGCAGGCTCTCAACCTGAAAAAGGGGTTGATTGTTGTCTCAAAAAAAGATAACAATCTCACTCTTGGCGCGCGGAATGTGCCAGGGGTCAAGGTTATCGAAGGCAGCCAGCTGGGAGTGTATGATATTTTGAGTTATCCGAGACTGGTCATAACGCCTCAAGTCGTTGAGCATCTTCAAGAAAGGTTGCAGTAGCCATGGATTACACTGACATTCTCATACAGCCCATCGTGACTGAAAAATCGACGGAACTTAAGGATGCCTACAATCAGGTAGTCTTTTTGGTTCACAATGCGGCCAATAAGATAGAGGTCAAGCAGGCAGTGGAACAGGCCTTTGATGTGCAAGTTGTTGGGGTCAACATTACCAAGCGAAAGCCGCGACTGCGCAAACGCTTTGGGAGAACCATGGGCAGCAAGCCGGGATACAAAAAAGCTTTTATCCGGTTGGCCCCTGGGGATAAAATTGAATACTTTGAAGGTGTCTAGCTATGGCTGTACGAAATTTGAAACCGACTTCGCCGGGACGCAGGGCGCAGACCATGTCCTCCTTTCAGGAACTGAGCAATGTGCAGCCGGAGGCTTCACTGACTCAGGGTCTGCCCAGAAAGAGCGGCCGGAACAACTACGGGCGGATGACCTCCAGACGCAGGGGCGGAGGCCACAAACGCAGATACAGGATCATCGATTTCAAACGAAATAAACGGGATGTCCCGGCCAATGTAGCCACCATAGAGTACGATCCCAATCGAAGCGCCAGAATAGCTCTTTTGCATTACAGCGACGGGGAGAAGAGATATATATTAGCCCCAAAGGGACTCAAGGTCGGGGATCGCATAATGGCTGGAGACAATGCGGACATCACCTCCGGCAATGCTTTGCCTTGTGCCAAGATTCCCCAGGGGACGGTTATCCACAACTTAGAGCTTTATCCTGGCCGAGGGGGGCAAATGTGCCGTTCAGCCGGTGCCTATGCCCAGTTAATGGACAAAGAAGGGAAGTATGCCCTGGTCAAGTTGCCGTCAGGTGAAATCCGTCAGGTTTTGGCTTCTTGTTATGCCACTGTGGGTCAGGTAGGTAATGTGGAGCATGAGAGCTTAAACATGGGCAAAGCTGGCCGCAATCGTTATCTGAATAAGCGACCGAAAGTGCGGGGAGTGGCCATGAACCCTGTAGATCATCCCCTGGGCGGAGGTGAAGGCAGAAGTTCAGGAGGTCGTCACCCGGTCACTCCGTGGGGGGTACCGACCAAGGGCTATAAGACACGGAACAAGAAGAAGCCTTCTTCCAAGTTTATTGTTCGCAAGCGACAGAGAAAATAGGAGAGACTCATGCCGCGGTCATTGAAAAAAGGTCCTTTTGTCGACGATCATGTGCTCAAGAAAGTGCACACTGCTCAGGCGAACAAGGACCGGAGCGTTATCAAGACCTGGTCCAGACGATCGACGGTGATACCGGAAATGGTTGGTTTGACTTTTGCTGTGCATAATGGGCGGAAATTTATACCGGTGTTTATTACCGAGAATATGGTAGGCCACAAGCTTGGTGAGTTTGCCCTGACCAGGACGTTTCACGGGCATGCTGGAGATCGCAAGAGTCAAGCCAAAGGCCGCAAAAAGTAGCCTGTAAAGGAAATGCCATGGAAGTGAAAGCTCGAGCACGATTCATCCGCGTATCGCCGCGCAAGACCCGATTGGTGGCGGACAATATACGCAATCAGCATGTTGAGGCTGCACTGAACATATTGAAATTTACAGGGAAAAAGCCAGCCAAGGCCTTGTATAAGGTTCTTTATTCCGCGGTGTCCAATGCCGAACATACCTCGTCTTTAGATATTGATTCATTATACGTCAAACAGGTGTATGTGGATGAAGGCCCAACCTGGAAAAGGATCAAGCCCAGGGCCATGGGGCGGGCGACCAGGATTCGAAAGCGGACAAGCCATATCACAGTGATTGTCGACGAACGCTAGGAGGAAATGCTTTGGGTCAAAAAGTTCATCCCTACGGTTTTCGGTTAGGGTACAATAAGGATTGGCAATCGCGGTGGTTCAGCGGAAAGTCATATCCGGCGTACGTATTTGAAGATGACAAGATCCGCAAGTACGTCAAAAAAAAGCTTTACCACGCAGGAATAGCCAAGATTGAGATTGAAAGGGCTGCGGATCGGGTCAGGATCATAATTTTCACGGCCAGGCCCGGAATTGTCATCGGCCGGAAGGGTGCCGAGATTGAAAAGTTGAAAGCCGACCTCAAAAATCGATTTGGTCGCGACTTTGTCATAGAGGTTAACGAGGTTCGGAGACCGGAGACAGAAGCCCAGCTGGTGGCCGAAAATGTGGCCATGCAGCTTGAACGCAGGGTAGCCTTTCGACGAGCCATGAAGAGGACCATCAGTTTGGCCCGGAAATTCGGTTCCGAAGGGGTGAAGATATCCTGCTCCGGTCGCTTGGGCGGGGCCGACATCGCCAGAACGGAATGGTTTCGAGATGGCCGGGTTCCTTTGCATACTCTCCGGGCAGACATTGACTACGGCTATGCAATCGCCCGGACCACCTACGGAGTTATAGGCGTCAAGGTGTGGGTGTTTAAAGGCGAAATTCTTGATGAGGTAAGTTCCCATGCTTAGTCCCAAAAAGGTCAGGTTTCGCAAACAGCATCGTAACTTTTCAAAGGGCTCGGCCAGTCGAGGGACAACGGTCGATTTTGGGGAGATAGGACTCAAAGCCCTGGAACATGGTCGTATAACCAACAAGCAGATTGAGTCCGCGCGGGTGGCCATCATGCGGCATATTCGCAGGGGCGGAAAGGTTTACATCCGGATGTTCCCGGACAAGCCATTCACTGAAAAACCTGCCGAGACCCGACAAGGAAAAGGGAAAGGGTCCCCGGCCGGATGGGTGGCCCCGGTGCGACCCGGGCGTGTATTGTATGAGATCACAGGCGTGAATTTGGAACAGGCCAGAGAAGCACTGGTCCGGGCTGCTCATAAACTGCCCATCAAAACCAAAATTGTGTTCAAGGAGTCATGAGTCATGCGGGCCAAAGAGATGCGCGATATGGCCTCCCGGGAGCTGCACAAGAAATTGGCTGACTACAAGCAAGAAAAGTTTAAGTTGCGCTTTCAGCATGCAACCGGCCAATTGGAAAATACGCAGCGGATACCAGAGGTCAAACGAAATATAGCCCGGATCTTGACCATCTTAGGGGAAAAAGAGATGGAGCAGGTCAATGAATAAGTTGCAAGGCCAAGGAACAAAGCGGATGCTGACTGGCTATGTGGTCAGCGACAAGACGGATAAGACCGTTATCGTTCGGTGCGAGACGATCGTTCAACACCCGTTGTACAAAAAGTATATCCGGCGCAGAAAAAAGCTGATGGCGCATGATCCGGATAATACCTGCCAGATAGGGGATAAGATCCAGATAGTGGAGAGTCGTCCTCTGAGCCGTCGGAAGCGATGGCAATTACATTCGATCCTGGAAAAATCAGTTTAGGAGTGGACCATGATCCAAGTTGAATCCAAACTCGACGTGGCTGATAACTCAGGCGCGAAAAAGGTGCACTGCATCAAAGTCCTGGGCGGTAGTAAGCGGCGTTATGCCGGAGTAGGCGATCTTATCGTCGTTTCGGTCAAAGAAGCCATGCCCCACAGCAAGGTGAAAAAGGGCGATGTGTACAGGGCTGTGGTGGTCAGAACCAAGAAGGAAATCGGACGGCCAAACGGGTCGTATATTTGCTTTGATACTAATTCAGCTGTTTTGTTGAACAAAAATATGGACCCGATCGGAACGCGTATATTCGGACCTGTGGCTCGGGAGTTGAGACAGAGAAATTTTATGAAAATCGTCTCTCTCGCGCCAGAGGTATTGTAGGGGTGATGGATGATGAAGAAAAGTAAAATTCGAGTCAAAGACAGGGTCATGGTTCTGGTGGGCAAGGATCGGGGTAAGATTGGCAGCGTAAAAACCGTCAATACCAAAACCGATTGTGTCCTCGTGGATCAGGTGAACATGGTCAAACGGCACGTGAAGGGCAACCCGTACACAGGCAAGAGTGGCGGTATACAGGATAAAGAATCCCCGATGCACATATCCAATGTGGCCTTACTCTGCGAATCGTGCACAAAGCCTACACGCATCGGATTTAAGATGACAGAGGACGGGCGTAAGTTGAGGTATTGCAAGAAATGTCAGGAAATGTTGGACTAAACCAATTAGTCTAAAATAAGCATTTAGGGTGTTGCACACAAGGCGTCTGTGAAGGATATATTATGAGCCGTTTACAGCAATTGTACAAAGAGAAGATTTCTCCTGAACTTAAAAGTGAATTTAACTATACTTCTTTGATGCAAATACCCTGCATCAAGTCCATTTCTTTAAACATGGGCTTGGGAGAAGGGAGCCAGGATAACAAGATTATTCAGGATGCTGTCCAAGAACTGTCCTTGATAGCAGGGCAAAAGGCAGTAGTAACCAGGGCTAAAAAGTCCATTGCCGCCTTTAAGCTTCGGGAAGGCATGCCTGTTGGTTGTCGGGTTACCCTTCGACATCGACAAATGTGGGATTTTTACGATAAGCTTGTCAATTTTGCTCTGCCCAGGGTTCGGGACTTCCGTGGTGTTCATGACCGCGGTTTCGATGGGCGGGGCAACTTTACCCTGGGTTTGCGGGAACATACGATTTTTCCGGAAATTAACATGGACAAGGTTGACCGGATCAAGGGCATGAACGTGACTGTGGTCACCTCAGCGCAAACAGACAAAGAAGGCAAGATGCTCCTTAAAATGCTGGGCATGCCTTTCATCAAGTAAGGAGGATTGGGTGTGGCAAGGCAAGCTTTACGAGTAAAGGCCCAAAAGAAAGCTAAATTCAAGGTCAGAGAGTACAACAGGTGCCCGATTTGCGGTCGTCCCCGAGCATTTTTACGAAAGTTTGGAATTTGCAGAATTTGCTTTCGGAACATGGCTTTGACCGGTCAACTCCCTGGTGTTCGCAAATCGAGTTGGTAAGGAGCCCCAATATGCCAGTAAGCGATCCTATAGCTGATATGCTGACTCGCATCCGCAATGCGCATATGGCATTGCATAAACGAGTCCAATTGCCAAAATCCAAGGTGAAATTGGCTTTGTGTGATATTTTAAAGAACCAGGGATATATCCAGGACTTCCACGAGCTGGACAGGGACATTGATCTCACCCTCAAGTATGTTCGCGGGCGGCCTGCAGTCAGCGGCCTACGTCGGTTGAGCCGTCCAGGATGTCGCCGATACGTTGGTGTTGATGAGATCCCTTTGGTCCAAAACGGGCTGGGAATAAATGTTGTGTCCACATCCAAGGGGATTATGGACGGGCAAAGAGCACGGGAATCCCGCGTCGGCGGAGAACTCTTGTGTGAAATATGGTAAGATGAGGGCGCATTATGTCACGGATTGGTAAAATTCCTGTTTCTCTACCTGACGGAGTTCAGGTAGCATTTCATGGAACGGTCATCGAGGTGTCGGGGCCGAAAGGGACACTGAGCGTAGAGACACATCCAGCTATTGAATACGCCTCTGATGTGAATCAGATTAGCTTAACAAGAAAGAACGATAGCAAGATTGCCAAAGAACAATACGGACTGCGCCGGACCTTGCTGAATAATGCCGTGCAGGGCGTGAGCAAGGGGTATGAGAAAGGCCTTGAGTTGGTCGGAGTAGGCTATCGGGTCGCGGTGTCCGGAGATACTGTGGAACTGAGTGTTGGATATTCACACCCTCAGAAGTACCAATTGCCCCAAGGAGTGTCGGCCCGCGCAGAAGGGAACCGTCTCTTTGTATCCGGGATCGATAAAGAGTTGGTCGGGGAAGTCGCGGCTCAGATCCGGCGGATCAGACCGCCGGAACCATATAAAGGCAAGGGCATTAAATACACAGACGAACAGGTTCGGCGCAAAGCCGGTAAATCGGCCAAGAAGTAAAGAATGAGGATGCCATGAAACTTAGTCGGAACCAAGCCCGGAAACGAAGGAAATTGCGGATACGTAAAAAGATTTCCGGTACAGGTGAGCGACCGCGGTTGGCTGTCTTTCGGTCCAATAATCATATTTATGCCCAGCTCATAAATGACCGGGAGCAAAAAACACTGGCCGCCTCGTCTTCCCTGGCCTTGCCTGCAGTTAAGGGTCTGAACAAAAGTGGGGCCTTTGCAGTGGGCAAAGATTTAGCTGAACGGGCTGCCAAGCATAATATTCAGGCTGTGGTCTTTGATCGGAGCGGATACTATTTCCACGGTCGGATAAAAGCAGTGGCTGATGGGGCACGTGAAGGCGGACTTAAATTTTGATCGAGGTTACGCATGGAAGGAAATGAGATAAATTATATTGAAAAGGTCGTTCATCTCAACCGCGTAGCCAAGGTGGTCAAGGGTGGACGGAATTTCAAGTTTAGCGCCTTAGTAGTTGTGGGTGACGGCAATGGACGGGTTGGCTGCGGTCATGGAAAAGCCAACCAGGTTCCGGACGCCATTCAAAAGGCCACTGAACGAGCAAAAAAAGAGATGATCAAAGTTCCGATAATCCAGGGAACAATTCCCTATGCCACCAACGGTCGATATGGGGCGGGACATGTCATGCTCAAGCCGGGGGCCAAGGGGTCAGGGATTATAGCCGGCGGGCCGGTGCGTGCCGTTATGGAGGCCTGCGGGATACAGGATGTTATCACCAAGGCCTTGGGGACCAACAATCCCATTAATGTGCTCAAGGCTACCATGCAAGGCTTGATGTCTCTGCGCACAGAAGACGATGTGAATGTGTTGCGGGGAACACAGGTCAAACTGGCGAGGGTAGGATCATGAAGGTCAAACTCATTCGCAGCACAATAGGGTGTACCCCGAACCAGCGAAAGAATCTGCAAGCCTTGGGTTTGAAGAAGCTCAATCAGGTCAAGGAGGTGCAGGATAGCACCGTCATTCGGGGCATGGTCACGAAAGTTAAGCACTTGGTAGAGGTCATAGAGACATGAAATTGCATCAGTTACGCCCATTTGCCAGTGAAAAAAAGGATAGAAAGCGTCGGGGACGCGGTCCGTCCAGCGGACTGGGGTGCACCGCCGGAAAAGGGCACAAAGGACAGCGGGCTCGAGCTGGCTCCGGACCAGCTCCTGGGTTTGAAGGTGGTCAGATGCCCTTGGTCCGTAGATTGCCCAAGCGTGGTTTCAATAATTTGTTTCGAGTTGAATATACGGTCCTCAACCTGGAACGTATTGTGCAGATGTTTCCCCAGGCCAGCGAAATAACCGTTCATGACTTAAGCGAATTGGTTTCAACCAAGAGACCGATAAAGGTTCTGGGTCGGGGCGAGATCGATCGGAAGATTACAATCACCGCGCATGCATTTAGTAAGCAGGCAGTGGCCAAGATCGAGAGTGCTGGCGGTCAGGCCGTGGCTTTGGAGGGTTAGTTCGTGATACCCAAGATGGACAGTTTGGCAGGTTCCAAGGAACTCAGAAACAAAATTTTGTTTACCTTTGGGTTGCTCATCGTCTATCGATTGGGCATCCATGTCCCTGTTCCGGGGATAAATGGACAAGCCATAGCCGACTTCTTTGCCAATGCCCAAAATACTCTGTTTGGCCTCTTTGACATGTTCAGTGGTGGAGGATTGAGTCGCCTTTCCGTTTTCGCTCTGGGAATAATGCCCTATATTTCGGCATCCATCATTTTGCAGTTGCTGACTGTGGTGAGCCCAGAACTGTCCAGGTTAAAAAAGGAAGAGGGCGAGGCCGGCCAAAAGAAGATTACTCAATATACAAGATATCTCACTGTACTTATAACCCTGGTCCAGGGAACTGGTATTTCCATTGGCCTGCAGCAAATGACCAGTCCATCTGGGGAGGTTGTTGTTCCCGACCCAGGGGCAATGTTTGTATTCATTACGGTTGTGACCTTATCTGCAGGTACTATATTCATAATGTGGCTCGGGGAGCAGATAACGGCCAGAGGTATTGGTAACGGGATATCTTTGATTATATTTTCCGGGATTGTAGCCGGAATACCCGGGGCCTTAATGAAGTCTTTTCGACTCATGAGTTCCGGAGAAATGGCCATTTTCGTCGCTTTGATCATTGCAGTGGTCATGGCTGGGGTGCTGATATTTACCTGCTTCATGGAGACGTCACAGCGAAGAATTCCCATACATTATGCCAAACGACAAATGGGACGCAAGATGTATGGCGGGCAAAATACACATCTTCCTTTGCGGGTGAATACGGCCGGTGTGATTCCTCCAATTTTTGCCTCTTCCATTCTCATGTTCCCGGCTACTATTGCCAATTTTTCTCAAGTGGAATGGCTGCAGGCTTTGTCTACTTTCTTTCAACCCGGCTCTGTTGTCTATGCTCTTGTTTTTGTTGGGTTGATCATCTTTTTTTGCTTTTTCTATACAGCAATTATTTTCGACCCGAAGGATATTGCTGAAAATTTGAAAAAGCAGGGCGGATTTATCCCCGGTATTCGTCCTGGACAACATACGAAAGAATATATTGACAAGGTTTTGACCAGGATAACCCTGTGGGGATCACTGTATGTATCAGCTATTTGTGTTCTGCCTATGCTATTGATCGATCAGCTCAATGTTCCCTTTTATTTTGGCGGAACAGCCTTGCTTATTGTTGTTGGTGTGGCTATAGACACAATGTCGCAGGTGCAGTCATATTTGATAACCCACCAATACGAAGGATTGATGCAAAAGAGCAAGCTTAAGGGGCGCTTTTAGAAGGCCAAGGAGCAATGGAAATGAAAGTCAGACCGTCTGTAAAGAAAATGTGTGCCAAATGTAAAGTGATTCGGCGCAGGGGTGCATTGCGTGTTATTTGCGAAAATCCTCGTCATAAACAGCGACAAGGCTAAGAGGAAGGGGGAGAAACGTGGCTCGTATCGCAAGTGTCGATTTGCCCAGAAATAAGCGGCTGGACATAGCCCTGACCTATATTTACGGCATAGGTCACTCATCCGCTCTTAAAATTTTGGATGCTACAGGGGTCGATTGGACCAAAAAGACCGATGACTTATCCGCAGACGAAGTCAATGAGATTCGTAAAGAATTGGAAACCAAGTATAAGGTCGAAGGTGACCTGCGCCGGGAAACCAATGCCAATATTAAACGACTGATGGAAATCGGCTGTTATCGTGGAGAACGGCATAAGAGGCACCTCCCTGTACGTGGTCAACGGACGAGTACGAACTCCAGGACTCGAAAAGGTCCACGGCGAAGCATGATTGGGAAAAAGAAGAAATAACCATTAATTTGGTATACCAAGCCGAGCGGAGAAGGACATGGCCAAAGCAAAACGGCGGACGACAAAAAAGAAAGAAAAGAAGAACATTCCCACCGGAATGGCCCATATCCGGGCTTCTTTCAATAACACCACAATCACTTTTACCGATATGAAGGGGAATGTGGTCAGTTGGGCAACATCCGGCATGGCCGGATTCAAAGGGTCTAAGAAGAGCACCCCTTATGCAGCTCAAATGGCGGCTCAGAATGCGGCCCGAAAGGCTCAGGACAACGGGATGCGCACTGTGGGCATCTTTGTCAAAGGGCCTGGCTCAGGACGAGAGTCAGCCATGCGGGCCATCAATAATGCCGGATTCAAGGTTTCATTTATCCGGGATATAACCCCAATTCCGCACAATGGATGCCGACCGCCTAAACGACGGCGTGTCTAAGAGCCTTTGAGGAGGGATGACCTTGGCCAGATATACAGAAGCGAAATGCAGGATATGCCGCAGAGAAGGAACGAAAGTTTTTCTCAAGGGCGATAGATGTTATACAGACAAATGTCCGTTTGAACGTAGGCCGTACCCACCTGGACAACATGGTCGGCGACGAAAAAAATCAACAGATTATGAGATTCAGTTGCGCGAAAAACAGAAAGTCAGGCGGATGTACGGATTGTTGGAAGGGCAATTCCATGCCTATTTCCAGGAGGCAGAGCGGAAAAAAGGCGTTACTGGTCAAAATTTACTTGGCATGCTTGAGTTAAGGCTGGACAATGTTGTGTATCGGGCCGGATTTGCCAATTCCCGTAGTCAGGCTCGACAGCTGGTCAGACACGGACATTTTCAGCTCAATGGGCATAAAGTTGACATTCCGTCCCATCAATTAGGCATTGGAGACATCATCCAGGTCAAGGAACGGAGCAAAAAGGTGCCGGTTATCCAGGAAGCCATTGAAGTCGTCGATCGCAGGGGAATTCCGGAGTGGCTGGAGAATAATACCGAGCAATATAGTGCGACTGTGAAAACTGAGCCCCAACGTGAACACATCACTTTCCCAGTCAACGAACATCTCATCGTTGAATTGTATTCCAAGTAAGAAGCTGAGTGTGAGGGTCAAATCCAAGGTGCTTTGTGGGCGAGGAACCTCCTTAACACATGCTCATTGTTTGCAATTTGGATCCCTCATGGACAAGCCGGAATCAGGCCGACTGATTTCGGCTTGCTGTTTTCACCTGATGAGTCACGAAGCGGGAACGCTCTATGATAATTAAAGATAATGGACGAACGATTAATTGCCGCAACTGGACGGAATTGGTCAAGCCGAAGAAGGTTGATCAAGATTCGGGGGCCAGCCCAACATATGGGAAATTTGCGTGTGAACCCCTGGAGAGAGGATTTGGGATTACACTGGGCAATGCGTTGCGTAGGATCCTTCTTTCTTCCTTGCAGGGGGCAGCCATAGTTGCGGTGAGGATTGACGATGTTCAGCATGAGTTCACCAGTATCCCTGGAGTTGAAGAGGATGTAACAGACATCATCCTTAATCTTAAACAGGTCCGTTTGGCCATGGATACGGATGAACCTCAAAAGTTGATCCTTGATGTGCACAAAGAAGGCTTAGTTACTGCGGGAGAGATACAGCAAAATCAGCACGTAACCGTTTTAAATCCAGATCTGCCCATTGCTACATTGTCTGAGCCCAGGACACTGCGCATGGAGCTCGACGTGCATATGGGCAAAGCCTATTTACCTGCCGAGCAGCAAGACAACTTCAGCGATCAGATCGGGATTATTGTTTTAGATGCCAGTTTTTCCCCTGTGCAGAAGGTGGCCTACCGGGTGGAACAAGCCAGGGTAGGTCAAATGACCAATTACGACAAGTTGGTCATGGAAGTCTGGACCGACGGATCGATCACTCCTGAAGACAGTCTGGCCTATAGCGCGAAGATCCTGAAGGATCAACTTACAGTTTTCGTCAATTTTGACGAGGATTCAACCAGAAAACGTGAACCCCAACATTCTTCGGAAGAGATCGACGAAATCTTGTTTCGAAGCATAGACGACATGGAATTGCCAGTGCGAGCAAGCAATTGCCTGAAGAAAGCCAATATCTATACCGTTGGTGAACTGGTTCAACGAACAGAGAATGAATTGCTCAAAGCAAAGAATTTCGGGCGCAAGTCCTTGGACGACATAATCCAGGTCTTAAACGACATGGGCTTAGATTTGGGGATGAAGGTCGATGATTTTGACTCCAAGTATCAACAGTGGCTGAACAGGAAAGATGACCATGAGACATAGAAAATCTGGACGAAAGCTGGGAAGGACATGGGAGCACCGCAAGGCCATGGTCAAAAATATGGCCAGATCATTGGTAGAACATGAACGAATTCAGACCACAGAAGCCAAGGCCAAGGAGCTGCGCAAGATGGCCGATAGATTGGTCAGTATGGGCTTGGAGGATACGGTTCATGCCCGGCGCAAAGCCTATCGGGTGCTGGGAAATAGGACCTTGGTTCATAAACTCTTTTCGGACATCGCACCGAGGTTTTCGGATACTCCCGGAGGGTATACCCGACTGATTAAGACATCGCAACCACGGCGGGGGGATTCTGCTCCTTTGGCCATCATAGAATTCAGCAAACAAGCCTGATGTACGTAAGCTAAGAAATGATATGAAACAGTCCGTGGCTTTGCCCTGAGCACGGACTGTTTTTTTACGCATATATATTCCAATATATGATATAAAGTATTTTAAAAATGGATATCCGTAGACTGGAAACTTTTTGTGCTGTCTTTGATCAAAAGAGTTTTTCCAGGGCCGGAAGCTTGCTCTATCTGGCTCAGCCGACTATCAGTGCACATATCGCCAGTCTGGAGAAGGAACTGGGGACCATACTTTTTGATCGTATGGCCCGGCATATTTTGCCCACTCAAGCTGCGGAAACACTTTATCGCCATGCCCGGATTATCATCGAGGCCAGAAGTAAGGCCACGGCGGAAATAGCTCTGCTCAAAGGGAGTGTTACCGGACGTCTTCGATTGGGAGGGAGTACTATCCCTGCGCATTGCATCTTACCCCAGTATCTGGGTACTTTTCAGGCTAAATATTTGGATGTGCAGTTGAGTTTGGAGGTCGGTGATTCTCGAAGCATAGAGAACCAGGTTCTGACCGGGGATATCGATCTCGGGATCATCGGGGGCAGAGAAGATATAGGTAATCTGGCGTATTATGAAGTAGCCGAAGACGAGTTGTTGATAGTTGCCGGGGGGCAGAACAACCACCAACCGGGACTTCTTGATAAGGACAGCATGGAACAATGGCCGTGGATCATCAGGGAGCCCGGTTCAGGAACGCGAAAGGCTATGCTCTCCTTTCTGCACTCCATGGGAATTGAGTTGGATATGATGCGCATAAGGACCATGGTCAGCAGTACCCAGGCGGTTTTGGCTTGTATTCAAGCCGGCTTAGGAGTGAGTATGGTGTCCTCCCTGGCGGCCGCCGGACCGTTGAACCGAGGTGAGGTCCGCCTCGTGCAGTCTGATAGGCCCAACCCGAGTCGTAAATTTTATGCCGTCGTCCATGCTCAGAGGGCCCAATTCCCAGCTATTCAAGCCTTTTTGCAGGAAATGGGAGGATAAGGAATGAATGATATTCGACTGGTGGATAAAGTAAGAGCGGCTGGTTGAGCGGCCAAGCTCGCTCCGGGGGACCTGGAGTCGGTGCTTGCCCAGTTTACCTGGGAGGATGATGAACGTATCCTGGTATCCGGCCAGGGGTGCGAGGATGCAGTTGTTTTGAACTTTCCTGCTGGCCGGGCCATGGTCCAGTCTGTAGATTTTTTGACTCCCATGGTCAACGACCCGTATGCCTTTGGAAGCATTGCCGCAGCCAATGCCTTGTCCGATATTTATGCCATGGGGGGGATCCCTTTTTCGGCCATGAACATTGTCTGTTTTCCCAAGGATTGTCTATCCTTGGAGGTCCTCGGGCAGGTCCTGCATGGGGGGAGAGATGCGGTTATGGCTGCCGGGGCGGTTATGGCCGGTGGGCACACCGTGGACGACCCGGAGCTGAAGTTCGGACTGGCGGTGACCGGGGAAGTGCATGCTTCGGAAGTGGCCAAAAACAGCGGGGCCAAGCCCGGAGAGTTCCTCATACTGACGAAACCGGTGGGCACCGGGATCTTGGCAACAGCCATCAAGGCTCAGTGGCCAAATGCCCAGAAGCTTGAAGATGTGATCATCACCTGGGCCGGGAGGTTGAATGCCGGGGGAGGGCAAGTGATCCGGGACTATCATCTCCAGGGCGCAACCGATGTGACCGGCTTTGGACTGGGAGGACATATCTTGGAAATGGCCAAGGCAGGTAGGGTCCATTTGCAGATAAAAGCCCAATCCGTTCCGGTTATGGATCATGCCCTTGAGCTGGCCTCCATGGGCCTGGTCCCGGCCGGGGCCTATGCCAATAAGGCCCACTGCCAAAAGAGCCTGCAGGTAGCAAAAAGGGTGGATCCCCTGCTGGTGGACGTCATTTTTGATCCCCAAACCTCTGGCGGGCTGGTCCTGTCCGTTCCTGAGGCCCAAGTGGGTGCGGTCCAGGCGGCCCTGCGTGGATTCGGCGATTTGGCCGAAGTCATTGGCCAGGTCCTGCCGGCTGAAGAAAGTGGGGTGGGCTTGAGTCTGATATAGCTCATGTCCGGATGAAGATATTCCCCAGGTGTTCTTGAATCGCGTTGCCGACCACCTCCTGCAGTTTTCCCCTCACTTGATCCTCGGTCATATGCGTGGTGTCGATAAGAAGTGCGTCCGGGGCAGGCCGGAGTGGGGCGATGCTCCGATTTCGGTCCTGTTCGTCCCGTTGTTTCAAATCTCGGGTTAGGGTCTCCAGGTCAGGGTCCTGGCCCATGTCCAGGAGTTGCTGCCATCGTCGTCTGGCTCGCTCCTCAGGACGAGCATCTAAAAATATCTTGCATCCGGCCCAAGGAAAAACTACGCAGCCCATATCCCTTCCTTCAGCCACCAGGGATGTATTCTTACCGAGGATTTGTTGCGCCGACTTAAGATAGCTCCTGACTTCCTCCCTTTGCCCCAGATATGACGCCCATAGGCCGATATGTTCATGTCGTATTTCAGGACCTATGGTCCGGTTGTTTACCTTCAAGTCCGTGGACTCCCCTTGACCGGAGAGGCAAAAATGCAAGCCGGAGAGGGCGGCGTTTAGTTGATTTTGGGGCCAGGACCAGGAGCCTTCTCCAAGATGCAAGGCCATGGCTCGAAACATGGCTCCGGTATCCAGATAGGCCAAAGAGAAATGCTGGGCCAAAAAACGGGACAGGGTGGACTTGCCCACCCCGGCCGGTCCGTCAATGGTAATTACAAGAGATGATATCTTAGACATAGGCGTCTTGAATCTCTTGGCAAGCGCGGACAAGTCCGCGGTTTTCCGCCTCGGTCCCGATGGAGATACGAACAGAGTCTGAGAGTCCGTAACTCTCCAGGGAGCGAACGATAAAGCCTTTGTTCAGGAGTTCCCTGACCAGGTGCTCGGCCGGGCATGAAGGCTGGACCAGAACAAAGTTGGCCTGGCTGGGATAGACCTTCCAACCCAGCCTGGTCAGGGCCTGGGACAGATACTGTCTCCCCTCTTGGACCACTTCCCGGCTGGCCTGGACGAAGTAGCGGTCCTGCAGGGCAGCCAGACCGGCCGCTTCAGCCAGGAGATTGACACTAAAGGGCAGTTTGACTCGATGCATAAGATCGGTCAACCAGGCTGGCATGATGCCATATCCAAGTCGGAGTCCGGCCAAGCCGTACAACTTGGAAAAGGTCCGCAGCAAGACCACGTTGTCCAGTTTGTCCAGTTCGGAAAGCGGAGAGTACAGACCGGGATCGTCGGCGAATTCTATATAGGCTTCATCAATGATGAGCAGGGTACTATCCGGTAGATTCCTGGACACATCGATCAATTCCTCTTTGCTGACGGTGTGTCCGGAGGGGTTGTCCGGATTGGTGACAAAGACCATGCTCGTATCCTGGTCCACACTGGCCAATAAACGGGCAAAAGGAAAACTGAAATCTTTCTCCAGTTGAACTCGGGTCAGTTCCACACCGCACAAGCGGGCTTGCAGGGTATAGATGCTAAAACTGGGATTAAAAATGGCGATTCGGTCTACACCTGGCCGGGCCAGAACTCGGATCAAGAGGTCGATGATCTCGTCTGAACCATTGCCCACCACGAATCTGTCCTGGGGCAGTTCCAAATGTCGGCTTAAGGCCTGGGTCAAATCCGGAGAGTTGGGCCGGGGATAGCGAAAGACCAGGTCCGCTCGGTTTTGTACGGTCTTTTTGACCACCGGAGAGGCCCCAAGGGGGTTTTCATTGCTGGCCATCTTGACCACATGGCCCAGACCGAGTTCTTGCCGGATTTCAGCGATGGATCTGCCCGGGACATATGGGGCAAACTCTTTGATCTCCGGACGGATCATGTCCCATGGATGCCTGGATGTGCATTGCACTGTCTTTCTCCTGTTCATCAAAGTTATGAATCAAGGATATGGGGCCGAATGAAGATGAGGAGTTCCCGCTTCGTTTCTCTCCTGGACTTGTTCTTAAAAAACCACCCCAATAAGGGAATTTGGGACACTACAGGAACACTGTCTTGTACATTTGATTGTTGTAGCTGTTGTATCCCGCCAATGACCAAGGTTTGATCGTTATCAACAAACAGTTTGGTCTGGATGCTGCGGGTTTCGATGTCTTCACCTCCAGCTACCGGGCTATCATCAGTGATATCCAGATCCAGGATAAGATTGTTGTCCGGAGTTATTTGGGGGGTAACAGCAAGCTTGAGTTGGGCACTCTCAAATTCCGTCGTAAATACACCTTCTTCAGTTTCAGTTCTAAACGCAATTTTAGTTCCTTGTGTTATTTCAGCTTGTTGATTATTTAAGGTCACCACTCGTGGGGAGGAGATGGTTCTTGCCTGGTTCTGGATCTCACCCAACTCGAGCTGGGCATCCAATATATACAGAGAGTTTCCAGATAACTTGGCGAAGAAGGTGCCTAGCCCCAGGGTCGTGCTGCCCTGATTGGGGAGATTTATGGCAAAATCGTTCTCTTGGGTTCCCCCTAATTCAAAAGCGGTGTCCTCACTCTCATAGCTATAGCTCCCTCCCCATTTCAAGCCCAAACTGCGTTGAAATTCGTCCGTGGCGTACACCAGTCTGGCTTCGATGAGGACTTGGCGTTCGGCCCGGTCCAGTTTGCGGACCACGCCTCGAATTCTGTCAATGGCTTGCTCTGTGTCTGAGATGATGATTTGGTTGGTCTTGGAGTCATGTCCGATTTCTCCCCGTTCGGATAGGAATTTTTCGAGGTTGGGCTGCAGCTCAGCGGCCTTGGCGTAGTTGATTTGTATGTACGCAGTACGCAAGGGGGCCATTTCCTGCTCGCTCTGGCGGGCCTCATGAGCAGCTTTCCTGGCCTCAAGAGCAGCTTTCCTGGAATTAATAATTCTTTCCTGTTCTTTTTCCAACTCATCGGCCGGAGCAATGCGCAAGATATTCCCCCTCTTGACCATACCCAGATCTTTTTGCTGCAAAACGAGATCCAAAACTTGATCCCAGGGGACGTGATTCAGCTTCAGGGAAATGGTGCCGGATACGCTTTGATCCAGGATCAGACTGTACTCGCCCACTTCTGCCAGCAGACGCAAGACGTGCTCAACGTCCGCATCCTGAAGGTTGAGACTGATCGGCTTCCCGGTATACTCTTCCTTCATCCCCGGGAACAACTGAATCTGTCTGGAAACGTCTCCTTCCCCCCCATTTTCGGCTCGAACAGGAGCGGCGGACGCTTCGGACGATGTGGTGTGGTCTGCCCCATCCTGCACCCCGGGTGATGATTCCCCTGGAACGGTCAGGATCAATTTCCTGCCCTGGCGATGAGCTGGGATGGGTTTGTCTATGCCGGAGAGAGTCAGCATGGCCCCAGATGAGGTGTTGGTCAGCAAAGCGGATCGAACGGCGGATTGAAATTGTGAAAGACGATACAGTTTTATTAAACGATGCGGAACGTGCATTTGGGGAAAGAGAAGTCGCAATTCTTTATTATCCCCAGGACGCAGACGATAATCAAAGGGATGCGTCGCCGTCAACTGCACGAGGAGGTCTCCGGTTTCAAGGGCGTGAAAGTCAATGTCTTCAAGGTGTAAAGAGGGTTGATCCCTGGAGGTTGACTCAGTCGATGCAGCCTGTGCGACCGGGACAAAATGTATTTCGGCCATATCTGCTCGGGGGCGAGTGACAAGAAATTGAATCTCTCGGTCAAGATGAAAGTCCAGGCTGTGGATCCCTTTGGAGTCGGATTGAGAAGTTATGTCTGTGATTACCCCTTTTGACTTGGGTTCAGGCAATTCCAGTGACTGAAGAGGGGGAGTTAAGGTCAAGCCCAAGGTTTTGTGTTGATACGAGGGGGCTATGTGCGTTTTTTCAGATACAGGTATCACCGCGACAAGTTTGTCCTCAGTTTTTTCCAACCGCACCTTGGCTGGCAGGGAGGAGGCTTTTTCTGTACTTTGCGAGGAGGGATCCTGGAATGGACTGCCTGGATCTGCCTTTGGCTGCATGGTTGCGTTTGGGGCCTGAGGAAGATGAGCCATGGATTCATTAAGCTTCGGCCTTGGTTCCTTGGTTCGTCCAGTACACCCGGAAAGGAGAATCACCAAGAGCACAAACAAGGCCACGACAGGAAGCCTCCGGGGCCAAAAGGATGCAGTGAGAGGGAGCTGCTTACTGGTCATGCTCAACTCCTGAGGAATCGGGAAGCTCCAGGACAACGGAATGCTGGACATCTTCACCCCAAGGGGTCTTTTGTTTTTCTTCAATGGTAACTTGATGTTCGGTAATCATGGTCACAAGGCCATCATTTCTGCCAATCAAGGTCCCGGGTCTGAGGATATATCCTTTCCCGTTGGGAAGTTCTACTAAGGCCAGTCGAGTCTCACCCCCTTGGGGATCCAGGATGCCGACCAGCTTGAGTTGTGTGGGGGCAACTTGCTGCAGAGGGGACAAGGCCTGGTTTGCATTCTGATCTTCACCCTGGGCTTCGGATTGGGCTCGTATAAAGGATGCAAAAGGATCAACCCGGTTCTTGGCAGAATAGGTAAAGGCCGGGGGGGTCATCCAGTCTGGCTCCTTTCCATCAGTGTTATTCGTTGCCCCTCGAGCCCCCAGAGACAAGAACAGACAAATACCCAGAACAGAAAAAAACAGAAGGCCTCTTGGAAGCCATTTTTTGATTTGGATGTGGACTGTGGCCGTGGATTGATCAGTGGACATCAGGATTTTGACCCCTTTGAGCCACGTTCCTGTTCGGACAGCATGCGGTAGATGCGCAATTGGCAGTCTGCCTGCAATGATACGTCCTCAATCCGGGAGGAGGATGTCGGTCTGAGTTGGACCGACTCCAGGGTGACCAAGCGATCCAGCCCGGACAAGTGGTCGAAAAAGCGCATCAAGTTGTGAAAGCTTCCTTGGAAGCGAACATTTATCGTTCTGGAAGCGTAGAAATCGTGTTTTTTTTCCTGACCCGGGGTGAAGAGCAAAAATTCAATACCCACGTCATTGCCCAGCTTTTCTATGGAGGAGAGCAAGTTTTCGGCATCTGAGTTGGTTTCCGGAAGCAGGGTTTGAGCATAGGCCAGTTCGCGTTTTCGGGCCTTAACATCTTCTTGTACTTGGGGAAGAGCTTTGATCTGGATCCTGTATTGGGCAATGTCTTTATCCAGACGCGTAATATCCTGTTGCATGCTCGCGATTTCATCCATCTGGGGCTTAAAGAGAAAAAACCAGAGAGCACCGGCCAGACCCAGCCCTGCAAGACAGGAATAAAGCGCCTTTCGAGCCAAGCTCAAGTCGGTCCATCTGCTGCGCAAAGACTGTTCAGCCATGGCCCTCTCCTGAAGCAGGATGTTTGTCTGTGGCTGAAAGGCTGCAGCGAAAGGCGACCAGGTTCAAATTCTGAATGGTTTTGCGCTGGGTTTGTTGCAGAGATATGTCCGATATGTAAGGGGACCCTCTTAATCTACGAAGATAGCGGGCAAAAACCTGATTGTCCAGAGCCACTCCGCTCAAGGTCATGCGACCTTGATTGTCCATACTCAAGGAGTCGAACCACATCTTGTCTCCAGGGACATGGCGGGCGATTTCGTCCAAGTAGCGAACGGGCAGGGCCTGGTGTTCCCGAATGCGGCGGATGATGGCCACCCGTTGGTCCAGCTCCTTGAGTTTGTTTTGCAGGTCTCTTATCTGGGCAATCTGTTTGCGGAGCTCTTGCTGGGTGGCGGTTTTGGATTGGAGTTCCTGGTCCAGGCGATCAATTTTGGCGGAGAGCATCTGCTTGGCCTGGATAATTCCTGTACCAGCCAACAACAGGAGCAGAATCAAGAGCAGGATCTGTTTGCGGCTATCAGAGGTTCGGCCCCTTTTTTTATGGGGGAGGAGGTTGATCGTCAACATGTAGGGGCTCCGTCTTATGAGACTCCTCGAAGGGCCAGGCCTGCGGCCACGGCATATTGCGGACCAAAGCATCGCAAATAGCCAGGATCGAAACGAGAGTCGTCGATATGGCATCGACGCCACGGATCAAGAAAGGTATTTTCGAATTCCAATTGTTCGCTGAGCACGGTGGACAATCCGGGATGCAGACTGCCGCCACCGCTGAGGTACAATGTTTGGGGTTGGGGAACAGCAATTGGAAGGGAGTTGATATAATAGTGCAGCAATCGCTGGATCTCCTCGGCCCAGGAGATGAACATGGAATGCCTGACCTGTTCAATGCCAGCTCTGAGATCAGAGGGTAAGGCATCCGGATCCTGCCATTTCAAGGTCTCGGCCTGCAGACTGGGCAGGTTCAGGGTGTGGGCAAGACGGTCGGTTATCTGCTGACCTCCGAACCCCGCATCCCGAATGAATAACGGTCGGTGGTTGGCCAGGACACAAAATGTGCTTTGGTTGGCACCGATATCCAAAAGGGCCACCGGGGCATTTTGGGATTCGGGGTAATTGAATTCAAAGCAGTTGCACAGAGCGAAACCATCCACGTCGACAACAGAAATCTGCAGACCAGCCTGAGACATGATCCATTGCATCTCATGGACCTTCTTTTTCTTGCTGGCTACAAGAAGGACAGTGTTCGGGTCAGCACCTGTGTCCGAATCCAAGATTTGATAGTCCAGACAGACATCCTGGAGATCAAAAGGAATATGCTCAACTGCCAGTGTGGATAAAGAGTTTGGTAAGTCTGCAGCCTGCTGGTTCGTCAGATGAATACGTTTAATAATCACTGCGTGTCCGGCCAGGGAACAGATGACGGACTGAGTATTCATCTGCAAGCCGGAATAAAGGGTTTTCAGACCAGTGGTCATGCGCTGGGAATCTTCCAGGTCTTGTCCTTTCCAAGGCATTCGACCGACCCGCTCCAGGGCAATACCCTGTCGGCTGCGTCTGAATCCGACCACCTTGACCCAGGCCTGGCCACAATCCAGCCCGGTTGGGGGCTGTTTTTTTTTCCAAGGCAGGGAGAACATGGTTTATGCGGCGGAACTCAAAGACCGGGGACGCAGGGTGAGCACGGGCATGGGGGCGGCCTTGACCACTTTTTCAGCCACTGAGCCAAACAAGACGCGATCAATACCTTTTCGTCCGTGTGTGCCCATGACAATAAGATCCATATTGTGCTCATGGGCAAAGGAGAGGATTTCTTCAGCCGCATACCCGGATAGGACCTGCCCCTGGGCCTGTTCCGGAGCGAAGTTATCACTCAGAAAAGTGTCCATGGTCTGTTCAGCCCCGGAAATGATTTCGCCCACAAAGTTTTCTATTGAGCTGGGAGCGATTTGAAAACCCACGTACTGGGCCAAGGTAGGAGCGACATAGACCACATGGATTTCGGCCTGAAAGGCCTCGGCCAGGGTCCGGGCGTAATCGGCCACTTGCGGACTGTATTCGGCAAAATCCACGGCACACAGAATTTTCTTGATTTGAGCCATATCCCTTTCCTCCCGGTTGGATCGATGCGAAGTATTTTTATTATGTTGCTCATATCCTGGGTTCACTCTTAAGTCGCGTTGTCCTTTCCTTAAGCTACAGGTATTTTCGGTCTTGTTCAATACCCAAAGACTGTCTCTCTGGATATATGTTTACCGCCGGGAGTTTGTTGCCGACTGCCTCCAGGAGACCGGTCAGACCGGAACTGTCCTGAGCGGAGACCGGCAGGGCCTGGGGATAGCGGTTCATCAAGGTCATCCTTTGGGCGGAATCCACCAGGTCCCATTTGTTCAGGACCAGGAGGCGGGGAATGGCGTGGAGTCCCAGATCCTGCAGCAAGGCCTGCACCGCCTCAATGTGTTGAACAAGTTCGGAGTGATGGGCATCCGCCACTTGGACCAGGACATTGGCCGCGTCCAGTTCTTCCAGGGTGGCCAGAAAGGCCTCTCGAAGGGAGAGGGGCAAGGAACGGATGAAGCCCACGGTGTCGGTAAGGATGATCTCTCTGTCCTCGGGGAAACGCAGTCTGCGGGTGACCGGATCCAATGTGGCGAAGAGCTTGTCTGCAGTGAGCACCTGACTGGAAGTTAAGGTGTTTAATAAGGTGGATTTCCCGGCATTGGTGTAACCAACCAGGGCCACAATAGGCAATCCGGCCTTGTTCCGCCTGGTCCGGGTGGACCCCCGGCGGGATCTGATCTTGGCCAGTTCCTTATGGATTTTGGTTCGTCTTTCCTTGATCCGGCGCCGATCCAGCTCCAGCTTGGTTTCTCCCGGTCCCCGGCCGCCAATGCCTCCGGTCAGACGACTGAGGGCCTTATTTTTACCTACCAAGCGGGGGAGGGTATAGTCCAGTTGGGCCAGTTCCACCTGCAGTTTTCCGGCCCGACTGGTCGCGTGCTGCGCAAATATATCCAGGATGATTTGGGTCCGGTCCAGGACCTTACGTTCGGTGATTTCGGCCAGGTTGCGCATTTGGGCTGGAGCCAGTTCCCGGTCAAAGACCAAGACTCCGGCTCCGGTTTGCAGAGCTTGGACTTCTAATTCAGCCAATTTGCCCCGCCCAAGGAGGTGTTTGGGATTGACCGCACTGACTCGTTGGATGAGATGGCCGGTATCCTCCAAGCCGGCGGTGCGCACCAGGTCGGCCAGTTCCCGCAGGGAGGCATCCTGAACGCTCTTGGCAGCGGTGCTAACGCTGATGAGCAGAGCCCGTTCTTTGGCGTTGGAAAGCTTGCCGCCTTCGGTCTGGCGTAATTCAGATTCCAAGGCCTCGGCCTGAGCGGTAAAATCCACCTGTACCCGGTCCCAGGGCAGGGAGGGAGAGATTTGGTAGAGCTCCTGTTGCGGATTGGGGGGCAAGAGCTGGGCCCATTGAAAACGATCCGGCTGTCCTTGGCTATCCACGGATAATGTCCCGATGGAGTCCAGGCGCAAAAAAACCAGATCCATTAAATCGTCCTGGGACAGGCCGGAACTGCCCAAATGGGTATGCAAGAGGCGTAAGCCTCGCAGGCGACCTTCGCTTTGGCGTTGACGACCCAGGTCGGGGATAACGATCTGATCTCGGTCTCCGACCAAAAGCATGGCCGGTCGACCTTGACGGTCGATGAGCAGTCCCAGCTGCCGGCCGGTCATTTCGCTCAATCCGGCCAACTCATGGGCCTGTTCGCTGCTGTAGCCGCCCCTGCTCGGGTAACGACGACGGAAGATGCGGTTAAGAAGCTTGAGATGGCTAGGTTTCAGGCCACTGGTGTGGCCGATAATCTTTCCGGCTATAAGAAACTCCTTGCTATTGATTGTTTTGTAAGGCCTGAGTGATGAGCTGATCGTATTTGGAGGTCAAGGCAAAGGTCTTGGCGGCCATGCGGCGTCGAAAGCCCAGACTGACGGTGCCTTGATGCTCTTGCAGTTCGGTTAAGAATGCCGAATAGGCTTCAGGTTCGGGCAAAACGACCAGGCTGTGGTAGTTTTTGGCTCCGGCCCGAAGGAGGGTTGGCCCTCCAATATCGATTTCCTCGATCAAATCTTGGCCTTGTTTTTTTTGTTCCAGGGCCTTAGCAAAATCGTACAGGTTGACACAGACCAGATCAAAGGGAAGGATGTTCATTCTGCGCAGGGTATCCACGTGTTCCGGATTGTTTTTGTCGGCCAGGATTCCGGCATGGATGAGCGGATGTAAGGTCTTGACCCGTCCGCCCAGGATTTCCGGGAAGCCGGTCACCTCACTGACGGCTGTGACTGGAAAGCCGGATTGCTGAATATGGCCCATAGTCCCACCAGTGGATACCAGTTCGACTTGGTGCCGGGTGAGGGCAGCGCACAGATCGGTTAATCCCGACTTGTCCGTCACACTGAATAGGGCGCGCTTGATGGGCAAAAAATCCATTGTCGTCCTCCGCATATTTTTGGCATCAGTATGTCAGATTTAAAGGCAAATGACAAGCAAGGAGGCTCAAGGCATGCTCAGATTAGCTGATTTTCTGGCGGGGAAGGAAAAAATCGCCGTTGTTGGACTCGGATATGTGGGCCTTCCCTTAACAGTGGCTTTGGCCGAGCATTTTCAGGTCCTTGGCTTCGATATTTCTCAGGCCAGAGTGGATGAGCTCAGACACGGTCGGGACCGGACCGGAGAGGTTTCCTCCAAGGATCTTCTGGATGCGAATGTCCTTTATTCGGCCGAGCCTGAGGTCTTGAACCAGGCCAAACTCATTATCGTGGCCGTTCCCACACCCATTGACGCCAATCACCGGCCGGCCCTGGGCTCCATCCAGGCGGCCACGGCCACAGTAGGACGGAATATGACGCCCGGAACGGTGGTGGTCTATGAATCCACTGTCTTTCCAGGATTAACTGAAGATTTATGTCTTCCCTTGCTGGAAGAGAAGTCCGGACTTCGTTGCGGGCGGGATTTTTGGGTTGGCTATTCCCCGGAGCGGATCAATCCCGGAGACAAAGAAAATACCCTGCAAAACATCGTCAAGGTCGTGGCCGGACAGGATCCGGAAACGACCGAATTCTTGGCCGCTGTCTACGCTACCGTGGTCCGGGCCGGTATACACAAAGCCCCGAGTATCAAGGTGGCCGAAGCAGCCAAGGTTATTGAGAACACCCAGCGGGACTTAAATATTGCCTTAATGAATGAATTGGCCCTGATCTTTGAACGCATGGGTATCGATACCCTGGACGTCCTGGAGGCGGCCGGGACCAAATGGAACTTTCTCCCTTTCAAGCCCGGACTGGTAGGTGGCCACTGCATTGGAGTGGACCCGTATTATTTGACCTTTAAGGCCGAAGCTCTGGCCTATCACCCCCAGGTCATCCTGGCCGGAAGGCGGATCAACGACAGTATGGGTCAATTTGTGGCCCAAAAGGTGGTCAAGAACATCATTCAGGTCGGAAACGGAGTGCACGGGGCCAAGGTGGGAGTACTGGGGCTGACTTTTAAGGAAAATGTTCCCGATCTGCGCAACACCCGGGTCATCGACATCATTTCAGAACTGCAGAGTTTTTGCGTCCAGGTGCTTATTCACGATCCCTTGGTCCATCCCCTGGAGGTCAGGGAAGCGTTCGGTTTGGAGCTGACCCCTTGGGGGCAAATGAAGGATCTGGATGCAGTGATCGTTGCTGTCCCCCATAATTGGTACAAGGAGAAGACAGCCAAGGAAATATTAAGCCGACTGCACAGTCCGGAGAAAGCGGTGTTCGCAGATATCAAAGGGATATTCCGGGCTGGAAGTGAGGATATCCGGAACCGGGGGACGATGTATTGGCGGTTGTAAGCGGTAAGAGCCTTGTTTCATACGAGGGTATACGTCTTATATGAACCGGAATGAGCAAAAAGGTTTGGGAGCGTGAGTGCACGGCCGATTGTACTGGTCACGGCTACTCGCAAGGAAATGCAGGCTGTTCTTGGCCCCATGGCTCAAGGACTATCCTTGCGGGTCAACCGTCCAGAAAAGCTCATGTGGGGTCCAAAGCAGGTGATCCTTTTGATTACCGGGATCGGACCGGTGAACGCAGCTTTGGCTCTGGGCCGGATAGTGGGATCGGACCCGGGGCTGGGGGGAGTGCTCAATTTGGGCATAGCCGGTAGTTTCAGGCCGGATAACATCCCCATAGGAAGCGTGGTCAGTGTGGAAACGGAAATCTGGCCGGAATTCGGTCTGTACACCGAAAACGGACTAGACCCTCGAGGGCTGGGTCTCGGCCAAGGCCGGATTCAGGGTCGAGTGGTCTGGGATCGTTTGGGCTTGCATCCACAAAGACAGGCCCAGCGAATGGGCCTGGAGTTGGATTCGAATTGGCCTCAGGTTGTCAGTCTCAGTGTCGCCGGAGTGAGCGGAACCTCCTCCCGGGCGGCAGAGCTTCAGGCCAGAACCGGGGCTGAGGTTGAGAACATGGAGGGTTTTGCTTTAGCCTGGGCCTGTGTCGTGCACGACCTGCCCTTTGTCCAGGTCAGAAGCATATCCAACCTGGTCGGTTCCAGGGATGAAAAGGAGTGGGACATGGATCTGGCTTTGAATGTATTACAGGCGGCAGCCAAGCGGCTTGTGGAGCCGATGCAGGATCCCTTGTCAGCCAAAAAGCAGTAGTGTATCAGGAGATCCATGCCTTCGCTCAATGAGTTTTTCCAGCGAACCATCCCGCATATTGAAAGCAGCCTGCGCTCTATCTGCTCCGGCCTGAACCCGGTAGTCCAGCCCGTGGCCGAGCACATCATCAGTGGCGGTGGGAAGCGTCTGCGTCCTGCCCTATTTTTGCTCACCTATCAGGCCCTAAAAGATGACCGAGCTGTCCATGACCCGTACCCCTTGGCTGCGGCCCTGGAACTCATCCATTCATCCACCTTGCTCCACGACGACATCCTGGACAATGCACCCTTACGTCGCGGCCAGCCTTCGGCCCATCTCCTGTTTGGAACCAGCGCCACTTTGTTGGCTGGAGACGCTCTGCTGGCCAAGGCCAATAAAGTGGTTACCGAATACAACAGCCTGCCCCTGATGGCCTGCATTTCCGAGGCCATTTACCAGACGGCAACCGGGGAGATCCTGGAAATCGAACGGATGAAGCAGCCCGATCTGTCCCGGGAGGAATATCTGGAAATCATTGTGGGCAAAACCGGCTTCCTGCTTCAGGCCTGTTGTCAGAGCGGGGCCATCATGGCCGGTTGTGAGTCAGATCTGGAAGAGGCAGCCAAGTGTTTCGGTTTGAACATGGGCATTGCCTTTCAACTGGTGGACGACGCCCTGGATTACGCCGCAACTCCGTCCCAGTCTGGAAAGCCCTTGGGTGGAGATCTGCGGGAGGGCAAGCTGACCCTGCCTTTGATTTTTTTCCTGGATACGTTGGATCATGACTCCAAATCCCAGATATTGGCCAAGATCAAGGACCACACCTTATCCGACACAGAGCAGAAGTGGATCCTGGGCCGAATCAAAGACCAGGGCTTGAGCCATAAGGCCCGGGAGGAGGCCCACTTCTTTTTGCACCCGGCCAGGCAGTCCCTGGCCGTCCTTCCCCCTTCAACTGAACGTGAGCTCTTGGCCCAGGCTCTTGATTTCATTCGCGATCGCTGGGAATAGACACAAAGCGAAGGTCCGGCATGGAAGGGAGTTCACCACAGGAATAAAGCTTGCGGTAAAAGAGGCGCAGTCCGGCCTGTTCTCTGGGACCGAAGTCATAAACCAACCCCTTAAAATACGAGACCAGGGCCTGGTAGTCCAGGATTCCCTGTTCGCTGACCAAGCGGGCAAAAAAGGGGATCTGCCGAACGCCCCAAGCCTTGGAAGCCAGAAGCTGCCGGCTTCCTGCAACCAGATTCTCTTCCTCCTGCCCGTGCCTAGGTTTTCGTCCTATCCAGACCCCAAAGATAAAGGGCAGACCTGTCCATTCCAGCCAGGCCAGGCCCAGATCCAAGGAATAAGGAAAATCCGGATGAGAGCGCAGGCGAAGGGCTTCGTCGCCTATAGCCAGAAAGGCTGTGGGCGGGTCTTTGGCCACAAGCCTGGCGGTGATGTCCCCTGTCTCATACCTGACTTTTAAGCCCATTTTTTCCCGAACTAACAGGCGGAGCAAGGCGGCTGAGGTATGGGTCTGGGAACTGATCAGGATGGATTCGCCCTGCAAACAGGACAAGGGTACCTGGCTAAGGAGAAGGACACTCTGCACCGGTCCCTGGCTGCCGATGGCCAGGCCAGGCACGAGACGGTAGTTTTGATAATTGCGGGCATACTCAATACTGGAAGCGGCGCTCAGGTCCAATTCTCCGGCCTTGATCCGGGCGTTGAGCTCAGCCGGCGGACCGGAGGTAAAAACGAAATTGTGGGCCACGTGTCCATGATCCAGGGCGTAGTAGATGGGCAGTACGTTCAGGTAGCTGATTTTGCCCACTCGGATGGGCCGGCTGGCGGCCTGAGCCGGAGTCGATGCAGTGGGTATATGGGACATAAGCCTTGGGGGAATATTTTTTGCCCTCTGGCCCAAAAAAGTTTGTCGGATTGATGGGATATGAACCTGCGGACATCCTTGTCCGTCATTGCCCGGCAATCTAGGTAAAAATCTATCTCATCAGCAGGAAGTTTCATGCCACCGCTTAATTATTGAGCTTTTCAGAGCTGAACAATTGAATAATCCATCCTCCGCTGCCTGGGCTCAAATCCGGCCGCCCGGATGACCTCCTGCATATGTTCCTGGCTCATCCGGAAACTGACTCCGGAGGCGGCGACCACATTTTCTTCGAGCATGGTCGAACCGAAGTCGTTCGCCCCGAAAAACAAGCCCAATTGGCCGATTTTGGCCCCCATGGTCACCCAGGAGACTTGGAGGTTGGGCACATTGTCCAGTACCAGGCGGGAGAGGGCCACAAGGCGCAGATACTCTATACTAGTCGCTTTGCGCGCGGATAAAGCGGTATTGTCCGGCTGGAAGCTCCAGGGAATAAAGGCGGTAAAGCCATTGGTCCGATCCTGTTGCTCCCGCACGGCCAAGAGGTGATCCACCCGGTCTTCCAAAGTCTCCACGTGCCCGAACATCATGGTGGCGGTGGTCAAAAGTCCCTTTGTATGGGCCAGGTCCATGACCTGCAGCCACTGACCGGCTGAGCACTTGTTGGGGGCGATCTCTCTGCGCACTCGATCAACCAGGATCTCCGCCCCGCCGCCGGGGATGGAACCCAGGCCGGCCGCAATCAGCCGGTCCAGGACCTGGGACGGAGACATCCCGGAGATGGAGGCGAAATGCATGATCTCCGGAGGGGAGAATCCGTGCACGTGCAAGGTCGGGAAATGCTCTTTGATGAAAGAGAGCATCTGCTCATAAAAGCCCATATCCAAGTCCGGATGATGGCTGCCCTGGAGAAGGATTTGGGTGGCTCCCAGGTCCATGGCTTCCTGGATCTTGGCTTCGAGCTCCGAGAATCCCAGGACATATCCTCCCTTCTGCCCCGGAGCCCGGTAAAAGGCGCAGAAGCGACAGCCGCAGACGCATATATTGGAATAATTGATATTCCTGTCCAGTACATAGCTGACCACAGCTTCGGGATGCAGGCGGTAACGCACTGCCTGAGCAGCCAGGGCCAGCTCATGCAACTCAGCCTGGGTGTACAGGGTCATGGCCTGATCCCGGCTCAAGCGTTTTCCCGCTTGAGCGGCCTGAAGCATATCGTGGACTTTGGATTCACTCATTGGCTTATCCCCTGGACCGGGCTAAAGAATCCGTTCCTCTCCTGGGGACAAAGACCGCAACCCTGGATCATATCCTCCAACTCACGCCTGGACAGGGTCTGGGGAGAATCAGCCCCGGCCATATGCCCGATCTTTTCCTCGACCACGGTTCCGTCCAGGTCGTTGGCTCCGAAAAACATGGCTGCCTGGGCCTGCTTGAGGCCAAGCATGACCCAATAGCTTTTGATATGGGGGATATTGTCCAGCATGAGCCTGGACACGGCAATGGTCTTGAGTTCCTCTACTCCAGTCAGGGGGGTGATCCCAGTCAGGCGATTATTTTTGGTCTGAAAAGGCAGAGGAATGAAGCAGACAAAGCCCCCGGTCTGATCCTGCTGGGTGCGCAGAAGGTCTAAATGCTCCAACCGATCCTGCCTGCTCTCCAGATGCCCGAAAAGCATGGTGCAATTGGTCCGCAGCCCCAGGCTGTGGGCCTGCCCGGAGATCTCCAGCCAGCGCTGTCCGGAGATCTTGTCCGGGCAGATGCGCTGCCGGATCTCAGAGGTGAATATCTCCGCGCCTCCTCCGGCCATCATGTCCAGGCCGGCCTGACGCAGGCGGAGCAGGACCTCATGGGTGGAGATACCTTCCAACTGGGCGAAGTGTTCGATTTCCACCGGGGTGAAGCACTTGAGGACCACTTCCGGCCGCAGGGAGCGAATGGTGGCCAGCATGGATTCAAAGAAGTCCAGACTGAGATCCGGATGACATCCGCCCACAATATGCACCTCGGTGATGGGCAACTGGACTTGCTCCTGAATTTTGTGCCCAATGTCTTCCAGGCTGAGTTCAAAGGCTTGGTCCTGGCCTTTTTTTCGGTGATAGGAGCAAAATCGGCACTGGTTGACGCAGATATTGGTGTAGTTGATCTGTTGATTGAGTACATAACTGGTTCGCAGACCGTGCCGTTTGACCCGGGCGGCATGGGCCAGGGAGCCGACCAGGACTGGGTCCGGGCAGTCGAACAAAGTCTTTCCGTCGGCCAGGGACAAACGTTCTCCAGCCTCGACTTTGTCGGCAATGTGGCTGAGCTGGTGCTGACGTAGGGTTTGGTTTATGGACATGATTTTCCTGACACCTCTAAAAGATTGCTCCATTATAAGTTTCATACAAAGATCTAGGCTTTTTTCGCGACCCTGCGCGGAGGCCAGAGGCGGCGCTGAACTCTAACTCTTCCTTTGTCCCAACCCCTTGCGGATAAAGTGGATCAAGGACTGCACATGCTCTTGATCCGTGCCCGGGGGAATATCTTGGGAATTCCCGTCCTGCCCAGGGTCGGACAGGACTTGAAAGAAACGGTCCAAAAGCGCGTCCAGAAAAAGAACGGTCCATTCCCTGGAGAGGTCCGGGGCCAGTTCCTGGTTGGCCAAACCCTGATCCACCAACCCGGCCAGATAGGCCCTGGAGGCTGTTCTGACCTGCTGGAGATAGGCTGCCCGGCCGGGCAGGTGTTCGTCCCGGAGGACATGCATGTACATCCGATACAGGCCGGGGTGTTCGCGGACAAAGGCCAAGCCGGAGATCAAAATGGTGGACAACCGGGTAAAGAAGTCTTTGTCCCGGGTATGTTCCCGGATGAAGCGAAGGTGTTCGGAAACAATCTCCTTGGTCTGGGCAAAAACATGTTCGAAGAGCCCCTGTTTACTGCCGAAATATTGAAAGATGGAGCCTTTGGCGATTCCCAACCTGTTGACCAGGCGATTGATGCTGGCCTGATGGTAGCCATAGGCTGCGAACTCGGCTATCGCTGCCTCCAGAATAGCTCCCTGCTTCTGAGCAGGCACTTTGTGGAAAGTTGTTGTCGGGTAATCGTTCACGTGTTTGAGGTCTGGTTTGATGAACGAGACAAGGATTCAAATCATGCGATGACCAGGTGGTCATCCAGGACTTGCCATGGGCCTCAGGCATTGTCAAGATGGCGGCGCCCAGAAAGAGAACCACACATCAAATACCCGGAGGACGAGAATCATGGCCCAGACCTTGAAGCTGGGAATTTCACCCTGTCCCAACGATACGTATATCTTTGCCCCTTTGCTCCAGGAGCGAATTGATCTTCATCCTTATGCCTTGCAATACCAGCTGGCCGATGTCCAGGAGCTCAATGAAGCGGTCTGGGCCCAAGCGCTGGATGTAGCCAAGATCAGTATGGCCGTCTATCCCCAGATTCACGAGCATTACCGCCTTTTAGGCTGCGGAGGGGCCTTGGGCCGGGGTTGCGGACCCTTGCTGGTTGCAGGTAGGCCGCGGAAAATTAAAGAGTTGGCCCAGGTACCCATTGCTGTACCCGGGAAGCTGACCACAGCCTGCATGCTGCTTCTGGCCCATGGCGGTTTTCAGGGACGGCTGCAGGTCATGCGCTACGACAAAATCATGCCCGCAGTCGCTCAAGGAGAGGTTCAGGCCGGAGTGATCATCCACGAGGGACGGTTCACGTATCCAGATCATGGGTTGCATTTGGTCCTGGATCTGGGGGCTTGGTGGGAAAAACACACCGGATTACCCATTCCCCTGGGCGGGATCGTGGCCCGCCGCAGTCTGGGATCGGAGTTTGCGGCCTGGATGGAGGACAGAATCCGGGCCAGCCTGGACTATGCCCGGGAGCACGAGGCGGAGATCTGGCCCTTTATCCAAGAGCAGGCCCAGGAGCTGGATGCCCGGACTATCCGGGAGCATATCCGAACCTTTGTCAACGACTTTTCCCGAGATATGGGGGATGATGGCTGGGCTGCCGTACAAGCGGTATTCCAGCGGACCGGGCAGAAGGTATAATTCGTGAAGGTTCTCAGATCAGAGATCATGATTTTTTGGACTCAGACGGAGCATAAGGCCGGGCCGCAACTCCGGATGTTCGGAGCAAAGGATTCCCTCCTGTCCGGAATGGAGAATACGTGTTTGTGCCCCGGCCTGGGTTTCCAACCCATAACTTGCCGGAAAAAGTTCCGGACGTCGAAGGCCGGGAACCAGGATCTGCACAGTTTGGTCCGCCTCCCATTTGTGCCGGACACTGACCCGCCAGGCGTCGTCTCCTTGTACAGCAGTAATCTTGGCCAGAACCGGGGCCTGGGCTTGACCTAAAGAGGGCGTTACCAAGCGTTTTCGCCGTCCGGGAAGAAAGAATCCGGTGCTCAAGGGCCGGCTGGTGGCCAGTCCCAGTTCCTGCCAATAGAGCTTGGGCCGAAAGGTCCTGGCCCGCGCATCGGCCAAGGCCGTGGCGTACACATCCACCACCTGGGCCAGGTAGGAGCTGGTCTTCATCCGGCCTTCAATCTTTAAGCTGTCCACACCGGATTTGATCAGCCAGGGAACAAAGTCGATGAGAGCCAGGTCTTCACTGGCTAAAATTGCTGTATAATCCCGACCCATAATCAGATCCCAGGTGGGCTCACCCGGCCGTTTGGTTTCCTCCAGAGCCAGGGTTCGATACTCAAAGCGACAGGGATGGGTACACAGGCCCTGGTTGGCTGAGCGCTGGTTGAGGTAGGCACTCATATGGCAGCGGCCGGATACGGCCATGCACATAGCTCCATGCACAAAGACTTCCAGCTCCAGGTCGGAAACGGCCCGACGGATGGACCGGATGCCCTTGAAACTCAGCTCCCGAGCCAGGTTGACTCGGGTGACCCCCTGGGCTTGCCAGAAGGCTGCGGATTGCTGGTTGGCTGTGTTGGCCTGGGTGCTTAAGTGGATGGGAACATGGGGTAGGATCGTTCCGGCCAAATGGATGACCCCCGGATCGGCAGCTATGAGTGCGTCAATGGGTTTATCCGCCAAAGCATGCAGATGTTCTCGGATCAGGGGCATTTGTTCCGGCTGGGGCAGGATATTCAGGCAGTAATAGACCCGGCGGTTCCAGGAGTGGGCTGTTTCCAGGGCCAGGTCCAGATCCGGTCCGGAAAAACCGGTGCTCTGGGCCCGAAGGTTGAGTTCTGATCCGCCCAGGTACACGGCGTCTGCACCGTAGGTCAAGGCAGTTTCCAGACGTTCCGGTGTACCAACTGGGGCCAAGAGTTCAGGTTGCATTGTTAGGTCCAGTTCCATGCCAGCCCATGAATACTCCAGGCAATCCCTGCATTCTCCGAGCGGTTTTCATTTTTTCCAATAAGCCGTAGGAGAGGCTTAAGTCCCCGCGGCCAACCCCCAGCCTGATATCCGGCTTGATCCGGCCGTGAAAGTCAGATCCGCCGCTTGGTAAGAGATCCAGCTTGGTGGTCAGTCGGGCAAAGAGATCAGTCTGTTCTGGGTTGTGATCGGGATAATACACTTCCACGCCGTCCAGGCCCAGGGACTTCAAACGTCTGAGTTCAGATTCCAGTTCCTCGGCTTCCCGGTCAAGGGAATAAGGGTGGGCCAGAATCACTGTGGCCTGATCTCCTTTCAGGGCTGAGATGGCCTGCCCGGCGGTGAGCTTGACCTTGGGGATGTAGGCCGAGCCGTTCGAACCGATGAAACGGACAAAAGCCTCCTGCATATCACCGACAACGCCTTTGCGGACCAGAACCTGGGCTATGTGCGGTCTGCCCACACTTTCTCCCCGGGCCTCTTCTTTGACTTCGGTGTTTTCAATGGATATACCCAAAGAACGCAGAGCGGCCAGCATCTTTTCGTTGCGTTGCCAGCGCTTGTCCTGCATCCAGTCCAGTGCCGTCTGCAGGCTGGAGGGCCGCGGAGAAACCCACAGGCCGAGGATGTGCATAAAGCCATATGTGGACTGGACACTGAGTTCACAGCCCGGGATGACTTCCAGGCCGATTTCCTTTCCGGTGCACACAGCCAAGTCCAGTCCAGAGACAGTGTCGTGGTCGGTCAAGGCCAGAGCCAAGAGGCCGGCCTCCTTCCCGGCATGGACCAGTTCATCAGGTGTCAGGCTGCCGTCCGAGGCTGTGCTGTGGGTATGCAAATCGATTTCAGACATAAACTCTAACCGCTGGGAGGCAATATGGCCTTGAATAAGGAACTGTTGGATATACTGGTCTGCCCCGAATGTAAAGGGGACTTGGAGTTGACAGGTGCAGAAGATGGCCTCATCTGTCCAGCCTGCGAAGTGGTCTATCCCATCCGGGATGAGATCCCCATCATGCTGGTGGACGAGGCTATTGGACTGGCCAACTGGCCGGAAGGCGGTGAGCGGTAGACGGTAGCCGGTGGTCAGTGGCCAGCTGGGCCTCTGGCCGCAGACGCCCAGTTTGATCGAGGGTGAAACTTATAAGTTAGCATTTTTTGAGTCGAGTTTCATCCAAGTAGCCAGTAGCTGGTAACCTGGGACGGATACAAAAGGTGTGCCTGCAAAAAATGACTTTTTTGCACTCCCATCCACCTTCAGCTGTTGACAGCCAGACGAAAGTGCTTATTCATTCCCTTAACAAAGGAACAAGAATGAATCTGGAAATAAACAGGAGGTGAAGGCTATGGTCCTCGATTTTACCAGTCTTTATGATTTCCCCAGAAATATAGAGAAGATGTTTGATGAATTTTGGCACCCTGTCAATTTGAGCCAAAGGCGCCTTGCGTATCCGCCCTTAAATATCAGCGAAGACGACAGCAATATTTATATCCGGGCTGAGCTGCCTGGGATGAATATTGAAGACATTGACGTGACTCTTTCTGATGAGAGCTTGATCATTAGAGGTGAACGAAAAATGGAGGAAGGACGTTATTTCCGACAGGAAAGACCGACAGGAGCCTTTCAGCGCATAATAAACCTGAACGTAAAAATAGAACGAGACAAGGTCGGTGCTCGGATGAAAGACGGTTTGTTGGAGATTACTCTGCCTAAGGCCGAAGAAGTAAGGCCCAAACAAATCAGTATAGAAACCGCCTAAAGCTGGCTACGCCCGCAACCCAATTGGTTCCAGGTTCACGGTTCACCGTTCCCGGTTAAGAAAAAGAAAAGAGCTTATCGAAAAACGATTCAAAACTTTTCTGAAGTTTTCCTTCTTCAAACCGTGAACCTGGAACCGTGAACCTTGTTCGGCAAAGAATTGAACCGCTCAAAGAAATTTTCTTGTTTTTTTATGGCAGCAATTTATGGATAAGGCCTAAAGGGGGGAGGTATTATGACCGAAGTCAGCACCAACAGAGAATTGCCCCGTATCCGTCCGGCTGCGGATATCATCCAAGAAAACGAAGGATTTGCTATTCTGATGGATATGCCGGGAGTCAAACGGGAAGATTTAGTTATATCAGCAGGCAAGAACAATTTGACTGTGCAAGCGGATACATCCTATGCGTACAATGATAATGAGCGGTTCATCGAGAACGAGTTTGGCAATGTGCACTACATTCGTAAGTTCACTCTCTCAGACGCCGTTGATGCCAATAACATAAAGGCCAATCTGAAAAACGGCCTGCTCAAACTACACCTACCCAAGGCTGAAGAACTCGAACCACGGAAGATTGCTATCCAGCAGGAATAATTCATTTTGACCTGCTTTCTTGCATTGCTCAGAAAAAAGAGGCCCAAAAGGCCGGGTTCGCCCGGCCTTTTGTATGGACCCAGATCCTCATACCAAGATAGTACACCAAAAACATGTCTGAACTAAAAAATCGCCCGTTGCCGGAAGATCTCGCTCTCCCTTTGCAGGGAGTGGATACGCATGCCCATTTGGATATGCCGGAGCTCAAGGAGGATATCCCCGAGATTTTGGATCAAGCCCGTCGAACAGGAGTTGAGTTTGTCGGTAATGTTTTTTTAGGACCAAAGGCCTATGCAGACCACCGGGCCTTATTTGCCCATGATCCCCAGGTTTTTTTCCTCCTGGGTATGCATCCCCATGAGGCCCAAAACGCGGATGATTTCTGTCTAGATCAGATCCAGTCGGCTATGCAGGAAGATGAGCGGATCAAGGCCCTGGGGGAGATTGGCCTGGATTATTTCCGGAACTACGCCCCGCATGCGGTGCAAAAGAAGGCCTTTAAAGCCCAATTGCAGCTGGCCAAAGATATGGATATGCCGGTAGTTATCCATTCCCGGGCCGCGGAAGAGGAGACCCTGCATATTCTGGATCAGGCCGGATTTGCCCGGCGTTCTTTACTTTGGCACTGCTTTGGGGGCGGTCCGGACCTGGCTGAGGAGATCTTGCAACGAGGATGGCAGATATCCATCCCTGGAACGGTAACCTTTTCCAAAGCCAAGGCCTTGCACAAAACGGTCCAAATCCTGCCCCCGTCCAGCATGGTCCTGGAAACCGATTGTCCATTTTTGACCCCTGAACCCTATCGAGGCAAGCGCAATGAACCGGCCATGACTGTGTTTACCGCCCGAAAAGTGGCCGAGTTAAGGGATGAGGATGTCCTCCAGGTGTGGGAACGGACCGGACGCAACGCCCGGGAGTTTTTCGGGCTTAGGGCCGGTGGTCGCTGGTGACCCGTCTATTGTGATATGTCCCTCTTCCCTCTTCGTCTTCCCTTGAGGGGGCACTGGGGGTTCTTCTTTTCCCAAGGCAAAACTTTTGATCCAGGGTACCAGTTAATGTCACTCGGATTTCAAACGGGCATTGGCCTGGTGCAGACGTTGGCTCAGACCGTGAATAATCCGCCAGCCGAGTTCTGGGTAATCGACGATCATGCTGGACAACAGATGAGCCGGATAGACTTCCAGAACCGATTGCCCGCGGGATCGGATGGTGGCTGTCCGGGGCTGGTCCAAGACTGCGGCCATTTCTCCGAAGAATTCGCCTGGTCGATCCAGAAGAGAGAGGATGCTCCCCTGGCTGGAGACTTCCAACCCCTGTTCAGTTGACACGATCCGATACACATTATCGCCCATTTCCCCTTCCCTGATGATGGCTTCCCCGGAGGAAGCGGTTATGACCTGGCCTACGTAGGAGGGAGGTGGCTGCCGGGAAGGGTGTGCAGATAATCGTTCCCATCCCTGATGAAGTTGCCTGGAGAGGCTGTAAAAGACCTTATCAGCCATGAGCGGAGAGGCGATCAGGGCCTCGGGCACCTGGTCCAGAGTAAAGGCGGCCAGCCGACACTCAGTTTCGGCCTGAGCTGTGTATGGATGCACGCAGCTTGGGGCATAGGCCCCGTCCAGGCCCAGGATATGCCCGGAGGTCAGCCGCCCGACATCTTGTCCGTTTTGCCACAGGCGCACTTCTCCGTGCACTAACTGGTAGACGGCCTGTACCGGATCGTTTTGGACAAAAATGGTTCGGCCTGGGGAGATGGTCAAAAAGTCCGATTGATACATCGCATCCCTCAACTTCTCCAAATGAGAAGTGGTTTTTCCTCTTTGGTATGGCCTTGGACTTGGGCCACGGGTCTTATGCTCTTTTCACCTCAAAGGATCGGTGGTTGCGATCCCCATAGGTGGATTCGATGAACAGATAATCGGTGTTCAAGATTTCTTGGGGATCTTGAACGATGAGCTGCTCCTTTTGACCCAGGTCTCCAGAAAAGATGACCTGCATTTCTTGAATGTTGGCTGAATCCAGGAGCATAATCCGGCACAGATCGAAGGAAACCATCCCTACCTGTCTTGGCATCCCCCGGGAATTTTGTTCTCAGGCAGCTCGAGGCACTGATAGTCGCTCAAGGGCTATTTCGTCCTGCAAGCGGTCCAAAAAGTCCTCCACCTCTTGTCTCTGGCCAGGGGCGCAGCTCAGCTTGATCGCCGCTTCATACTTATCCACTACGGTCATCAGGGCCAGATTGTGCTCGGCTTCGAGCATGAACTTGAAAAAGGCGATCTCCCGGCGGGGAATGCGGAGGTACATGCGCTCCGACCAGGTGGGCGGTGGAGGCAAAAGATGCGTCCTGTTCATAGGATATGTGCTCCATCATCAGTGACCAGGACCATGTGTTCCCAGCGGATTCCACCCCAGTCCGGGTAATAGAGTCCGGGTTCGATGGTGATGACCATCCCGGCCTGCAACTGTCCCTGGGCTTTGGGGCCAAGTCCAGGATATTCATGGGTTTCCAGTCCAATACCATGGCCCAGGGCGTGGGTAAAATGTTTGGCCACCTGATGCCGGTCGAAGAAATCCCAAGCCACCTGATACAAATCCTTAATCTCCACGCCGGGCCTGATGGCATTTATGGCTTTCTGTTGGGCCTGTTGGACCAGGTCCAAGGTGCGCTTAAACCTATCGGTTGGTTTATGGCCAATCCAAAAGGTGCGGGTTTGATCGGAGCAGTAATCTTGATACCGGCCTCCGACGTCTACCAGGAGCAAAGAGTTCATGGCCAGCTGATCGGAACCGGGAATGGAATGAGGCAAGGCCGCATTGTTGTTGACGGCCACAATGGGTGGAAAAGCCAGTTCACTGGCCCCATGTTCGCGAAAACTGCGCTCGATGAGCCAGGCCAAGTCCTGTTCTGTCCGGCCCGGTTCCAGCTGGGAGGGAAGAAAGGAAAAGACTTGGTGATTGAGACGGCAAGAGGCGGTCATTCGCTCCAGCTCTTGATCGTCTTTGATCACTCGCAGTTCTTCCACCAACCCCAGGTGAGGTGTTAAAAAGATGTGAGGTTCCAGGGCTGCATATAGTTCATGGTTGATGATTTTGGTTTCAAATCCCAGGCGGCCGAGGCCTTGCTTGCTGCAAAAATCGGCCAAAGCCGGGGTTCGCTTGTTGCGATAGATGAAGATCCCGTCTTCCGACCACACCCGTTTGGCCGCTTCCAGATACCTGGAGTCGGTGCACAGCCAGTCCTGTCCTGAGGCTGAGATGATCAGGGCTCCGGCACTCTCGTTGCACTGGGGATCGTGGAGTTCAAAGCCGCTTAAGTAATAGCGGTTGGCCGGATGCAGGACCAGGTAAGAGTCCATTTCTTGTTCCCGGAGTTTGGACCGCAGATTTTCCCGCCGTTCCTGAAAAATATCGGGCATGATTTCTCCTTAACTGTGATGACTGAGCATATTACTCCAGGCCCAAATGAGGGTCAAATGCCAGACCGCAACCGGCACGGCTATTTGGTTCTGCCTCCAATCTCAGTTCCCTCTCCCGGATTGCTGGTTGTGAAAATTTGTGCTTTCATGGATCAATAATTCAAGCTGGAGGAGAATGCATGTCCGTACGCATTAAGCTCATGCTGGGGATCATGGGGATTGCCTTTCTGGCCTCCGGAGCTACGGGTTCTTATTTTTACTGGCAGGCCAAGTCGGCCATGATGAAATCCATTCAACAGGAGCTCCAATCCGCAGCAGTAATCGGAGCGCGTTTCGTCAATGGAAAAGAAGTTCAAGCCCTCCAAGAGCCGGAGCATAGCTCCACCCCCACCTACCGCCGACTGCAAAGGCTCATGGGCGATCTGGCCCAATCCACCCCGGAATTCCTGTATGCCTATATCATGCGCATGCACGAAGGACGGGTGGAATTTGTGGTCGACTCCCCGCCCAGCGATGATGACGGAGACGGGCGAATATCAGAGGATGAGATGCCGGCTCCCATCGGCGAGCTTTATCCGGATCCGCCCCAGGATCTGCTGCAGGGATTTGTTATGCCCTCAGTGGATAGAAAACCTTGGAAGGACCAGTGGGGATGGACTTTGTCCGGCTATGCGCCCATCACCACGGATACAGGTCGGCAGGTCGGTCTCTTGGGAATTGATATGTCCGCCAATCGAATTCGGGACAAGCTGGCCAATATCCGCCGGGCCGGGCTCGTTTCCTTGGGCCTGGCCCTGAGCCTGGCCCTGGTATTGACCTGGTTTTTGTCCCGGCAGATTCTCTATCCGGTGCACAGCCTGCAAACGGCCATGCAGGCTGTGGCCAACGGCGATTTAGGTCAGAATCTGCCTGTCGTCCGAAGGGATGAGTTCGGCCGGCTCATGCAGTTATTCAATCATATGATCCAGGGGCTGCGGGAAAAAGAGATTCTGAAGAAGAGCCTGGGCAAGGTCATGGACCGAACGGTGGTGGATCGCCTGTTGTCCGATGAACTCAAACTTGGCGGCGAGGTGGTCGAGGTCAGTATCTTGTTTTGCGATTTGCGGAACTTTACTGCCTTATGCACGAAACTCCCCCCCCACCTGCTGGTCAGCTTGCTCAACGAATATTTTACCCTCATGGTTCGCGAAGTGGAGTCCAAAGGGGGGATGGTGGACAAATTTGTGGGTGATTCCATTATGGCCGTTTTTGAGCATCCGGCTGGGAGGGGCAGCGACCCGGACGCGGCTGTGGAAGCGGCCCTGGCCATGCTGGAAGAATGCGATCGATTAAACGCCAAACGGCACCTGAAAGGGGAATTTGCCTTGAAAAACTCCATTGGCCTGCACCGGGGGGCGGTAGTGGCAGGAAATATCGGGAGCCCGGAGCGCATGGAGTATACCTGCATCGGCGACGCAGTTAATGTGGCTGCCCAGCTGGAAAAGAGCACACGAGAGCTGGATACTCGGTTGGCGGTTTCTGAAGAGTTTCGTTCCCGGCTGACCAGGACCGCCCATTTGTTCCCTTCCAGCCGGGAAATCCAGCTTAAGGGCCGGAAACAGTCGATAGGAGTATCCGTAGTAGATGCTTGACAACAGTTGTATTTCCAGCAATGTGTTGCTTCAAATTTGCCCAGGGCAAATTTGAATATTGTCAATGTAACTGGAGGTGGATGTGAGCCAACAGGATATACACGGGACCACGATTTTGGCGGTCAAAACCCAGGAGGGTGTGGCCATGGCTGGAGACGGTCAGGTGACTATGGGGCAGTCCGTGGTCTTAAAGCACAAGGCCCTCAAGGTCAGACGCATGTACAAGGACAAGATTCTGGCCGGGTTTGCCGGGACCACGGCCGATGCCTTCACTTTGTTCGAACGCTTTGAATCCAAGTTGGAAGCCTTTAGCGGCAACCTCCTGCGGGCCAGTGTGGAATTGGCCAAGGATTGGCGCACGGACAAGTACCTTCGTCGTTTGGAGGCCATGCTGGTTGTGGCCGACAAGGAAATGGTCCTGGTTTTGACCGGCACCGGGGATGTCATCGAACCGGACGACGGCGTAGTGGGTATCGGATCCGGGGGTCCCTATGCCCAGGCCGCGGCCAAGGCTTTACTGGAGAATACTGATTTATCGGCCCGGGAGGTGGCTGAAAAATCCATGCTTATCGCCGCTTCTATGTGTGTATACACCAACGACAAAGTTATCATCGAAGAGGTCTTGTAGATTATGCAGACAACACTTACTCCGCCGCAAATAGTGGCTGAACTGAACAAGTTTATCGTGGGCCAGGAAGAGGCCAAGCGAATGGTGGCTATTGCCCTGCGCAATCGCTGGCGTCGGCGCCAGCTCGACCCCGAGTTGCAGGAAGAGGTGGCCCCGAAAAATATCATTATGATCGGTCCCACCGGGGTGGGCAAGACGGAGATAGCCCGCCGCCTGGCCAAGCTGGCCGGATCTCCTTTTTTCAAGGTCGAGGCCTCTAAATTTACCGAGGTCGGGTATGTAGGCCGGGATGTGGAATCCATGATCCGGGATCTGATGGAGATCGGGGTGAATATGGTCCGCCAGGAGGAGACGGATCGGGTCAAGGATAAGGCGGAACAGCTGGCCGAAGAGGCCCTCCTGGATCTTTTGTTGCCCAATTCCAGGTCGAAGGCCCAGTCGGATCAAACCCAGCCCGCGGAAGCCGATTCCGGTGAACAGACGGAGAATCCCACCCGGGAGAAGTTTCGCCGATTGTGGAGAGATGGAAAGCTCAACGACCGTTTGGTGGAAGTGGAGGTGGAAGGTCCGGGAATGCAGGTAGGGATGATGGCCATGCCCGGGATGGAAGACATGGAGATGCAGTTTCGGGATATGTTCAGCCGCATGTTCCCCAAAAAGAAGAAAACCCGGAAGATGAAGGTCGCTGATGCCTACGAGCATCTCATCCAGCAAGAGTCGGAGCGGCTTATCGACCAGGACAAGGTTGTGGAGCTGGCCAAAGAACGGGTGGAACAAAGCGGGATCATCTTCCTGGATGAACTGGATAAGGTCAGCGCATCACAGAGCGGGGGGCAACAGGCAGATATCTCCAGGGAAGGAGTGCAGCGGGACCTTTTGCCAGTGGTTGAAGGCTGTGTGGTGAATACCAAGTATGGCATGTTGCGCACCGACCACATCCTGTTCATTGCTGCCGGGGCCTTTCACTACTCCAAGCCCTCGGATCTCGTTCCTGAACTCCAGGGCAGATTTCCTTTACGAGTGGAGCTCGCTGCCCTCCAAAAAGAGGAATTCTACCAAATCCTGACCGAACCGCAAAATTCCCTGACCATCCAGTATCGGGCCTTGCTGGACACCGAGGGATTGGAAGTGGAATTTGTAGAGAGTGGATTGTGGGAGATCGCGGCCTACGCTCAGCGCATCAATGAGGAGACAGAAAATATTGGAGCCAGACGTCTGTATACCCTTTTGGAGAAGGTTTTGCATGAATTGTCCTTTTCTGCGGCTGAGCAGACTGGGCAGAAAGTGGTCATCGATGCTCAGTACGTGCGGGAACAGCTCCAGGATATTGAGGAAGACCGGGATCTGAGCCGGTATGTCTTGTAAAAGGTAAACATGGAGAGGTTATGCTCGAAGTAATCCGCAATAACGCCCAGTCGTGGGGGGTCAAGCTCCTGTTCGCCATAATCGTCTTGGTGTTCGTTTTTTGGGGGGTGGGCAGTTTCCGCAACCCGGAGCGGCAGGTGGTGGCTTCGGTGGGTGACCAGGACATCGGTCTGAAGGAATTCGTTCAAAATTACCAGCGCCAGGTGGAGGCCATGCGTCAACAGCAGGGGGATATCAGCTCCCAGGATCTCAAGAACATGGATCTCAAACGCCAGGTCCTGGAGCAGATGATCAATGAGCGCCTGATACAAGCCAAGGCTGAAGAGTTGGGTCTGTTTGTAGGTTCCGGAGAAGTCCGGACCAGAATCAGGGGAATGAGCGTTTTCCAGGGAGACAATGCCCAGTTCGATCCCAACCGTTACCAGGGCCTGCTGCGCATGAACAACCTCAGTCCGGCCCAGTTCGAGACCGATATCCGCATGGACTTGGTCGGTGAGACCCTGCGCCGTGTGGTCACCTCGCCTGTGCGGGTGCCGGAAAGCGAGGCCCGGGAACTTTTTGATTATATGCAGGCTCAAGCGACCATCGACTATGTTCGGTTTCCGGCCCAGGATTATATGCAGCAGGTTGAGGTAAGCGATGAAGACATTGAAAGCTATTACCAAGAACATAAGCAGGAGTATGAAAGACCGGCTTCCATGAGTATGCAGGCTGTGGTCCTCACCCCCAAGACCCTGGCCCAGGGACAAGAGGTAGGTTTGGAAGAGATTGAGGCCTACTACCAGGATCACCAGGAAGAGTTCACCCGACCGGAACAGGTCAAGGCTGGACATATCCTTATTCGGGTAGCTGATAACGCTTCACAAGAGGAGGAGGAAGAAGCCAAGCAGGAGATTGAAGAGGCGGCCAAAAGGCTGGATGAAGGCGCTGATTTTGATCAGTTGGCCCAAGAGGTGTCCGAAGGTCCGAGTGCGGAGCGGGGCGGAGATCTCGGCTGGTTCGGGCGCAATTCCATGGTCCAAGAGTTTGAAGAGGTAGCCTTTGATCTGCAGCCGGGAGAAATCAGCCAGCCTGTACGGACTCAGTTCGGATATCATCTCATTCAGGTCACCGATAAGCGGGACTCCGGGGTTCAGCCCTTGGAACAGGTGCAGGAAGAGATCAAAAAACGCCTGGCCCGGAACAAGGCCATGCAGGTATTGGAAGACAGATTGGACGAGGTGTTGCAGATTGTGCTTACCAGCGGCGATATGCAGCAAGCGGCTGATGCCGTGGGCTTATCTGTGCAGGAGATCGGCCCGATAAGTAAGGAAAATCCGCCGGAGCAATTTGGTCTGGACCAAAAGCAGATGGAAAAATTGCTTAATATGGAGGAAGGAGAGATCGCAGATACCCCGATTATGTTGGACGACGGCTATGTGATGGTCAAAAAGACCGGGCATGAATCGGCCCATATCCCAGCTTTAAACCAGATTGAGGACAAAGTCCGTGCGGAGGTTGAGGAGCAAAGGGCCAGGGAATTGGCCAAAGCTGCGGCCCAAGATGCCCTGGATCAGTTGACCACGGAAAAGACGATTCAAGATCTGGGGTTTGAGGTTCAGACCAGTCAGCCCTTTACTCGGCGTCAAGGATCTATTCCTGGACTTGGACAAAATCAAGAACTGGTCCAGGCCGTTTTTGCCGCCCCAAAAGGCCAATGGTTGGATACACCCTATGTGGTGCAGGATGTGACCATCCTGGGCCGGCTAAAGGAAGCATCACCCCCCGAGGACACCCTGTGGGAGGAGCAGAAATCATTCTGGATCGAGAATGTGCGCAGGCTTCGGGAACAGACCTTGTTTCAAGCTTATCTACAAGGGTTGCGGGATTCTGCCGAAGTATCCATTCTCATTCCCGAGGCCCTGACCTACCAGGGCTGATGAGTTTTCCCTGAAATTTTCAACGATAGCAATGAGTCTGCTCTATATTAGGAAACGAGACTTGGCGATGAACCTCGGCTTGGCCTCTGTGAGCCAGTCACGCGCAGATGCGTGACTGGCTCACAGATAGCGAACCTGGCCAGCATCTCTGCACAAGAAGGTGGCTGGAGCCACAAGAGGAAGACGTCCCCTCGGCGGATCCCAGTGAAATGGCAGAAATTTCACGTAATAAGCCCTGGGAATGACGAGGGGTACCTCTTACGTCTCTGGCTCCAATCCCCCCGTTTCATTCTCGATCAATCCGGCAAGTCCTTTTTTTGCGCTCTTTGGCGCAAAATATTTTAGATTTGCCGGAGGCAAAGCTGAAATCTGAACACTCTCTTCACCTTGACACCGTTTTCGACCAGGGCTATGTTTCCTTCTTTGCCTTGTTCCAGACCCTGGGATCTGGAACCACAGACCATAAGGAGATGTCAATGCACAGAAAGTTTGAGACGCTCTTGCTCTTTAGCCCGGACACCGGTTCTGAAGACAGGCAACATGTTCTCGACGACCTCAGCCGGGTTGTAGGCGAGTACTCCGGCCAGGTAGTTGAGATGGATGACTGGGGCAAGCGAACCCTGGCCTATCCGGTTCGGAAACATACCCGGGGGCACTATGTGCGCCTGGTATACGGTGCTTTGGGCCCGGTCGTTGCCGAAGTGGAGCGCCGGATCAGGATGGCGGACAGTGTGCTCAAATTCATGACCGTCAAGCTTGCCGATGAATTTCAACCAGTCCAGGAGGCGTAGTACATGGCCTTTAAGTTTACACCCCGGAAGAAGTTTTGCCGTTTTTGTGCGGACAATAATCTTCCCCTGGATTACAAACGTCCGGATATTTTGCATGATTTTGTCACCGAGCGGGGCAAGATCATTGCCCGGCGGATTACAGGAACCTGCGCCAAGCATCAGCGCAAGTTGACAACGGAGATCAAGCGGGCCCGACAGATGGCCCTTATGTACTACACTGCTGTTCACAGCACAGAGGTCAAGAAAAAGACCGTGTAGGAGAGAATATGGAGGTCATTTTACGTACTGACATGGAAAATCTCGGAAAACTTGGGGACGTGGTCAAAGTCAAGCCGGGTTACGCCCGCAATTACCTCATCCCCAAGGAGTTGGCCATGCAGGCCACGCCGGGCAATTTGAAGCTCTTTGAACAACAGCGGCGTAAGCTGCAGGAAAGGTTGGACAAGGCCAGGACCAAAGCCCAAACCATGGCTGAAAAACTGGGAGAGACGGTTGTTCAGATCCCGGTCCGGGTGGGTGAGGGCGATAAGCTCTACGGATCGGTGACCAGCGCCATGATTGCTGACGCCTTGGCCCAGCAAAATCTGGAGATCGATAAAAAGGATATTGAGCTGGAAAATCCCATTCGGAGCCTGGGCGAACACCAGGTTCCGATCAAGCTTTATTCCGGTGTACGCCCGGAACTCAAGGTACACGTGGTTCGGCATGGCGAAGAATCAACCACCAGCGGGGACGGAAAATAAGCGGAGACAGCAAGATTCCCAGGGCTTAAAGCCCCTGTCCCGGGTCGATGCCGACCTGGTTGGAAAAGTCCCCCCTCAGAACGTTGAAGCGGAACAGGCAGTTTTGGGGGGGGTTTTTTTACGCAATTCCATCCTGCATACCCTCATCGACATCCTGCGGTCCGAGGATTTCTATTCTCCGGTCCACCGGACCATCTACCAGATCTTTCTCGATCTGTATCGGACCAATGTGCCCATCGATCTGGTCACTGTAGCCGATGAGCTCCAGAAACGTGGCAAGCTGGAAGAGGTGGGCGGGGCAGTTTATCTGACCTCCCTCACCGACTCGGTTGCCAGCGCTGCCAACGCCTTGAGCTATGCAAGCATTGTCCGGGATAAGGCCGTTCGGCGCGAGCTCATCCACGAGTCGGCTTCTATTATCACCGAAGCCTTTGAGTCTTCGGAAGATACAGAGACCATTCTGGATCGGGCGGAACAGCATATTTTCAGTATTTCCGAGGGGCGGGTCCGGCCCGGGTTCAAAATGAGCAAGGAGTTGGTCAATCAGGTCTTTGAGTATCTGGAAACCAGGTTTGAGCAACGGGAACTGATCACCGGGGTACCCACCGGCTATCATCAATTCGATGAAATAACCGCCGGCTTGCAACGAACCGACCTGATCATCGTCGCTGGACGGCCCAGCATGGGGAAAACGGCCTTTGGACTGAATCTGGCAATGCGAGCCGCGATTATGCACGGTGTTCCGGTAGCCATCTTTTCCTTGGAGATGTCCATGGAGCAGCTGATGATGCGCATGCTCTGCGCCTGGGGGAAGGTAGATTTAAGCAGGATGCGCAGTGGATTCCTCCAGGACGAGGATTGGGCTCGGTTGTATCAGGCCGCCCAAGACCTGTCCCAGGCCTCCATCGCCATTGACGATACCCCTTCCCTGGACCCTATGGAATTACGGGCCAGGTGTCGGCGAATGAAGGGCGAGACCGGTCTGGGGCTGGTGGTCGTGGACTATCTGCAGCTCATGCACACCAGCCAGCGCAAGGACTCCAGGGAGCAGGAGATATCGCATATATCGCGAAACCTCAAAGCATTGGCCAAGGAAATCGATGTGCCGGTGGTGGCCTTGGCCCAGCTAAACCGCAAGGTGGAAGAACGGACCAACAAGCGGCCAATGCTCTCGGATTTGCGCGAATCAGGGGCCATTGAGCAGGATGCGGATTTGATTGTTTTTTTGTACCGAGACGATGTCTACAACACCCGGGAGGACAACCCGGAAAAGGGCATTGCGGAAATTGTTGTCGGCAAGCAGCGCAACGGTCCGGTCGGAGTGGCCAAGCTGAAGTATTTCAGTTCCTGCACCGCTTTCGAGAACCTGGCCACTATCCCGGAGCCATCTGAACAGGCCGGGATGGGGGAATAGAAGAGACAGAAGATGGAATGTCGCTCTCTTCAACTCCGGCCCTTCTGGTCAGAGATTTTCTGGCATAAAACTTTATAAACCTACGCAATCGGCCCATGGGCCGAGGTGTCATCAGGTAGTTCCCATGTTCAGCCAATCCCAATCCACAGTCGTTTTTCATCCCGAAGAAACTCTGACCAGGGAGGAGCTCCGCTCCCTGCAGCTCCGGCGTATGCAGGCAATCCTTAATCGAGTCGAACGGTCTCCCTTTTACCAGACGTGCATATCTCCCCAGTTGACCTTGAACAGCCTGGAGCACATCCGGGATCTGCCCTTGACCACTAAGGATGACCTACGGGCCGGATATCCTTACGGTTTTTTGACCGAACCTATATCTTCCATGGTCCGCCTGCACGCCTCATCCGGGACAACGGGCAGCCCCACAGCCATCTTGTATACCGAGCAGGATGTGAACACCTGGGCCGATCTGGTAGCCAGATGTATGTACATGGTGGGCATGCGACCCGGGGATGTGTTCCAGAACTTAAGTGGGTATGGGTTGTTCACCGGCGGCCTGGGCATCCACTACGGGGCGGAGCGTCTGGGATGTCTGACCATTCCGGCCGGAGCTGGAAACAGCAAACGCCAGATTAAGCTTTTAAGGGATTTCCGGGTCACGGCCATGCATATTATTCCTTCCTATGCTTTGCATTTGGCCACAGTTTTTGACGAACTGGGCATTGATCCCCATTCCCTGGCTCTGCGCACCGCCCTGATCGGGGCCGAGCCGCATACCGAGGAAATACGCCGCCGGATTGAAGAGCTCTATGCAGTCAAGGCCTTTAATTCCTACGGACTCTCGGAGATGAACGGTCCAGGAGTGGCCTTTGAGTGTCCGGCTCAAAACGGAATGCATATTTGGGAGGATGCCTATTTCGTGGAAATTCTCGATCCCCAAACCCTGGAGCAAGTACCTGAAGGAGAGATCGGAGAGCTCGTGGTTACCACTCTGTCCCGGGAGGGTATGCCCCTGATTCGCTATCGGACCCAGGATTTAACTCGAATTCTGCCTGGCGAATGCTCCTGCGGGAGGGTACATAAGCGCATAGACCGCATTTTGGGGCGGGCGGATGATATGATCATCATCAAAGGGGTGAATATCTATCCCATGCAGGTGGAACAGGTGCTCATGGGCATTGAAGAAGTGGGACAAAACTATCAGATCATCCTGGAACGGGAAGACTTTATCGATCACATGCGGGTTAAGGTGGAGATCAAGGACGAGGCCTTTGTGGAAGACATGCGGGTATTGCAGGCCTTGAAACAGCAGATATCCCGATCCTTGCGCGAAGAACTTCTCATCACCCCCAAAGTGGATCTCGTGGAGCACAACAGCCTACCCCGCAGCCAGGGCAAGGCAGAGCGAGTGGTGGACCGGCGGGAGAGATAAGGGGGGCGTGTTCAGTGTTCTGATTTGCCGAAGATCCTGTCAACGGCTGGACTGAAACCTGAACACTCATATTTGAGTTCATGTGAGCTGAATTCTAAGAGTATATTGTCAAGGATATACCGTGCTGGAGATCTTAGCTGGGCTTTTTCTGCTCCTGTTATTTGTTATTTGGGCTTCTAACTTTTTCAGTCTGCCGGGCAACTGGGTCAATATTGTCCTTCTGGCCCTGTGGAAATGGATGCAGCCGGAGATGCCGGCTGGGTGGTGGTTCTTTATCGCTCTTGGGGCTCTGGCCGGAGTTGCTGAAATCATTGAGTTTGTCAGCCAGATGTACGGAGCCAGGAAATATGGGGGGAGCAATCGAGGCAGCTGGGGGGCCTTGATCGGAGCTCTGGCCGGAGCGGTCCTGGGCGCACCGTTTTTCTTGGGCTTGGGTTCCATTTTGGGGGCCTTGGCCGGCGCCTTTATTGGCAGTTTGATCGTTGAATTGGCGTATGGCCGTTCATGGGCGGAAGCAATCAGAGCCTCCAAAGGGGCCATGCTGGGCAAAGTGGTGGGATTCGTGGCCAAAGCCGCCTTGGGCATGGTCATGATCACCTGGAGTATCCCCAAGGTCTGGCCGGGGTGAGTCAGAGGTCAGAAGACAGAAGACAGAGGACAGAGGTCAGAGGTCAGAGATCAGCGACGCCGCTGGCTGCGGCCGCCAGTTTGATCCTGGATGAAACTTGCTGACGTCTTTCTCCGTCATTGCCCGGCCCGGCACTCACTTACTGGATGGTTGTGGGTCCTTGTTTGATAAAGCTGAAACTATAAGTGAGTGCCGGGCAATCCAGTGGAAATTCATCTGGCCTGACGGTCTGGTCTGGGATGACGGGTCGGATGCGCCAGAGGCAGCGTCATCGGCTCTGCCCCGGCAAACTCAAGCATCCGTGGCATTGTCCGGTTAGGGCATGACCCGTTTCTCTGCCACCCTGCGCGAGGGCAGGGAGGGTTCTTTGTTTTACGGCAAGTGTGATGTGCCAGGGCACTAGTTTTCATACCAAGCATTACGTTCATAAACACAGAGTGTTATAATGCATATGCACGATGAATTTCCCTCTTACCGCGGACGGATGGAATACGCCTGCCAGCAGTGCGGGGCCAGGTATTCCGGCCAGAAGCTTCATTACACCTGTCCGGAATGCAAGGGTGTCTTTCTTTTGGAAGACATCCGCTTCCAGGAACTTATGGCCACCGACGGTGCACAGTGGCGGGAGATCTTCGATGGCCGAGCGAGGAGCAAACATCCCGCTTTGCGGGGTATCTTTCGTTTTTATGAGCTGATAAGCCCCATTGTCGAGCCGAATGATATCGTTTGGCTGGGTGAGGGCAACACTCCCATTGTCCGGGCCAACTCCAGGTTGGAAGGTCTGGCCGGCCAGACCTTGGCCTTTAAGAACGATGGCCAGAACCCGAGCGCATCGTTCAAGGATCGGGGCATGGCCTGCGCCTTGAGCGCCATCAAGGCCATGGCCCGAATGCACGATTGGACCCAAGTGCTGACTATCTGCGCTTCCACCGGGGATACGTCCGCTTCAGCAGCCATGTATGCCGCTTATGTCGGGCCGCCGGTGACCGCCGTGGTCCTCTTGCCTCAAGGCCGGGTCACTCCCCAACAGTTGGGCCAGCCCCTGGGCAGTGGGGCCATGGTCCTGGAGCTGCCCGGAGTGTTTGATGACTGCATGCGGGTTGTGGAGCACTTGGCCGATCATTACCGGGTGGCCCTTTTAAATTCCAAGAACAGCTGGCGGATTTTGGGCCAGGAGTCCTATGCCTTTGAGGTGGCCCAGTGGTATGACTGGGATGTCTCCGGGAAGTCCCTGTTCGTGCCCATCGGCAATGCCGGAAATATCTCGGCCATCATGGCCGGATGTCTTAAGCTGCACCGCCTGGGGGTCATAGAGAAACTGCCACGCATTTTCGGGGTTCAATCCAGACACGCCGATCCTGTCTATCGCTATTACAGCCAACCAGAGGGTGAGCGCTTATATTCCTCGGTTTCGGTGAGCCCAAGCGTGGCCCAGGCGGCCATGATCGGTAATCCGGTTTCCTTTCCCCGGGTGGCCTCCCTGGTCCGGTCCTATGAAGACGTCGGCGGCCGGGGAAGCTTCAATGTGGTTCAGGTGGAGGAGGAAAGAATCATGGAGAGTATGCTCCTGGCCAACCGACACGGACACATTGCCTGTACCCAGGGAGGGGAATGTTTGGCCGGATTGCTCCGGGCCAAGGAGTTGGGGCTTATGGACCGGGATGAGTTGGTCGTTTTGGATGCCACGGCCCACAGCCTGAAGTTTATGGGTTTTCAGGAGATGTATTTTCAGGACCGCTTTCCACCGGAGTACGGGATCCAGACCAAGGAGGAGCTGCGCAACCAGCCCCTTTCAGTACTGAGTCAAGATGACAAAGACAGTTTGACGGAGCAGGATTTTGTGGCTCGAGCGGCCCAGGAGATCGTACAGCGTCTGGGGCTGGAGTGACATCTGCCCTCTGCCCTCGATGAGGGAATCCAAGGGAGTGTCTTTTCCGGCAATTTGTTTTGCGCGCTTTGGCCCAAAAATATGTCAGCTTTGCCGGAGGCGAAGCTGACCACTGGTTACAGACTCAGCCAGTTCCTGCATAAGCTTGTGGTCGGTGAAGTCAAAGGTCAGCGGGGTCAGGGTGATATACCCTTGGGTCAGCAAGGTGCGGTCGGTGTCCGGTTCCAGGTTCTGGGGCAGGATTTCCCCGCACAACCAGTAGTAGCGTCTTCCCCTGGGGTCGGTGCGTTCATCGTACCAGTCTTCATACACGGCCTGGGTCTGAGGGCACAGGCTCAGACCCTTGCATTCCGGCACAGGCAGATCGGGAAAGTTCATATTCAGTACCCGTCTGGAGGGGAGAAGAGGCCAGTCGATTTTGGGGATGAAGGTTCGGACGTATTCGGCCTGCTGGGAGAGATCCACGGGGTTGAAGTGGTCTATGGATACAGCGAGGGCCGGGATACCTACCAAGGCGGCTTCAGTGGCTGCGGCCACCGTTCCGGAGTAGAGGATATCCACTCCCACGTTGGCCCCATTATTGATACCGGAGATGAGCAGGTCTGGCTGAAGATTATAAACCGTACCCAGGGCGATCTTGACGCAATCCACAGGGGAACCGGAAACCCCAAACCCCTGAAACGGGCCGTCATTGACTTTTTTTATCCGCAAGGGATTACTCAAGGTCACAGCGTGCCCTACAGCCGATTGCTCGGTCAAGGGAGCGACCACTGTGACCTGGTGTCCGGCGGAGGACAGGGCCTGATACAGGGCCCGCAGGCCTGGAGCCCAGATACCGTCGTCGTTGGTCAACAAGATGTTCATGGCCCTTGTGTATATCTCAACTCCCAAGAATTGACAAATCCTGCCTCAGGAAACATAAACCGTGGGAGGCTCTGAGAGGATTATGCTCTCCAAGGCAGTCTTTATCCAGGATTTCATTGAAGGCCAACAGGTCAAGGACGTCTTCGTTATTGTCCAGGCCAAATTGAGTCAGTCCAAAAACGGGCCTTTCTGGGATCTGACCCTTCAGGATCGGTCCGGCCGGATTAACGCCAAGATCTGGTCTCCCCAGAGCACTTCCTATCCGGAACTGTGCCCGGAGCAAGTGGTCCAGGTGCAGGCCCAGGTCCGTTCCTTCCGGGATCAACCCCAACTGGTAATCCAGCACCTGGAGATCCTGGATTCGGCTCAGACCGGATTGGACTGGTCCGAATTCATCCCCAGCAGTCCTCGTCCTCCGGAGGAGATGCTAGCTGAAGTGGAGGATCTGTGTCGGGAGCATTTGAGGTACCGGCCTTGGCGCAAGCTGATGAAGTCCGTACTCACCGATGAACAAATGCGAGAGCGTCTGCTGCACGCCCCTGGGGCCAAGACCATCCATCATGCATACCGGGGCGGGCTCTTGGAGCACACCTTCCAGGTGGTCCGCCTGTGCTTGGCGGTTGCAGACCTCTATCCCAACCTGGACCGGGAAATCCTCCTGGTGGCTGCGGTCCTCCACGACGTGGGCAAGGCCTGGGAGCTGGACTGGGGAGTAAGCCGGGACTATACTGATCAAGGACGACTCATTGGACATATCACTCTGGGCTTGGACCAAGTGATGCCATTCGTCCATGGGGTGTCGGATCTGGACACGGATTTAGCTTTACACCTCAAGCATTTGCTGCTCAGCCATCACGGTGAATATGCCTTTGGTTCGCCGCGGCGGCCCAAGACCCAGGAGGCCTTTGTCCTGCATTTTATGGATAACCTGGACGCCAAAGTCAATTCAGTGGATCAGGCCCTGGCCGGTCTTACTCCGGATACCCAGGGATGGTCCGCCTATCAAAATACTTTGGAGCGCATGGTCTATCGGCCCAAGAAGACGTATGATCTGCTCCAAAGGGAAAGTAAACCCAAAGCCCAAAGTGCCAAACAATGTTTATTACCTTTGAAGGAATAGAGGGCTGCGGCAAGAGCACTCAAGCAAGCAGGGTGCGCAAATGGTTCTCGCAAACAGGCAAACCGGTTGTCTTGTCTCGGGAGCCCGGGGGTACGGCTATTGGACGCAGCCTTCGGGGCATACTTCTCGATTCCGGCAACAATCACCTCTGCTCCAGGACCGAGCTCTTTTTGTATTTAGCCGACCGGGCCCAACATGTGCATGAAATCATCAAGCCGGCTTTACAAGGAGATATCGTCGTTTTAGTTGATCGGTTTGCCGATTCCACTCTGGTCTATCAGGGTTTCGGTCGGGGGCTTGATCTCCATCTGGTCCAGGGACTCAATGAATTAGCTGTAGACGGGGTGAGTCCGGATATGACCTTTGTTTTGGATGTCCCCCCGGAAATTGGGTTGACCCGGGCCAGGTCCAGAAACGGAAGGCAGGGAACTGCCCAAACCGAGGGTCGGTTTGAGGCCGAGTCCTTGGAGTTTCATGCCCGGATTCGGGAAGGATACCTGGAACTGGCTGCCAGGGACAAAGAGCGCATCCAGGTCCTGGACGGCACAGGCTCGGAAGACGAGGTCTTTCTGTCTATCCGGCGGGAGATAGAGGGCAGGATGAATCTGCGCTAGCTGGCCGGGCTTCCTTGACAATCCACCCACAGACACTAATGTCATGTGAGTATGCAAACCAAATGCCCCAAGGCCTGATACAGGCCTGAAACCCTCGAAGGAGAGATGTATGGACAAAGATGTCAAGCTCTATGCCCTGAGTACGTGTGGGCACTGCAAAAACGCCAAGAAATATTTGGATGATCAAGGTGTTGATTACGATTGCACCTATGTGGACCGACTCAGCGGCGAGGAGCGGCAACAGGCAATTGATGAAGTCAAAAAGAACAATCCCAATCTGTCTTTCCCCACTTTGCTCATTGGCAATAAATGCATCGTGGGTTTTAAACAGGATGAAATCGAAGACGCCCTGGAGCAGTTATGAGCCGGGTTGAGGAACTGTATGCCAAACTAAAGCCCCTCCAAGAAAAGCGGGGTCTGTATTTCAACAAGGATCAGGAAATGGTTTGGCCGCTGTTGGAGAGCCTGTTGGTCAACAAGGAGCGCTACGGGTATACGGCCTGCCCCTGCCGGTTGGCCTCAGGCAACTACGAACTCGATAAAGATATCATTTGTCCGTGCGTGTATGCAAAACCCGATGTGCAGGAGTATGGGAGCTGCTACTGCGGGCTGTATGTATCCAAGGAGTGGAACGCAGGGACTATTGAGCATGTGCATGTGCCGGAACGGCGGCCCCCGGAAAAGGCTATAGCCGCTTTGAGCGGAGAGTAAGCCATCCAGAGGTCACCCATTAAAGACCCTGGGATCAGAGATCAGGAAGAGAAGACATAAGACTCTGATCAAGAGAGTGATTGTCATTCTTACTTAATAAATATGGAGCAAACCATGAAAGAGCAGGTGGAATCGGTTTTAAATGAGATTCGGCCCCAGTTGCAGGCCGACGGAGGAAATGTGGAACTGGTGGAGGTCACCCCGGACAATGTGGTCCATGTCCGTTTGCAAGGGGCCTGTGCCGGGTGTCCCATGTCCCAGATGACCTTGAAAAACGGGATCGAGCGGGTCATGAAGCAAAAAATTCCGGAGATCAAGGCAGTGGAGGCAGTAAAGTAAAAAACATGGACGGTGAGGGGAGAATCCCGCTTCCTTTCTCAGGTCCAGCGGAACCGATGGTCGCAGACGCCCAGGTTGAAACTGGTCCGAAATGGGCAGGCTTTCTTTTTTTTGAGCGAGGTTTCATACGAGCAGCGCATAAAACAGCCCGTCAAGGGCTGTTTTTTTGGTCCAGCCAAAAGACAGGTTCAGGATCAACGACAAAGGATGAGCATACATGATCAAGAAAGTAGTCACCCGGTTCCCTCCCAGTCCCACCGGACATCTGCACATCGGTGGGGCCAGAACTGCCTTGTTCAACTGGCTGCTGGCCAGGAGCCAAAACGGGATCTTTGTCCTGCGCATTGAGGATACCGATGTCGGCCGTTCCACTCAGGAAATGACTGATGGGATACTGCAAGCCATGCAATGGCTGGGCATGGACTGGGACCTGGGCCCCTATTTCCAGAGTGAGCGGCTTGATATCTACAATGAGCATATTGAGGGGCTGTTGGCTTCCGGACAGGCTTACAATTGTCAATGCACAGCCCAAGAAGTGGAGGCTATGCGGGAAGAGGCCAGGACCAAAGGAGAAAAACCCAAATATAACGGTCGGTGCCGGGAATTGGGACTTTGGCCGGGGCCGGGCCGGGTGGTCCGCCTTAAGGCCCCGCTGGAGGGGGATACTGGTTTTCAGGATTTGGTCAAGGGATATAACCGAGTGGATAACCGGGAATTGGACGACTTTGTCCTTCGTAGGGCGGACGGCATGCCCACTTACAATCTGGCTGTCGTAGTGGATGACGCCCTTATGGGCATGACCCATATCCTGCGCGGAGACGACCACTTAAGCAATACGCCCAAGCAGGTCCTCCTCTATCAGGCCCTTGGGTTTGAACTCCCCCAATTTGGGCATGTGCCCATGATCCTGGGGCCGGACAAAAAAAAGCTGAGTAAACGACACGGAGCCATGTCTGTCCTGGAATACCGAGAAAAAGGCTATCTCCCCCAAGCGGTACTCAATACCTTGGTCCGGCTGGGCTGGTCCTACGGGGATCAGGAACTCTTTGCCCACGATGAACTGATCAGCCTTTTTTCTTTACAAAACCTGGGCAAATCTGCCTGTGTTTTCAACCCGGAAAAGCTGGATTGGGTCAACGCCCAGCATATAAAAAATAGTCCAGTTGAGGAGCTCGTCCCCTTGCTTGGAGAACAATTGCGGCCCAAAGGTCTTCCCCGGGCAGATCCCAAATACTTGCAGGAGATCATTCCCTTGCTTCAGCCCCGTTCGACAACCATGGTCGACATGGCCGAACAAGCGGCTGTCTTCGTTTTAAACGCCGATGATATTGTTTATGATCCGGACTTGGTGGCCAAGGTGATCACGCCCGAGGCCAAGGCCCATCTGTTGGCCTTGCGGGACAGATTGGCCTGGCTGGAGTCCTTTGCTCAGTCTGATCTGGAAGGTGTGATCACAGAATATTTGGAGGAAACGGGCATCAAGTTCAAACTCCTGGCCCAGCCCATCCGGGTGTCCATCACCGGAAAAAAGGCCAGCCCCGGGCTGTTCGAGACTATGGCCGTGCTGGGCAAAGAGCAAGTGCTCAGGCGCATGGATCGAGCTTTGAGTCTGTAGTCGGTTGCCCGTGGACAGGGGTCTGTGCTCGGTAAGATGAGGGACCGGGGATCGGGATCAGGAAAGAAATCCCCAGCCCTCCATGGAACACCGACCATCGTCTGCTGTTCTCTGGTATGAAACAAGGCCCTGCAAATCGTTTTTTTGCGCGCTTTGGCCCAAAAATATGTCAGATTTGCCGGAGGCAAAGCTGACTACTGGACACTGATCACCGGCTTGACCACTTCTCCACTGCGCAGACAGCGGGTGCAGACATCGACCCGTTTGATTTGACCGGAAGGCAATTGGGCCTTGACCCTTTGCAGGTTGGGTTTGAACCGGCGCTTGGTTTTATTGTTGGCATGACTGATGTTGAAACCGACCATTGGTTTTTTCCCGCACATAGCGCATTGTTTGGCCATATGAGCCTCCTTTTGTATGGCTTTGAAATTGATATTGTTGAAAATGAGAGTTAGAATAAAAGAGTCATACAAATCCACCAAAGGTGCCTTGCGTCTCGGAACAAAGATATTTACACTATCTGTTTATATTCCAAATGGCAAGCCTTTGTGTCTTGACAACAAGACCAGGCTGCACGTAAATATACCCGTTTGACGAGGCGAACATGGCTCAGATATGGTTTTCATTGGCTGACTGCCCCATCCAGGGACGTCGGTTGTCAATTTCCGATCAAAACGTCTGGTCCGACCCCTTAGCCGAATTCGACATTCGTGTGGACATTGTTCAGCCGTTAGTTGCGGAACTCTTCGTTGTACCCCAAAGCGAAGGTTTATTTGTCCAGGGGCAGTTGCAAGGCCGCATTTCCTTGATTTGCGACCGGTGCTCCGAGAGCATGTCCTTCGGGGTGAACGCTCGATTCGATGTCTTTGAAACCTTGCAGGGAAAAAGCGAACAGGAAGAGAATGCGGATCGTTTCCGGCAGGGCAGACAAGGATTGGAACTCGATTTGGCAGCTGTTTTGTGGGAACAGTTCGTTCTTGCCCTGCCGATCAAACCGTTATGTGCGGAAGATTGCCGGGGAATATGCCCCCACTGCGGGATGAATCTAAATCGAGGAGACTGTGGCTGCGTCAACGTATCTTTAGATCCCCGACTGGAGGTCTTGCGCCGCTTGCAGGCGGGCAAGACGTGAGAAAAATGATTGGATCTATTCCTGACCACCAAAGATTTTTAAGAGGAGTGCGGATATGGCTGTACCCAAGAAAAAGACGTCCAAATCCAAAAAAAACATGCGCCGGTCGCACCATCGGGTCCCGACCCCCAATGTCATAAACTGTGCGTGCGGCGAGCCGCGTTTGTCCCACCGCATCTGCCCTTCCTGCGGAACCTACCGCAAGCGGCAGGTGGTAGGAACCGGAGATGGAGAAGAATAATCAGCCCAGAATTGCCATTGACGCCATGGGCGGTGACTTCGGCCCCAGGGTCATGGTCCCTGGCGCCCTCCAGGCAGCCAGAAGAGAGGGCATAGCCCTTCGCTTCGTGGGGGATGAGGAGCTTTTGAAGGCTGAAATCGCCCAACACCAGCATGACGATCTCGATGTGGACATTGTTCACGCCGATGACGTGGCCGGGATGTCGGATAAGCCGTCTCATATCCTCCGTCGCAAAAAAGATACCTCCATCCAGGTGGCTTTCAGGCTGGCCAAGGAAAAAGAAGTGGATGGGGTCGTCAGCGCCGGGCATACCGGAGTTACTTTGGCCTGCGGTATGTACGCTCTGGGTCGGATAAAAGGCATCGAGAGGCCGGGGTTGGCTACTATCATGCCCCGAGAGAACAAGCCTTTGGTCATTATCGACGTGGGTGCTAATGTCGACTCCAAGCCCCGGCATTTAGTCCAGTTTGCCATTATGGCCGAAGCTCTGGTCGCCAATGTGCTCAAAAAACAAGAGTCCCAGATTGGAATTTTAAGTATCGGAGAAGAGCAGGGCAAAGGCAATGTACAGGTCAACGAGGCCTATGGGCTTTTGGCCCGTACCTCGTTGAATTTTGTGGGGAATGTGGAAGGCCGGGATCTGTTCAATGGGGACGTGGATATCGTCGTATGCGACGGATTTGTGGGCAATGTTGTTCTCAAGCTGTCTGAGGGCTTGGGCTCGGCCTTTTCCAACATGCTGCGCACGGAGTTGGGACGGGGGTTTTGGGCCAAGCTGGGGTCGATCCTGGCCTTGCCTGCTTTGAAGCGCTTCCGACGCCGATTGGACTATGAAGAGTATGGAGGGGCCCCCCTTTTGGGATTAAACGGGGTTTCTTTTGTCTGCCATGGGTCTTCCGGGACGCGGGCCATCCGGAGTACAGTGGAGATGGCAGGTACCTACATCAGAAACAGGGCCAATGATGATATCCGCAGCGGATTGGAGGCCCATCCGGAAATCTCCCGTTTCCATCGCTTAAGACACATGTTACATACACCGTCTGGTAAGGGATCAAACCAGCACGATGAACCTGAGGATCAGACATGATGAGGTGCATTCGGGTCTTTGCCCCTGCACGTTCAGGGGAGTTTTTCCGGTCAGCGGATACGTTGCCCAAGGCTCAATGAGCACTTTTTCATAGGTCCAAGGCCATCTTCGCTTACCCCCCTCATGCCCAAAACATACCCTAAAGACACCAGAGATCAGACACTTAAGGGCAAGCTTCCAGAGTTGCCCGGGAACACCTGAACGTACGTTATGCATACTCAATCGTATATCTTAGGCTTTGGTTATTATGTTCCGGAACGGGTTTTGACCAATGCCCAGCTAGAGGGCATGGTGGATACCTCTGATGAGTGGATCACCACCAGGACCGGGATCAAGGAACGTCGTATGGCCAATGATGGCCAGAGTTGTTCCGATCTTGCCCTACAGGCGACCAAGAAAGCCCTGGACCATGCCGGAATGCAGGCCGGGCAATTGACGCATATTCTAGTGGCTACCTTTACCCCCGATTACTGTGAGCCGACGACTGCCTGCTTGTTGCAAAGCAAACTGGGGGCAGGGAAGTCCATGATGGCTATGGATTTAGCCGCCGGATGTTCCGGGTTTACCTACGGATTGGATATGGCCCGGGCCTTGGTGGCCGTACGTCCGGAAGCGGCGGTCTTAGTGGTGGGCAGCGAGGTATGCACCTCCCGAGTTAATTTTCAAGATCGCAATACATGCGTTTTGTTTGGGGATGGGGCCGGGGCAGCTATTGTTTCCGGCCGGGGAGAAAACCATCCCCGAATCATGGATACCCTGCTCCGGGCCGACGGAAACCTGGGGGGGCTTTTACCCGTAGGGCAGGAGGGAAATTCAGCCCGGCCCTTTACCCTGGGTCAAGCGGTGAGCGAAGATTACTTCATTCAAATGAACGGGCGGGAGCTGTTCCGACATGCTGTACGGGGCATGGCTGAACTGACCTGGGAGATTTTGGACCGAAACGGGTTGCGAATTGAGGATATCGATCTGTTTATCCCCCATCAGGCCAATATGCGGATTATTGAGGCCTTGGCCAAAAAATTGAACTGTTCGATGAACAAGGTTTATGTGAACGTGCATCGATATGGAAATACATCGGCCGCTTCTGTAGGCATTGCCCTTGGTGAGGCGGCAGCAGTGGAGCGCATCCAACCGGGGAACAAGGTCCTCCTGGTCTCTTTCGGGGCCGGTTTGACCTGGGGAGCGACCTTGCTGCAGTTTTAAGGAGGTCTGCATGACCGAACAGCCACTTACAGCTATTGTCACCGGGGGTTCCAGAGGGATCGGCCGGGCCATTGCAGAGGTGTTGGCCGAACATGGGTGGCAGGTTTTTGTGACCTACACCAGTCAACCCGATCAGGCCAATGATGTCTGCGCCAAAATCATCCAGCGCGCCGGATGGGCAAAATCCTTTGCCCTGGATGTGAGCGACCGGGAGGCAGTGGTTTCATTTTTTCGGGAATCGATAAAGGGGCGGGTAAATCTTGGGCTCTTGGTCAACAACGCCGGGGTGACCAAAGACGGCCTCTTGTTGCGTATGAAGTCCGCAGACTGGGACCAGGTCCTGCAAGTGAACCTTGACGGGGCCTTCGCCTGTTTGCAGGAGGCGGCCAAGATCATGGTTCGGCAACGGTTTGGTCGTATTGTGAACATCGCCTCAGTGGTCGGTCAGTCCGGGAATCCGGGCCAGGCCAACTACTGCGCTTCCAAGGCCGGGCTTATTGGGCTGACGAAAGCTGCGGCCATGGAGCTTGCTCCGCGCAACATTACGGTAAATGCTGTGGCCCCCGGGTTCATTGCCACTGAGATGACCGAGGCCTTGGAGCCTGGGGTTCGGGATGCTTATCTGGCCAGGATTCCATTAGGGCGGTTTGGACGTCCGGAGGATGTGGGTGAGACCGTGGCCTGGCTGGCCTCTGAGCGGGCCGGCTATATTACCGGCCAGGTCATCGGAGTCAACGGAGGACTCTATCAGTAACGGCGAAGACAACAAACATTTTCTGAGGAGGAAACATGTCTGTATTGGAAAAAATAAAGAATATTGTAGCTGAGCAACTGGATGTGGCTGAGAGCGAAGTTGTCCCTGAAGCTAATTTCGTGGATGATCTGGGAGCGGATTCCTTGGATTTGACCGAGTTGATCATGGCTATGGAAGACGAGTTCGGGCTGGAGATTGATGATGAGGAGGCCCAGAACTTAAGGACGGTCAATGACGCCATTCAATACATCGAGAGCAGGCAAATGGCCTAAGAGAGAGGTCAGCGCCGCCTCTGGCGGCGGCCGCCAGTTTGATCGAGTTAGAAACAGTTTCGAAAAGGACCGTTTGCCTTGGCCGCCCAGCACTCACTTGCAGTTGGAACGTTCCTGGAATGTACCCAAAGCTAACCTGCAAGTGAGTGCCGGGTCGCCCTGCGAAAGAACCTTGGCCCCAGTAACCCGCCCTTCTCCGAAGGGCAGGCTCTCTTTATCTGTAATTACACTGGGCGTTTGCGGTCAGCATCGGCGCTGAACCGTGAACCTGGAATTTTGAACCCTAAGTAACATCATTTCATGAGTATAATTGCATGGTTGGAAAACGAGTAGTCGTCACAGGCCTGTCGGCCCTCACTCCCTTGGGGAATAATCTGGAGGACAGCTGGAAAAGGTTGGTTGCCGGGAAGTCAGGGATCGGACCCATCACTCGCTTTGATTGTACGGACTTTAACTCCAAGATAGCCGGTGAGGTCAAAGATTTTGATCCCAGCCAGTTTATTCCCCGCAAGCAGATCCAGCGCATGGATAGATTCAACCATTTTGCCGTGGCCGGATCGACCATGCTCTTACAGCATGGCGGACTGGTCATCGATCCTGAGAAAGGTTCCCCAGAAGTGGGCATCCTCATTGGGTGTGGACTGGGAGGATTGGAAACCATTGAGGAGTTTCATTCCCGGTTGCTCAAAAAGGGACCGTCCAGAATTTCCCCCTTTTATATTCCCAAGCTCATTTCCAATATTGCTGCTGGGCAGATCGCCATATTTACCAAGGCCAAAGGCCCGAACCTGGTGACCACATCAGCCTGCGCTTCGGGAGTGCATAGCATTGGCTATGCCTTTTCGGACATTAAGCTAGGCCGAGTGAAGGCGATGATCTGCGGCGGAGTGGAATCGACGATTACTCCCATGGCCGTATCCGGGTTTAATGCCATGCGCGCTCTTTCTGAGCGGAATTCAGAGCCGGAGAAGGCCTCCAGGCCCTTTGATCAGGAACGGGATGGGTTTGTCGTTGCCGAAGGATGCGGATTTCTCCTCCTAGAAGATTTGGAGCATGCCCAAGAAAGAGGGGCCAGTATTTTTGCCGAGGTTCTGGGATTTGGGGCCTCTGCCGACGCATACCACATAACTGCTCCGGATGAGAGTGGTGCGGGCATGGCTCAGGCCATGGGCTCGGCCATTAAAGAAGCTGAACTGGACGTTCGGGATGTGGACCACATAAATGCCCACGGCACATCCACCCCCTGGAATGACCTGTGTGAAACCCGGGCCATCAAGACGGTCTTTGGTTCCCACGCCTCTCATTTAAGTGTCACCGCCAACAAATCCATGATCGGTCATGCCTTGGGTGCGGCCGGGGGTATTGAAAGCGTGTTTAGTGTCATGACCCTGGACCAGGGTATGATACCGGGAACGATAAATCTGGAACATCCGGACCCGGAATGCGATCTGGATTATGTTGTCGATGGCTCCAGACAAGAACAAGTCCAGACTGTACTTTGCAACTCCTTCGGATTCGGTGGAACCAACGCCTGTATTCTTTTTCAGCGTTTTAGCGGATAGATTGAATGTGAGCGGTCAGCCGCCAGAGGCACAGCTCGTATGGAGGACCTGCAATGAATCACCGCTTGCCCTGGCCGGAATACTTCATGCGCATTGCTATTTTGGTGGCTGAAAGATCTACCTGTTTGCGACGCAAGGTAGGGGCGGTGGCGGTCAAAGACAAGCGTATTCTGTGTACCGGATACAACGGAGCCCCTTCCGGGCTGACCCATTGCCTGGACCAAGACTGCCTGCGCGAAATGATGAATATACCTTCCGGGCAGCGGCATGAGCTCTGCCGCGGTTTGCACGCCGAACAAAACGTGATCATTCAGGCTGCGGTCCACGGTATTGCCTTGCGCGGTGCCGAACTCTTCTGCACTACCCAGCCGTGCCTGATCTGCACCAAAATGCTTATCAACTGCCAATTTACCAAGATATACTTTGCCCAAGGTTATCCGGACGATTTGGCTGTGGGCATGCTGGGTGAGGCCGGGGTGGAGTTTGAGCTACTTGAGCTGGAGGAGTAGCTGCGGCTGACAAAATGTAAACCGTTTTTTTGCGCGCTTTGGCGCAAAAATATGTCAGATTTGCCGGAGGCAAAGCTGACAACTGACCATAGGTCACTGACCACTCAATTATGACCTCTCCCATGCTCCACGCCGTTCGCCTGGCCTTGCAGGCCAAGGGACAAACCGCTCCCAACCCCTGTGTCGGGGCTGTGCTGACCAAGGGGGGGATAATTGCAGCTGTGGGGTGGCACAAAGGACCGGGCCTGCCCCATGCCGAGATAGAAGCCTTGAGCCAAGCCAAGGAGAAAGGCTGGGACTTGACGGATCTTACCCTGTGGGTAACCCTGGAGCCGTGCAATCATTTTGGCCGTACGCCGCCATGCACCCAGGCCATTTTAGATGTCGGCATATCCCGGGTGATTATCGGGACCTTGGATCCGAACCCGAAGGTTACCGGAGGGGGGGCAGAGAGACTGCGAGGACATGGTGTACATGTAGTTGTGGGTCAAGAAGAGCAGGCCTGCCTGGATCTTATCTCCGACTTTCGGGCTTGGACCTTGGAGTACAGGCCCTTTGTGCAATTGAAATTGGCCGCCACCTTGGACGGCCGCATCGCTACCCGAACCGGACATTCAGCTTGGGTAACCGGTGAGGCGGCCAGACAGCGGGTACACAACATGCGGTCCAGGACTCAGGCCGTTCTGATCGGAGGGCGGACCTTGAATGCTGACAATCCGCGTTTGACCAATCGCTCAGCTCAAGGGGGCCGGCAGCCCTGGGCCGTGGTTGTCACCGGCCAACTCCCCCGGCCTGACGCCGACATGTTTTTGCTTCAAAACCGTCCCAGAGAACTTGTATTTCTGACTTCCCAAGAGCAGGCGGCATCGGAACATGCCCAAGCCCTTGAGCGCATAGGAGTGACAGTGTGGGGTCTTCCCCACCTAAAAAGAGGTGGACGGGATCTCAGGTCCGGCCTGCAAAGGCTCTATCAAGACCTGGGCTGCGCTGAGCTTTTGTGTGAAGGAGGCGGCCGACTGGGAATGGGTCTTGTGCAGTCTGGCCTTGTGGATGAATTGCATCTGGTTTTGGCTCCCAAAGTGGTGGGAGACGAAAGTGGGGTCAGCATGCTCTCCGGCCGCCAGGTAATGAGCATGGATGAGGCGGTGAATTGGCGTTTGATCAGTCATGAACAGGTGGGCGAGGATCTGTGGCTGGTCTACCGTCCCCATGCAGCTGCAAATGAACTCGGTACCTCGTCTTCCAATACCAATATCCATTAATCGACAACTGATAACAATTTTTTATACAAATGTTTACCGGCCTTATCCAAGCTCTGGGCACTGTCCAGACCATCACCGGTTCCAGGACTGAGCAAAAAATGCGTATCGCTCCCCAAGCTGTGTGGTCTGATTTGAAGCTGGGCGAAAGCATCGCGGTCAACGGGGTCTGTCTGAGCGTGGAGGATTTCACTCCATCATCGTTTTGGGTCTATGCATCCGGTGAAACCCTCGAGCACTCCAACCTCAGACGGTTGAAAACCGGGGCGGAGGTCAACCTGGAAAGGGCTTTGTCCTTGCAGGATCGTCTGGGGGGACATTTGGTCAGCGGTCATGTCGACTGTCTGGCCAGGGTAGAATCTGTTCATCCGGCCGGCCAATCCAGAATATATCGGTTTGCATTTGATCCTCAGTGGTCTCTTTTTATTGTGCCCAAGGGCTCTGTGGCTCTGGATGGTATCAGCCTGACCGTGAATGGCTGCGGCAGCGGATTTTTAGAAGTCAATATTATTCCCGCCACCCAAAAAGAAACCACCATCGGTACCTGGCGAGCTGGGATAGAGGTGAACATGGAGGTTGATCTCATAGCCAAGTACGTGCAGCGCATGCTTGGACCTTGGCAGAGGTCGGGCCAGAATGAACAGCCGGAGATGAGTATGGAATTTTTGCGCCAACACGGATTTGGGGGCTGAAGCCAGTGGTCAGCCCAGCTTCCGGCCGCGGCCGCCAGTTTGTTCGAGAATGAAACTGGAGGAGTTGCAGAAGCCACCCTTGTCCAGGAAGGTTGCAGGGGTCAACCCCGCCTATTTTGTATTGATTTTATTCTTATAACCGTGAACCTGGAACTTTGAAACTTAAAGCAAACAAGTCGGAGCCGCAAATGAATAAGTGCACCGCCGAAGAGGCCATTGAGGAAATCAAACAAGGCCGATTGTTGATCCTGGTCGACGATGAAGACCGGGAAAACGAAGGCGATTTGACCATTGCTGCGGAAAAGGTCACTCCCGAAGCAATCAACTTCATGGCCAAATACGGGCGGGGGCTCATCTGCCTGTCCCTGGCCCCGGAATGGGTGGACAAACTGCAACTGCCCCTGCAGCCTAAGCGTAACGAATCCCGTTTCGGGACGGCCTTTACGGTGTCCATTGAGGCGGCCAAAGGAGTGACCACCGGGATATCCGCCTACGATCGAGCGACCACCATCCTAACAGCAGTTCAGGATCGGGTGCAGCCTGAAGATATATCGACTCCGGGTCATATCTTTCCCTTGCGAGCCCGCAAGGGCGGCGTCCTGGTCCGGGCCGGCCAGACCGAGGGCAGTGTAGATTTGAGCAAACTGGCTGGACTCAAACCCACGGCTGTTATTTGCGAGATCATGCGCGACGACGGGAATATGGCCCGCATGCCCGACCTGGAAGTCTTCGCCCAGGAGCATGGGCTGAAAATCGCCACCATAGAAGATCTCATCCGCTACAGATCCAAGTTCGATTCCTTGGTTAAGGCTGTCGGGGAGGCGGATCTCCCTACCTGCTATGGGAACTATCGGACCATTGCCTATGAATCGGACATTGACGATTACACCCATATCGCTCTGGTCAAGGGGGAGATTAAAGAGGACGAGCCGGTTCTGGTCCGGGTGCACAGCGAGTGCCTGACCGGAGATGTGTTCGGCAGCATGCGCTGCGACTGCGGTTCTCAGTTGCAGAAGGCCATGCGGATTATCGAAGAGGAGGGGGCCGGGGTGGTCTTGTACATGCGCCAGGAAGGCCGGGGTATCGGTTTGGGCAATAAGATCCGGGCCTATCACCTTCAAGATCTGGGACAGGACACAGTGGAAGCCAATCTGACTCTGGGTTTCAAGTCGGATTTGAGGGATTACGGTATCGGGGCCCAGATCTTGGTCGATTTGGGAGTCTCCAAAATGCGTTTGATGACCAATAACCCCAAAAAGATTGTCGGACTGGAGGGTTACGGACTGGAAGTCGTGGAGCGGGTCCCCTTGGAAGGTCCCATGTGCGATACCAATGCCAATTATTTGCGGGCTAAGAAAGAGAAGTTGGGCCATCTGTTGGCCTCCTTTGACGAAGTCTCTGCACCCGGCCATTGATACGAGGTCATACCAACATTGAGGTAAGTCAAACGGGAAGGATATATGCACCATATTTCCACTATTGAAGGGCACTTGCAGGCCAAAGGGCTCCGATTCGCCCTCGTGGCCAGCCGGTTCAACGATTTCATTGTCGATCGCCTGGTCGGTGGGGCGGTAGACGCATTGATCCGCCACGGAGGTGAACGGGAAAATTTACGTATTGTCCGGGTCCCGGGGGCCTTTGATATGCCGGTGGTGGCCAAGCAATTGGCAGCCAAGGACGATCTGGACGGCATTATCTGCCTGGGAGCGGTCATCCGCGGAGCCACACCACACTTCGATTATGTGGCTGCCGAGGTATCCAAGGGTCTGGCCCATGTTTCCCTGGAAAGCGGAAAGGCCGTAGGGTTCGGTATCCTGACCACCGACTCCCTGGAACAGGCTATCGAACGAGCAGGAAGTAAGGCCGGAAACAAGGGAGCGGAAGCAGCATTGGCCGCCTTGGAGACAGTCCAGGTTTTACGCCAGCTGAAATAAATTTCGAACATGGCTAAAAAACACAAGAGTCCCAGGCGGCAAGGTCGGGAAAAGGCCTTCCAGGTCCTGTACGGAATGCATTTTTATTCCCGGCCGGACCTGGACCATTTGGTGCGCACCTTTGACCACTTTATCGCTGATCACCAGGGTGAAATGCCTCCAGGGGACCACTTTGCCCTGGAATTGATCAAAGGGGTCTATGAGGCCTTGCCTGAGCTGGACAAAAATATTGCCGCCCACTGCAAAAATTGGCGGTTGGAAAGGATTGCCAAGGTGGAGCTCACAGTTTTGCGCTTGTCCTTGTTTGAACTTTTGTATCGCCAGGATGTGCCGGATAAGGTGGCCATCAACGAGGGTATCGAACTGGCCAAAAAATTCGGCGATCAACGCTCCGGTGGATTCGTCAACGGCATCCTGGATGCCATCGTCCATGATAGAGCGCAGAGCGCGTAGGGCATGGGGCAGGGAGCTGGGAGCTATGCGCTCTGCGGGCACGTTCACCAATCTGATGACCGATAACTGATAACTGACACTCGACACATCCTATGTCTCAATACCAAGCTGATCATATTGAACGTAAGTGGCAGGAACGCTGGGAGCAAGACAATCTCTTTGCCGCCCACGCCGATCCGGACCGGGAAAAATACTACGTCCTGGAGATGTTTCCCTATCCTTCAGGCCGCATCCATATGGGGCATGTCCGAGTATATACCATTGGCGACGTCATCGCCCGCTTCAAGCGCATGCGGGGCTATAATGTCCTGCATCCCATGGGATGGGATGCCTTTGGTCTGCCGGCGGAAAATGCGGCCATCAAGAACAATACCCATCCGGCCAAGTGGACGTACGCCAATATCGACGAGATGCGCTCCCAGCTCAAACGCCTGGGGTATTCCCTGGATTGGGCCCGGGAATTGGCCACCTGCGATCCCTCCTATTACCGCTGGGAACAGCTTTTTTTCCTCAAGTTCTGGGATCAGGGATTGGTGTATCGCAAGAAGGCTGCGGTCAACTGGTGCCCGGACTGTCAGACCGTGCTGGCCAACGAGCAGGTGGAGGACGGCGAATGTTGGCGATGCGGCTCCCTGGTGGAGCATAAGGAGCTTGCCCAGTGGTTTCTGCGCATTACAGCCTACGCCGATGAACTTTTGGACGATCTTCAGATCCTGGGGCAGGGTTGGCCGGAGCGGGTTCGGACCATGCAGGAGAACTGGATCGGGCGCAGCCTGGGGGCGGAGATACACTTTCCGCTCCAGGATTTGGATCGGCGCATCCAGGTCTTTACCACTCGGCCGGATACGTTGTTTGGAGCCACCTTCATGAGCCTGGCGCCGGAACATCCTATGGTCGAGGAGCTCATCCAGGGCCGGCCCCAGGCTGAAGAGGTCCGGGAGTTTGTCCGCCGCATGCTGGACACAGACCGCAGTGTACGCACAGCTGAGGATACGGAAAAGGAAGGGATCTTTATCGGTGCTTACTGCATCAATCCGGTGACCGATGAGCCCATACCCATCTATGTAGCCAATTTTGTACTCATGGAATACGGTACCGGTGCGGTTATGGCCGTCCCGGCCCACGACCAACGGGACTTTGAATTTGCCCGTAAGTATGGACTGGAAATACGGGAAGTGGTCAAGCCTCAAGAACAGGACCAGGCCCAAGCCGAGATGAAGGCTGCCTATGCCGGGCCCGGGGAGCTCATCCAATCCGGCTGGTGTACCGGATTGGACAATGAAACGGCTAAGATCCGGATAACCGAGTATTTGGCCGATCAAGGCCTGGGGCACAAGGCGGTCAATTATCGCCTGCGGGACTGGAACATCTCCAGGCAGCGCTACTGGGGGGCGCCCATTCCTGTGGTCTATTGCCCTGATTGCGGGGTCGTCCCTGTCCAGGAGGAGGATCTGCCCGTGGTTCTGCCCACCAATGTACAGACCCGTCCGGACGGTCGCTCTCCACTGCCGGAAACCCAGGAGTTTGTCCATACCCAATGCCCGCAGTGCAGGGCACCGGCCCGGCGGGAGACGGACACCATGGATACCTTTGTGGAATCCAGCTGGTATTTCGCCCGCTATACTTCGGCCAATGTGGACAGTGATCCTTTTGATCCCCGGGAACTTTCTTATTGGATGCCGGTTGATCAATACATAGGGGGCATCGAACATGCCATCTTGCATCTGCTCTATGCCCGCTTTTTTACCAAGGCCTTGCGCGACCTGGGGTATCTGGAACACGGTGAGCCTTTTGCTCATTTACTGACCCAGGGCATGGTCCTCAAGGACGGGGCCAAGATGAGCAAATCCAAGGGCAATATTGTCGATCCCAACGAGATGTTGGCCCGCTTCGGTGCAGACACCACCCGGCTTTTCACCTTGTTTGCCTCTCCTCCGGAAAAGGATCTGGACTGGAACGATCAAGGGGTGGAAGGGGCCTATCGCTTTCTACACCGTCTGTGGCGTCTTTATGAACAACTGGCCCCCCTCCTGTCTCCTGTCGGTCCCTGCGCCCGCCTGGACAGTGGAGAGTTGACCAAGGCGGACCGGGATCTGCGACGTAAGGAGCACGAGACCCTGCTCAAGATCAGTCGGGACTTGGAAGAGGAATTCCAGTTCAATACCTGCATTGCTGCGGTCATGGAGCTGATCAATGCTATCAGTGCGGTTCACCAGGAGTTGAGCCAGACTGAAAGCGGCCGGCGGACCGTATCTTCGGCCTGGTCTACGGCTATCATCTGCCTGTACCCCATGGTCCCGCATATATGTGAAGAACTGTGGGAATTGACCGGATACGACCAGTATTTGGCCATGTGGTCCTGGCCGGAGTACGATCCCCAAGCCCTGCATAAGGAAGAGATGCTCATCGTGGTCCAGGTCAACGGGAAGTTGCGGGGCAAGATTTCCGTTCCCTCGGGAGCGGATCAGGAGGAAATCAAGGCCCTGGCTTTGGATAATGACAAAGTGAAAAAGTATATTGTGCATAAGGATCTGAAAAAAGTGATTGTGGTCCCGGAAAAGCTGGTCAATGTGGTCGTCGAGTGACGGTCTCCAGTAAAAAATTTGCTAAATCACAAGTTTCGTCCTTGATCAATCCGTCAACCACCAAACCGGGGAGTGGAATGAACAAAGCATTTGTACTTTTGGTGAGCACAGCCATTCTTTTCATCTTCCTGGCTCTTGCCTCCTGCGGCTACCGTCTGACCTCCTCTGTTCCCATCGATATGCCCCAAGGGATCACCACCCTGTACATTGACCGAGTGGAAAATCCCAGCACCGAGCCCTGGTTGGAATCCCGACTCATATCCGAAGTCAGGGACGAGTTTTCCAGACGGGGGCAGATCTCCTGGGTGAATAAGGAGCAAGCCGATGGGCTGATGCATTTGATCATAACCCAATACCGGGACTACACGAAAGTGGAGAGAGCCAATGAAGAAACCTTGAAGTCCGAGGTCGCCCTCAGTCTGGAAGCCAAGATCCTCTCCGCCCAGAACATGGAAGTGCTGTGGGTTTCCGCTCCGGTGCATGTCCGGGAATCATTCACCGGAATCTCGGAAAAGAGCCGGGCCGAGGAGAGGGTGGTCCGGGATGCTGCCGATATCCTGGCCAATCAGCTAAGCTCAGAGTTTTAATCGTTCACGCACAAAGCACGCAGTCTGGTTTGTATGCCCCAGAACAACCGCCCAGGCTTTACCTTCTGCATCTGCCCGGACGGGCATTTGATCAAAGAATACATTCACTCCCAGCTCCGCGGCCAAGAGGAGAACTGGCAAGTGCGCACCTTTTGGGCCGACGAGGAACTCCCGGACGCCTACTGGCAGGCCTTGACCTGGACCAACCTCCTGGGCCGGCCCACAGCTGTGATTTTACGTCGGGCTGAAAATTTCAAGGCCGAGGACTGGAAAAAACTGCACCCCATCTTGGGACGATTTCGGGCTGGAATCTGGCCCTTCTTTTGTTTGGAAAAAGAGTGGGACAGGGGCAAGCCCCCGATTTCTGCTGTATTGCAACGACAGGCTTATTGGAAAGTAGCTGAAAACAAAGGATGGGTATGGCGTTTAGCCGGTCTGGACCGCAAGGGCATACAGCAGCGGGTTGAGCGGTGGGCTGACAAACACGGCATCCACATTCCTCAAGACGTCCGATCGGTCCTGGTGTACGCTTTACCCTTAGATGCCGCGGCTTTGGCCAATGAACTCGACAAGCTTGAGCTCTTCTTGACTGAGCGAAAGACCATGCAGGCCGATGACTTACAGGTTTTGTCCTTTCAACCGGATCTGGATATCTTTGCCTTTATTCGCGCTTTACAGGGTAAAGGACAAGAAGTCTCGGTCTGGCGTACCTTGCTGCGTAATCAGCTGGGTTCCAATGCGGACATGGTCATGCCCTTTTTGGCCTTGCTCCTGCGCGAGGCCCGGATCCTTTGGCAGCTTCAGGTTGGAGAAGGGAATAAAGTGTGGATGCCTGGATCAGTCAAGGCCGAAAAGTCCAAGATGGCCGTCCGGCTTGGTCCTCAACGTTTGTCCCGGCTGTGGACCATGATTTTGGAAGCCGAATCTGGCATCAAGTCCGGGGACTTGTCCCAGTCCCAGGCTCAGGAGCTGATAGTCAGCCGAATGATGCAGATTTTTGGCCCAGAGGGCAGAGGGCAGAGGGCAGAGGGCAGGGAGGGATGAACAGAGATCATCGGGCATGGAAAATGGCAATGGATATAGCTGAGGAGCTTTGTGATATAACTGCTGCCTTGGTAAGTAATGGTTCGCTTTCTTAGCTCTGCGCCATGCGCTTTGCACTTTGCTGACATCAACCGCTACAAGAGAATCATGCCAGATCAACCCCATTATATCGGCCACCGCAAGCGCCTTAAAGAGCGCTTTACTCAGGAGCGGTCCAGCTTGGCCGACTACGAGCTTTTGGAGCTTCTGTTGGGCTATGCCTTGCCTCGTAAGGATACCAAGCCCTTGGCCAAAGAGTTGCTCAAGCGATTCGGGTCCTTAAAGGGTATTTTCACCGCCAGGCCCGAGGAATTGCAGGAGGTGGACGGATTCGGGCCGGGACTGGAAGTCTTCTGGGGTGTGTGGCAAGAATTTTGGGCCAGGTTGCAGGAAACCCCCCTGCGGCACAGGGAGATGCTGTGCACCCCCGGAGCGGTGGCCGAGATGGCCTGTTCCAGACTGGGACATGATCCGGTGGAGAGCTTTTGGGTGGCCTTGGTAGACAACAAAAACCGCCTGATCACTTTTGTTCGGGCAGCACAAGGCACGGTTGACCAGGCCGCTGTCTATTCGCGGGAGGTTTTGGCCTTGGCCCTGAAATGGAAGGCCTCGGGGATTATTCTGGTCCACAACCACCCAGGAGGCGATCCGACCCCATCCCTTCAAGATAAGGACTTGACCCAAAGGATCAGGAAAGCGGCGGACGAGGTTGGGCTTCGGGTCCTGGATCATCTGGTGGTGGCTGAGGACAGGTATTACAGCTTCCAGGACCGGGGGATGCTGTAAGCGGCCCGGCGAGTCTGATCCCGGTGTACTCGCATGATCCGGGCCGGGCAATGACGGAGAGGGATGTCAGCAAGTTTCATTATCGATCAAACTGGCGGTCTCCCCCAGAGGTGGGACTCGTATGAAGCTAAAATCCAGCAAGAATATTCATGCCTCGCTCTGCTCGGCTTTGTGGGCGAAGACAAGCTTCGCCCCTACGAATTCAACCACGTCTGGGGTAACAGCCGTAGGGGCGGACCTTGTGTCCGCCGTTTCATCCTTGATCAATCCGGCAAATTTCCCTTTTTTGCCCGCTTTGGGGCAAAAATATGTCAGATTTGCCGGAGGCAAAGCTGACATCTGATCTCTAGCAAGTACAAAAGGATTTTTTGTACTCGTATCATCACTCCCCACGTTCCAATTCAGGCAAATTCAACTACCCGCGGCCTCAGATGGTGCGAGTCTCCATACCCTCTGCTCCATGCTTCATGCCCTCTGCCCCTCCGCCTCCATCTCCGAATTTCCTGTCAAGGGGTTGCTCCCAGGCTTATGTGTATTATTGTATACAGGTGAGTTGCCCCTTTGAACCGAAAATACGTTCCTTTGGCCAACCATAAAGCCATTCATTCCGGTTTTTGTTTGTGTGCAACCCTCAAATCACGAAAATAGTAGGTGCCAAGGTATGAATGATGAAATAAAATCCACCACGTTTAGTGAGCTGACCCAACAGATGCAGTCGGAAGAAGGTCCTGCAGCCCAGGTGGTCATCCAGGAAGAATCCGACGAGGATTCCAGCCAGAAGATGGACTTTCCCACTCAAATGCCCCTGTTGGCTGTGCGTGATATCGTGGTATTCAACTATATGATCCTGCCTCTGTTCGTGGGCAGGGACAAGTCGGTAAAGGCCATTGAGGCAGCCCTCAACGACAAACGCTATGTTTTCATTGCCACTCAAAAGGATGAAAAAGTTGAAGATCCGGGCCTGGATGATGTCTACCACACCGGCACGGTTGCCCTTATCATGCGCATGTTAAAAATGCCCGACGGTCGGCTCAAGGTCCTGGTCCAGGGCCTTTCCCGGGCCAGAGTCACCGAGGTGGTCCAGGAAGATCCGTATCCTGTGGTCAATATTCAGGCCATCTCCGAACAGGAACTTACGGAGATAGGACCGGATGCCGAAGCCCAGATGCGCACTGCCAGGGAGCAAAGCGAAAAGATTATCTCCCTGCGGGGAATGGATCCTTCCGAGATCATGTCTGTGTTAAACAGCGTGCAAGAGCCGGGGCGTTTGGCCGACCTCATTGCCTCCAACCTGCGCATGCCCACGGAAACGGCTCAGGCCATCCTGGAGGACGTGGATCCTATGGAGCGCTTAAAAAGGGTCAATCGTCAGTTGATGAAGGAAGTCGAGGTAGCCACCCTGCAGAGCAAGATCCAGAATATGGCCAAAGAGGGCATGGACAAGGCCCAGAAGGAATTCTTCCTCCGGGAGCAGTTAAAGGCCATCAAGTCTGAACTTGGTGAGGACGAGGAAGAGGATGAAGAATTCGACGATCTGCGCAAGAAGATCAACAAGGCCGGCATGCCCAAGGAGGTCAAAAAAGAGGTCCTCAAACAGCTGAGCCGACTGGAGAACATGCATCCGGATTCTTCGGAGGCTACGGTCATCCGTACCTATCTGGACTGGATGGTGGAGCTGCCCTGGAAGAAGGCTTCCAAAGACCAGTTGGAGATCAAGAAGGCGGAGCAGATCCTGGATGAGGACCACTACGATCTGGAAAAGGTCAAGGAGCGCATCCTGGAGTACTTGAGTGTGCGTAAACTGAACCCCAAGATGAAGGGACCGATTTTGTGTTTTGTGGGCCCCCCTGGGGTGGGCAAGACATCACTCGGCCGATCTATTGCCCGCAGCCTGAACCGCAAGTTCGTCCGCATGTCTCTGGGCGGTATGCGGGACGAGGCTGAGATCCGCGGTCACCGGCGGACCTATATCGGATCCATGCCCGGGAGGATCATTCAGGGAATCAAGGAGGCCGGAACCAAGAACCCGGTGTTCATGCTCGATGAGATCGACAAGGTGGGTACCGATTTTCGAGGAGATCCTTCATCCGCTTTGCTGGAGGTCCTGGATCCGGAACAAAACAATTCCTTTACCGATCATTATCTGAATGTACCCTTTGATCTGTCCAAGGTCATGTTCATCTGTACGGCCAACATCCTGGATACCATCCCCCCCGCCCTCCTGGATCGGATGGAGGTCATCCGTATTCCGGGCTATACGGAGCAGGAAAAGATCAAGATCGCCAAGCGCTATCTCCTGCCCCGGCAGATTGAGGAGAACGGACTCACCGCTGAACAAATCTCTTTTAGCGACCAGGCCCTGTCCCGGATAATCCGTGATTATACCCGGGAATCCGGTCTGCGCAACGTGGAACGGGAGATCGGATCCATCTGCCGCAAGGTGGCCAGGCAGGTGGCTGAAGGGGCGACCAAGTCCTTTCGCATCCTGCCCAGCAATGTGTCCAAATATCTGGGCGTGCCCAGGTACTTGGAGGAGGAGCGGGAAAAGGACCTGCCCGCAGGTGTGGCCTTGGGGCTGGCCTGGACGGCCGCAGGAGGAGAGATCCTGCATGTGGAGGTCTCCACCCTGCCCGGCAAGGGCAAGCTGATCATGACCGGACAACTGGGAGAGGTGATGAAGGAGAGTGCCCAGGCGGCCTTAAGCTATGCCCGGGCCAGGTCCGATCGGCTCAATGTCAGTCCGGATTTTGCCGAAAAGCGGGATATCCATATCCATGTTCCCTCCGGGGCTACGCCCAAAGAGGGACCCTCCGCCGGGGTGACCCTGGTGATGGCCCTGCTCTCGGCCCTGACCAATCAGCCGTTGCGTAACGATGTGGCCATGACCGGAGAGATTACCTTGCGCGGTCGAGTGCTGCCCGTAGGGGGAATCAAGGAAAAAATCCTGGCCGCAGCCGCAGCTGGTGTGAAGATGGTCATCATTCCAGCCCAGAACGCCAAGGACTTCAGCGAGGTCCCAGCCGAGCTGCGCAAGAACCTGAAGGTCAAGACTGTGGAACATATCGACGAGATCTGGCCTTTGGTCTGCCTGGAACCATCCCAGGAGGAAGCCTGTCAGGCGGTGAATGAATAACCGAGACAGACATATGAATCATTTAAAAGCCACTCTGTGTTTTTTCCAGAGTGGCTTTTTTTATACCTGCAAGTTACTCCACCTTGAACAATTTTAGATATAACCAATAATACTGGTTGGATAATCAAAGGGGATAGAAGCACCAGACCTGGTGCCCTCCAGGTCCAGCTTCCTGTTGTTCAGGGAACTCCTGCATACATTGCTTCTGGACCAGGCTGCACCTGGAGGCAAAAGGGCAGCCGCCAGATTGGGCCCCGGCGATTTCCTGCTGCGCATAACCCAAGTCCAATACCCCCCGGGCCCCTTCCAGTAGGCTCCTGGTATAAGGATGGGCTGGATGTTGCAGAACCCTGGCCGCAGGCCCTGTCTCCACCAACCGACCTGCCAGCATCACCCCGGCCCGGTCCGCGACCTTGCCCGCCAAACCCAGATCATGGGTCACAAACAAAAGGGTCAAGCCCTTTTCTATTTGCAGGCCCAGGATCATCTTCAGCACTTTGGCCTGCACACTGGGGTCCAGAGAGCTGGTGGGCTCGTCAGCCACCAAGAGGTCGGGGTCCGTGACCAGGGCCCGGGCGATGCAGACCCTCTGCAAAGCGCCCATGTTCAGCTCATGCGGATAGCGCTGCACAAAGTCCAAATCAGTAGCCAGGTTGACATCCTGTAGGGCCTGCAGGGCCTTTTGCTTGACCCAGGCCTTGTCTCGAGAGATTTTCTGGATCCGCAAGGGCTCGCAGACTATATCCAAAATAGTGAGCCTGTGGCTCACGGACTGGGCTGGATCCTGCTGCACCAATCCTACTTTTTTGGCCAGGGATAGGTAGTCCCTGTGTATCCATTCCTGCATGTCCCGGTCCTGGAACAGGCGCTGTCCCCGGTCCTGGGTAAGCATCCCGGCCGCTGTCATGGCCAGTGTGCTTTTGCCTGATCCAGACTCGCCCACCAGGCAGAAAGTTTCCCCTGCCCGCAGGGTAAAGCCCACTTGGTCCACTGCCTGCACAGAGCCGTAGCTTTTGCTGATGTCTTCAAGTTCCAGGGTGTTTACTATGCCTTGGCGCAGGCAGCGTATCAGGCGGCCATTTACAGTCTGCAAGGGCACATCCTTCCAGGTGCATTCCTGCACAGCCTGGGTGCACCTGGTCTGAAACAGGCAACCCTGGGGTGGAAGATGTCCGTCTTCGTGTTCCTGCTCAGCTCCCACTATATGCGAGTGGGGCCTTACTTTCCCGTTTTGCTCCTTGTGCCTGTGCAGCACCCTGTAGAAGGCATCCCCCCGGATACCCCCCAAATCCCGGCGGGTGTCCAGGCTGGGATAGGAGCGGCCCAAAGCCATGGTATAGGGATGCGCCGGGGAATAAAACAGCTCCTTGCCGGGCAGGACCTCCAGGACCTGGCCCAGATACAGGATGATAATTTGGTCGGCCATCCCGGCGGCCAGATCCAGATCATGGGTAATAAGCAAAATGCCCCTTCCCCTGGCTTTGGCCTGGAGCATGCCCCGGGCCATGACAGACCTGGTCCTGGCATCCAAGGCCGCAGTAGGTTCGTCTAAAATGAGGAGCTCCGGATCCAGGATGAGAGTCATGGCCAACAGGCAGCGTTGCACCTCTCCCCCGCTGAGTTCATGCGGGTATTTACGGCCCAACCCTGGGGCCAGGCCCTGCACCTCCAGACCCTTTGCTGCCCGCTTTCTGGCCTCATCGCGAGGCAAGCCCTGCTTGTGGATCAACGGCTCTGCCACCTGAGCCAGGATGCGGTAGGCCGGATTCAGGTTCTGGGCCCCGTTTTGAAAAAGCATGGCCAGCCTGGACCAGCGGATCTGGTTCAACCGCTTTTGCTCCGCCCCCAGCAGCTCCTCTCCTTCCAGCTGGATGCTGCCCCTAACCCGGGCCTGTTCAGGCAATAGACCCATCAGGGCCTTGCCCAGGGTGGTCTTGCCCGAGCCAGACTCCCCCACCAACCCGATGATCCGGCCAGGCAAAATATCCAGGCTGACCTGGTCCAGGGCCAACAGCTCATGCTCCTCTGCACTGTAGCTGACGCTGAGATTGTGTACGCTCAGTTTCACACTGCTTCCCTTAATCTGGGATCAAATATTTTCTCCAGGCTGATAGCCAGAAAGGTCACGCCCATAATCAGCAGGCTCAGGCTTAAGATGGGCGGAATCAGCCAATTCAGCCAGATGTCCATGTAGTAGTACTTCAGTCCCTGGTTGATCATCATGCCTAAAGACTTGCGGCTGGGATCGAACAGGCCCAGAAAACCCAGGGTGGCCTCCATGAATATAGCCATCCTGGCCTTGGAGGCGAATCCGATCAGGTATAGCGGATACAGCTCAGGCAGCAGGTGCCTGCGAATTATGTACAGGCCCGAGGCCCCCATCTGCCTGGCTGCTTGGATATGCAGGCCGCTCTTTAGGCTCAGGGCCTGGGCCCGGATCACCTTGGCGATGCTGGGCCAGGACAGGCCGGCCAGAACCAGGGCCAGCAGCCAGGGCTCCGGCCTGAGAAACGCAGCCAAAAGAATCAAAATCATGATCGCAGGCACAGCCATAAGCACTTCCGAGAGCCGCATCAGGACCAGGTCCAGCACCCCCCTGAACCAGGCCGAGACCAAGCCGATCACCACCCCCAGGGCCAGGCAGACCAAACCAGAGAGCAGGCCGAATGCCGCGGTGTTCTTGATCCCCTGTACAAGCTCCGCAAACAGATCCATGCCTGCATCGTTAACCCCCAGCCAGTGCTGGGCCGAAGGAGAACTAAAGCTCTGAAAGCTCATGTCCCGGGGATCGTGCTCTGCCAGCCAGGGAGCGGCCAGGATGAGCACGCTGAACAAAATGAGCAGGACTGTCCCGGCCCAAAACCAGGGATCCCTGGCCAGCCTGCGGCGCACGTTAATATGCATACTTCACCCTGGGATCCAGCCGGATATAGACCGCCTCCAGCAGGAGGTTGACGCAGAGCACGGCCAACGCGGAGAAAAGTACCACGCCCTGGACCAGGGGCAGGTCCCTGTTGGAGATGGCCTCGAACAGGAGCGTACCCAGGCCTGGATAGGAAAAGATGGTTTCCACCACCAGGACACCGGTAACCATGAAAGCTATGCGCAGCCCCAGACGGGTCAAAACCGGGATCAAAGCGTTCCTGGCTGCATGCACGTAGCGCACCCGAAGCGGCGGCAGGCCCTTGGCCCGGGCTGTCTCAAGATACTGCTCCTTGAGGACCAGGACCATGCTGCCCCGGGCCAAAAGGAAGTTGCCTGGAAAATAGGCCAAAAAAAGCGTGGTCAGGGGCAGGGCCAGGTGCCGCATCCTGTCCACCAGCAGTCCGCCAGGAGACAACTCAGCGTAAGCAGTCTCCCCACCCGCGGCCGGGAACCAGCCCAAAAGCAGGGAAAAGACCAGCAGCAGAACAACCCCGGTGCCCAGTTCCGGGACACCCTGCAGGACGGTCATACTGCCCACACTCAGCTTCTCGGCCTGGCCGCCCCGTCTCCAGGCCGCCTCCACTCCGGCCACGAACCCGGCCAGGATGGACAAAAGATGGGCGCTGCCCATAAGGACCAGGGTCCAGGGCAGGGCCTGAAAGATGAGCGTGGTAACCTGTGCCTGGTAAGCATAGGAGTAGCCCCAATCCAGGCGGAGAAAATCCAGCACATACTGCCCGAATCCCTCCTGTTGGACATATTCAGCCAAGAGTGCCTTTTCCTGCTCCGAGCTCAGACTGACCTCTGAGCTGGAATACATGGCGGTCACAAAATCCCCGGGCATCAGGCCGGGCAGAAGGTAGCTCAGGTACAACAGGGCCAGTCCGGCCAGGATATAGGACAGGAGAGTGTATTTGCTGCTAATTCCCTGCATTGTCTCTGATGAGTGCCATCTTGTTCTGAGGGATGGGGATGCCCTTGCTGATCCCTCCCCGGGTATAGAACCAGTGTATCCCCTTGTCCGGATTATAGGCAGCCAAAGTGTCGGGGTAGTACAGGGAAATGGCTGGCAGCTCCCTGGCATAGAGTTTCTGGATGTGCATGACGATCTCTTTCCTCTTGTCCTGATCCATCTCCTGCAGCTGCTCCTCCAAGAGTTCATTGAGCTCTGGATTTGTATCATATCTGGCGCTGTTCACCGAGCCCGCCCCGTACTTGGAGGAAATCATCTCGTTTAATATCCTGGGGTCCCCGGAGACTCCCCCGTGCCCGGAGATGGCCAAGTCAAAGTCCCAGTTCTTGACCTTGTTGTCCGTACTGGTCTGTTCCATGTTCACCAGATCTATCTTGATCCCCGCTGCCTCAAGCTGCTTCTGCAGCACCTCTCCGTCTCTGCTCTGCTCCCGTTGTCCTCCTGTGGAGATATCCGAGGTCAACAGCTCCAGCTCCAGAATCTCTCCATTCCGAGCGTAGAATCCAGACTCTGCCATTTCAAAGCCGAGATCTTCCAGCATAGCCCGGGCCTTGTCAGGATTGGATCCGTATTCCGGTAGATCCGGAGTGTACATCCCGTGGTCCTCTGAGAGCAGGCCGTAGGAGGCTGGCTGGCCAAAGCCCTGCAGGGTCTTGTCCACAAGCTCATGCCTGTCTATGGCATAGGCCAGGGCCTGACGGAAACGCTTTTCACTGCCCGGAAACTGGCGATGGTTGATCATCAGCTTCTTGTTCCAGCCCCGCTCGTTTTTGATTATCTCCAGGCCCTGCTTTTCCAGTCTCTTGGCCATCTGGGGCTGAATTGAGGCCAGGTCCACCTGTCCTGTGGCCAAGGAGACCATGGGTTGTCCGGAGCGAACATAGATCAGCCTCTTGGCCATGGGTTTGCCCTGGTAGTAGTCCTCAAAGGCCCGGAAGAGATAGCTGCCCTTTTCCTTGCTGAAGTCCGCGAACTTGTAGGGGCCGCTGCCTATAAAGGCTTCCGGCTGGACAAACTTCCTGGGATCTTCCACCGACTCCCAGATATGCTGGGGCAGGAGGGGCATGGTCCCACCCACATCAGAGATGAAAGCGGAATAGGGCCGCTTTAATTGCATGACCACCTCGTGCTCGCCCCTGGTTTCCACTTCCTCTATATCCTGCACGCTTATCCAATAGTAGGGGTACTTTTGGAAGTACTGCACCGTGAAGGCCACGTCCTGGGCTGTGACCGGACGTCCATCGTGCCATTTGGCATCCGGCTGCAGCTGGAAGGTAAAGGCCTGCTCCTGATCATCATAGCTCCAGGACTCGGCCAGGGCAGGGACATAGCCCCCCTGGTCCTTCCAGACCAGGGTGTCGAAGATCCAGCTCATGCGCACATATCCTGGACCGCGGGGATAGTGCTGATAGGGGTTGGGATAGCCCCAGTCCCCCTTGCTGTCTGCGATGCGTACCTCCCGGACCTGCTGGCCTCCAGCCCCAGGGACAGCCCAAAGGAGCAGGATTGCGGGCAGAAAAATTATCATGGCCAGGTTGTGAACACGACATGGCTTTTTGGTCAAAGGCATAGTCAACTCCTTTCTCAAGGGTAACTCGGGAGTCAAAAAGGTTATCATTGAACTCTCAAGTTGGCTGGGCTTTGTCGAAAATTTTTTCTACATTTGATCAAACGGAATGTCAAAAAGTGGCACTGACTGGTCCAGACAATTGTCCGCGTATCACAGGATGGAAACTAAATCTGGTCAGATGGTGATATTTCGGAGGCACTCAACCTCTGGGTATAAACCGTTGGGCATCTCTGGGCTATCGTTTCCGGTCCAGGCGCACGGATGAATTGTTTACCTATGTTAGTGCCTTATACTTTGAAACCTGTCATAAAAGACAAGATTTTTTGAACCACGAAGGCACAAAGTACACGAAGGTAAGAAGATCCTCTTCTTCTTGCCTTTGCGTCTCTTCCTTTGTGTCCTTCGTGCCTTTGTGGTTCAACTTTCTTGGGTTGCGGGCGTAGCTCGCCTTGGATTTGCCGGAGGCAAAGCTGACTTCACACAACCGCAAAGCAATCGTCATTCTCTTGTCATGGGCCTGGGCTATGCCTATCTCCTATACGGGTTCCAGCCTAAGCCCATCAGACCATGACAAGGGAGAGAAGTTATGTCTTCATCAGGGCTCACAGCCGATCTGCACGTGCACTCCAAGTATTCCAAGCGAACTTCGCAGTGGATTCTGCAAAAGATCGACTGCCCGGAATGTTTTTCTGATCCCAGGCGGATCTATGGCCTGGCCCAGGACCGGGAAAATGATTGGTTCAATTTTGTCCGGGAGGCATCAGACAGGCTGATAAAAAATTTTTCCCAGACCTTGGTGGAAAGCGCTTGCCAGGCCAGATTATTCAATATCTTTGCTACCATCGGATCCGGGGGCTCGGTGTATGCACTGTTAGCCCCGTATTTTTTGGCCTTTGGCTTATACAGTAAAGACCGCTCTCTGGCCCAAGCCTGTTTGGAACGATTGCAACATGCACCGTCGGTGACTCGGTCCAAATCCCCTGAAGAGTTGACGCCCATGGCATTCAACCAGACAAAATCAAGCTGTACCCGCGGGGCATCGAAACAGAACGCTTTCATCCCCAACATACAACCGGGTTCTGGGAAAAACGGTTTGGACTGATCGTTCCGGCCCGGGATGTCCAGGCCCTGGAAAAGGCTATTTTAACCTTAGCCGATGATCCCCAGCGGCTGCAGAACATGAAAGTTCAGGCCAGGCAATATATGCAGGAAAGGTCCACCCAAGAGGCCTTTGTCCGCAGCTGGGAGATGTATGAGGACGGAAGGTAGAAATCAGAGGTCGGAGGTCAGTGGTCAGCTTTGTCTCCGGCAAATCTGACATATTTTTTGCCCCAAAGCGGGCAAAAAAGGGAAATTTGCCGGATTGATCAAGGATGAAAGGTGGGGTTTCAGCCAGGGGCGTGAGAGGCGCCCCCTCTTCGTTCCCAGGGTTTATCCTGAAATTTCTGCCATTTCACTGGGATCTGCTCACGCCTAGACGTGAACGCTCTTTTCTTATGGCTCCGGCCATCTTCTTGTTATTTTATAAGGATGTGCATAAATTTTGAAATAAGCTAATTTCTAGTTTGATACGAGAGGTCAGTCCCGCCGTTTGGTGGTTCCCACGCTCTGCGTGGGAACTTGAACGGACGCTCTGCGTCCTTACGTACAGAAACCGTTGGAGCGTTCAAAATAAACTCCCACGCAGAGCGTGGGAGCAATAAATTATGTGGCGCAAAAGCTGGATTCCCGTCTATGCTAGAATTGGGTATTTTCCAGACCCGTTAAAGTTAAAAATGCTTGGGGATACCAGCCTGTTTCAAAATCCCGTTCGCTGTGTGCCGAGATTTGATGGTTGGTAACAGTTTAGCCCTTTGAAAAAATCTGCCAACAAATATCAAAAATTAACTGGCGTCGGGGGGAGAGATTTGATACGTTCTCTCCATGGCCGATCAGAAAATTATTTTCAAGTTCCGCTCCCGGGAGTATTCAGAAAATGACCTAAAAGCTATACGCAAGGTCATCTCTGATAATTTCCACCTGGGACGGACTCAGATATCATGCATCCTTGCCCGGGCCTGGGAGTGGAAACAACCAAACGGCAAATACAAAGAATTTGCTGTCAGAGACACTCTTCTTCGCATGCAGGAAGCGGGGCTCATCGAATTGCCCCCACTCTTGAAGCGCAATAACAACAAGGCTAAGAAGCCGCTGCAAGCTCCGCTCTTTGATCAGACACCGCATACGGGTTTTGTGAAAGATCTCCCTGGCCTCGAAGTGCAGAGGGGCTCAGGTTACACCAAGCTGGTCTGGGAGTATCTCCTCCAGAGGTATCATTACCTGGGATGCCCCAAGGTTGTGGGAGAACACCTCTATCAGACAGCCATGCTCGGCGATCAGGTTATTGCCTGTCTGGCCTGGGGCAGTCCAGCCTGGAAGATCGCTCCCAGAGATCAGCTCATTGGCTGGGATGAGGCCATCAAGCGCAAGAACCTGCACTTGGTCACATCCAACGTCCGCTTCTTGATCCCTCCCTGGATCCAGGTCAAGCACCTGGCTTCCAAGGTTTTGGCCTTAAGTCTAAAGAGTCTTGGCCAGGATTGGGAGAAGCTCTATGGCCACCCTGTGTACCTGGCTGAGACCTTTGGGACTGTCACGATATAAATGTTACGTTTAATCTAATTTTGAATGGATAGTATAGTTCCATTCCCCGTGAAATTCATCGGGATCAAGATTGATTTCTTGAAGATCTTTATTTGATACTTTTATGCCCCTTGGGTACTCATTTTCGTCCACTTCACATCTTACTGAAAGACCTTTTCGGGTCCGTGTATTTGAAATGAGGCTTACGATAACCTCTTGGCTTACAAGCGGTTTTCCGCGCCAGTTTTGACTTATAAATGCAAACAGCCTATGCTCTATCTTGTTCCATTTGCTTGTTCCTGGTGGAAAATGACAAACAGAAATAGAACACCCAATTTCGGATGAGAGCTTCTGTAGCTCGGTTTTCCAAAGTTTTCTTCGGTAACCATTGCTACCCCCACTGTCTGCTGTGATCAGGAGCTTCTTTGCATGTGGATAGACTTCCCTTCCCATGGAGAGCCACCACCTGCGTATGCTTTCAACGGCAAAAGAAGATGTATCTGCATCTGTACCCAAATTAACAAATCCAGTATTCTGGGTCAGGTCATAGATACCAAAGGGAGCAACCTTTCCGAGATCTTTGTCTGGAAAATCATGCACATTGACTTCCTCTGGTGATTTGGCTGGTCGTAACTCTTTGCCATTGTTTTTAAATTGACCAACGAGCTCTTTCTTTTTTGTGTCAACGGAAACTACTGGATCACCTTCTGCCTGAAACTCAACAACTTTATTGTTAATATATTCAAATTGTAAGTTTCTGTCAGGATGGCTACTGCCTTCCAGATTCTTTTGATTTGCTTGCAGGCTGTATCCTGCTTCCTTCAACATTTGAGCGACGAGATTGTAGCTTGCCTTGAAACCTTTTTTCCTGAGTTCTTCTGATAGGTTGCGGACGCTTTTACATGTCCATCTTAAAGGGGATTCCGGATCCCCTCTTGTATAAGGCTCAATGAGCTTTTCAAGCTCATGCAGAAGCTCGGGCTGGGATTCAATAGCCTTTTTTCTGCCACCACCTTTTTTGCGGACTGCTTGAGAGCTCAAATCGCCCTGACTTAAGTTTTCAATTTCCTTGCAGCCTTGAGTAATTGCCCGGCGAGAAACACCTGTAGCTTCGGATACAACAGTAATTCCACCGTGGCCTATGGATATAGCCTCGGCAGCTGCAAAAAGCCTGCGAAGCCGTTCATTGAGTACTGGCTCCAGGCTTTGAAATCTCTTGGCAATTCTTTCCGCTTCCATGAAAAAAGCATGGAGCAAATTCCAAGATTATGCAAGCATTATGTAACATTTATTTTATGACAAATCCTTTGTGGACATATCCCGTTTTCAGGGTACGACCTACAAGGCCGCCAACTGGATCTATCTGGGCCAGACCAAGGGCAGCGCCAAAAGGGGGAACTCCTATAGCTTTCATGGCCTCAAGAAAGCCATTTATGTGTATCCCCTGCACGCCAAGTTCAGGAGGTGGCTCCTCTCATGAAACGAGAAGAAGCCATCGCCATCCTGGAGATGCAGGATCGGGAGGAGGCTATAGCCAAGATCCTGGAGCTTGGCGAAAAAGCTGAAAAATATGACCAGCTCGTAAGCCAAGCTGCAAGCACTCCCTCGGGACAAAAGCCGCCCTATACAAAAGAGAACAAGCGCAAAGGCAAAAAGCGCAAGAAACCAGGGCGCAAAAAAGGTCATGTCGGAAGCAGGCGCACAATTCCGGATAAGATCGATCACTATCAAGACCATAAGCTTGACCAATGTCCGCATTGCCACGGAGGAGTCGGGGCGGGCATCAAGTCACACGAGCGCTATATCGAAGACATTCCGCCCGTTGAGCCGGAAGTCACAAAGCATACGATCTACAAACACTGGTGCCCGAATTGCGGGGACTTTGTCACTGCTCCAATGACCGAAGCCATGAGCAATGCCAACTTGGGCATCCGGCTCGTGGTGCTGACTGCTTGGCTCCACTATGCAGTAGGCATCAGTGTGCGAAACGTGGTCAAAATATTAAGCACTGTGTGCTCTTTTCCGGTCACCCCAGGCGGCTTGACCCAGTCCTGGATCAGGCTGGCCAATCTGCTCCGGCCGGAATATGAACATATTCTGGAGCAGATACGGCACAGCGCCGCCCTGCATGCCGATGAAACCGGGTGGCGGCTGGACGGGGTGACCTATTGGCTATGGGCCTTTTGCACCAAAGAGTACTGCTATTACACCATCAGCAAGTGTCGCGGCTCCCCGGTGGTGGAGCAAGTCTTAGGGGTCTTGTTTGAAGGCATTCTCATCTGTGATTTTTGGGGTGCCTACAACAGACTCAAGGCCTTGGCCAAACAACGCTGCTACTTTCACCTCTTCACCGAGCTGGTGAAGGTGGACAAGAGGAGTACGTCCAAAGAATGGAAGTCCTTTCGCAAGCAGCTCAAAAGGCTGCTCAAGGATGCCCTTCGCCTAAGGGACAACAAAGACCATCTTGATTGTCAGGTCTATGAGCGGCGCAAGAAACGCCTGCATGACCGTCTGGAAATGCTCCTGGAGACAGTGGCCAAGGACAAGGATGTCAACAGGCTGATCAAGCGGCTGAAGCGACATCAGAAAGAGCTTTTCACTTTCCTTGACTATGATGTGAGCCCAGAGAACAGTCATGCAGAGCAGCAAATACGAGGATCTGTAATATCCCGGAAAATCTCCCAGCAGAATAGGTCAGAGGCCGGGGCAGATGCTCAGGCAGTATTGATGTCGATCTTTCGAACATCGTATCTGCAGGGACGCAATCCAGTCGAACATGTCACAGAGCTGAGTAAAAGCTATATTAAGCGAAACCACACCCACAATGAGGCGGGATTGGACAAGGCAGCTTAGTTAATAAAAGGGCTAAACTCATACGATGGTTGAATCTACAGAAAATTTCTTGCGGGTTACCGGGCTATACCATATTTCATGATCACCCTTTCCCTGTCTCACAAAGTAACATCCTGATTTGGACAGAATTTCTTTGATTTCTTTAGAATAGTCAGCCACAATGTACAGTTTCTTTTCTTTCGCTGTACAAATCAAACGGTATTTCTCGAAGCTCTGTATTCAGCATTTCGTTTTCTTGCAAAAGCTCTGGAATAAGGATGTGCAGTTTGTCAATAAGCTGTTCCATGGTGTCTGCTTCAGTAATCAACCCGGGAACATCATCGCTCTCAGCTACCCATACCCGTGCTTCTGAATCCCAGAAGGCTTTGACTTGTATTTTGTTATCCATAGCTTATCTCTCGGCTCAGGTTTAATTCATAAAATATAAACCTAATCCAGGCTGACACATAGCGTCAAGCCTCCAATCCCTCCACTTTGTCCCCTGTGCGTCCAGATTTCAGCATGTCCTTTCCTCTGTGGATAAAGAGAATCAACTGATGGGCAGGAGTTGAACAGAACATCTTGTGCATATTGAAACTGAAACCTTCAATCTGCAAAGAAAGAAAAGGTCCTGGGCGCCAGGCGATCGAGCTCTGCAACAGGCCAGACTTCCCAGTCCGAGCGCAGCTGCCGTTTACCCCCACCATACACCACCGCTCCACCCGACAGCCGGTCACCGGCCACCTTGGCAAACCGGTTCAGCCCCTGGAAATAATCCCTGGTCACAGTCTGGCAGAAGGGTAAGCAGGCCGGGGTCCTCCCGGCCAGGGACTGATTGAGGGCTCCCCTGACGTTGAACTGCTGGCTGCCAGTTAAAACAAAACGTCCAGGCCTTTGATCTGCATCTATCATAGGCTGAAGGTAGGACAACAGACAGATATGATACTTCGGGAACATAATTGGGGATATTTTCAGGCCTCAGGCAAACAAATCAAGAAATGTCATGGTATTTCGAGTTCTTATACTGAAAACTGAACACTGAACACAAGTTGCTGTTATTCAGATACAGAGCAAAGCAACTCAAGTTGTTGACAATAAGAAGCAGAACCAAAAAGCCGTGCCCCGTTTGTCTCTTGGGCCTTGACATAGCCCTGTACGCATGCCATTGAAGATATCAGATTGACATCAACTACTGATTGCTTCTTGGAGGTACAAATGCAGTCTATAACCATACGGGGGATAGACCCTGAGCTGAAAAATAAGCTGAAGCAAACTGCTTCCTGGCAGAAAAAGAGCATAAATCATTTGTCAAAATCCTCGGCAATCCGTAGCTAAACAGATTAGTCGTTGTGTTTTTTTGCATGCTCAACCATGCCGCCCAACAAAACATATAAGTTAGTATATCCCTTTTCTTTGAGCTTGTGGTATGCAGCTTGGCTTCTGTTGTGCGTTCTGCAAACTAAAACTACATAAGTGTTTTTGTTCGGCACATGCTTTTCTATATCTGTATCGATATTTTTCAAAGGAACATTAACAGAACCTTCGATTTTTCCCAAGTTCCCTTCTAATTCGTATGGATTTCGAACATCAACAACTTTAATACATTTGTGTTCATCGATAAGTTCACTTAGTTGTGAATTTTTTATAAATTTTGCTTCACTGCTATCGCAGCCAAAAAAGAAAAGCAAGGCAAAACAAAAAACAAAAACTCTTACTGCAAATCTTCTATGTTTCATCAAAATCCCTCACTGTTTTGGCAAACCAATTGGTTCCGTAGTGTTGTTGTCGGAGTCTTCTAAGGGTTTCCTGACATGAGTGTTTATACCTTCCTCATATCCTTGGTTATAGGCTTTTTTCGAACCAATATTAACTTTTTGTTTGCTTGAGCAAAGCCGAGAAAACACTCTTTCCATCTCAAAAGAATTTTTTTCATGTGCTTTTTTCATTAGCATATTTACAGATTGTATTGGAAGGTTTTCGCCCAAATCTCTTCCTTCACTCATTTCAGAAAACATTTTCTTGTGATTGTGGGATACTCCTTTTGCGAATCCAACCATAAATGATGTTTTTTTCCTGTCTTTCGTTTTCTTTCGGTAATTTCCCCACATATGAATGGCCGTCCTGTACAAAAAATAATAAACATGTTCGGCTATCTTGATGTCCTCTGGCTTTCCAAATAGATATATGGCCTTATATTCTTTCAAATCATTTTGATCAAATACAGAGGCCAAAACAATGTCGACATAGTAATAATCGCAAAGAAGGTTGGCTATCCTTTTTTGTACTATTTCAATTTGCTTTTTCTTATGGCATATTACCTTATAAGTTATATAATGGTTATAACTTTCCTTAACCCCTTCAAGCTTGTACTTGTGCAACAGATAATTTGCCTTCCGAGATGCATTTTGGGCTTCATTTAAGTTGCTTGAATGCCCTAAAGCCATAAGTTTTTCTATTTTTTGCAGCATTTGTTTTGCATGAGAAGAAATCTCTCCTTGCAACATATTGGTATCGCACTCAATATTCCCAGTGGCCTTCACGAAAACAGGATGAACACCTAATATTCTGCAAGCATATTTGTAATTGTCTCCATGAGGAGAACTGTCTTGCCCTTCAAAATGTTCCGAGACATACTGGTGGGCCATTTCGTGTTTTAAGACTTCAAGCACAACACTCCAAGGTTGGGTTTCTATAAGCTTTTTTGAGATGCTAATAGTTCTAGTCATCTGATCCCATTGGCCAAATCGACTTGAATTATCAGAAATGTCTATAGTTGGTTGGAAAAGAGATATAGATGTCTGATAACAAATGACCTTGTGTTCATCCAAAAGCCGAAGTCCCCAATAATAATGTTTACTATGCATAATTCCACTAGTTATTTTTTATGAGGTTTTTGTTTGTGTTGAAGGCCACAGTGATTACTGGTAAACCGTTGGTATCCTTCTCCAAGGCCCCGGCCTGGATGTTGTCGGCAAACACGAAAATCACAGAGCCTGCTCCTGCATAGTATTATATGCAAAAATCTAATATTGTAAAGAGTTGTAACAATCCGCTCACATCTTTGTCAAATTCCCTTCACATTTTCCTGGCATGTTTTTCCTGATGCCGGAAAATACAAGCCTATCCCCCAATCCCAGCCTGGATCCTTTGGCCAGGACTTTTGACTGCCGCCTCGGGCCGTGGACTGAAGTAGGCCCCCGCAGCCGCCTTTGTGGAAAGCAACCTGGGTGCATACTCCCATGTCATGGAAGACTGCCAGATAGAGCGATCTCAGGTTGGTAAATTCTGTTCTATAGCCTCCTGTGTGCGCATCGGGCCGGGCAACCATCCCACCTGGCGGGCCAGCCAGCACCATTTCACCTACCGGAGCTCTCAGTATCAGCTTGGATCCGACGATCTGGACTTTTTTGAATGTCGTCGGACACATTTGTGCACATAGGCCATGACGTATGGATCGGTCACGGGGCTGTGGTTCTGCCGGGAGTGCATATCGAAACCGGAGCTGTAGTCGGGGCCGGGCTGTGGTCAGTAGAAATGTCCCTGCCTACAGCATTGTGGCCGGGGTTCCGGCTGAAACCAAAAGCCAGCGCTTTCCCCTTCATATTCAGCAGGCTCTGCTTCGGATTTGCTGGTGGGACTGGTCCCATATGCAACTCCAAAATGCTCTGTTTGATTTTCGGTTTGAGTAAATACTGTCTGTACGGAGGACCGCTTTTCGATGGGCAGAACCTCCATCCCATACGAATTTCCGGTTTCCCAGCAAGCGGCGGAACAGGCCCGGGATATGGGTATGCTGGTGTGCATGGGGGCCCCGAACCTGTTGCGCGGATGCTCCACCAATAACAACATCACTGCGGCCCAGGTCATGCATAACGGGCTATGCGACATTTTGGTCAGCGACTATTTTCCGGAATGCCTGACCCAGGCTCCGTTTTTCGCTCATCGGGAGCTGGGTATGGCATTGGCGGAGAGCTTAAGGACAGTGACTGCCAATCCCGGACAATTACTACAAGCAGAGAAAACCAGTCCAGGCCGTCTGCAGATTGGAGCAGAAGCGGACCTCGCCGTTCTGGACACCGCGCCGCCATGGGTCAGGGTCTGGTAGACCTGGCTTGGAGGGCGGCGGGTGTATGCAGCGCATTGAGCAAGAAGAAAAAAGACTGGATTCCCGCCTCAGCGGGCATGACGAAAAAGAACCCTCCCCTGGCCCCTCCCTCCCGTCTGAAGACAGCCGGCAGGGAGGGGAATCAGAGGAAGAAATGCTCCAGTGCCGATAAAGGACAATACATATATGACGCGGCACTAGTAGTATTAACGGAGAGATATATATTGACTCTGCCTGGGATCAGTCTATCCAACAGAGTGTGTTTCGGGTACTGCTGGAGGCCACCTCCCGCCCAGGTCGGATACACGCCCTCCCGCCAAAACTGGATGACTGTCCCGGCTTTCTCGCGTGGCCGTGCTGGTGGACAACACCGTCAGCCTACACGATGCCACCAGAGGCTTGAGTCAGCGGGAATGGAACTTTCTGCAGGCCAGGCCGGAGCCGGCAGAAACAGCAGGATTCATTCTTGCTTCCGGCGCAGATCGGCCGCAGTTCACTCCCGTTGTCGGGAGTCTGGAGAGCCCGGAAAATCTGGCAACCCTGATTGTGGCTGCAGCCTGTCTCGGCCGGGGTCCGATGCATATAACCTGTACCGGACCGGGAATCAGGGACCGTCACGAGTTTGAGCTACGAGGCCTGCATTCGGCCTGGATTTCGGCCCGGGCCAAGTGGAACACCTGGTTTCCCTTGGGGGTGGACATCTACCTGGTCGATCATTCCAGGTCTGCACTCTGCCCTCTAACTACGAGCACTTTCAAAGCTTGAATACAAACGGATGGTCCTGTAGGATTACTTCTCTGGAGACTGATGCTCTTTTCCGCAGCTTTTTCAAATCACCTCATGACAGGACGTATGTATGGAATACAAGAATGTATCAGCTTTTATAAACAGGCAAGCCGAGATTGAATATATAAAGCAATGGATAGAGGAAGAACCTAAGGATATCCTGTTCTTCTATGGTCCCAAATCCAGTGGTAAGACTACGCTTATCTATAAATTTGCCGAAAAATATTTAAGCGATGAACAGAAATTCTCGGTCAAGATGTTTAACTTACGGGAAGTATTGATCGTCAACTACGACGATTTCTTGCAGCGCTTTTTTCAACTCGAAGACCCGCAAGAAAAAGATACTGCCCAGACAAGACAATATAATTTAAGGTTTTTTAAGCTCACGGTTCAAACCCAGCAAAAGATAAAAGACCGGCAATTAGACCCCTTTGATGTTATGAAGGCTGAACTGCAAGAGTTAAATTCTCAAGGAATTAAGCCAGTAATTATAATCGACGAGCTACAAGCCATAGATTTTATTTATTTTAATTCGCAAAGAGAGTTAATTAAAGAGCTTATGAATTTCTTTGTGGCTATGACCAAGGAAAGCCATTTATGCCATGTGCTGCTTTCCAGCTCAGATGGCTATTTTATTGAAAAGCTATACAATGACAGTAAGCTGAAAAAGACAGCCAGACTATTTGAAGTGGATTATTTACCCAAAGAGGATATTGTGTATTGGCTTAATAATTTAGAAAAGGAATCAAACATCAAAGAATATACCCTAAGTGCTGAACAAATTGAGTTTGTTTGGGATCACTTTGGAGGCAGCATATGGGAAATTTCCACATTATTTGGTGATTTTTTAAGAGTCTGCAAGGATGGAAAAGTAAAAGACCAGGAAATGCAAATGATTGTAGAGCGCTACATCCTGCAGGCCAGAAGCTACTTTAAGGAATATGCCGGCCTGGATACTTCCAAGACAGAACTTCTTAAAGAAATCAATAAGAATGTACAGCATAAAGGATTTGTAGAAGAATTAGATCTCAAGCGACTTTTAGATGAAATCCATTATGTCAATAGACAGTCTGTGCAGGAAGAGTTAGATAACCTGGTGCGCAACAATTTTTTGTACTACAATCCCACATTGGCCGAGTACAAGCTCCAGGGAAAAAGCATGGAGCTTGGACTGAGGCGCTATGTGCAGGAGCTTGGCAGCGAGCAATGAGCAATTGCATTTTTTTCAACAGCTGGCCGCTTTTCCCGTGAATGGTGGGCTTTTGCACCAGGCGCTAAGCATAACCGTCCTTTCGCCTATAGATGGGAAACTGTTATCGGTTAAATGTCTTATCCTGCAAAGGAAGATAACACCAAACCTCATGCCCTCCAGGCCCGGCCTGTTGCCGCCCTGGGAAGCCCTGCCAGCATTCATCCCGGGCCTGGCTGCACCTGGAGGCAAAAGGGTAGCCCCCGGACTGCATCCCTTTGGTTTCCTGCCGGCTATAGCCCAAGTCCAGCACCCCCTGGCTCCCTGCAGCAGGCTCCAGGTGTAGGGATGGGCCGGATTCTGCAGCACTCTGGCCGCAGGGCCCAGCTCTACCAGCCTGCCTGATAGCATCACTCCGGCCCTATCCGCGATTTTGCCCGCCAGGTCCAGGTCATGGGTCACAAAGAGTAGGGTCAGCCCCTTTTCAATTTGCAGCCCCAGGATCATTTTCAGCACCTTGGCCTGCACGCTGGGATCCAGGGAGCTGGTGGGCTCGTCAGCCACCAAAAGATCAGGATCAGTGACCAGGGCCCTGGCCATGCAGACCCTCTGCAAGGCGCCCATATTCAGCTCATGCGGATAGCGCCGGATAAAATCCGCATCTGTGGCCAGGTTCACGTCCTGGAGTGCCTGCAGGGCCTTTTGCCTGATCCAGGCCTTATCCCGGGAGATCTTCTGAATCTGCAGGGGCTCGGCCACAATATCCAAAACATTGAACCTGTGGCTCACCGACTGGGCCGGGTTCTGCTGCACCAAGCCGATCCTCCTGGCCAGGGACAGATAGTCTTTTTGCCCCAGTCCAGGGAAAAGAAATCCAGCAGGTACTGCCCGAAGCCCTCCTGCTGGATGAATTCATTCATGAGCTCCCTTTCCTGCTCAGAGCTCAAGCTGACCTCGGAGCTGGAATACATGGCAGTCACGAAGTCCCCGGGCAAAAGGCCCGGCAGCAGGTAACTCAGGTACAACAGGGCCAGGCCGGCCGGCCAACGCCCTGCTGGGCCTTGTCCACCAGCTCCTGCCTGTCCATGGCGTAGGCCAGGGCTTGCCGGAAGCGCTTCTCGTCTGTCGGGGGCTTGTTGTGATTGATCATCAGCTTCTTGTTCCAGCCTCGCTCGTCCCTGATGACCTCAAAGCCCTGCCTTTCCAGCTTATCCGCCATCTGGGGCTGGATTCCGGCCAGATCCACCTGACCTGTAGACAGAGAAACCATAGGCTGTCCGGTACGCACATAGATCAGTCGCTCCGCCTTGGGCTGGCCCTGGTAGTGGTCAGCAAAGGCCTGGAACAGATAGCTGCCCTTTTCCTTGCTGAAGTCCACGAACTTGTAAGGCCCGCTGCCTATAAAGGCCTGGGGCTGGACAAACTTCCTGGGATCCCCCACTGACTGCCAAATATGCTGAGGCAAAATGGGCATGGTGCCCCCAACGTCGGAGATAAAGGCGGAGTAGGGCCGCTTCAAGTGCATGACCACCTCCTGCTCGCCCCTGACCTCAACTTCCCTGATGTCATCGACGCTTATCCAGTAATAGGGATGCTCCTGGAAGTACTGCACAGTAAAGGCCACGTCCTGGGCTGTAACCGGCCGACCATCGTGCCACTTGGCATCCGGCTGCAGCTGGAAGACAAAGGCTTGCTCCTGCTGATCATAGCTCCAGGACTTTGCCAGGGCCGGCACATAGCCATCCTGGTCCTTCCAGACCAGGGTGTCAAAGACCCAGCTCATCCGCACATACCCCGGACCGCGGGGGTAATGCTGATAGGGATTGGGATAGCCCCAGTCCCCTTTGCTGTCTGCGATGCGCATCTCCTGTACCTGCTGCCCTCCAGTCCCGGGGGCAGCCCAAAGGAGCAGGATTGCGGGCAGAAAAATTATCATGGCCAGGTTGTGAACACGACATGGCTTTTTGGTCAAAGGCATAGTCAACTCCTTTCTCGGGGGTAACTCGGGAGTCAAAAAGGTTATCATTGAACTCGCAAGTTGGCTGGGCTTTGTCGAAAATTTTTTCTACATTTGATCAAACGGAATGTCAAAAAGTGGCACTGACTGGTCCAGACAATTGTCCGCGTATCACAGGATGGAAACTAAATCTGGTCAGATGGGGGTATTTCGGAGGCACTCGGCCTCTGGGTATAAACCGTTGGGCATCTCTGGGCTATCGTTTCCGGTCCAGGCGCACGGATGAATTATTGACCTATGTTAGATTTGCCGGAGGCAAAGCTGACTTCACACAACCGCAAAACAATCGTCATTCTCTTGTCATAGGCATGGGCTATGCCTACGGCCAATATGGTTCCAGCCCAGACCCATCAAACCACGGCAAGGGAGAGAACTTATGTCCTCATCAGGGCTCACGGCCGATCTGCACGTGCACTCCAAGTATTCCAAGCGACCTTCGCAGTGGATTCTGCAAAAGATCGACTGCCCGGAATGTTTTTCCGATCCCAAGCGGATCTATGGCCTGGCCCAGGACCGGGGCATGGATCTGGTGACTCTCACCGATCACAACTCCATCGACGGAGCCCTGGAGATCGCTCATCTGCCGGGAACTTTCATCAGCGAGGAAGTAACCTCCTATTTTCCGCAGGACGGCTGCAAGATTCATGTCCTGACTTTGGACATCAGCCAAGAGCAGCACCGGGATATTCAGCATCTGCGCCAGAATATTTTCGATTTGGTACCCTATTTGCGGGATCAGGGAATTGTGCACATCGTGGCTCACCCCTTTTACGACATGAACAATCGCCTGCACATCGAGCATTTTGAGCAGATGCTTCTTCTGTTTGATCTTTTTGAACTGAACGGATCCAGGGATAAAGTTCAAAATCATATCCTGGAGCAGATACTGACCGCTCTGACCGCAAAAGACATTGAACTCCTGGCTGACAAGCACGGCCTGCAGCCGGTGGGTGAACAGCCATGGGTCAAGACCCTGACTGCAGGGTCGGACGACCATTCCTCCCTGAACATCACCCGGGCCTATACTCGGGTTCCGGGGGCAGCCGGGGTCCAAGACTTCCTGCAGGGCCTGAGGCAGGGAAGGGCAGAGACCCATAGCCAGCCGGCCTCAGCCAGGACCATGGGTCACAATCTGTACGCCATCGCCTATCAGTTCTACAAAGACAAATTCAACCTGGGCCGCTATGTGCAAAAAGATGAACTTCTGCAATTTGTGGACTGTGCCCTGACCGGTAGAACAGGGAATAATAAGGGTTTTTGGAACTGGTTGTACGACTACCTGGGGACAAAGCGAGGAGGGTGGTCTTTTTTCAAGCCCGGGGGTTCCCCCGATGTGACCTCCATGATCCACCAAGAGGGCCGGGCAATACTAAACAACAATCCGCATCTGCTGGACATGGTTCAAGATCCGGACCTTTCTTTCCAGGACCGGGAGGATGATTGGTTCAATTTTGTCCGGGAGGCATCAGACAGGCTGATAAAAAATTTTTCCCAAACCCTGGTGGAAAGCGCTTCCCAGGCCAGATTATTCAATATCTTTGCCACCATCGGATCCGGGGGCTCGGTGTATGCACTGTTAGCCCCGTATTTTTTGGCCTTTGGCTTATACAGTAAAGACCGCTCTCTGGCCCAAGCCTGTTTGGAACGATTGCAACATGCACCGTCGGTGACTCGGTCCCAATCCCCTAAGGTGGCTCTGTTTACCGACACATTTGACCAGTGTAATGGAGTAGCCTTAACCTTACAACATCAAGCCCTGTTAGCCAAAGATCTGCACAAAAATTTGCATATCCTGACCTGCGGATCAAAGATGGCCATGGACAAGCAGGTTGATTTTGCGCCTTTTGGGCGCATCGAGGTCCCGGAATACACGGAACTGGATCTGGCCTGCCCCTCCTTTTTAGAGATTCTGGACTTTTGCGCAGAGAACGACTTTACTCACATCCACACCTCCACCCCCGGACCCATGGGCCTGGCCGCCCTGGCTGCGGCCAGGATCCTGCATCTGCCCATCTACGGAACCTATCATACCGCTTTTCCTCAATACGCGGCCCAGTTGACCGGAGATGAAGATATGGAGGCTTTGATGTGGAAATTGATGACCTGGTATTATAACCAATTGGATACGGTCTATGTCCCATCCCGAGCCACCGGGGAAGAGTTGACGGCCCACGGCATTCAACCGGACAAAATCAAGCTGTACCCGCGGGGCATCGAAACAGACCGCTTTCATCCCCAACATACAAACGGATTCTGGGAAAAACGGTTTGGACTGCAAAGGGACCGGGTGAAGCTTTTGTATGTCGGCCGGATCTCCAAGGAGAAAAACCTGGAAATTTTGGCCCAAGCCTATGCCAAAATTTCCAAAGCACGAAACGATATCCAGCTGATTATTGTGGGGGACGGACCCTTTTTGAACCAGATGCAGGACGACCTTTCAGGCACGAGAGCCGTGTTTGCCGGAACTCTGACTGGACTGGACCTATCCCAGGCCTATGCCTCCAGCGATATTTTCGTCTTTCCTTCCACCACGGACACCTTCGGCAACGTGGTTTTGGAGGCCCAGGCTTCAGGACTGCCGGTTATTGTCACCGATCAGGGCGGGCCGCAGGAGAACCTGATTCCGGACCAGACCGGACTGATCGTTCCGGCCCTGGATGTCCAGTCCCTGGCAAAGGCCATTTTGACCCTGGCCGACGATCCCCAGCGGTTACAGAACATGAAAGTTCAGGCCAGGCAATATATGCAGGGAAGGTCCACCCAAAAGGCCTTTGTTCAGAGCTGGGAGATATATGAAGACGGCCAAAAGTGTTCAGGTTTCAGCTTTGCCTCCGGCAAATCTGAAATATTTTTTGCCCCAAAGCGGGCAAAAAAGGGGGAAATTTGCCGGATTGATCGAGCATGAAACTGACGAGTTGGATTTCCTTGATACGTAGGGGCGAATAATTATTCGCCCTTTTTGGCCAAGCCAGCGACCAAAGTTGAGCTCTGTTCATACGAGTGGTCAGTTCCGCCGTTGGAGGAACCGCTGTCCACAGGCTGGCAGTTTGATCGATGATGAATGCCAAAGTTAAAGATTTGAGGCTAAAATGCGAATACTTATCGGCTATTCCATGCGCAGCGGGAGCACATTGCTCCAGCACATTCTGGGTCAGCACTCCGCAGTCCGGTCCTATAGCGATTTGAATTCACTGCCGGCCCTGGCCTCGGCCTGGCTGGGGCTGCGGCCAAGGGGGTACCGGCTGATCAAGCCCCTGGATCTTTTCTACCTCCTACCCGGCTCCAGACTGCTCTCCTCTTTCGACCGCCATATCTGGCTGGTCCGGGACCCCAGGGACAGCTATCTGTCAGCCGTGGAGTCCGGTTATGCGTATCTGTTTTGGCCCCCGGGCAAGAAGGAGGAAGGCATAGATATTGGCCTGCTGAAGCGGTGGAAAAAGATTGCTGCCCGCTACATGCAAAATAGACCCACGTGGCACCTGATCCGCTACGAAGACTTGGTCACAGACCCTGATAGGACCCTTCAAGCCTTATTGGATTATATACATCTGCCCCAAGAGAAGCTGTTGCCCTTCTCCCGCTTCAATCTGCTCAAAGGCGGGGACTACAAGCTGCGCAAGACGAATACAGTCAACCCAAAATCCGTATATCGCTTTACCCGCCAGTTGTCCCCGGATCAGCTCGATGTTTTTCACCATCATCTGGGGGCCGAACTGAAAGCTTTCGGCTATTCTTTAGATCCATATCCGCAAGCACGAGCCAGAGCGTATTAACTAACTAGCCCCACTCCTTTGTCTAGACGGAACTGCAAAAAGTCGCTTTACGTTCATCTGCGATAAAATTTGAAGCCATAAGCTTTTGTTTTAACTGACCTCTGAATTCTGACCTCTGGCGAGTGCAAATACTGATTTTGCACTCGCATCTTGTCTAGCCTCCTTTAGCTTCCCATCCAACCCGGACAAGCCGTTCTCTGGAAGGAACCACCGTCTTTTCCGGCACCGTTAATCTACTCAACTCTCACCATAATGGGGACACATTGTCCAGTATACTTTGTTGACAATAGGGTATAACAGTTATATTATTCATGTTATGAGGTTTCGATTCGACCGCCTCAAGAGCAAAAAAATCAAATCTGATCCCAGACGGGGGATAGACTTCGAAGAAGTCCAGGAAATCTGGTCCCATCCACATTATATTGACTGCCGTAATGATGATCATGAGCAATTTCGTGCCATTGGCTGGGTCAAGGGCAGGCTCTTTTCGGTCGTATTTGAGATCAGAGAAGACGAAAGAGGCGAGTATTACCATCTTGTCACTCTCTGGAAGTCCACAAAACAAGAGGAACAACTTTATGAAGAATATAGATGAAAAAAATCAACTTTCAGCGGATGAAATCGCTGAAAAGGCAATGAGCGGTGAAGACATTTCCAGTTTTTTCAACAACAAAGGGGAGATGAAACCGCCGAGTCAAAGAGTCAATGTAGATTTTAGCATAGACATGCTGAAAGAATTAGATGACCTGGCTCGAGAATTGAATATAAGTCGTCAAGCTCTTATTAAATCTTATCTGAGGCAGTCTTTGGACCAGCACTATCTTGCTCGCAAAGCTTCACGATGAAGATCAGTTTGGAAACAGATCAGCCTCATGCAGATTGAAGCTGAAACCTTCAATCTGCAAACAAGGAAAAGGTCCTGGACGCAAGGCGATCGAGCTCTGCAACAGGCCAGACTTCCCAGTCCGAGCGCAGCTGCCGTTTATCTCCTCCATACACCACCGCTCCACCTGTCAGACAGTCACCGGCCACCTTGACAAACCGGTTCAGTCCTTGAAAATAATCCCTGGTCACTGTCTGGCAGAAGGGTAAGCAGGCCGGTCCTCCCGGCCAGGGACTGGCTGAGGACCTCTCTGACGTTGAACTGAGTCGAAAGCTTTTTGAGAAAAGGTTCAAGAGTCCTTGGTTGCATGGGCGAAAGATAAGCTTATACTTTGCAGATTGCAAGTATAACTTTCAGACTGCAAAACAATGCGTGGATGCTGTTTTTAGGCAGTAGAAATTTTGCGAGTTTTGCACGCAAAACAAAAATGGCCGTGAACATTTTAATACCCCTCTTAGCTCCTGTTAATCATCACGATAGCCACTTTGCCCACCCTCAAACACAATCAAATTGAGATCAAAAATTCATACAAACGTTATAGAGCAGAAATATGCTGTGCTGATGTGAATTCCTTCAAAGGAGCGCTCAGCACATATGTCCACCTCCATTCATCAGGAAAGAAGTCCCGGAAAGCTTGCTTCCGGGGCCTTTGTTTCAGCTGACTCACCTCAGGAAGATTTTTATCAGTCAGCAGTGCACACAATGACCGAGGCTTTACAAGGCTCTCGCCTTAAGCGTGTGCACAGATTGCTCATCCCCCCTTTATGTTCCCTCCTGCATCTGCGAACCCTGGATGCCCTCTACCAAAGGGTCAAAAAATCCCCCGATCCCTTTACCTTTGCCAATAATGTTCTGGAATCATTGAAAATTAGCTATCAAACAACACCGCCATCCCCCAACAATCTCCCAATTGACGGCCCTTTGATCATCGTGGCCAATCACCCTTTCGGGGGGCTGGAGGCCCTGATCATGTGTTCCATTTTCAAAAATATCCGGCAGGACGTTCGGTTTATAGCCAACCCCTATTTACCGGCCATTCCTATCCTGCGCGATCTGCTTATTCCCATCGATCCCTTCAATCATCCCGATACCAAGCACATCAACCTGCGGGGCCTGCGCCAGGCCAAGAAATGGGTCCAAAACGGCGGCGTCCTCTGTCTCTTTCCGGCGGAGAGGTCTCCCATTGGCATGTGCGCAAGGGGAAGATTACTGATCCGGCTTGGAAGGAAACAGCTACCAGGCTCATCCTCAACGCCAAGGCAGACGTTTAAACAGGCAGCCACCTGGTATTTGCGGGCCAGGACGTATGGTTTTGACTACGACAGCCTATCCATCAAAAGCCTGATCACCCATCTGCGCAGTTATTTTTATCAGCCAGATCTCTGCGGACATGTCCGGGGCAAAAAACAGCCCAAAATGAAAAGCTCTCAGTTCGAGCGTCTGCTCATCGAATGCATCGGCAACTTGAAGACCTCGGATGTAGATTCCTTCATTGTTGATATCCAAGACGGGTCAAAGGGAATCCCGGTCCTTTTGCGGCAATACCTCAAGCTTGGGGGGAAAATCGCTGATTTTCACCATGATCACAAGTTTGGCTCCTACGACGGCCTGATCGTAGTCGACCTGTTGCAGACCCAGCCTCATATTTTGTCCAAATTCATGGGCCAAGCCGGGGCTTCAGACTATCTCGACCATCACCAGCCATTCAAACAAGCCACTTCGCTTTCAGCTTAGACATCCATGCCGGAGGGAGCCGGGATCAAAGATAAGCTGGAAAATTCTGGCTGAACCATCAACCATAACCTTGGACAGGCAAGTACCCATGTCGGATGCGTATCTCTACCTTAAAAAGTTTGTAAAACATGGCCGGCGCATTGCTAGCTTTGCCCCTTCCAGCCGTTTTTCAGCTCAGGCCATGTGCGCTCACATCAATCCCCTGAAACCCCAGAGCCATTGTGGAGCTTGGGGCAGGAACCGGTGCAGTCACCAAAACCGCGGCGGAACGTATGCATCCTGATTCCCGCCTTCTGGCCATTGAGTCGGATCCGGACTTCTGTCATGTGCTCACGGAAAATGTCCCCCAGGCAGAAACTCTGCTCTGCGACGCCCGGGATGTTTATGCTGGCCAACAAGCTGGCCCAATTGACCAGAGCCATGATGCGACTTCACAGCCCTGGCACTGGATCACAGTCATGCCCTTGAATGTGCCCAGACTCTGCCCATCAGCATTTGACCAGCAAACCGAAGCTCATTCACGGCCAAGACGAGGACGGAATGTCACTGGCGTAAGGTCAAAGATTCGTGGTCATGGCTACTGGGATTATTGTATTGCGCTGCGGTCATTGCTGTATAGATGGTTCGCGAACTAGTGTGTCTCCAGCGGTAAATGCAACATCATACTGTTACTACTAGACCGCAGGAGAAGTGGCTAATGCAAATTACGATTGACATCCTTGCGATTTCACTCTGTTTACCTGGTCATATGATCATGCTTCATGAGATGTGTATACATGAATAAACACACCATTACAGTGAAAACATGTCATGCAATGTGGGCACGATTTGGATGTATGAAAGCCGTCGATTTTATCAATCGGTCTGAATACGCGAAGTGCCATGCAGCTGCAGTTTGCCCGAGTACACGACTAACTGGAGATCCTGATCTCTGCCGCAGCACCGCAATGTGGAGCCTGGCATTCTTGAGTGCGATGATATACCTTCACCGAAGGATCGGCAGCTGGATATATGCAACGTGCATTCCGCAATGCGACTCTGCACACCTACCACCGAATATTCATAACCATCACTGAGAACTGGCACGGACCAAATACGCATGCCCAGCCCTTTAACTCCGGCTGGAATATTCGATCCGACTAAGAGCGGTCGAACTGATAAAGGAGGTCATCGGCGCAAATGTTGGTACCATGCTGACATCGGAGCCTTGGAAGAATTCCAAGATGCGACTTTAATAGGGAAAATGGATGCCTTCGAAGCCCTACAAGGCCGGAGTGGACTGTGCCAGGAGATACGTCAAGGCCATAAACCCCGAGCTGGCAGTACCGAACCATTGTGACTCCAGCACATGGGGATACCTTGCTGCGATGACCCATGCGGAAAGCATTGACGCTGTTCAAAGAATGCTGAGGCTGGTGAAATATCGACTCCAGGAGGCTCAGAAGTGGGCTCGGATGTCGAAATTGCTGCTTCATGAGCGGTGGAATCTATTCGGTCACAGGTCTGATTATGCCAGCAGCAGCATGATCGATGAGTCACAAAGATTGGCCGGCATGTCGAGATCCCATGAAGATTCGTTGATTTGCCCAATCATCTTGTGAATTAGTCGAAGACGCTCCAAGTACTGGCTAGCTAAAGAACCCTGTTTCTGGCAAGGACAAGCGAGCATGTATCACTGGACGGCCGCATTATAACCATCGAAATCATTAATTCATTAACTACACACAAGACTCGTCAATAACTCTAGGAATTTCTGCCAAACTGCAATGGGAAGGCAGCTTTGTCTGAGCACGCATGTCAGCATATTCATTGCTAATCACGACACTCACTGTACAAGGATGACGTCTGTAACGCATGGAACTGCAACGGAGTTATGCCAAACGATCTCTGAGCATGGCTGAACCTGAACGTTCGAATACGCGGGCCAAAGAGACATACGCTGCATAAATCCCACTTTCTCTCTTTGATCCTGGTCATAATAGCTTTTGTGGCCACAGTCTGTTCGGCCCCTTATGTCCAGGCCGAAAACACCCAGTGCAGCCATCGCGGCCTTCTGGATACACAGTTCTGTGATGACAACCGGGATATGGTGGCTGATCTGCCTCTGGACAGCTCCAAGTGGGCCAATCCAGAAACCATTTTCTTCTCATATGTACCTGTGGAAGATCCAGCCCTGTATAAGGGTATGTTCGATTCCTTTCTCAAGCATCTGGAAGCGGTGACTGGAAAGCATATCCGTTACTTTTCGGCTCAGTCCTATGCGGCCCAGATTGAGGCCTTGCGCAGCGGCAGGCTTCACGTGGCCGGACTTTCCACCGGCTCCACCCCCTTCGGGGTCAACCTGGCTGGCTTCCATCCCTTCGCCATCATGGGCACGGAAGAAGGCGAATACGGCTACAAAATGCAGGTCATCGTGCCCGCGGACAGCGAGATTACCTCCTTGCAGGATTTGAAGGGCAAGACCGTGGCCCACACTGAACAGGCTTCAAACTCCGGAAACCAGGCCCCTCGAGCCCTGCTGGCCAAACAAGGCATCGTCCCGGGTCAAGACTATGAAGTTATTTACTCCGGCGGACATGACCGCAGCATTATGGGTGTGGCCAACAAGGACTACGCCGCTGCTCCCATCGCCTCCTCGGTGCTGGACCGCATGGCTGAGCGTGGTGCGGTGGACAAAGATAAAGTCCGGGTTATTTATGAATCCCAGTCTTTTCCCACCACCTCTTTCGGCTTCGCCCACAATGTGCATCCCAGACTGGCCCTTTTGATCCAGAAGGCCTTTTTTACCTTTGAATTTGCCGGGACCAAGCTGGGCCAGGAATTCTCGGACGTGGACCGCTTCATTCCCATCACCTACAAGCATAACTGGGATGCGATCCGCACGATTCAGGAAATGAATGACGTAGAGTACACCAAGGAAAATATCGGCGGGTAAAGCATCCCCTGAGACTCTTTCCTCAATAGGCCGGACCGATCTGCACGGGCTGTCTTTCTTCCCGTATTCGGTCCGGCTCTTCTTTTCTCGAGAGCAGAGATGTTGCACATAGAGAACCTGGGCAAGACATACCCCAACGGATTACAAGCCCTCAAAAGCTGCACCCTGAGTGTGAACTCCAGCCAGGTGGTGGCCATCATAGGTCCCTCCGGGGCCGGAAAAAGCAGCTTCATTCGGTGCATCAATCGCCTGGTGGAACCGAGTCAAGGCCGGATCATCCTGGACGGAACGGAAATAACGGCTTTGGGTTCAGCTGAAATGTGTCATATGCGCCGGCAAATCGGCATGATTTTTCAGGAATACAATCTTGTGGAACGCCTGACGGTCATGGAGAACGTGCTCTCCGGACGCCTCGGATATGTCACCTTCCTGCAGGCCTTTTTTCGGCGTTTTCCGCAGCAGGATATCGAACGGGCCTTTCATATTCTGGAGCGAGTCGGCTTAAACGGCTACGAAAACAACCGGGCTGACGCCCTGTCCGGAGGCCAGCGGCAGCGAGTGGGCATCGCCCGGGCCCTGATCCAGCAGCCCAAGATACTTCTGGTTGACGAACCTACTTCCTCACTGGATCCCAAGACAGCCCGGACCATTATGTCTCTGATCAGCGACCTGGCCACAGAACACAGCCTGCCGGTTTTAATCAACATTCACGACGTCGGGCTGGGTCTGAGCTTCGCCCAGCGGATCATTGGTTTGTCCCAGGGCCAGATCGTCTTTGATGGTTCTCCGGGCCAGGTCAATGAAGAGATCTTGACCCGCATCTTCGGAGAATCGGATTGGCGTCAGACAATACGCCACGCCGCGGAAGACGTTGAAGCCCGTGAAAACCCCCGGCAAGCCGCTGGCTAGTACCGTGTCTTATAAGTTCCGCCCCACTTATTGGCAATTTCCCATATTGATTTTCTTTTAAAATTTGACCCACTATTCAACGACACGGAAATTCGAAATCCGAATATCGAAATACGAAACAATCAGAGCGTAATTCGAATAAGAAATATCACTCAAAACAAAACAGTGTCATATCTTGTTTTGAGTTTATTCATTGTTTTGAATCTCTTTTTTGTCATTTATTCCGATTGTTTCGAATTTCGGATTTCGATATTCGAATTTTAAACACTTACATATAAACTGAGAAATGAAATCGAGCCAATTGCCAAAAATCCAGGCAACATTTTTGAAACGAAGTACTAGTGAAATCCTTGAAACCGCCAAGACCATAAAACCATGAGCCGAAACTTTTACGGGCCAGCCCTTTCTGGACAACGCACCTGGCATAAGCCCCCGATGATCCAGAGTCCGCTGTTGCGCTGGACCCTCATCGCCGGGGCAGTGCTCTATCTCCTCTATGCCGGCAGCGATGTGAACATGGATTTCAAACGGTTCATCGCCGGTCTTCCCCGCATGGTGACCATGCTCAGGCAAATGGTCCCTCCGGATTTTTCGCGCTGGGATCTGCTTATGGATGGTTTGCTGGAAAGTCTGCAGATGGCCGTCTTTTCCACCGCCGTGGGCATAGTGCTCAGTATTCCGGTTGCCGTGGGAGCGGCCCGCAACCTGGTCCCCAAGCTGGTTTATTTGGTTTTCCGCGGTTACATCGGTATTGTGCGAACCCTTCCCGAAGTCCTGATCGCCATCTTCTTTGTCAAGGCCTTTGGCTTTGGGGCTTTTGCCGGCATGCTCACCTTAACCATCGCCTCCACCGGTTTTGTAGGCAAGCTGTTGGCCGAGGACATCGAAGATATCGATGAGGGCCAGGTGGAGGCCATTCGGGCCACAGGGGCCAACTGGCTCAAGGTCCTGGTTTTCGGGATTCTCCCCCAGGTTCTGCCCCGCTACATCGGCCTGAGCATCTACCGCTGGGATATCAATCTGCGGGAATCGACCATTCTGGGTATTGTTGGAGCCGGAGGGATCGGTGCCTCACTCTATAATTCTTTCGGCCGCTATGAATACGATTTCAGTCTGGCCATCCTGCTGTCTATCATCGTTGTGGTTTTGGTGGCTGAATGGGCCAGTGGCTTCATTCGGGGGCGTATCCAATGAAGGCCCAAAATCCTGGCCAACAAGAAGGTCCTCGCATTTGGAAACGCAGAAGCAGGGGGGAAAGGTTCCATCGTTTTGCTTGGCAGTTGTTTTCAGTGATGGTCGTGGTCTGGTCTGCGACCAGTCTGGATATTTACTGGCCGTTCGTCGTGGACGCTCCTGCACAGGTGCTGGATCTGGGACTGCGGATGTTGCCGCCGGATATTTCTTTCTTTGACGACATCATCGCCCCGATGATCGAAACAATCAACATAGCCACCCTGGGCACCATCCTGGCAGCATTCCTTTCCATTCCTGTCGCCCTGATGGCGGCCCAGAACACCACGCGCAACCAGACCACCCTGTGGCTGGCCCGGGTGATCGTGGTTACCTCCAGATCTGTGAACGAACTGGTCTGGGCCATCATATTCACCGTGATCTTTGGGCCGGGGCCCCTGGCCGGGGTCATCGCCATCGCCATCCGCTCCATCGGATTCACCAGCAAGCTCATCGCCGAAGGCATTGAGGAGATCGACCGAGGCCAGGTGGAGGCAATATCCGCGACAGGCGCGACCTGGAGCAAAACACTGACTTACGGAATCATACCTCAAATTATGCCCACTGTGGTCGGAGTGCTCACTTTCCGCTGGGACATCAATATTCGGCAGTCCTCGGTGATCGGCCTGGTCGGAGCAGGAGGCATAGGCATTACTTTGAACAGCGCCATGAACCTTTTCAAATGGGATCAGGTGACTGTGATCCTGATAGCTATATTTGTAGTGGTAATGGCCAGCGAATGGCTTTCCGATTTTCTGCGCAAGAAATGTATCTGATTACATATATGAAGCAGTAACTTTTCAGCTTTTGGCTCCCTTGAGCCTGGAAAACTTTCCCGCCGCCTGGAACCAAGCTCCCTTTGCCCGCTATTTCCTGAACACCTTTATCCTGGGAATAATTTCCTCTGGCCGCTGGTGGTGACCAATTCAGTTGAAACCCGTCCCCTGACCGTGGGTCTGGCCATTTTTGGGGCCCCAGAGTCCGGAGTGGACTGGTCTGTACTTTCTGCCGCAACCCTCTTGGCCACAGCTCCTCTGCTCATCGCTTTTCTGCTTTTCCAGCGTCAGTTCATGCAGAGTTTTTTGTATGCCGGAGTCAAGTAGCAGTCTACAGAGAGGAGTGTTGATATTATGTTGACATCAATTCGGCTGCCAACTACAGTTGACATATGATAGAAGTCAGGACGACAACAAGATTTATCAAGTGATTCAATCCCCTTAATGACCGACGGGCAAAGGCTCGAATCCAAGCCAGGATTGATCGAGTCGAAATGGGCCATTTCAGGGAGGTGGTATCTGTCGGGGAAGGCGTGAGTGAGTTGCGAATCTTCTATGGCCCCGGCTACAGACTCTACTTTGTACAAAGAAACGCTGTTGTCGTGATACTTTTATCAGACGACGACAAAAGTTCTCAGAAGGCGGATATCGCCAAAGCCAAAGAAATGGCTAAGCATTTGGAGGTATAGTCTATGGATATCAAAACTACTCGCTGGGATTCAGCAGAACACCTTGAAACAGAGGAAGATATTCAACTGTATCTTGAAGCCTGTATCGAGGAAGCTGGTGAGGACCCTGCATTCATTGTACATGCGTTAAGTGTTATCGCGCGTGCCAGGAACATGAGCCAACTTGCACGAAATACAGGAGGTGCGCATACCGCATTGTGGTAATGATCTGCGTATGGCTCCGTAAGGCTCCTACTTCGCACAGGTTCCTCCCGGCATTTACCAAACTCGCAACACAAGGGACATTCCCTTTTTGCATTCAGATACGCAATAACCGGAAGAACCTTCCCTCTTTTTTCTTTGCATTCATCCGGTGATGACGGTAGCATGCAATGAAAAAGCATCGTGATGAATAGATGATATGAGCAAAATCAGTCGAATTTGAAATGGAAAATTCGTGGTGCCGAAAGAAGGTCTCTCAACTTTGAGTACCAGACATTTAACAGAACAGGAATGCGGGCCATGAAAAAGTTGCCCATTGGAATTCAAACTTTTGAGAACTTGATTCGGGAAGGCTATGCCTATGTGGATAAGACTCATTTTGTGCATGAATTGACCTCCCAGGGAAAGTACTATTTCTTGTCCCGCCCCCGGCGGTTCGGAAAGAGCCTTTTATTGAGCACCATCAAGGCCGCCTATCAGGGGAAGAAAGAATTATTCAGCGGCTTGTATCTCTATACAAACTGGGACTGGGATTCGATTCACCCGATGATACACATCAGTTTCGGGTCCGGGGTAGTCCGTGACATCCAGGAACTGAGGCAGTCCTTTACCTACATTTTGGCCGAACATGCTCGAGAGTATGGTCTGTCTTACTCCTACGAGGACTTAAAAAGTCGGTTTTCCGAACTTATCCACCGGATGCAAGAAAAATACGGCCGGAAAGTTGTCATCCTGGTGGATGAGTACGACAAGCCAATTCTAGACAACATTGAAAAGACAGATACAGCTGTAGCCATCCGGGAGGAGTTGAAGAACTATTACTCAGTGATTAAGGACAGCGATCCGTACATTGAACTTGTATTTATCACCGGGGTGTCCAAGTTCAGCAAGGTCTCTCTGTTCAGCGGACTGAATAATCTCAAGGATATCACCATAGACAAACGCTACTCATCCCTGTGCGGGTATACCCAACAAGAGCTGGAGTCAGTGTTTGTCGAGCGTCTGGATGGGGTGGATCTGGATGAGGTCAGACAATGGTACAATGGATACAATTGGCTGGGTGAAGAGGTATACAACCCCTTTGATATCCTTTTGTACCTGGACAGTAAGGAATTTTCCAACTACTGGTTCGAGACCGGGACTCCCAGCTTTTTGATCAAGCTGCTCTATACCAAGAAATATGCAATCCCCTCCCTGGAATCCATTCGGGCCAGCGAGAAGATACTCGGCAGCTTTGACATCGAGCGCATCGAGGTTGAGACCCTGCTCTTTCAAACCGGATATTTGACCTTGAAATCAGTGCAGCAAGTAGCCGGGACCAGGAGGTTCAACCTGGGCTATCCCAACCTGGAAGTCAAGCAGAGCCTGACCGATTCCCTGCTTACTTACCTGACTGGGAACCTGGCTGAATCTGAAGAAGTCAAGTTCTCGGTCTTTGACGCATTAGTTGAAAACAATTTGGATAGCCTGCGAGACATCTTTCACTCCTTTTTTGCCTCCATTCCCCATGACTGGTACCGCAAAAATCAGCTGGCCGGGTATGAGGGCTATTATGCCTCTGTGGTGTATTGTTATTTCGCAGCCCTGGGACTGGACGTACATCCTGAAGAACCAACCAACAAAGGTCGATTGGATCTATCCATTCGTTTTCAAGGCCGGGCGTATGTCCTTGAGTTCAAAGTGGTAGAGCTCACGGACACAGGCAAGGCATTGGCGCAGCTCAAGTCCAAAAGGTATGCCGAGAAGTTTTCCGGGCAAGAGGTGTTCCTGATCGGGGTGGAGTTTTCCAGCCAGGAGAGGAATGTTGTCGGGTTTGAGTGGGAGCGTGCTTGACGTCATCTCAGAACTGTGACTTCATAGCCACATTCATCTTCTAAGGCATGAAAATAGGCTTTTATGGGCCATATTTGATGATATTTGAGCAAGTTGCACAGGTCCTACCCCATTTCGTCTATTCCCGACCGGAAGTCAGTATGTCCTCGAGCTGGAGCAATGCCTTGTGTTTTTTTATGTGAAACGGACGCAGGTTGATGGGCAGGTTTTTGAATCCTTCCCTTTTGGGATGACTGGCCAGGGAGGGTCGAACTTGAGACGGATGCGGCCGGGAACATGGTGAACCATCTTCAGGCGGTTCCCTATTTCCTGAGTCAGGGCATGGATCAGTTCGTTTCTTACAGACGGCATAGGGATTTTGGGGCGCTTTGGCCCAAAAAATATGTCAGATTTACCAGGGGCAACGCTGACTTGGGAATCTCCCCTTAATGTGCCCCGCCCGGGGAACCTATAATGTTCTGCAGCGGGCGATGATTGAAAAATGAACGGGATACCTGAGATTGTGTTTCCTCATATGCAGAAGAGAAGCTGTAATCATCTGATGCCGTTTTGTGCAAATGGTCTGCTGTGGACCACCCTTTGTCCCGCCCCTTGAGCACTTCGTTCAACCCCAGTGAAGCCAGACTGCTGCTGGCAATAACCCCCAGGTCGGCCAGGCGCAGTGGGGTCAGGTTGAGAAAGGTTCGCAGTCCGGGGACAACTATGGTCAGCATATGCAATCCGATGGATCCGAGCACCGCTGTGTGCAGCCAAGGGTTGCTCTTTTTCGGCCTACTGCCCATACGGGTCCGGCTGCGGCAGGAATAGGCATGCAGGAGCTGAGATAACGTCAACGAATGAAAGGCCAACGCCCCGGCATGCAGCCCGGGCCCGTATTTGAGCAGGCCGAAAGTATAAGCCCCCATGGCATTGGCCGTGATCACTCCGGATTCCCGGGCCATGGTCAGGTAGTCGCCTGTACTGAACAGGGGGGCCTGGGGATCCCGCGGGGGCTGGCTGAGAGCATCCGGATCCTGGGCCTCCATGGACAGGGAGAGGCCGGGGAAAATATCAGAGATGAGATTAATCCACAGCAGCTGCATAGAGGTCAGGGGCGAGCCGACCCCGGCGGCAATGGCCCCGGACATGAGCATGGTTTCACTGAAATTGGTGGACAGGAAGAAGTGGACCGACTTCTTGATATTGGTGTAGGTGGTCCGCCCCTCAATGATGGCCTGGATCATGGTATCCAGATGCTCATATTCCAAAATAACGTCAGCCACGTCCCTGGCCACATCCGCCCCTCCGTCGGCCATGGCAATGCCCACATCTGCAGCCTTTAAGGCCGGCCCGTCATTGATTCCGTCCCCGGTCATGGCCACTATGCGGCCCTGGCTTTGCAAGGCCTGAACGATTTTCAGCTTATGGGCCGGACTGACCCGGGCAAAGACATGCACCCCGGCAGCTCGCCGGCTGAATTCTTCGTCGCTTAAGGCCTCTATTTCCGTAGCATCCATGATCTGCAAGGGCTTTTGATCGCTCAGGTTGATCTGCCTGGCCACGGTCTCCGCAGTCAAGCGTTGATCACCGGTAATCATCACCGTGGCAATCCCAGCCCGGTGAAAGGCCTGTACCACCTCAGCCACTCCTTCCCGGAGAGGGTCAGCCATGCCCACAAGCCCCAGCCAGACAAACCCGTTCTTTTTGCTCATATCCCGGGTATTGGCCACAGAACGGGTAGCAAAGCCCAGGACCCTGTAGCCCTTGTGGGCCATACATGCGTTTTCAGCCCGGATGGCCTCCATGTCCGCCTGCTGCAAAGGGGTCACTTGACCATCTGTGAATTGTTCCTGGCACAAATCCAGCACTTCCAGAGGACTGCCCTTGAGGGCATGCAGATAGCCTCCTTCCGGAGCGGCGTGCAGGGTACTCATGATCTGGAACTTATGGGAGCGGTGATTGACTTGAATCAGGGCATGTTTCTTGCGCAGGCCTTGCACATCAAGTCCCTGTTCCAGGGCCAGGCGGACCAAGGCGTTTTCCGTGGGGGAGCCCAGAAGTTCGGGGCTCTCTCCCCCCTGGCCATTGATCTTGACCTGGCTGCACAGGGATCCGACGGTCAAAATCCGGTGCAGGGTCTGGTCCTCCCAGACCTGGAGCTGATGCGAATTTTCAAACAAGGAATTTTTTGTATGCACAATACGCCGGCCACCGCAAAAAATCTCTTCCACATGCATTTGGTTGCGGGTAATGGTCCCGGTCTTGTCGAAACACACGGTCTGCACTGAGCCCAGGGTCTCCACTGCCTCCAGTTGGCGAATAATAATTCCTTCCTCTCGCATTCGCCTGATGCCCAGGGCAAAGGTGGTGGTGGCGGCAGCCGGCAGGCCTTCGGGGACAGCCGCCGCAGCCAGGGAGACAGACAGGCCCAGCATATTCCAGACCGTAAAGCCGCGGATGAGTCCCAGCAAAAAGACCGCCCCGCAGATCCCGCACCACAAGCTGACCAACTGATCCCCGGTCCGGGCCAGCTTCCTTTCAATAGGCGGTCTGGGCCGCTCGGTTCGGGTCAGGTGCCAATACAGCTGTCCCATTTCCGTATCCTGACCAGTGGCCACAACCACAGCCCAACCATGCCCGCCGGTGACCACAGTGCCCATAAAAGCCATATTTGTTCGCTCTGCAACCGGAAGGTGCTTTTTGGGCAGGGCTTTGCTCACCTTTTCCACCGGCAGGCTCTCCCCGGTCAAAATGGATTCGTCCACGGTCAGGTTTTCGGCCTGGATGATTCGAGAATCAGCCCCTACGTATGTCCCGGGCTGCAGGAGAAGGATATCTCCAGGAACCAGCCCGGCTGCCGGAATGGAGGTCTTGTGATCATTGCGCAGCACCCGGGCCGGAGGTGGATCCAGTTTTTGTAAAGAGGCGATAGCCTTTTCCGACTGTCGTTCGGTGGCCAAGCCGATAAGGGAATTGGCCACCACCACCCCGGAAATGACGGCTGCCTCCAACAGCCCGCCGGTGAGAATGGAGATTCCGGCAGCTGCTCCCAGCAAGGCCACGGGCAGAGAGAGGAACTGTTTTGTAAACATGGCCCATCCGGATTTTTCCTCAGGAAGGGGCAAGGTATTCGGGACCATAAATATCCAGGCGCCTCTGGGCCTCCTCTTCCGTAATTCCATGGGAGAGAGAACTTTCTACTACCTGCAGGGACCGTTTGGCACTGAAACGATGATATGTGAGGTCTGTAGAAGGGGCCGTTCGGTCATGGGCGGAAGACGATTTGTTCTTGGCCTCGGCCAAGACCTGGGCAATCTGGTCCATAATCTTTGACCAGACTGTTTCCGGATGGAAATGGACCAGCAGGCTACCATTATTGGGATTTCCTCTGACTGCCTTGATCGTGGATGAACCTCGAAGGCCACGAACCAGACCTTGAGTCAGCTGTTTATTGAACTTCAGGCCGGCCACCTTAAAGCGAGCCCTACCGGGAACACAGGTATGGACCGGAGAAATCAATGTTTCTGTATTGGCCGGACTGTTCATAAATCAAATCCTTGCTCGTGGTCAGGGACATGGGAATCATCACTTACAAATTTGGTGCATACGCCCACGGCGTACCAGAAGGCGGTGTACCAGGGGGGAAGGCCCAGATTGCCCCGGGCAACCTGGTAAATCCCGGTACCCATGAGAATGAGAAAAACCAGGCTGGTGATATCGAGTTCTCCCCTGGATGATCGCCTGATGGTTGCATTCATTTCCCCCACCCCGCGGTGAACAGCTTTGGTGGCTGACATTTTGGGAGGTAACGCGGTCACCTGGAAAAGATGTTTCTCCCGTCCGGTTCGGACCAAATCCTCAAAGCGTTCAACCCCAATACACAGCACAGAACCCGTCCGGAGATTGACCTCTACCTGGGCCTGGGGAAAAGCAGCACGCAGGGTCTGCAACACCTGTTCGAAATAGACCCCATCGCCCAGCTTTTCCTTTACCCGCAAGCGAATACGTTCAGGAGAGGAGTGGACGCAACGGCCTAAGGGGAGATCCATGGTTTTTCCCTGGTTGGGGCCATTTAAAGCCATCATTTTTCAATTCCCTGTTGAGGAGCTTTCATTTTTTGCCGACGTCCCTCCGGTCTGAGCCGATTTTTCAGCACCGGCCGATGCTTCAGCTTGAGCCTCAGAGGTAGCCTGAGATATGGAACTCTGAGCCTCGGCATACAGGGCCTTCGATTTGTCTACTGCTATCATCCCCCCTTTAATGGCCTCCTTGAGCAATGGTTTCCCTGCACCGGAGAGCACCCGAGCGGCCAAAGGCACAAGGGTGACCACCCCCAGACCGACCAGAAAACCAGACCCAAAACTTCCAGGCATGCGAAAAAAAGCCATAACTGAACCTCCTTTATACGAGTGTCTGCCGATTCCCTATTCCTGAGCCTTAGTCGGCAGTTGCTTGGACTGAGCCAGTTCTGAACGAGCCTCAGCTGATAGGTCCTCGAAGGATTCCTTGGCCTCGGCCAGCATGGTCCGGCTCTGATCAAAGACATACATACCGCCCTTGACCGCTTCCTTGAGCAAGGGGCGGCCGACACCGCTGAGCATCTTGGCCGCAATGGGAGCGGCGATCATAAAACCGAGTCCAAAAGCGATTCCTGTGGTCGCGTTGCCCAACTTGAAATTCATGGCGTCCTCCTGATGAATTGTTTGGGGTTTATATCAACATGTTGCCTCTTGCTTACTTACCAATGAAACTCAGAATCCTGAGAAAGCGCATTGTGCCCTCCTGGTGCAGCTGTTCACGTCTTTTGATTTTTGAGCCAGATATCCATTTCAATTCTAGACAATCTTTTGAGTTCCATGTCAATAGGTTTTCAGAATTATGACAAAATTTTTCTGATAATCATTACTATTCTTTTGTAACACAATTGTCACCTCTCCTTCACACAAACTCAACAAAAGAGGTGTAGACATATGCTTAGAGTTTGTTCCTGGTCATGAGGTGGAAGTACTCAATAAGTATTTCCCCTTACGTGAGGGGGGGCAACCCCCTTTCATTGAACGCAAATTTTACCGGACAAAAAAAATGGAGGTTTTGGAGATGAAGCACTATATCCACCATGTCCCTGGGAGAGTGCGGATGAAAAACCCCGATTTTAAGGGAAATACAACCCTGCTGCAGGAGGTGGAAGGCTGCTTTCAGGGTCAGGAAGGCATCAAAGACATAGAAACAAACTCCCTGACCGGGAGTGTCCTAATTGTGTATGACCAGCAGACTATGCCTGTACAGCACATGACCAATCTGCTTCAGGAATGCAGGTACATTGACCACCAGCAGGTTATTGGCTTGGATCAGAACCTGCAGAAGTCCTTTTCCCAAGCTGGACGCTACATGGGCAAAATTGGACTGAGCCTGGTGGCCGACTGGGCTCTTTCCGGCAGCCGCTTGAGCTTGGTTACCGCTTTACTCTAAGGAAATCAGCTATGTACAAAGTACTCATCATCTGCACCCACAACAGCGCCCGCAGCCAGATGGCCGAGGCCTACCTCCAGCAGATAGGCGGAAACAATTTTCAGGTGGAAAGCGCCGGATTCGAGCCCAGACCCATCAATCCCGATGTGATCAAGGTCCTGCTGGAAGACGGTATCGACATATCCTCCAAGTCTTCCCAAAAGGTATTTGACCTCTTCCGGCAGGGCCGGATCTTCGATTTCGTGATCACCATCTGTGAGCAGGAAGAAAACCGATGCCCGATCTTTCCAGGCCTGACCCACAGATTGCATCTTCCTTTTCCAGATCCTTCGCAAGTGAGCGGTGAGGAGGAACCCAGGCTGAACAAAATCCGGAATATCCGGGACGGGATCAAAGAAAAGATGCACGAGTTTAAGAGCTGGGTGGAGAGTGAAGAACCACCTCCTTTGAGCCAGCAGTGGGTGCACAAGTAAGGCCGGACCTTCAAATCTTTGCCCCAAAGCGGGAAAAGATTTGAACTTTTGCCGGAGCTCAAGCTAATGGCGGTACTTGCATGAAACAAGGTCCTTACAATTTCAGCGCAGCCGGAGGCAAAGCTGAAATTGTAACAATCTGCTCACTTCTTTGTCATACTCCCTTCACATTTTCCTGGCATGTTTTTCCTGATGCCGGAAAATACAAGCCTATCCCTCAATCCCTACCTGGATCCTTCGGCCAGGACTTTGGACTGCCGCCTCGGGCCTTGGACTGAAGTGGGTCCCCGCAGCCGCCTTGTGGAAAGCAACCTGGGTGCATACTCCTATGTCATGGAAGACTGCCAGATAGAGCGATCCCAGGTTGGTAAATTCTGTTCCATAGCTTCCTGTGTGCGCATTGGCCCGGGCAACCATCCCACCTGGCGGGCTAGCCAGCACCATTTCACCTACCGGAGCTCTCAGTATCATCTTGGATCCGACGATCTGGACTTTTTTGAATGGCGTCGGACCCATTCGGTGCACATAGGCCATGACGTATGGATCGGGCACGGGGCTGTGGTTCTGCCGGGTGTGCATATCCAAACCGGAGCAGTGGTCGGGGCCGGGGCTGTGGTCAGCAAAGATGTCCCTGCCTACAGCATAGTGGCCGGGGTTCCGGCTGAAACGCAAACGCCAGCGCTTTCCCCTGCCATATTCAGCAGGCCCTGCTTCGCATTTGCTGGTGGGACTGGTCCCATGAGCAACTCCAAAATGCTCTGTTTGATTTTCGGTATTTATGTATCCAGGACTTCGTCCATAAGTACGATCCAGTTCAGCTTTGCCTGGGGCAAATCTGATTTTTTGGGCCAAAGGGCCCCAAAAAATATACAGACAAAGAAGGTTATAGTTAACATGCAAAGCAACACGAGACAGGGAATCCGGCTGCGACCGGCTGGAAGAGGCGATCTGTCGATAGTGGCCGATCTTTTGTCCCATCTGGGGTATACTCCGAAGAGGCCTTGCCTTTCTCAGGCCTTTGATCAGGCCCTGACAGATGAAAGCCTGCATATCCTCCTGGCCTGCAGACAATGTCCAGTGCCTGGGCCTTATAACCCTGCGCACCCAGGTTTGCTTGCGCCTGGCTGGTACCCTGGCCAGCATCGAGGAGCTGGTGGTCCATCCCCGGGCCAGGGGGTTGGGCATTGGGAGCCAAATGCTGGAATGGGCCAAGAACCAAGCCGAAGCTATGCGGGCAGTCCGCCTGGAAGTGATCATCAGCACCTCCAGACAGAGCTTTGAGCGCCGGTTTTACCTTAAAAACGGCTTCACCCTGGCTCATTCCCGTCTGTTTCGATGGTCAAAGGAAAGGGAGAGCAGTCAAATTGAGTAAATACTGTCTGTACGGAGGACCGCTTTTCGATGGGCAGAACCTCCATCCCAGCGGTCACGTGTGCATGGAGGGGGGCAGAATCACCGGATTTGGACCCGGCCGGCCTCCAGGAGCCAATCGGATCTTTCGGGATGTGGGTGGCCGGCTTATTTGCCCAGGATTTGTGGATCTGCACTGCGATGCTTTGGAAAAATGCATCGAGCCCCGGCCAGGAGCCACTTTTGACTATCAGTACGCCCTGCAGGGTCTGGATCGGCGGCTGGCTGCCAGCGGAGTAACCTCCTTCTGTCATGCAGTGGCCTTTTTGGATGAAGAGATGGGCCTGCGTTCCCCGCACACCGCAGCGGACATGATCAGAGCCATTTGGAGTTTTCAGGCTTCAAACAGAGCCTTGGTCCGGCACGAAGTACATATCAGATTTGAAGTGGGCGGCATCCTCTCGGCTGAAGTCATCCAGAACCTGCTCAACACCCAAAACAGCACTTTATTCTCGGTTATGGACCATTCCCCAGGGCAGGGCCAATTCAAGAGCCTGGAATCCTTCATGTCCTATTTCGGGACCGCATACGCCATCTCCAGACAGGAGGTAGAGGCCCTGGGAATAGAGCGGGCTGAGAACAACCACAGGGCCTGGGAAGATTCCCTCGACCTTATTCATGAGGTGCGGGCCCGGAACATCCCAATTTTCAGTCACGACGACGATACATCGCAAAAAGTGGAAAAGGTCCGTGATCTGGGGGCGGCCGGCTGCGAATTTCCGGTTTCCCTGCAAGCGGCGGAACTGGCCCGGGATATGGGTATGCTGGTGTGCATGGGGGCCCCGAACCTGTTGCGCGGATGCTCCACCAACAACAACGTCACCGCGGCTCAGGTCATACATGGGGGTCTGTGCGACATTCTGGTCAGCGACTATTTTCCGGAATGCCTGACCCAAGCTCCGTTTTTCGCTCATCGGGAGCTGGGTATGGCATTGGCGGAGAGCTTAACGACAGTGACTGCCAATCCCGGACAATTACTGCAAACAGAGAAAACCAGTCCAGGCCGTCTGCAGATTGGAGCAGAAGCGGACATCGCCGTTCTGGACACCGGGCCGCCATGGGTCAGAGTCTGGGAGACCTGGGTTGGAGGTCAGCGGGTGTATGCAGCGCATTGAGCAAGAAGAAAGAAGACTGGATTCCCGCCTCAGCGGGCATGACGGGAAAGAACCCTCCCCTGGCCCCTCCCTCCCGTCTGGAAGACAGCCGGCAGGGAGGGGAATCAAGCAGGGAGAGCCCCTGCCGCCTTAAAGACAGCCGGCAGGGAGGGGAATCAGAGGAAGAATTGCTCCAGTGCCGACACAGGACAATGCATATATGACGCAGTACGAGTGTATTAACGGAGAGATATATGTCAAAGACTCAATTCTCCGAGCAAGACATGACCCGTGAGCAATGGTTGCCGGCTTTAGCCTGCCTGAGTCCGGTGGAGCTTCGCAGCTGCTGTAATGCCCATCATGGACAGCTACGTCCTGGAACATCAGGCCCTGCCTGAAGACGGATTGGGCCTTTTGAAGATCAAAGACGGGGCCTGGGGGCAGTCTTTCTATCTCGGTGAGTTTCCCCTGGCCTCAGCCCATATTAGTCCTGCGAACCACCCAGGGCAGGGAGTTTTCTGGAGCGGCTCAATATCTGGGAGACAGAAAAGAAAAGGCTGTTTACATGGCTGTGTGCGATGCCGTTTTGGATCATAATCTGCCTGAGAGCCATATTGTCTGGGAGCTTGGTCAGGGCTGGAAAAAAGAAAAGAGAAGAGATCAAGGGCCAGCGCCAGGCCATTGTCTCCCGGACCCGGGTCGACTTTGATGTGCTGTCTCCGGCCCAGGGTGGATCGGATGTCGATTGA
>JAXHMO010000015.1:0-190178 GCA_034521385.1 Desulfovermiculus sp.
ATGTTTAATATACATCTTGTAATTTTTCTGTGAACTCGCTTGCCTTGGATAAAGTCCTCTTTGTTTTCTTTTTGCTAACCTCTACTGGCTCGTAGTCTGCTTCTTACCGTATATCTCATTTCTTCACAAGTCATCAAATACACCAATTATCCAATATTTCAATCTGGTTATTGGAGATATTGGTTGATTGATTGGTTTATTGGAAATATTAGAGATATTAGAGATATTGGTTGATTTATTGATTAGTTTAATGGTTGATTAGTGGATTGGTTTATTTTGTTTAGTAATTGATTTTCCCTTTCATCAAGCCAATCATCCAATACACTAATTATCTTGTTATCTCTTTTATCACACCAATTATCCAATACACCAATCTCCAATATTTCTATTAACCAATTATCCAATATTTCCATTACACCAATTATCCAATATATAAAATTAATCATTGGTTATTTTTCTCATTCTGAAGGTATTTAATGTAACCATTTATGCTTTTTATTGCTGATTTGATATCTTCTATCAATTCGTCATGTACTGCACTATGAATATATTTGCATTCATAGGAAATCACAACATGGTCTATTAGCTCAAACAAAGAGTTTCTGGAATGTCTGCAAAATTGGATGTTTTCTTGGTAATGATAGCGGCCGTGCCCTTCAGAGATACAATTGGTTGCTGATCTGGAGGATCGTACCATTTGATCGGTGAGACGGTATTTTTCCTCTACAGGAAAGAGTCTTGTCAACTCCCATATTTTTTTACGAATATCCCGGCACTGCTGCCAGATCCTTAGGTCTCTGAAGTCATTGTTTCTTTTGTGCATTGGTTGATTGGTGTGTTAGTGTATTGGAAATATTGGGGTATTGGTTGATTGGTGGATTGGTTTAATAGTGTATTAGAGATATTAGTTGATTGGTTTACTTGTTATTTCATTTCTTCACAAATCATCTAATATTCCAAATATCCAATATTTCAATCTGGAAATTGGAGATATTGGTTGATTGGTTTATTGGTTGATTGGTTGATTACCTCTTCCATCATACCAATTTTCAAATATTTCAATTAACTAATATATCCATTACACCAATTATCCAATACACCAATATTTCCATTACACCAATTATCCAATATTTCATTCCGGTGTATTGGTGGATTACCTCACTTATCTCAAAACAAGTTTTCCGGCCTGCCGGGAAAACATGGACAGAGCTGAACAAAGACCAGCCGGAGTCTTTCGCCACATGCGGAGCTGCACGGTCCGATTTCCCTGGTTGGCCCAGTGAAACTTGTAGTCCTCCGCCCCTTTGAGAAGGTCATATATTGCGTAGCCTTGGTCAATCGCATTTTGAATGGACTGGCCCACCAGGTAATTGCCCAGGCTGATCTTGGGGTTGTATTTTTTATCCACGGCCATAGTGTACATGGCCAGTGTAGTGCCGTACTTAATATGCAAAAGTCCGGCCACTGTCAAACCTTGGACAGAGAGCATGTCAATTTGAACCGGGTTCTCATCATCGTATCTGGCCATGACCTTTTCCCAAATGGCCTGCAGCCTGGCATTCGGCCAAGGGCTCTTGTTTTGGAAGAGCTCAAAGAAGGTCCCCAGCTGCCTGTCTGCCTCCCTGCCGCTGCTGCTTGTAAGCCGCAGGTCTTGTTCCCGGGCCAGGACACGGGTGTCTTGCTTGACCTTCTTACGCCAGCCCGGGGACAGCTGGGCATAGAGGTCTTCAGGGCTCTGAGGAAGAACCAGGTAGGGGCAGTATCCGGAAAAGGACAGCTCGGCGTACTTGCCTTCCTTATCTACCTTGGCCAGGAAATGGAGAAGAAAGAGGTCGTCGGCCCGGATGTCTGTGAGGTGCAGCTGGTCCCAGGCTTTTTGGCCCGGGCCATGGAAGATATAGGCATACACCGCCTCGGCCACTTGCCGCTCTTTTCTTTTGGCGGCCAGGACAGCCAGGTAGTCCGAGCCGGGATCGGGAAAGCCGATAAAGCGGATTTCCCGCAGTCGAAAAGGGCCAGTTTTTTTGTTCTGGATGTACCAGGGGGCTACCCCGACCAGTTGTCCCTGGTCATAGCAGGCCAGGATGAACAGGGAGCGCTTGTCGTTTAAGGAGCATTCAACCCAGGACAGGAGCCATTGCCAGGTCTGGAAGAAGGTGGCTGTGGGGCATGCCTGGAGGAGGCTATCCCACTTATGGGTCAGGGCGTGCCAGTCCTGGTAGGTGTCGATTTGATGAACTTGAAGATCTGGCATGTTTTTGCCCACTTAAGAATGACTGAGCGACTTAGAGACTGAGTGACTGAGCGACTGAGCGACTGAGCGACTGAGTGACTCAGCGACTAAGCGACTCAGTGACTCAGCGACTGAGCGATTAAGAAAAAGAGTCTTTGCCCACTAATCTGCACGAATCTGCACGAATCTTTCCTCCTGGCCTCATCGGCCAGCGGAGAATGACTCAGCGACTCAGCGACTCAGCGACTCAGGAGATTCAAGAGTTTTGTCCACCCCTGACAACACTACAGAATGCTTGAGTCATGTACCCTCTTTTCTTACTTTGAACCTTTAACCTTTATACTTTTAACTTTTTACCTTCATTCGTGACAATTCGTGTCAATTCGTGGACAAGAATCTTAGATAAATATAGACCGACTTAACCCCTTCCACCATAAGTTACCTGGACTGGAGTTCCTGCAAGTAAAAGCTCAGCTTCTTGCTCACTCATGCCATCAGAAATGTTATGAATCAATTCCTCGTCTTCTCCATAAAGTTTGATATAAACACCTTTTTCAGACTTTATTACAATCCTATAGCTTAATTCAGGATGTTTTTTTACAATTCTTCGGGCTATCTCTTCGCCTTTTTCCCTTGCTCTTTGATAATCTATTTCATACTCAAAAATTTCATATGTCATGTTTAGTATACCTCTTGTAATTTTTCTATGAACTCGCTTGCCTTGGCTAAAGTCCTCTTTGTCCTCTTTTTGCTAACCTCTACTGGCTCGTAGTCTGCTTCTTCCCGTATATTTAAGGTGTCCGGCAAGTAGCTCGCCAATCTTGCAGGTAATAGACCTTTCCTTTTAATCATAACTTTAGCCACTGCTGCTTGGACCCAGACATGCTTATATTCTGCCTCATTTGGAGGCTTAATACCATACTTATTTAAAACAGCCACTGAAAATTGAAACATAGCATAATAGCAACGACTTATACAAGAATCATAACATTCGGCTTCAAAAAGGATGCAAGCGGCCTTTAAAGACTCGATGGCTTTTCTGGAGTAATCTTCATTCATAATTCGTTTGCCCGGATTTGACAATATTAATATATGCTTTTCGTGCCAATTCGCGAAAATTCGTGGGAAAAAAGAGTCTTTGCCCACCCCAGTACCATCACAGAGCTGAGCTACTGGGCAGGCGGGGCAGGGCAGGGCAGGGCAGGCGGGCGGGGCAGGCTAATCTCACGAATCTGCTCGAATGCTCTCCCCCTGGCCTGATCGGCCAGCAGGAAGGGGCGACTGCCTTGCGGCAAGGGACACGGCTGGCTCTCTTTCCGCGTGAGCGAAATGAACTTATTATTTCAGCGATAAGCTTTACGCCTAACCGCCCTTGTCTCATCACTAAATTGCCCCGTGTCTCACTCATATTGGCAGAGAGGGATTTTAGCTTATTCTACTGACTTGTGATCCATCCAGGTCAATACATACGTCAAAAAAGCTTCAATATCAGATAAATTTTGGGAAAAGACCGCATACACAATAGAATCATCGACTCGCTCATAGTGATGGACCAACACATTGCGAAACGCGGCGATCTTCTCATAAATCGGCAATTTTTCCTGAGGCAGCACGCCCTTTTCACTCAATATTTTAAAAACATCCCTGTATGTATCAGGTTCTCTGAAACCTTCTGAGGCGATGATATGCTGCCCCAGATCAATCATTGATTCCACCAAGATCTGAAGGACACGCTCGACAAATCGTTTTGATCTGTTGTCCCGGGTAAACTTGTGCCAGTCTATATCCTGCGCAGCATAGAGCTCCTGAAGATATCCCCGAATGGAGATGCACAGGTTCTCAAAAACTTCCTTATCCACCATGGGGCGATGACCTCAAAACATTTTTCATTCTGCGCATATAGATTGCATGCAAGTGAATAAAATCCTGATACATTTTTCTGCTCCGTATTTCCCAATCTGTCCGTTTCTGCGGATCCCGGTCAAAGATAACTTTTCCGTCTCTACGCACCTGGTGTTTGATGGGTGCACCGGCATTATTGAGGATAACAAGGTCAACATCCCGTTGCAGGGCCTTTTCCAGAGCAACTTTGAAGCCCAAATAGTCAAATTCCGTTTCACTGTCTGGTTTCAAGAGCAAAGCGACATCCCAATCGCTTTCCGGCCTGTCTTGGTCTGTAGCCCGGGAACCGAAGAGATAAGCGGCAATTATTTCGGGATACCGCTCGCAGATATTTCGGATGCTATCATAAGAAAATGGAACTTTTTCTCTGTATTCTTTTGACATAAATGTACTATTCATAGATTGAGTGACTGAGTGACTTAAGGTAAATGTAAAAAGTACGAAAGTTAAATGTAGTGTATATGACAGTATTTGTATCCAGAAGATACTTGATCATTACAACATGTCCCTGATTTGATCATCCGGCTGCATCCGCTCATTCATAAAATCGTTTGATACACCTGGTGCATCAAACCAGTCATCCCAGGATTGATCTGCTGAAACGATGATCCTCTTGTTGCCCTCAACCAAGATCTCAACATCCTTCACAGATTCAGGGAAGGCAACCTCCTTGGGGAGCCGAACCGCCTGGCTCCGATTGCTCTTGAAAATTTTGGTTTGAACAGATCTTATGGCATCACCCCTAGTAATGTTATAATCGTGAAATGAAATGCCCCCATGTGCTTTGAACATATGGCACCATTTTGGATATGTCAACAGGATATACGCATATGACCTTTAGGAGTCCCAGAACCAACATCAATGAAGTTGATATGTTGCAAGTTCCTGTCGGTGTCATTTAGCAGATAGTGAATCAATTGCCTGGTCTTTTAACTTTAAGCCCTTTGTCTTTGTTTATGTGATTCTGTATTTGGTAATCAGGTGTAAAAAGTACGAAAGTCAAAAGTGAAAAGTTTACTTTTCACCTTCATTCCTGACAATTCGTGTAAATTCGTGGGAAAAATCTTTCTCAGGAGCTGGACAGGAGATCGTGGATCCTGGGAACGGCCTCGGTGAGAAAGCCCTGGATACTCTCTTCTTTCCCCCGGGCTTTAAGAACCACCACCGCCCCACTGTTTTCCCCATAGACCAGGGCGTGCACAAAGGTCACAAGCTTTCCCACATATTCACTCCTGATGATCCTGCCCCCCATCTGGTACCAGAAATAAAGGTCCGAGCCATTGGATTGCCCCCGTAACTCGGTCTTGTTGATCTCCAAGGCAGCGTTGCCTGTATTGATCTCTACCTTGGACAGCCTCTCGTGCATCCAGGTCCGCCGATAGTCGATCAGCTTTTTCTTTCTGTCCTGCAACCCCAAGTATCCGATATACAGGGTAACCGTATTGCCCTGCCCATCTTCATAACGGCGCATGAGCTCTTTGTCTGCCGGGAATGGCCGGATACGGTCAGGAAGGACGTTTACTTCATGGGAGGTGAACCCGGCAAAGGCGTCCGGCAGTTGACTTAATAGATGTGACGGGGCGGTATAGCTGAGGCTAAAGGAGTGAACCAGACCGTAGGTGCCGGCCAGAAGGACAAAGGCTGTGGCAAAAGCACCCAGGCGCTTCCTAAATGAAGCACTGCCCGGCCCTTTTTGAGCAGACATGGCAGGATCAGGTGAGGAACTAACCCCGGGGGAAGACTTGTGCTTTCTGCCTATTCTGGCCAGCAGCATGTTGAACATAATCAGGACCACCAGGCCGAAAAAGAAAACAACCATGGCACTTAAGGTTCCAGCCGGGCCATGCAGGTCTGCGCCGTGATTATACAGGGCATACACTCCAATCATAGCCACCCGCAGCCCATTGATCAACAGGCCAATGACCAGAGCTGACATAACAAGCACGATTTGGCGGGTCCACGTCCTCTGGGTCATATATCCGAGAGGAACAGCCAGGGCCAACAGGGACATGATCTGATTCACTCCGTTGCACTCCCGAACCACATGCAGGAGGATATGGGGCAACTGAATGAGAGTGCCTTCCTGAAATACCGAAAACCCCAACAGGGCCAAGAGCACTGCGGCCAGCCATGCCGTGGTCTGCTGAAAAAACAGGGAGAACTCACCCAGGAGATGGTCCACCAAACCGGTCAAAAAAAGCAGATATCCGATCGGGAGCAAAAATATGGTCATATAGGAAAAGCCGCCCAGCACCAGGATCAAGCCCAGCAGAACAGGGACAATTGAAATCTGCTGCACCAGCATGGTGCTGGAGATCTTTCCGGCGAAGAGGACAAAGCATCCAGCAGCCAGAAGAAGCCCCCCGGAAAGCAAGGCCGGTTTCGGACCCATCTCCCGGAGCTTCTCCCGCTGAATCCATATCAGATACAGGCTCACAGCCAGGATCAACGGAGCGTGCGAACCTCCCAGGGTGTTCCACCTGGTAACAGAATGGACGACGGCTTCCTGATACAGGAGGGCCAGGAGGAATGTCAGCAGAAAAAGGCCCAAGCCATACACAGCTGATGTCCAAGGCGTAAGCCTCATGGCTGCAGGTGGATTTTCAGACATATACCTTTCTCATATTTTGGCATATCTCAACTGTCGGAATAAAGAACCCTCCCCTGACCCCTCCCTCCCGCCTGGAGGACAGGCGGCAAGGAGGGGAATCAGAAAAGTAGGACCTTTCCTCGTATGCAAATATTTATATTTGACAGGTCACTCGCTCTATATCTCAAAAGTGCAGGCTTTTCTGCCATTAACCGGCCAATTTCTGATAGAGCCGGTGGTACTCTTGGGTCATGCGCTGAACAGAGAACTTTGATACCACCTTTTCCCGGGCAGCTGCAGACATCCTGGCCAGCAGGGCCGGGTCGGACTGCAGCCTCAGGCAGGCCTGGGCAAAAAGGCCGGGATCATGGTCTGGAATCAAGAACCCGTCCTTTTCGTGCTCCACAATTTCCGGAAAACCGCCTACATCCGGTGCCACTATCGGCAGACCGTGGCTCATGGCCTCCAAAACGCTCATGGGCATACCTTCGTGCCAGGAAGTGCTTACATACACCTTTAGTCCCTGGTAAAAAGTAGGCATGTCAAGTACATGACCCAAAAACTCGAAGCGCCCATTTAGTGAATATTGGCTGCATTTTCGGCGCAGATCTTCCATAAGCGGGCCGTCCCCGGCTAATTGAAAGCCTGTCTGCGGGGATTGCGCAGCCACCCGGGCCGCCATTTCTATAAACAATCGGTAGTTCTTGACCGCAAAGAGCCGTCCACAGGAGCCGACCACAAAATGGCCATTTGATTCCCGCGGCCCATACCAGGGCGGCAGCTCAATCCCATTGTGGATGACCGCAACTTTGGATGGCCCCAAGCCGTTATGCACCAGAGTCTCTTTCATCTCCCTGGACACAGCCACCAGGGTATTAAATCTCCTGGAAAGAAGAGTAGAGTTTATTTTCCGCAGCAGCCTGCCCTTGAGGGTCGATTTCTGACCATGGCTTTCAGGCATTCCATGCTGGGTGGCTATAAGAGAAACCCTGGCCCTGCCCCGGGAAGCAAGATAGGCCAGAATGTTTTCTTTATACCGATGGGAATGAATGATCTGAGGTTGGAATGTTTTCAGAGTTTTTCGGACCTGCTGGAGCAGTCGCCCAAAAGATGCTTGACTTTCGTCCAGGATGACCACCTGGACTCCTGCCTGACGTAATCTGGCTGCCACCTGTCCTTCATTGAGCACAACGGCCAGGAGATGACAGTCTGTCCCGGAATGGAGCCCCCGGAGCAAATGGCCGGTCATGACTTCAGCCCCGGCCCACAGATCTCCGGATAGGATATGTAAGATGCGAGGTGTCCTGGCAGGATTATGATTCATGGCTGAGCCTGTGTAAAATGAAGATTAAAGATTTTTTGCCCACGAATCTGCACGAATCTTTCCTCCTGGCCTGATCGGCCAGCAGGAAGGGCGGCTGTCTCGCGGCAAAAAACCCCAGCCTTCTTCACCGCGATAGCGGGATGAACATATCCTTTCCGCGATCAGCTGAAAGGATATTCTCAATTCATTCTTCATTCGTGACAATTCATTGATTGGTGTATTGGTATATTAGAGATATTTGTTTATTTGTTTCTTAGTAACAGGTACTGGGGTGGGAAAAACTCTTTTCATCTCTTCGATGGTTCCCAGAAAATCGCCCGCTCTCCTCTAACATACTTCATCCAGGCCATGAAAATGGCCGCATTCACGGTGCAAAAATAATAGGGAATTTTCATCCCCCTGACCAGGCTGGGCAGCAGGCCGGCCTTGGAGCTGGAACCCTTGTGCAGCCAGACCTGACCATAGGCCAAGGCCGCAGCATACAGAACAGCCTGCAAGAAAAAGGTCAGAACATAGAAAGGTGACTTTGGAATAAGGAAAAGATTGCTTCCCAGGGCCAGGAGTAAAAAGAAAGGCACCAGCCAGCGGCACAGCTTGTGGCTGAAGAGCTCCCAGGAGAAGAGACCGTAGCGGAAGACATTCAAGATGGACAGGTTGCGCATGAGTACGGATAAGCCCCGCAACACAGTGCGCACCTTGCGGCTGAACTCTTTTTTCTCATCGGCAATATTGCGGTAATATCCAAGGGTTTGGGGATCGGATACCCCGCGATACCCCATTTTTACCGCATTGAGCAAGGTATTGAAATCACTTTGCAGGTCCACGGCCCAGTTCCCGCAGACTTCCCTGCGGGCGGCAAAGAACGAACCGCTCAGGCCCACCACGGAGCAAACCCGGGATTCCAGCCGCCGCAAAAACATCTCGTATTGGACATAGGCCCCTTCCCCGCTGACCAGGCCCTGAGAGTCCACGAATCTGTCTTCACTGCTCACGCAACCCACAGAGGGATCGGCAAAGTTGGCGGCCATGGTGCGCAAGGCATTGGAGTCCAGCCTGGTGGCCACATCGCTGAAAACCAGGATATCGCCTCTGGCCTGATCAACAGCGCGCTTCTGAGCGAACTCCTTGCCTTTTCGCTCTTGTGAGCGAACCAGCTTGAACCGGGGGTAGGAGCGGACAATGCTCTCGGTGCGGTCTGTGGAGGCATCAGAGGCAAAAATGACCTCCAGCATGTCCCGGGGATAATCCAGGGTCAGGGTGTTTTCGATCTTGTCCTGGATGCGGTCCTCTTCATTGTGCACAGTAATGATCAGGGTGAGCTGAGGGAGGTGCTGCTCATCGCGGTGAACGGGCCTGCACCGAAATCGGGACAGGCCATACAGGATGAAGGGATAGCCGAAGTAGGCGTAGAAAATGGCGGCAATACAGAGCCAGAAGATAATGGTCATGATGTCGTTCGCTGCTCTGGGTTATCCACCAATGGTATATTCACCACAGTGTATTTGTGTATTGGCTAACTGGATATATTGGTGAGTTAATAAGAAAAAATTTGGCCCACATAAGAATGACTGAGCGACTGAGTGACTGAGCGATTTGAAGAGAAAGTAAAAAGTACGAAAGTTAAAAGTGTAAAGTAAGAAAGATGAAGAAAAAAGAGTTTTTCCACGAATTTTCCCAGTTAAATACGCTGCGCTGATACTTCGTCTATTTAACCGGGCAGGCACGAATCTACACTAATCTTTCCTCCTGGCCTTATCGGCCAGAAGTAAGGGCGACTGCCTCACGGCAATGGATAAACCTCCTATCACCGCGGTAGCGGGATGAACCTATTATTTCAGCGATAAGCTGTGATATTTTTTTACACTCTTCATTCGTGCCAACTCGAGTCAATTCGTGGGAGAGAAAAAAGAGTCTTTGCCCATGAATTTTCCTCCTGGCCTCATCGGCCATCAAAATCGAGTGGTATACCTTGAAATATCAAAGGTCCTGACCAGAGGATTACACACCTCAATGCCGGCATAGTATTGGCCAGTGTTTAAATCTTCGGACAAGATGACTTCGCAGTCAGCATCCTCTGCAGCAGCAATGATGCCAGCATCCCAGAATGATATTCGATAGGTATGCGATATCTCCACACTTCGGCGGACGGAATTTGGAGACGGGGTAACCACTTTCAATGCTTCGAGGAGTTTAAGCTGCCTGAGGACGATCGGTGGGACCTGTCCCAATTTTTTCAGGGCCACGTTGGCATATTCCTGGAGAACCTGAATGGATATATATCCAACCCCGGCCTTCATGCACCTGACAATTGTAGCAATGGCTATGGACTGTTTATTACCCGCGTTGGTGTCGTTGGCATAGACCACGATATTGGAATCGATGAAACACCGCTTCACTTCTTTTCATCCTTGCGTACATGGGCTTCATTGCGATCAAAGACATACCCATCAGGACTGTTACCTCCACTGTCTCTGGCCAGCCGCTCAAACTCCTGCGCATATTCATCAATGCTCTTTACACAGGCAATTTCCTCCAGGTGTTCCCGAATAATCTGATTGAGGCTTGTGCCCTGTTGGGCCGCATAATCCCGGGCCTTCTCAATGAGCTCTTTATCAGCAGACAAGGTGATGTTCATATCTTCCCCTCTGTGTTACACTTACAACACTTATGTGTTAAACATAAGCAAAATCAGTGCAGCTGTCAATTCCTTTCGGGGAAGGCAAAGAGTAACCGTCTGCCTGCCCGTCTGCCTTGTCGTCAAGCGAGTCTTTGAGCAGTTAAAGGCTTTTTGGTTTTGCTCTTTATTGTCAATTATTTCAGGTGACTCAATCTGTATCTGAATGACAGGGAAATGTGTTCAGTGTTCAGGTTTCAGTGTTCAGTATAAGAGTTTGAGATACCATGATATTTCTTGATTCGTTTGCCTGATGCCTGAAAATGCCCCCAAGTTGTTTGCAATCCTATAAATTGTATCCTGTAAATTGAGTGCCAGGTGAGTGCCGAGGTCGGTTCCAGAAAAGAGAAGAATTTATTAACCGCCGGACTTCTTCCTCTTATAGCTCCGGCCATGCTCCTATTATTTTGATGTGTTACAAGAATCCCAAGAGGACCTGGCCCTCGGAGAGGGCCGGCCTACGAAAGAGCAACGGCCCGGATTGTACTATACAAGTGCCGTGTCTTATAAGACACGGCACTTGTATGTGCTATGCTCAGGTCTTAAATGGGATCTCGTAGCCCTCCACTTCTCCCATTACAAAAGAATCAGCTCATAGGCCATAAGCTTCAATCCTTCCCGCAAGAGCTCGCCGAGGCTTTGTTTATTCTGGGAGCTGATGACCTGGATGCGGACATTTGCAGAGTTCAGGCAGGCTTGAAAGGACTCTCTGACCCTCCTGGTATGGTGTGGGGAGGTGATGAGCAAAAGATCGCTCCAACTCCTTTGTTCTGCCAACTGGGTCACGGCCTTTGCTTCGGAAAAGGTTCCGAAAAGCCCGGCCTGAACCGATACTGTTTGCACATCCTCCGGGGGCACCCCGTATTGTTCCAGGGTCTTTAGCGACCACTCGTCGTTACTCAGGTTCCGGCCCAGACCGGGGTCAAATTCTGTCCTCCCCGGCCGGCTGAGAATATACACCGTGTGCACCCGGCCCTGGTCATACAGGGTGGAAACAGTCTTGAACTTGGCCCTTAAGCTCTGCTGTCCCCCGCCAAGCACATAGATGGCATCAAAGGTTTGTCCCGGCCGGAGCTCATCCACGCTGACCAACCACGACCGCAGGTGGGTTTTGAGCATGCCCGGAGGATCCGTTTGGGGGAGCATAAAGAATACACCAGCAATAGCCAGACAGATGAGCAAAGAGCATGCGAAAAGGAGTTTTTTACCCACGAATCGTCACCAATCTCCACTCAAATTCTGCAGGCAGGCAATGATCCGCTCCTGGTCTTTTTGGTTCACATACCCGTGCACCGGGAAGGTTACCAGTCGCCGGGCGCACTGCTTGGCACCTGGAAAAGATTGATGGTCATTGGCGGTTTGCAGCTGCTCAATGCCGTCAATGGAATCCGGATAGGAGGGCATGATGCCCAGTCCGCTTTTATGACTGGATTTGAGCAGAGCATCCCGCAGGAACTCGTTTTGAACCAGGACAGGGTATCTGAGCAGGGGGGGAATATTGGAGATACTTGAGGCGGAAGGAATTGGCTGCAGCCAGGAAAATTGTGTGAGCAAGCCTTGCCAGTGGAGCACATTTCGTTTGCGGACCTGTTGCCAAGAACAAAGCCTTTGCGGCCAATTCTCGACCAGTCCGGTCTGGAATGGTGAAAACCTGTGCATATCAAAACCAGGATCAAAGATGGTTTCCCCCAGCTGCAAGCCCGGCAATGACCTGGGTATCCAGAACATGGAGGGTTGCATCAGGATGGACAGAGCCAGGGAGTATGCTAAAATTTTCAGCCTTTGTGCAGGAGATTGCACATTGAGAGTCTGCACTGCCGACTCCAGCTCCTGTCCGATGTCCGAACGATCTGTGACCACCACCCCACCCTGGACCGCGGACAAAGCCTTGCCCCGCCCCAGGCTGAAAAAACCCACATCCCCCTGGGTGCCCAGAAAAAAACCATTGTCCACTCCTCCCATGGCCTGGGCTGCATCTTCGATGTTGCTCACCTTCGGGTCAGGGATCAGGCCTCGAACTCTTTTCAGATCAGCCGGTAGGCCGAAAAGGTGGGGAGAGACTACGGCCAGGATGTCCCTGGTGGGCTGCAGATTCTCTTCCAGGCTCTGAAAATCGAAATCCAGGGTTTCCGGATCGATGTCCGCCAGCCGGACCTGAAGTCCGGCCCGGACAATGGCCGAAGGAACGGAGTAGCAGGTAAAGGCCGGAATAAGGACCTGGTCCCGATCCGGGTGAAGACTGTGCAGGGCCTGAAGGATGAGGGTCAGGGCAGCCTTACCGCTGCAGACTGCAAAGCAATGCCTGACCTGGAACAACGAGCGCAGCTCAGCCTGGAAGCGTTCGATCTCTGCATGGCCCTGGAGTGCACCAAAAAGGCCGTGCAGGATGTCTCTGGGGAAGATTGGGGCAGCGGCCGGGGGGAGGGTTCGTTTTGGGAGCATGGTTGATTGGTTCGTTAGAGATATTGGTGAATTAGAAATATTAGAGATATTGGTTTATTTGGGTATTGGGGTATTGGGGTATTGGTTATTGGAGATATTGGGGGATTGGGGTATTGGTTGATTGGTTGATTGGTTTACTTGTTATCTCATTTCTTCACAAATCATCTAATATTCTAATTATCTAATATTTCAATCTGGGAACTGGAGATATTAGTTGAATGGTTGATTAGTGGATTGGTTTATTTTGTTTAGTGATTGATTATCCCTTTTCTTCAGACCAATTATCCAATACACCAATCTCCAATATTTCCATTAAACCAATTATCCAATATTTCCATTAAACAATCAGGAGGCTAAGGCCACAAGGCGGCAAAATCGACGTTCAAGGAACACTGCGACAGGTCAAAGCGGTAGGATTGGTTATGGAAGTCGCCCACCTTTCTATACTGCCCTTCCTCCAGACGATAGAGCTTAAGCTTTTTGGCCTCTGGGTAGACCAACCCATAGTAATCGACTCCTTCCCGCTGATACAGATCATACTTAATGATTTCGTCTCTGCGGCTGGACCTGTGCGAAACGACCTCAAATATGAGCTCTGGAGCCAGGGTCAAGCGATCTCCTTTGGCCGGGTAGCAAAAGACGACAATGTCGGGACGAACCACAGTATCCTCAGCTAGCTCAACATCGATTTCAAACAGGGCCTCGCACAGCGAGCAATCTGCCAGCGCTTTGTCCAGTTGCCGAAAGACGGAGGCAACCAGCCTTTGATGAACAACTCCAGGCGAAGGGGTCATGGCCACGGGTTGACCCCAAATGAGCTCCCATTCACCTCCCCAAAGCTCATAGTCGGCCACGGTATAGGCTTCAATCAATGAATATTCGGTCATCGGCCTCTCCAGCAGGAACGTAGAGTCTTTTCTCTCCACAGAAACGCCAAAACTGAGCTATTATTAAAGTATGCCGTCTTTCGATTATCCAATAACCAGCTCATAGTGATATATACTTCCGAAGCTTGCAACCCACAAGCATTGCCAGTGGTATCGGCATGGACTGGAAAGCTTTTTCCGCCAATTTCCGGCACCTGTCTTGAGAGGATTCTTGGGTGTCCGGGACACTCAGGGAATGGGCAGTGCCGCTTTGAGTCTCTATCATCATCCAGTGCAGGGGCTGGGGCTTGGCCCCCCATTGGGTTTTGAACTTATAGGTGCCCTCTCCTGGGGTGGAGCGGCCGAAGTCGAAAAAGGCGTAGCCGTTGTCCGCCGCATATTCCAGAAAGCTCCAATACAAAAGCATGTTCGGGCTGTACCGATTAAAGCGGCGCAGAGCCGAGGCCCAGGGGATGGACACCGTCCGGTCGTGCAGAAGGATGATTCCGCAGGCGGCCGGGGAGCCATCCGGCATGTACACCAGGCCGCATCTGGCCCTGGAGCCGTAAGCCTGGAGAACGCTCTGTATCCATTTTCTGCTGTGCACCGGGGAGCCCAGATCTCGCATGTTCTCAGCAAACACAGCATAAAAGTCATTGATTAACTCTGCACCTCCCAGAACTGACGTCAATCCGTCTCGGGACGGTTTTTTGACCTGACTGCGCAGCTTGGATTTGAAGGAGGCCATCAGGACTTTTGAGGTCTCAGGAAGGGACAGGAGCATGCGGACTTTGGTGGGTGGTGTATTGGATATATTGGTTGATTGGGGGATTGGTTTATTGGAGATACTGGAGATATTCGTTGATTGGTTGTTGTGCCTTATCCAATCATCCCCTTCTTCTCCCCCCAATACACCAGTATTCCAATTAACAAATCTCCCTCCCCCCCCAGAGCGCAATTCTATGCAGGGGATGCTGCACTTTTGTGCATAGTCAAGAACGTGAGCCAAAAGGGCCTCGGCGATCTCTGCGGAATCGGCCAGGATTCCGCCTATGTCGCAGTAGGGCAGGGAGACCAGGGAGCCAGAGCGAAGGGGCCAGTGTATGTGGGCTGTGGGCAGCAGGCCGCAAATCTGTGCATCCATTTCAGCCACAAAGTAGGGGCAGTCGAAGCCGTAGGCCTGCTCGACAGCCTCTTTCCAGGCAAAGAGGTGATAGGCCAGGCCGTTTGGGTGGGACAGGACGTACGTGTCCCAGGCTTGCTTGTCTTGGACTCCGGATGAGCGGATTTTGAATTTTTCCTTTCGTGTCATTTCGTGTGTGAGATAATTCTTTTTATTTCTTCAGAAAAGACTAAATCGACTCCACCACTCGAGAGGCGGTGGATCGTCCCAAAGCTCGGGCGGGGTCAAGGGTATGCCTGCATTATTGCTCAAGACAGCCCCCAGCTCGGCTCCGAGCGTATCTGCCGAGCAGAGCCGATTGGTGCCCTGCTCCACAGTCACCGGCCGCTCGGTGTTCGGCCGCAGGGTCAGACAGGGAATGGACAGGTACGTCGTCTCTTCCTGGATACCCCCGGAATCAGTGATGGCCAGCCGGCAGTTAAAGACCAGGTTAAGGTCTCCCGGTGATCGACATTGGAGGGCCGGTGCAGGGTGACTATTCCGAATTCGCCGGGCTGCACCCCGAAGGCTTGGGTGGTCTGCTGGGACTCGATATTCTCCCGCAGCATCTCTAAAGAATCGATCACGATGTTCCCCACCCGGACGATCTTTTCCCCGCCCACCCCGAGGTGGATGTCAGGTTCAGGCAGCTTCAGGTGCTGAAAAAAGACATCGGACATATTCAGGTCGTAGTGCTGGCCGGTATGGATCAGAACCGGCTGCAAGTCTTTGGTCTTGGCCAGGACGTGATACAGGGGGGCCACTTTCATGAAGTTGGGCCTGGCCGCGTGGCCGCGGCATTGAGATGGATGGTCTTGGTGTTCATACGTAGTGTTTAGGTGGAGTGGTGTATTGGTGGATTGGTTGATTAGTTGATTGGTGTTGTGAGAGATATTTGTATATTGGCGTATTGATTGATTGGTTCTTAACTGACCTGAACCAAAAATTCCTCTGGAGTGAGAGCTTGAATTGAAGACCCTTTGAAGTCTCTAATATTCCTCGTAATAATACAATGACACTCCTCTGTTTCAGCAACACTGGCCACTACTGCATCTTCAAAATCAGTAAACTGCATGCTTCTGGCCCTGATAAAGTTCGTTATTGATTCAATGCCTACATCGAAATACTTAAGCATCCAATCAAGAAAAAATTCGGCGTGTTCTTTGGATCGATGCTTAGTAGTAATGTAATACAGCGTGGTCAGGCAATGCCCAGGGATAACTGCTTGAATCGTATCTTCTACAACAAGCTGAAGCACAGCACCCGAAGAGGCATGAAGACCCTGCCTTTCCTGGACCACATCGAGGATAACATTAAGGTCGATAACCACTCTCATGAGTGTTTGCCTTGAATGTATTCCAGATACTCGTCTCTGATATCAACACCTTGGGGTATCAGTCCGGTGATCTTCTGGACCTCCGGGTGCAACTGTCCCTGCGTGGATTGTTGTAGATGTTCAAAATAACGGTCAATGAGCTCTGTGAGGCTTATTCCATGGTTCTTAGCGTATGCTTTGGCAAATTGTAAGTCCTTAGTCGGCAATCGCACAGTGAGCTTGCTCGTTTCCATAATATCCCCCTTATTATGTGATACGTACAAAATAAAACATTCATACGGCATAGTCAATTCTCATATCATGGCTCAAGCTTGAACTAAGTAAAACGGGAAAAGATTACATTTTTTTCTTGCCTACCTACAAATTTACACCAATCCGAACAAATCTTTCCTCCTGGCCTCATCAGCCAGAAGGAAGGTCGACTGTATCCCGGCAAGGGACCCTGCTCTCTTTCCGCGGTAGCGGGATGAACCTCGCCTTTCCGCGATCAGCGGAAAGGGGATTTACTTCTTCATTCGTGTTCAATTCGTGTCAATTCGTGGACAAGAAAAAGAGTCTTACCTCCGGTAAATTTCACCAATCAATATCATCATTTATGGGACATGCAAAGGTAATCTGAGCAGGTCACAAACCGGGAATCAGACATGCTCTGGATCAGCTTCTCCAGCTTGGCCCCGGTCTTTTTCAGATTCACATAGTGCCGGAACCCAAACTGCCAGGATATCTCTTTGACCCTGGGCTGATCAGGGTCGAACTCCCAGGGATGCAGGTACAGGACATAGACCCCGTCCGTATGCACTATCCTGCGCACTCCCCAGGCAAAGAGCGCTGCCGGCACGAGCCGGAAATACCCCCCTCCTCCCCAGGGAATGACTTTTTTGCAAAGGCGCAGGTTACTGATCGGCACTTCCCAAAACCCTTGGCTGACCTGGGTGGCGATGCCCTTTGTTTCCAAGCCTGGACGGAAATCCATTTTACCGTACCTGGGGTGCAGGGCAAAGGAGTTGTAGCTGGAATCGTAGCTGTATCCGGCTTTGCGGATTTGATCCAGTACAGCCTCGTTCACCGAAAAGCTGGGGGCCCGGTAGCCTTTGACCTCTGCGCCAATCAGGTCCTCCAGCCGGGCTTTGCTCCGGGCCAGATCCTGGGCCAGATCATCTGGGTCCATGTCTGTACATAGGAGGTGCGAATCGCCGTGGGAGGCCACCTCATGCCCCCGGGTATGGATTTCCCGCACCAGTTGCGGGCAGCGCCTGGCGATCCAACCCAAGATGAAGAAGGTAGAAGAAATGCTGGAATGTTTACCCTGTTGAACCGGGGCCCCCTTTGGGGTGTTCAACCGGGGCTGGGATGCCTGCCCTGTTGAACCGGGGCCCCCTTTGGGGTGTTCAACCGGGGCTGGGATGCTGGAATGGGAATATATGCTGGAATGCTGGGATATGGAATCCAGAAGATCCAGGATGCGATGGGTGCTCTTCTCCACCCGCAGCTCGCGCTCAGACCAGGTGGACGGGGGATTCCAGGTCCGCAGGTTCTCGACCTGGAACCAATCCTCTACGTCGAAGGTGAGAATTATGGAGTTGCTGTGCATGGGGCTTTTTGCGGAATGAGCAGTTCAGCACCACAGCTGCCGACGCTGAAATGTCCATTCGTATGAGATGAGAGGGTAGTCTTTGATTTGCCAGAAATCTTTTTCAGCTCATTTGAAAAGAAACGGTTTTGGTGTATAGGTTATACTGAGCACGATCCTGTTTTCCTTATATTCATCCCTTTCCAGGTTGGAGTCCACTATCCTGTATGTATTGCTCAAGCGCAGGGAAATCCGCCGCAAAACCTGCCAGCTCAAGCCTACCTGAAAATCATAGATATTATCTTCACGTTCAGGGGTCTGATCCAGAAACTCATTCCGTCTGTAGCTGGCGGAGAGATCACTGCCCAGCCGCTTGGTAAACTGGTGGGTCAAACGTCCCCGTCCTTGAAAAAAGACTGTAAATCCGAGGTTTTCGGCTCCAAAATAGGACTGCTCATATCCGGAGCCCCCGGTGATCCGGAAGGAGGTTCTCCTGCTGATGTCAAATCCTTTGCTGATGTCTGCGGAAATACTGACATCGGAATCAGTGTCAGAATCTTCATTGTCCTTGATATAGTACCCAAGGCTGAGGCTCAGATTGCCGTCTTGAGCAAACCTCCAACTCATACCAACTGATGGATCGAATATTTGATAGTCCTCAGATTCTCCATGATTGTTGAAGATGGTGTGCTTGTACTGCATATAGCCGTCCACAAACTTCGAAAATTTCCTGATCAATCTGACACTGGCTGTATACTCGTCAAAAGAATCTGTATCATCAGTATCTGTATCACCGGAAAACTCACCCCGAGTGTATTCAGCAGAGTACTCGGTTCCCCATTGGGGGGACAGCCAGTAGCTTATATTCAGAAACGGGGAATGTTCAATGCTGTCCTCAGCTGTAGGGCTTTCGTCCCAAACGCTTCGAAACCTGTACCCCAGATTGGCCTTGTCTTTGGGCCCGAACTGATAACCCAGGTTGATGCGGCTGGTGTAAGAACTTCGCGGAGCCCGATCTCTTCGGAAAGTAAAATCCTCCGGTTCCAGCCTTGGCAGGTCCTCAAGATCCAAAGGAAGGGGTTCGACTTCATAAGGCTCTTCCGTGCGGGTAAAGGCATTGTTCCACCTGAGATCCAGGTGCTTGGCCGGCTGGGCCCAGGCATTCAAGGAGGCTGACTGCCGGACGGTATCGTTCTCGTCCCGGTCGGCATAAAAAGTGAATCCAGGTGTGTAGCTCAGATTGAAGCCTTTGGTTTTACCCACCACGTCCAGGGCCAGACTGGGAGAGATGACCGTGATCCATTCCGATTCTTTCAAATCATCATCTACCTGGTCCACATTATCCGTGTACTCCTGACTCACGGAGACCGAAGGGTGCAGGGTCGTGCGGTAGGATGCCTGAGCTGGCCAAGAGACTGATAAGACAAAAGTGATGGTCAGACTTAGGGCATAGACAAATTTGAGTCTTTGAAGCATCAACTTTCTCCTGGATCCATCATTCAACCACCTCTTAATCCCATCCTTGTAAAGGAGGGAACCCATAACCATCTGATCTTGCGCAATATCTGTAATGGTCGATACCCCTAATCTGAGAACGAATCCAGAAGATGAACATGTCAGCTTAGTCCTCTTAACTCCCCTCCTTTGCAAGGAGGGGCAGGGGTGGTTGGGATGATGAATCTTCAACCTTATCAACAACAATGTTAAACCCTAACTACATTTTATCATGCCTCATGATAAAATATAATAGACTTTATCATACTTCATGATAAAATCTAATAGATTTTATCATACCTAACAATAAAATCTAAGGCACAATGATAGTATCACCAGCCTGGATCAGAACATTATTATGCGACGGATTTCCAGCCACTATGGCGTCATAATCCACTTCGATCCGCTTCTCTTCCCCCTGCTCTCGACGGAGAAGAAGAATGCTGTCCTTGTCGGCCCATTCAGTAAACCCACCGGCTTGAGCCAAGGCCTGGATCACGGTCAGATCTCTTTGCAAGGGATATGCCCCGGTGCCGGCCACTTCCCCGATTAAGTAATATTGTCCGGACTGCTCCTGCACAATAACCGTAACTTGCGGGACCTCGATGTACTCTGTGAGAGCCTCCTGGATCGTCTCTTTCAAGTCCATAGGCGTCCGACCGGCCGCCTGGATGTCGTCTACCAGGGGCAAGGAGATTTTACCGTCCACCCTGACCTTCAAGACCCTGGTCAATTCCTCTTCTTTCCATACGTTGATCTCCAGGACATCGCCCTTTTTGATCAGGTACTCTTTATTGATCAGGTTTGATTCTTCCGCCCATCCAACAGCCGGAGCAGCTAAAAACCAAACCAAGCAGCAAGCGACCAATAGCCAAAATCCATGCCTTGTTTTGTTCATTGCAATTCCCCCTGCTTTGATAAGAATGGCTTTTCCCTGGTATTGCGTCTCAAAAATGTTGCCCCAATTTCTTAATTACCAAAACATAATTGGAATAATATGAAATTTAATAATTAAGTATTTATTCGAATTTGATGAACTTATATATAAACTTATAAATATATAGACCAATTGACAAAAAATGAGGCAACATTTTTGAGACGAAGTACTAGTTATGATACACCCGACTCGCTGCTCTTGCGTAGGCCGGCCCGGCACTCAATTGGAGATGTAAGGCTTTCAATCAAGATACACCGATAGCTTCTGCAATTGAGTGCCGGGCCAGGCCTCTTTTGCAGAAGAAGCCAGCCCTTCGGAGAAGGGCGGCCTACCTAAGAACCGGGCTTTTCAGTACGTTTCATTCCAAGACAAAACTGGCGTTATATTCAAAAAAATCAAAATTAGAGTTCAGCGCAGCCAGGGACGGCGCTGAACTCTGAATGTCCAGGTCCTTCTGCCCCTATCTGGCTCCTTCCCCCTCCAGCACGGTCTTGATTGTTTTCAACACAATATAGATATCAAAGACCAGAGAGAGATATTTGATGTAGAAAAGATCGTACTCCAGTTTCTTGAGAGCGTCATCTTCCGAAGCCCCATACGGGTAATTGACTTGGGCCCATCCGGTGATTCCAGGTTTAACTGTATGCCTTTCCCCGTAATAGGGAATCTTATCCTTGAGCTTACCAACAAACTCAGGTCGTTCCGGTCTGGGGCCTACAAAGCTCATTTCCCCTTTGAGCACATTCCAGAACTGGGGCAGCTCATCCAGGCGCAGCTTGCGGAAGACTGCCCCCACCGGGGTTATCCTCGGATCATTCTCCTGGGCCCAGACCGCTCCGCTTTCAGCTTCCGCATCCTGGCGCATGGTTCGAAATTTGAGAACCTGGAAATTGCGCTCCATCTGGCCCATCCGAGTTTGGCGGAAAAAGACCGGGCCCGGGGAGGTGGCCTTGATCAACACGGCCACTACAACCTGCAAGGGAGCGCTGAGTACCACTCCCAGCAAAGAAAGCAGAATATCCAGGGCCCGTTTGCTGCAGATAGTTATTCTATGCCTGCGAAACCCGTCCGAAAAAACCAGCCAGCTGGGGGGAGTATTGCTGGCCAGGATCTTACCGCTGATCATTTCATAGAAAGAAACACCTTCCAGAACCTTGATGCCTTGCATCTTGCAGTTGAGCAAAGCCTGCACCGGGGACTTGCCCCGCCTTTCTTCCAGGGCGACAACTATCTTGCGGATCCCATTATGCAGGGCATATTCGTACAGTTGATCATAATCGACCTTTCTTTCTGCGCCAAGCTCCTGAGCCAGTCCTGAGCCGTCGGGATTGGAAAACACGGCGCTGATGGAATATCCTGAATCCAAATTGGATTGGATTTCCCGGCCGATCAAGCGGGCCAGATCACCTTCCCCGACCAGAAGAATTTTTTCGTTCCACATATGTTTCTGGGTAGCAAATTGGTAGATCAGCCTCCAGGAGACCAAAAATAGCATTAATAAAAAAATCCCAATAAAGAAAATGCCCTGCTCCAGGATCAGGTAAGGGAAAATATAGTACACCCCGGCCAGAACCAGGCAGGCTGCCCCGATGGCCTGCACTATTCGTATAGTAAGCTCAAATATCCTGATCTTGTGCTTAAAATCGTACAGATCGTAGTAATACAGGCTGAGCTGAATAACCAGGGTGGTTATCAATATCCGCAGCCAGATGCCAGCCCGATCCGGATCTTGGGACATTTCTCCAGCATGCAGTAAATAAATTACAATCCAAATGCTCAAAAAAATCAGGCACCCTTCTCCTAAAAAAAAGATCAAGTTCCGGATGGGGTAGTATTTGTTGAAAAGCTTTATCATGATCATTCTCTGAACGGAGCAATGTGAAAATCAGGCAATTGGTTTATTGGTGTATTGGTTTATTGGTTGATTGGTGGATTAGAGATATTGGGGTATTGGTTGATTGGTTGATTACCTTTCCCGTCATACCAATTTTCAAATATTCCAATTATCCAATATTTCCTTTTGACACTTAGAGATATTGGGGTATTGGTTTATTTGTTGATTGGTGTATTAGTATATTAGATTATTGGTGTACTGGTTGATTAGATAATTGGTCTCCTTGATCCTGAGTCGCTTCATCTCTTAGTCGCTCAGTGATTCTTCCCTCCCTAAGTCCCTTCGTCGCTAAGTCGCTCAGTCTTTCCTCTCTCCCTCAGTCCCCCCTTCTCTCTTCGACACTTCATCCTTTTTCCCATAGCCATACCCGTACCCATAACCGTATCCATACCCCTTCTTCTGGTATTTTTTATGAGCGGGGTGTTCGTAGCCGTTAAAAATTACGCCTTTGAACTTGTCTTGTTTGAAACGTTCTATTGTATTTTGGACCGCCCCCCGGGGTGAGCGCCCGCGATAAACCAGCAAAAAGATCCCATCCACCTCGTTGGCCACAACCATGGTCTCTGGAGCCAACTGCACAGGCGAGCTGTCAAAAATGACCAGACGATCTGAATAGCGATCCCGGACCTCGGCTATGAATTGTTTCATGCGATCTGAAGACAAAATCTCGGCCGGATTTTCAGCTTCCTGTCCCGCGGGCAGGATGGTCAGCTTGTTAATATCCGTTCTATACAAAAGGTTCTGCAAAGGCTCATCCCGCACCAAATGGGTGCTCAAACCCTTGTCTCCGTTTTGAAGGCCGAACATGTTATGTAACCTGGGATTGCGCAAGTCCGCATCCACTAAAAGCACATGCTCATCCAGGCCCTGAGCTATGGTCACAGCCAGGTTACAAGAGGTGAAAGTTTTGCCTTCGCCTTGCAAGGAACTGGTCATCAAAACTGTTTTGGGTACCGAACCTTCCGTTGGCTGGGTGATCAAGGCTCGCAGATATCTGAATTGCTCAGCCACAGCTGAACCAGGCCGGCCTAGGACCACCAGTTCTTCAGATAAGTCCAGGTTCAAGGCCAGGTCGTCAACCGCTGCAATCTTCTCGTCTTGTCCCTGAGCCTGCTCCGCCCTCTGCAAAGCCTCAAAAATCTTGCTCATCTCTACTCCGTTCGGGGAAGAACATATAATTTGTGTATTGGTTGATTGGTGTATTGGTTTATTAGCACCTTGGGCATAGCACACATTTAACCTAAGGCCTTTTCATGGATGACACGGCTAGTTTATAATATGTGGAAATAAGGTTCAAGAATCATCATCCCAACCACCCCTGCCCCTCCTTGCCAAGGAGGGGAGTTAAGAGAGAAAAGGAGGACTGGAGATGGAGTTATTCCCACTTTTAACTTTTCACTGTCCTACCTATTCTTGCTGGGTTGTTTCTATAATTATATATTTGATAATTAGAATTTGTTTCGTATTTCGTATTTCGAATTTATTTTTTCATTCCTTCACTCGCTCCGTCTTTCTTCCCTCCCTCAGTCCCTGAGTCGCTCAGTCCCTCCGTCCCCTCCGTCGCTAAGTCGCTTCGTCACTCCATCCCTCCGTCGCTCACTCGCTCAGCCCCCCGCTTTTTCTTCTCTCTGTGCACAAAAGGCAGACTGACCACTGTTTTCACCTGCAATTGTTCCTTAAGCTCACCAGGGGTATAAAAAGCTGGATCCAGGGCTTCCCGCAGATAGGCCAGTCCGCCGCCCAAGCCGAGACCCAAGGCCAGGGCCATAACCATAACCTTATTCATATCCGGCTTAAATGGCTTGTCTGGAGCAATTGCCGGATCAACAACCCGGAACTGCTCTCCCTGCTGGCGGCGTTCCATTTGCTCAGCCATTTCTGCATCCAGTTTACGGCGCAATACGTTCTGGTAACGATCGTTGACCGCGGCATAATCCCGTTCCAAATTCCGCAATTCCAGCTCCACTTCAGAGGTCTGCTCTATGCGTTGTTCATACTCACTGATCTGCTTTTTCACGCTCTGCATCTTTTTTTGATGATCTTCCAGGCGCATCTGTAACTGTTGCATCTCCACATCTTTTATGGAAATTTTGTTCAAAGGCTCAGCATCCGATTTTTGTCCTTGACTGATCATGCCCCCCTGCTCCTCCATCTGGCTTATCCTGCGCTTTAAGCGCTGCACATCCGGGTGCTGATCCTTATATTTGGTGCGCATCTCCTTAAGCCTTTCCTGCAATACAGCTAAGCTTTGCTGACCGGAAGCGTCGTCACCTTGGCCCGATGATCCGGCCAGGAGCCCCTGGGACTGTATCTGGGCCTGCTGCTCTATCATCCACTTCTGCTGCCTGAGCTGCTCAACCCGATCTTCGGTCCGGCTCAACTCCTCTTTGAGCTGGCTGAGTATATTCAGGTTGGATTCCAATTGCCCGGGCAGCCGCCCCATATTCCGGTGCTTGAACTCCTCCAGCCTGTTTTCTCTTTTTTGCAATTCCTGCCGCAAACGCTGAACCTCGGAGTCCAAAAACCGGGTGGTGCCCATGGCCATCTCCTCCCGAACCCTGAGGTTCCGTTCGATGAATTGGGAAGCAAGGGCATTGGTCACCTGGGCCGCCACCTGGGGATCACCCCACTCAAATGATATCTCAAAGGCCTGATTCTTGGCCCGCAGATTGACGTTGATTTTGCTTCGCACATTTCCCACCACCTGTTGCATGGAAGGCTCCCCCTCCTCTTTATCGTTCTGATCAGCAGAAACCTCCATCAGGCCCACAAACGTCAGGACTTTTCTTTTGATCTTCCCCGGCAAGCCGGGTTCCTTGTCCTCTTCCCGGGCAAGGAGCTCGAAGCGCCGAATAATATCTTCCAGATTGGTTCTGCTGTGCACCTGCTGGGAAATGGTCTGCAGCCTGCTCTGCAAATCTTCACTCACCGTGTTGGGCACGAACTCGGATGGAACTCTCTGAGATTCGACCAGAATAAGAGTGGAGGACCGGTATACCTTGGGGGTTTGATAAAAATGGACTCCTCCGGCGGCCAAAGCCAGAAAAAAGGGAATAATTATCCACCATTTCCGCCTCTTGGCTATATCCAGGTATGGAGCGATTTCAACCTTGGGGATGTGCACCATAATTTATAATCCAAAGCTCTTTATTTTGTTCAGCAGCGATTTGTAGCTGATATCCAGAACCTGGGCTGTCATTTTCTTCTGGCCCCCGGTCTGTTCCAGGGCCTTGCTGATAAGCATGGCCTCTATCCTGCTGGCAGTCTGGTCCACGATTTCCGACAGGGACATGTTTTGCAAGGGCTGTTCCTGACTTGAATTGAGGCCGAAAGCTGGAATTTTCCCTACAAGAACTTCTCCGGAATTGCCTGAAGCATGGTTCCTGTCCAATCTTTTGTGCACCTCCTCCCGGACCAACTCCTCGTTTTCCAAGGCTACCAAACTCTTTATGCTGCTTTCTAGTTCGCGAACATTCCCGGGCCAGTCATAGGCCAGAAATACATCCCAAAACCCGTCCGACAGATGGGGCACTTCCTGCTTATCATACAGCCGGCTGTATTTGTCCAGAAAATGGTGGACCAACACCGGCACATCCTCTTTACGATTCTTAAGCGTTGGAAGTTCTAAACGGACCACAGCCAGCCTGTAATAAAGGTCCTTGCGAAAAGCTCCCTGATTAATAACTTGTTTCAAATCCGCGTTGGTGGCCGCCACCACCCTGGATTTCATTGGGACGCTGTCCACCCCGCCAATAGGGCAGAATTCCTTTTCCTGTAATACCATCAAAAGCTTGGCCTGCATAGAGGTGGAGATCTCCGAAATCTCATCTAAAAAAATGGTTCCATTCTGGGCCAGTTCGAACCTGCCGGACTTGTCGGGCCAGGCCCCGATAAAAGCACCTCTTCTATATCCGAAAATTTCACTCTCCTTTAAATAGGTAGGCAGATTGGCGCAATTGATGGTCAAAAACTGATGACCGGACCGGGGTGAATTGTTGTGCAGGGTCTGGGCCACCACTCCCTTGCCTGTGCCTGTGGCCCCACAGACCAGGACTTCCAGATCATACTGGCTTATGCGCAGAATATTCTTACGTAACAGGCGAATGGCCTGGCTGTTGCCGATCAAAAAGGGCTCCATCGGGGCCTGCTGCAATGAGCTGCAACATTCATGATTTTTCTTGCACCACTGGTACACACAGTGCACGAAATCAGAACTATTGATAGGCCTGGAAAAACATACAGTTTTGGAGTCAGAGGCAAGGGGCGGAGTTTTGGATGAGCTGTATCTGATCCAAATAGTTTGGTCCCAGGGCCGGATTTGCAGGAGGGGCTCAACTTCGTCCCCTTCAGAATTCTGATAAACCACTAATAAGCTGGGTTCATCTTTATCATCAGGCCAGCTTTCAGGTCCAAATACATACCGCACATCCAGCTCCGGTTCAGCCGGAACCTGCTGAATCAGGCTTTTTAAATACTGTGCATAGCCTTGGTCTCTGGATTTTATAAAGACCTTGCACATTAGAGACACCTTGTGTTTTGATTTCAACAATGAACAATTATAAAATAAATTCGTATTTCGAATTTCCGTGTCGTAGGATTATGCTCTACAAGCTTGAATCCCGGGACCGCCAGGCGCCTGCCTGGCTCTTTCATGCCATTTTTGTGCCAGGAGGGGTGGGGGGAGGGGAAGAGGGACTGAGCGATTTAGCGACTGAGAGACGAATAAATTGAGAAAATAAATTCGAAATCCGAAATTCGAAACAAATTTTAATTACCAAATATATAATTATAGAAACGAAGGCAAGAATAGGTAAATAAGAAAAAAAGAAAAAACTAAAGACTCAGCGATTCAGGATCGATCTCCAATCAACCAATCAACCAATACACCATTATCTCCAATATTTCCAATACACCAATCAACCAATAAACCATTATCTCCAATATTTCCAATACACCAATCAACCAATAAACCAATCACTGCAAATTTCTGCATCCCAGTGCAATTGCCTGCTTTTATTCGGATTATTTACAGAAAGGGGTGGTTCGTTGCTTTTAACAAAAGAGTTTGGCCTTGTTATTGCATTTTAGCTCAAAACCCCAGATTATGATTCAGCTTTGCCGGAATGATCATATATGTAACGCATTAACACCCCTCTCCGTCATTGCCCGGCCCGGATAGTTCGGATACACCGAGATCAGGTTCGCCGGGCAATCTAGAGGAAAGCCATCCATAAACCCCAAGTCATCAGCGATATCAGGAGAGTAAGCATGCACAAAAGCACATTAAATACTAGTTTCATGATGCAGCAGGGAGATCTCGGGCAAACCTTCTAATTCTACCAGCGTACCCTGGATGCCGATCCGGAACATATTCAAGCTAGATTGCGCCTGGCGGTCATCCTGCCCTTGGGCAACAGACATGAGCAGGCTCTGAACATGAGCCAAAAAGTCCTGGATCTGGTCCCGGACAACGTGCAGGCCCTGCTGATCAATGCCCGGCTGCAAGCTGAAAAAGGTGAATTGCAACCGGCTTTGGAGCAGACCCAAAAAACCATTGAGCTGGCCCTTGACAACCTGCAAGCCAGGACTTTTCTTAGCCGTTTGCACATGGCGGAGGGTGATCTGCAAAAAGCTGAACAGACCCTGATCCAGACCCTGGCCCTGCACCGGCAGGGGAACAGCCAGGAAGACCTGGAGCACCTGGAAAAGGCCCTGAGTTCGGAGCAACCGTTTTCGGAGAAGGAGAAGGCCCTGGCTTTGAAGGAAGAAATTGGGAAGAAAGGGGGGACGGAAGGACTAAGCGACTAAGTGACGAAGCGACTAAGTGCGGCGGAAGGACTAAGTGACTTAGTGACGAAGCGACTAAGTGCGAAGAGATGAAAAGAGACGGAGAGACTTAGGGATGAAGAGGGGAAGAAGGATCGAGAGTTAAGAGTGACTGAGAGACGGAGAGGTTTAGTACCAAGAGGGAGAAGGACTAAGTGCCAAGAGGTGAAGAGAGGCTAAGAGACAAAGAGGGATAAATGAGGAAATGACTCAAGAATGGATGCTTAATCATGAAAATTTGATCGCATAATGAACTTGAAGTTTACCAAATGGCCTTCAAAGCCTCGATGGAAATATTTGAATTAACAAAATGCTTTCCACCTGAGGAAAGGTTTTCCCTCACTAATCAAATAAGGCGATCATCCAGGTCCGTATGTTCTAATCTTGCCGAGGCCTTCAGGAAAAGGATATATCCAAAATCTTTTGTGGCCAAGTTGTCCGACTCCGAGGGCGAGGCCGGAGAAACTCAAGTCTGGCTGGAATTTTCCTTGCATTGCAAATATATTGAAATAGAAGCATTCCAGCGGCTTAATGAAGAATATGAGCAAATTATCGGCAAGCTAGTAAACATGTCCCTACAGCCAGAAAAATGGAAATTCTAACTCACACAGCATTTCAGTCGTTCAGTCGCTCAATCACTTCGTCACTCTGTCACTCAATCACTCAGTCGCTCAGTCACTCAGTCATTCAGGAGTTCGCCCCATGTACCTAGACCACTACGGCCTTAACCGGGAGCCTTTCCACATCACCCCGGATCCCTATTTCTTGTATCTGGGTCCGAGTCACAAGGAATCCTTGGCTTCCTTGATCTACGGGCTGAAGAACCGCAAGGGGTTTGTTTCCCTGACCGGAGAGGTTGGGCTGGGCAAGACCACGGTGGTTCGGGCCTTTTTGAACAAGTGGAGTTCCAAGGCCAAGATCAAGACCGTCTTCGTCTTTAACTCCAATTTGAGCTTTAGGGGCTTGTTGCTGACCATTTTCTCCGAGCTGGGCCTGCAGCCCCCGGCCGGAAAGCAGGCAGAAAACGGGCAAGCCGCTTCAAGTGAGCAGGATCAGATCTATGATCTGGTCCAGACCCTGCATCGGGCTTTGATTCAGGAGTTTGAGCAGGGATACAATGTGATTCTGGTCATTGACGAAGCCCAGAACATGCCCCTGCTGACCCTGGAGAACCTGCGCATGCTCTCCAATCTGGAGACCAGCCGGGATAAGCTCATCCAGATATTTCTGATCGGACAAACCGAACTGGACAGCACCCTGGACCGAAAGGAGCTTAGGCAACTGCGACAACGCATAGCCATCCGGGCCACCCTGCGTCCCCTGACCCCAAAACAAAGCAAAGATTATATCCTACACCGCCTGGAAAAGGCCGGGGCCCCAAAAAGCCGGGAGATTTTCACGCCAAGAGCTTTACGCAAAATTTGTAAATATTCGAATGGCGTCCCCCGGAAGATCAACATCCTGGCCGACAATGCCTTGATCACCGGGTTTGGATATGGACAGGGCACAATCGGAGCCAGGATCATCAAAGAGGTCCAGAGGGATCTGCAGGGCAAGACCCCCAGAAGAATGCGCAGCTATGCCCTGGCATCTCTCTTGCTGTTGTCCATGCTGGGGATCGGGATCTGGCTCAGCCCTTACCGGCCCACCCTCCTGGCCGGGCTGCAGGATTTTGCACCCTGGTCCAGTCCTCAAAGCAGCCAGGAGCAGCCGGAGAAGGCCCGGGAAACACCCCGTGTCTTGGCAACTGCTTCTGAAACTGAGCCAAAGCTGCAATCGGATGCTCACTCCTTACCCCAACAGGTGCAAAACATTGCACAGCAGGAACCCGGGGAGCAAAACCAAACCGAAGCAAGCCCGGCTGATGAGCAGAACCTCCAAGCACAGGCAAAGCAAGAAGAGGATGTCCAGGAGCAGCTTGCCCGGCAAAATTCTGAGCAGCCAGCAGATCCCGGGCCATCTCAGGCTGAAAAAGCCCTCCCCTTGCCCCAAAACGAGCAGACAGAGGAGAATATTTCTATCCATAACCAGTTGGCCGAAAAGATTCCTGTCTACTCGGACCTCTCCCCGGCCAGGCAGCTGGTCCTCATCCGCATGGCTCAGCAGATCTCCATCGAAAGCGTGCTCACCTTTGAGCGCATGCTGGCTGCCCTGGAGCGCAGTGACTTTCAGGAAGCAGCCCGACAGATGGCAAACTCCCGCTGGGCCCTCAGTGTGGGGGAAGAGGCTGAGGCTTTGGCTGAGGTTATGCGGAAAGGGGAAGAATGACTGAGAGAATGAGTGACTGAGTGACTAAGCGACTGAGCGACTAAGCGACGGGAGAGAGGGGACTGAGAGAGGGAGAGACTCCCTCTGTGAGACTAAGTGATGAATTGGGGAAAGACAGTGAGACTTAAAAGACCAAAGGATATTTTTACAAATTAAAAGAAGGACCTGATTTGTGTGATCAGCTTTGAGCACAGGTGGTTCAATTTATCTATCGAGTACCATAATCCAAAAGCTCGCGTTCTTCTGGATTCAACTTACTCATTTTTTATCTCCCAGATAGAGTTTTGTTGCTTTTCGACTTGGGATGACTGTTTTCAAGAAGACCTCATCTTCCGATTCGACAAATAGAATGGTTTTCCTTCTATCTCTTCCTTTCGTGTCATTTCGTGTGTTTCGTGGACAGACACTCTTCGTCCCTGCGTACGCAGGGACTAAAGTCCACTAAAAGTAACACCAAGAGTGAAGAGAAGACTTTTGTCCACGAAACACACGAAATAGCACGAAATAAAGAAAAGACCCGGACAGGCCAGTTCCCAAAAGGGCCTGGCCCTCTAAAAGGGCCGGCCTACGAAAGAGCAACAGCACATTGGATTAGCAAGACCACGGTGGCCAGCTACCTCGACAGAGCCAAAAAGGCCGGAATATGATGGCCTTTCTTTTCCAGAGCACATAGTATTTTCCGTCTTACGCAAGATGCATAGAAGTCTAGACTATTATTCATCCAAATGCTTTGAATCTATACCTATAAATTCCCATACAGCCTTGAGCATCTGAAGCATGTCCTGGACATCGTTGCGAGCATATTCAAGAACACGTTTATCATCCACCTCCCAGTATCGATGTACCATAATATTTCTAAAGCGAATCATCTTTCGCAGCTTTTTGGACAAATCTGGTGAAATCACCTTTTTGTCCTCCAACTCCTGAAAACAAGAAGCATAATTGGAAACAGCTACCTGAAAACGTCTAGCCAAAACATGGACACAAATTGATCCCAAGGCTTCCATAGCTTGCAGAAGAAGATACTTAACAGTATAAATGTTCCGCTCATCAGCCCAGAAATCTGTCTCTGAAAGAGATGTATATGTTTGAATCTTTTCAATAGCTGATCTGATGTCAGCTGCCCTTGCTTTCAGCTTTTCCAGATTAACTTTGGCCTTCATTGCACGATCTCTCTCAAGGATTCCCCTGACACGTATTCATTGGCCATCATGTCCAAAGAGCACATTTCAATCCATTGGCTGAGAAGATTATTGTCTTTACAAAAAAGAAGCCTCCCTTCTGTAAATATCGAATTTAATAGGTATCCCGGAGCATAGTTTATGACAATAACATCGAATATCTCATTAAAATCCGTACATAACATTTCAGCATATTGCTCTTTCAATTCGTAATTGTTCATATTTTCTTCTTGATTGACAAAAAGAGCGAGGTCAATATCTTGGAAAGCAACATCTTCAAGAAATGATCCAAATATGTAGGCAAAAATTATATCCGGAATGTTTTGAAGATGTTTGCGAAGGTTTTCTATGATTTTTTCCTTTTCTTGAAAAGGCATATCTTTACTGTATAACATAAGCCCTCTAAAGTTTAAAAGCTCCATGTGCACCGTGTAATTAAGTTCCAAGTGTGTGCTGGAGGCGGTTACTAAAAAGGAAGACATCGTTGTATCAGCAAACCCAATTTCTTATTAATGCAAACATATTTTAAGTTGTGGGGGATGTCAAGAAAATTAAGAAAACAGATGATATTTGGGGACTGATATTTGGGGACAGGCGGAAAATGTTGACAACTCAACCAACCCCATGTAGCTTGGGTTGCATATCAATTACCTAAACCTACCTCGGAGGCAGACCATGGCCCGGATGCCCAGATTTATAATCTCTCACCAGCAGACTACATATCATCTGATCAGCCGGACTGCTCTGGACGGATACCCGCTTGGCGAGAAGGAAAAAAGCCTTCTTTTGACCACAATCCAGCAGCTCTCGGCCGTCTATTTCTGCGAGGTATTGGGGTTCTGTCTGATGGGCAACCACTTCCACCTTTTGGTCACCATGCGGCCGGAGGACGAGGTATCAGATGAGGAGGTAAAACAGAGCTTTCAGCAAAGATACGGGGACGAGTACACTCTCATGACCGGACAGATCCCCTTCTACCGCCAGAAATGGACGTCCCTGTCCGAATACGTTAAAGAAATCAAACAAGGCTTTACCCGGGCATACAACAAAAAGCGCGGCCGGAAAGGAACCTTCTGGGCCGAGAGGTTCAAGAGCGTAATCGTGGAAAAGGGGGAGACACTGATCAACTGCCTGGCTTACATTGACCTCAACCCAGTCCGGGCCGGGCTGGTGGACAGGCCTGAGGAGTATCGCTGGTCATCCCTGGGCTATCGCTTTCGGTCCAGCCGTAAGGATGAGTTCCTGTCCTGGAATCTGGGGCTGGAAGAATACAATGTGAAGAACCCCAAGGAGCAGCTTCGCCTGTACCGGGAGTTTGTCTACGCCAGGGGTGGTGTAGATACAGGGAAAGGCAAGATCCTGGAAGCCGAACCCCTGCTGGAATGCATGGAACGTTTCATCCAGCGCACCCGGTTCTTTACCGATGCCGGAATTATCGGTTCCCGAGAGTTCGTCCGCCAGGGATTCGAGCTATTCAAGGACATTATCCAGCCCAAACGGGAGCGGAAGCCGCACAGGATTCATGGTTTGGAGCAGATTTACTCCATGAAGCGATTGGGGGTGGGATAGAGAAATCTCTGCACTGTTGGCAAAGCCTTGCCAGCCAGCTCAATCTGGATTATTTTTCAACCATGGCCGCTAAAAAATACGCACCTCATGAGGGTCTCTTCCTCAAGGTTTTCAAGGACAAGGAAAATACCAAGCACTTTTCCGATCTGATCTTTAGTATTCGGATGGGTCAGAAAGAGTTTTCAGCAGCCAAGGTTTATCTGCTCTTTGAGCACAAGAGCTCACCGGAATCCTTGGTTGGGCTGCAGGTTCTCAGGTATATGGCCCTGCAGTGGAAAGACATGTATGATCAGGGGCAGATAGCTGGAGGCAAGCTTCCGCCCATCATCCCCATCGTCATCTATCAGGGCAGGGGAACGTGGCAGGCCAGGGCATCCTTCCAAGAGCTTGTTTTCCCACCCCAGTACCATCACAAAGCTGAGTTACCCCAGTACCATCTTCGAGCTACGGGGCAGGTGGGGCAGGCGAATTGACACGAATGAACACGAATAAGACTTTTTGCCCCCGATGAAATGGGCAGAAATTTCACCCCGGTTGAATGGAAGACCCAGAGAAACCCTGCTATGCAGGAAATCCTAAGGATTTGTTTCACCAGGCAGGAATTCAACGGGGCAAGAAGGATGTTTTCATGTCGTGCCGGATGGCCTGCTGGGCGGGGCTTTTCTTTATTTCGTGCTATTTCGTGTGTTTCGTGGACGATAGAGCATCAAACCCAATTCATGAGCAGGATGTCTTCCCGGGCACCGACCCGCTTAAGCTCTGTTGTAAAACCGGCCTTGGCGAATAGGCCGTAATGGAGTCGTTTCCCGGCGACATGCCGCGCATCAAGACTGGCTACCTTTGATTGCAGCTGATTCAGAATTTCTGGTCCAACCCTTTGCTTGCTCCACTTGCACTCTCCGAAAAAGACATCCTGTTCGCCGACAGCAACCACATCGATCTCCAGCTGCGAAGACCAAAAGCGGCCGATTCTATGAGCGGGGGAACTTGGAGCAGGCTGTGTATCTGTGTTTTTTGTGTCCACTCTGCAATGAGTTGATGACCGCCTGCCATCCCAAGACCAATCTGGGCAGGTGTTTTCGTTAACAACGACGAGGTCGTTGTGGCGTTTTCCTTCTGCCTGGATCAAATCCCCGTCCGATTTTTCGATGAAGGCGGACCTGTGGCCGTTGAAACAAGATAACTTTTCGATTTTTTTTTCAACAAGATCCTTTGACAGCCAATTGAAGCTTTCATTTTCATAAAGATTCCTGGGGTGGCAAAATATTCATGACACCTGAACTCTCTGAAAAAATTGCTAAATTACAAGTTTCACTTTAGATCAAACTGAACGTCTGCCGCTAGCGCCCCCCCTGGCTATTGACTCATCCCTTATGTTTTGGATACAAAACAATAGATGTTCACAGCACAAAACCATAAGCCATGCATTAAGGAATAGACTGGATAGCAATGAGAGCCAGCATGGCCTGGAAAGATTTCGAAATGAACAAAGCGGGATGTTTGGATATGGAATATCAAATACTGGTTGTAAGCAATGAAAGTTTCCATTTCCAAACACTTTCCTATCTTGTCCAAAGCCATTTTAATATCAGCTGCGATAAATTAAGTTATGATTCACTTATCCAATCTGTGCTCAATGATACTGATAGCTATGATAAACAATTAAGAAAAATACTACTTTGGGATTATAAAGTTAACGAAGAGTCTAAATTGCTAGATACATTGAAAAAGATTAGAGATAATAGACTGTTTTCCAAAATAGATTTTTGTGTTTTCAATCTCCCAAATGATACTCAATTAGAACCTTTTTTTATAAAGAGTAATGTTCAAGCTGTTCTTTATGATAATTATGAATTGGAGCTTTTTATTAAGGCCTTAAAAACTATTATGAAAGGTGAACTTTGGTTTTCTCGGCAAATATTGTCAGACCACCTAAAAGAAAATATCTATGGTAAAGAATCAACCTTTTATGACGGAAGTCTTTCTACATTAACTCCCCGGGAAAAAGAAATTTTATATATGATAGCTGCAGGCAAAACCAATCATGATATTGCAAAAGAACTTTTTATAAGTATAAGTACAGTAAAGTCTCATGTTTATAATATATTTCGAAAAATTGATGTACCGAATCGGATTCAAGCCGCCCTGTGGACAGTTAAGTATTTGGGTAATCATCCGTAAGCACATCCTTCCATTCTCAAGATAACCTTTTTGGGACCCGCTTTGGGACAAAATTCGAATTTCCGTGTCGTTGAATAGTGGGTCAAATGTAAAAAGAAAATCAATGCTGCAAATAGGGGACGTGGCCGACAGAGCCGGAGTCACAGTCAGGACTGTCCGCTACTATCTGGAAAAAGGCTTTATCCAGTAAGCTTTTCTCCTCCCCCTGGGAACAAGAGCGCGCAGGAAGAAATGGCCGAGGCTTTGCACCGGGAGATGGCCGAGCTCAAGTCCTGGTTCGATCTGGGCTTGGAACAGCGGGGAGGCACGGCTCTGGTTACCTCTGATCCGGAATCTGCAGCTACCTTGATTGTCGACTATCTGGTCAAGGGGGCTCCAAGTGCACACCCGGATGAGTTTACTCCAGGAGTTGCTTTAGGTCTGGCGGCCAGATTTGAGGGCATTTTATCTCAAGGTCGCCATTTCCCGGCCTGGCGTCCAGATCCCGGACAGCAGAACATTTAATCGAATGTCTGAAATCAGATCAGCTCGTTCTGCACGTTTCAGTGCTCCAGAAGTTGTAAAGTTTGCCACAAAGAGGTGCAAGGGATCTTGCCTGGGCAAGATCCCTTGCACCTACTGGTCTTGAAAAGGCAAAGATCAGCGGGACCAAGCTGAACTGGCCGCAGCTGCCTCGATCATATTTTCCCAGGCCAGGTCAGCCAATTTGAGGGTCTGATCGCACTTTTCCCGCACAAACTCACTTAAATAGGCTTGCCCCTTGGCCAGGTTTCCTGCTTTGTACATGCCCTTAAACGCATTTTCCACTTCCGGAAGTTCAGCCCAAAGCTCTTCTTCGTAGGGATCAAATACTCCTCGGACCTGGTCGTGGTAGAGTTGATAACTGCCCAGAGCGGTCTTGGTCATTTGCATAAACTTGCCGCAGGCTTGTGGGTTGCTGTAACTGGCTGGGGTTGTATAGGCCCCGACATAAAAGGGGACATAGGTTCCCAGGCAGGGGTTGCGGAAGCAATGCAACATAAGGCCCAGCTCATCCGGTACATCCGGACGGGCGACCAGGATAGCTGCAGACGCTGTTGTCCCCTGCATGCCGTGATGGCAAATGGATCGGATGAACAGGGGATGCTCTACCCGGTCTTCCTCCGGCCATTTCCCCACCCACTCCTTCATTTCTGCATACTCAGTGCTATAAAAAGGAACCTGATCCATCTCCAGCACCTTGCCGCTGGGCAGGGTGACCTGATCATAGTGATCTCGCATCATGGTCACAAAGTGCTCAGGCTCAAGTTCCCCCTGTTTGGATTTGAGGAGCTCCATTGCCCGGTCGTAGCGCATTTGGGTGTTGTAGAGCTTGTCTACAGCCGGACGCTGGGCGAAATCTTCATTACTTGCAGGATAGAGCTCGTATGTTCCATACACCTCTCGAAAATTGATCCGCTCTTTACTGCCATCCACCCATCCTTGTTCAGCGGCAAAACTGACCAGGTCATCAGCAGCCATATCGTAATCGTCTTCTATCTGAAGCTGATTGGACCGGGCATCCACCGTGTTTTCGATTTTCTTGGCCACCCACCGGTAACCGGTCACCTCCACGACCCACAGCTCCTCAGGGTCGGCGATCTCAAACATGATGCAGTTCCAGGCCTGACCATATTTTTCGGTAATCGAGGTTAAAATCTCCACCCCTTCCCGGGCCGTCTTGGCCCGCTCCAGGATGAGCCGGACATAATCATTGTCGTGCAGTCCTTTGGTGTAGGCCAGTTTGTCCCGGGTAGGTGCATCGTTATCTGCAACGATGACCTGGTGTTCGTTGACTCCCATGCCGTAGCCCCAGCGCCCAGCCGACCTGGATCCAACAAACTTGTAAGTATAGTCGGCCTCGGGGATATCGATATAGGCCGCCTTATACATTGCGTCCTGGGGTTGGTGAGAGGCTTGGTGCATGGCCACTTCGCTTAAGGTATTGGGACCCAGATCCCGGTTTTTGGCGATGATTGTCCCTTTCCCGGTGGCCAAGGACGATCCGTGGGCTAAGAATGTGGTGCATTCCCCTTCGTATCCGGCAAAGGCCCGATCCACACTATTGAAAATCAATACGTCGGTATAAGGGATATCCGCGCCTTCTGCCACTCCGCGCATCCAAGCCACCTTGGAGGGCAGAATCTCTTCATACAGAGCTTCCGAGGCCCGGGCAGCATCCAGCGCTTCCTGGTAGTTGGCGCTACGTTCAGTGGCCTTGTGTTTCATATGAGCAATATTGTCTGCGATCTGAACTGCGTTTTTCTTTCCAAAGGCAAGACCTTGATCATAGGAAGATGCGGCCCAGGCCGCACTGCTGATAAGGAAAAATACACACACAGAAACGGCTACTAACAACCGAGAACCAAATCCTCTGCTCCATGATGACATCATCGTCCCTCCTTGTTTTCAACTGCTGTCGAACATTTCCAACAATTTTGAGCTGGGACTGAAAAGTTGATCATCTGTTAGCCCATAGGCCTCACCTCCTTTCAGCTTTGCCTCCGGCAAATCTGAAATATTTTTTGCGCTTTGGCACAAAAAAAGTTCTGTCCCTTGTTCTAGCAAATTGAAGCATTCTCATTTGCTTCAGGTTTGCCCCACTTACCCCCGACCCGGAAAGTCGAACTTATCAAGATAAATAAGTAATAATGTTTACAACAAAGAAACTTATGATATCCGAACCAGGGGCTCATCTCCAGTCCATCCTTTCTGGGCCGCCACCCGAGCCAGGGCTCTTTTCTCCCCACTTCCTTTAGCCTCCTCGAATACGCTTTCTTGATAGGAAATGATGCGCATGCACAAAAAAACATGCAACAGCTCATTGGTCCGCAACAGGTAATCTCGGTTTCTTGGCTGATTGGTCAAGGGCTGGTCGCTCTCCAAAGCCGATTCATAGAGAAGTATGCCTCCGAGTTTGAGGCTTTCCTGGATGTACGGAAAGAGCCGGCGATCCAGAAAATGACAGCAGATCACAAGGTCGAAGCTCTCCTGTCGAACGGGAAAAGTATCCAGATCGGCCTGGACCGGAAAGATGTTGGGAAGATTATGAGCCTTTAGGCTTTCCATGGCCCGGTCGGCCAAATCCAGGGCCATGACGTCGAACCCCTGTCGGGCCAGAAAAACTGCATTTCGTCCCAGTCCGGCAGTCAGGTCCAAGGCCCTGCGGCCGGGAGCCGTCTTATACATCGATTGCACCCAGGGGGACGGATCACCCATTCCCCTCTGGGCATCGAATTTTTCGTTCCAGCGGATTCTATCCTGCTTCATATCTGTTCCTGGGAATAGTAATAATCCATATGTTGCTTAAGGGTTGAGTGGCTGCTTGTGGTATTTATATGCTCTCCTTTTGTACAGAAACGACCTTAGATTGGCAATACTCGGGCCACGGCTATTTGGTTCTCCTCCACATTGTCAATAATTTCAATTAATTTGCTCTATATCTGGAAAACAGCAGTTTGTGTTCAGTGTTCGGTGTTCAGTGTTCAGTATAAGAACCTGAAATACCCAGATGTTTTTTGATTTGCGTGTCTGATGCCTGAAAATGTCCCCTAGTATTACGTCTCAAAAATGTTGCACCAATTTTTGGCAATTGGTCCTGTTTCATTTATAAGTTTATGGGACAGAACTTATAAGACACGGTACTAAAGCATATACCGTAAGACTTGATACCACAAAAAAATTGAATACGTTACCGGTATTCTCTTGAAAATTGTCTCCTATACCTTTTGTTGATAAGCATAACACTACAGCGACAGTTTGGGCATGAGCAAGCCTTGAAAGAGCCAGGTAGGCGCCTGGCGATCCCAGAATGGCCAGGGTGGCACCTGGCGGTCCGGGAAGCAAAGCATTGGGATCACAATATGTCGCAATAGTGATTATCATCAGATAATAAGTTCAATAAGCGTATCAACATTTCCGGTACGGGCTATAGTTTCATACGAGCCCCGCCTCTAGCCGCAGACGCCCAGTTTGATCCAAGATGAAACTGGTGCATCTGGAGTCCTCTCATAACTCAATCAAACACTCCCTATGCCTTCACCCCTGGAATATCCGCCCAGCTGGTAGTGAACTCGGACGACATCTTCCCCCGGCACATCTCCCAGTCTTTGTCCAGTCCGGCACAGGCGTACTGCAAGGTATCTTTGCCGTATTTGGTATTGATTCGGTCCATAGCCTGCATCAAGTTTTTGGAGGTCTTCTGGCCCTGTGCGTCGGGTTCCCAAAAGGTGAGTTGCCTGACCCCCTCCGGTTGGAGATCGGTGAGCAGGACTCCCGCCTTTTGAAAGGCATAGCCCTTTCTGTATACCTGCCCCAGGAGCTGAAGGGCCGCTGTGAGCAAGGGTTGGGTATGGTTGGTGGTCCGGGAAAGGCAAGTGGATTTGCACGGCGAATACTGGGGCTCAGGCTTGAACCGGTTGGTGTGCACAAAAACGTGCAGACAGGCGGCCACCTGACTGCTGGCCCGAAGATGCCGGGCGGCACTGTGCACATGGCTGCTGACAGCTTCGCGCAGTTCGCTTATTTCCGTCACCGGCCGACCGAAAGACCGGGACCGGACCAGGCTCTTGGCCGGCTGGGGCTGGGTGGTCAGTTCAAAACAGGGCACCCCCTGCAGCTCCAGCACGGTTTGCAAACCGGTAATGGTCAGTTTCTTTTTGACCCAGGCCTGATCCGTCTCCTTCAAGTCATAGGCTGTATGGATCCCAAATTCCTGCAGACGCTGGGCGTACCTGGGTCCGATCCCCCATATGCCCCCCACCGGCATGGACTGCAAAAAGCGGTCTTTGTCCCGGCCTCCCTCCACATCCAATACCCCTGCAAATTCCGGGAAGGTCTTGGCCAGCTTGTTGGCCGCCTTGGCCAGGGTCTTGGTCCGGGCCAGGCCGATGGATACCGGAATGCCGGTTCGTTTTTTGACCTCCCGTCTGATCGTCCGGGCATAGTCTTCCAGGTCCATTCGCCATTTCCCTGGAAAAAAGAGAAAGGCCTCGTCGTGGGAATAAATTTCGATTTCCGGAGCCAGGGAGGCTAGAACGCTCATCACCCGGTCGGACATATCCGAATACAGGGCGTAATTGGAGGAAAAGACCTCCACTTTGTGTCGGGCAAAAAAATCCTTCCATTTGAAGGCCGGAGCCCCCATGGGCAGACCCAGGGCCTTGACTTCATTGGATCTGGCCACCACGCACCCGTCGTTATTGGACAGGACCACCACCGGTTTGCCTTCCAAGTGGGGCTGAAAGACACGCTCGCAGGACACATAGAAGTTGTTGCAGTCCACTAAGGCGAACAAGGGGCGCTTACGGTGCGACCGGGTGCAGGACATAAACGACTTTTCCCCATATCTGGACTTCACTGTGGGGGCCGGGTTTGGCCCGGGAGGGGTCGGAATACAGATAGCTCCGGCCCTGGCGGCGGACCACCTGACGCAGAGTCATCTCTCCATCGGTCACTGCCACCACCAGGCAGCCGTTGGTGATCTCCGCGGCCCTGTCCACCACCAGGATGTCCCCGGGATGGATACAGCCCCCCAGGCTGGATTCCTCCTCGGCCCGCAGAAAAAAGGTGGAGGCCGGATTGGTCTTGATCAAGGAGTCCAGGCTCAGGCGTCTGCCCCGAAAATCTCCGCCGGCAGCGGAGAATCCGGTGGGTGCAGGGGGAAAATTGCCACGGTCCATCAGTCCATTCCAAGCAGTGTCGTTTTTAGCGCAGGTCCCGCCAGACTCCGATAACCCGGCCGATTATGCGCACGGTCTCCAGCTCATCGCCTTGCAAAACTATGGGCGAGTACTTGGAATTGCTGCTTAAGACAATCAACTCATGAGGATGCTTGTCCAGGCGTTTGACCATAATGGTCTCCTCCAGACCCAAAGCGTACACCCCTCCGGAGTAGATCTCTTTTTGGGACTGGTCGATGAGTACATAATCGCCTTCCCGGATGGTGGGCTCCATACTGTCCCCAATGACCTGCATAAGAACCATGTCCCGGGGACGGCCCTTCTGGTGCAGCCAAGCCCTGCGAAAAGCCATGTGCCCGCGCACATCGGCGTCAAGTACATGAGATCCTCCTCCGGCCCCCAGTCTGGCCGTGACTACAGGGATCTCCACAAACCTGTCCAGGCTGGACTGTCCCTCCCTGAGCCAATCCGGATCAAGGTCCAACAATTGGCTGAGCCTGACAATCCACTGTTCCGGCACCCGGTCCCTGCTTTTGGCCCGAGTGATGGCAGAACGATTGATATCAAGAATTGAGGCCAGCTCTGACTGGGATCGGATGCCGGCAGCTTGGGCCAGGCGGTGCATGAAGGTTTGGAATTGATTGGAAGTCATGTCGGTTGCCTCTTGTTCACAACAATGTAAACAAAAAAGGACAAAAAGGCAACCATAGAGAAGGGCTCGGATGAGAAGGGCACATGTCCGGAAAAAGCTCTACTGACCCGTCAATCAAGAGGTACAAAGAGGGGGGTTACATAAGATTCACTCCGATTAGAGCGGCCAAAATGGTGATCAACTGGGCAAACAGCAGCCCGGTGGTCCAGCGCAGGATATCATGTTTGCTCCGGGCAATCTCCTGGCCCAACTCATAACGGACTTCCTCTATTCGGAGCCGGACTTGTTCAATCTCTTTAGTCAGATCTGCCCGGACTTGTTCAATATCCTTGCTCAAATCTGCCCGCATTTGCTCAATATCCTTGCCCAGATCTGCCCGCAGCTGCTCAATGTCTTTGCCCAGGTCTGCCCGGACCTGTTCAATATCCTTGCTCAAATCTGCCCGCATTTGCTCAATATCTTTGCCCAGATCTACCCGGACCTGTTCAATATCTTTAGACAGATCTGCCCGAACCTGTTCAATATCTCTGCCCAGATCTGCCCGGACCTGTTCAATATCTCTGCCCAGATCTGCCCGGATCTGCTCAATTTCTTTGGTCAGATCTGCCCGAATCTGTTCTATCTCTTTCTGCAAACGCAACTCCGTTTCCCGAAGTCCGCTGGCTGTGGCCATATCCTTAATCTCAGGATAGCGGTCTTCCAGTCGCTCAAAGGCACTGGCTATGATTCGGGCCCTGGACCGTTCATCCTGGGCAGCCAGCAGGCTGTCGTAGAGGTCGATAACAGAAGCGGTGTCACTCATGGACTCCTCCGTGATCAGGTGGCTTGGTGAGTATATTGGTACTGTGCCAAAAAAAATGCGCAGGAGCAAGGCAGAATATTTTACCAAACTCGCATCTGGTATGCCTCTTGACAATAACGTAATTGTAAAGAAATCCTGGAGCAAAAAATTCAGGATTACAAAAAACTGCAATCCGAGATCGAAGCGGCCATTGACCTGGCCCGGCAATGTAACGGATGCACTTTGCGCCCGAGCCGGGAAACCTGCCTGGCCTGCAAAGTGCTCTCCGGCAGAGACAAACTTCCTCTGCCCATCCAGGCTATTTTGTAATCAATAAACATCCGGAGGAGGCTATGGCCAGACTGGAACTCATGCCCGAACCCATGCACTCGCATTTAGCTGATCTGCCCTGCCCCACCTTTGCCACCACCCCGTGGGCCACCGGCCCGGAATTGGCCCAGCGCCGGGTGGCCATCATATCCACAGCCGGCCTGCACCGGCGTGGGGACAGGCCGTTTGCCGGAATGGACGGGGATTACCGGGTCATACCCGGCGACGTGTCGGCCAATGACCTGGTCATGACCCATATCTCCACAAACTTTGACCGCACCGGTTTTGTCCAGGACTGGAATGTGGTCTTTCCTTTGGATCGTCTGCACGAACTGGCCCAGGAGAAGATCATTGGGAGCGTGGCCGACTACCATTACTCCTTCATGGGGGCAACGGATCCCAATAACATGGCCGACCCGGCCCAAAACCTGGCCCAATTGCTGCAAGGAGACAATGTGGATGCGGCCTTTCTGGTTCCGGTCTGACCTTTCTGCACCCGCGCCGTGGGCGCGTTGGCCCATTATCTGGAAACGGAAGGCATCCCTACCACCCAGATCAGCCTCATAGCCAAGCATACCGAGATCATCAAACCTCCCCGGGCCCTGTGGGTCCCTTTTGAGCTGGGCCGGCCCCTGGGAACGCCCAATCAGCCTCAGTTCCAGACCAAGGTGGCCCTGGCTGCCTTGAAGCTCCTGGAGGCCGACCAGGGTCCTGTACTGGAGTCCTTTCCAGAGGAGGCCCCTGATAGTGCTGGCACTGAGAATGAAGAAACATCGATTTGGGCTTGTCCGGTGAGTTTTTCACCTCCTCCTGGGGACAAGAGCGAGGAGGAAGAAATTGCCAAAGCCCTGCACAGAGAGTTGGCCGAACTCAGGCCATGGTACGATCTGGGCCTGGAAAAGCGGGGGCGGACGGCTCTGGTTACCTTTGATCCGGAATCTGCAGCCACACTTATTGCCGACTACCTGCTCAGGGGGGAGCCAAGTGCGTCCCCGGATGACCTTAGCCCTGGTGTAGCTCTGCGCCTGGCGGCCCAGGACTTGAAGGCCTTTTATTTCGAGGCCGCCACTTCCCGGCCCGGGGCCCAAGTCCCGGATAGCAGGACATTTAATTCTTGGTTCTGGAATGAGACCGCAGCCGGGAAAGCCCTGCAAACGGTTAAAGAAGTGTGCCTGCAGTCTTCAGACCAGGAATTGCGGATGACGGCCAAGATGTTTTTGGTGCCCATGCCTCAATAACCGAGAAAACCACGTCCGCGGTGGATGGTAATGTCTTTCCCAGGCTGTTGAGTGCATCAGCGAAACGGACAAAAGGTGAAAAATACACATGGAAGCTTGATCTTCTTAACTCCCCTTCTTGACAAGGAGGGGCCGGGTGGTTGGGATAATGATTCTTAAACCTTAGCATGTCCATTCAGGGCATGGAGCTTATAACAAGGCAACAAAGATGATCCTGGGTATCCATTCCAGCCCAAACCTTGGAGGCAACCTGGAGAGGATGGTCACCGCAGTGGGTCAAGCCAGTGGATTGGAGCATGAAATCATCAAGCTGGCTGAAATGGAGATTTTCCCATGCACAGGCTGCGTGCGTTGTGCACGCAGTAAGCGGTGTGTGCTTAAGGACGGCATGGACCCGGTGTACGAGAAGCTGGAAACAGCCGAGGGTTTGATCTTCGGCGGGGTCAATTATAACGGTCGGTTCAACGCCATAGCCCACACCTTTTTGGAACGGCTCTTTCCCTTGTATCATCAGGAGCCGTCATTGCGCGGCCTCCCTGTGGCCGTGGTCGCTGTTGGAGGGGAGGAACCGGAACGGGCCGGGGCGGATATCGCAAGTTACTTGAAAGAGACTTGGCTGTGCACCCTGGTGGGCACAGCCCTTTTCAAGTCCGATACTCCGCCCTGTTTTACCTGCGGGCTGGGCACTCAATGCCCGGTTGGCATGCCCGCCCTGCATTGGCCCCAAAAAGAGTTTGAAGCCTTCACTGCGGTAAAAAAAGAGATGTTCCAAAAGTTTGAAGACAACAAGGACGCAGTTAGGGCCTGTGAGCGTCTGGGGCAGGCCTTGCATGCGGCCATTCATGGAGATCGCTTCCGTCCTCGCTCGGGCGGAGGATATTACCTGCCCTCCTGAACTTGTACCATCATGCAAATTCAGTTTCTGATCGCCTTTTTAAGCTCTCTTTGCCAGGGGCGCATCACCGATCCATCCTTTCTGGGCCGCGATTTGGGCAACCACTCTTTTTTGACCGCTTCCTCTGGATTCCTCCAACACCCTTTCTTCATAAGAGATGATCCGCATGCTCAAAAAGGCATGTAATAATTCATTGGTCCGAAAAAGGTAATCTCTGTTTCCCGGTTGATTGACCGCCGGCTGATCGCTCTCCATGGCTGATTCATACAGCACTATCCCCCCGGGCCGGAGACATTCCTTCATATATGGAAAGAGCCTCCGATCCAGAAAGTGACAGCAGATGAGGAGATCGAAGCTCTCCTGGCGCAGGGGAAAGGTATCCAGATCGGCCTGAACCGGAAAGATGCTGGAAAGCCCTTGGGTCTTGAGGCTGTCCATGGCCTTGTCCGCCAGATCCAGAGCCAGAACTTCAAATCCCCGCCCAGCCAGAAATACTGCATTTCGCCCCAATCCTGCAGCCAGGTCCAGGGCTCTTGGACCCGGAGACATCTTATACATCGCCTGCACCCAGGGGGATGGGTCCCCCACTTCCCTCTGGGCATCGAATTTTGCGTTCCACCGCATTCTATCTTTCTTCATACCGACTCCTGGGTATTTTTTCCAGAGGAAGACATTAAGTGGCATGACAAAGATATGTTTCTTATCGCTCCCATGCTCTGCCTGGGAGCGATTTTTGGCAATGGACCATTATCTGTGCAGGTGCTCACATACCACACAATTTCGGCCCTTTTCCTTGGATGCATACAGGTTTGTGTCCGCCTGACGAAACCATCGGTCTATTTCCAAATCCGTATCCTCTGGCCTGATGCCCCCGGTCACCCCAAAACTGGCCGTGATGTGCACTTCCTGGTGGTTACAGGTGCAAGAAGATGTGGCCACTGCCTGCCGCAACTTTTCAGCCACTTGTTCAGCCTGACCCGGGCCTGTTTCCGGTAAAACGATGACAAACTCCTCTCCCCCGTAACGGGCGATCCAATCAATGTCCTGTCTGATGTGCGTCTGCATGGTAGACACAAACTGGACCAGGATATCGTCGCCGCATTGATGACCATGGGTATCGTTGACCAATTTGAAGTAATCAATGTCGGCAATGATGATGGATAATGGCTCGCAGTAGCGGATAGCTCGTTTGATTTCCTTGGCCAGTTGCCTGTTTAAGTAGCGCTTGTTGAAACATGAGGTCAGCGGATCGCGGATGGAAAGCTCTTGAATGGTGCGGTTGGCCTCTTGCAATTCGGCAATAGTTGTGCGCAGCTTTTTGTTCATCTCGTTACGTTCTATGTGCACCCCGATACGGGCCACGAGCTCTTCCTTGGCAAAGGGCTTAACCAAGTAATCCGATCCCCCGCTTTTGAATACCTCTAAAATCTCGGAAGTATCCGACAGGGCGGTGAGCACGATAATGGGCAAATCCCTCAGGCCCAGTTCGGTACGCACCTTATGGCACAAGGTTTTGCCGTCCATACCAGGCATGAGCAGGTCGGTGATAATCACATCGATGGATTCAGAAGCATTACACATGTGGTCATACGCCTCTTTGCCGTCCACGGCTTCAATCACCCCTATACCCTCTTGCTGCATGCAGGAGGCGACCACCCGGCGGGAGACGGCGCTGTCGTCCACGACCAAGGCCCGCATGCCCCTGTCCGCCATCTTTGGGCTGAGCACTTGGGTCACGGTAGTCAGGAGCTGACCAGGGGCAAAGGGCTTGCTGATAAAGTCCACCGCCCCAAGTTCAAATCCCTTTTTCCGGTTCTCCATACTGTCCCGCCCAGTCACAAACAAGATCGGAATATGCCTGTCGTTTTCTTTGAGCTGATGGTGCCCGGGATGCTCCTGCCGCAATCTCCGGCAGGTCTCAAAACCATCAATAGCCGGCATGTTTACATCCATGGTGATCAGATCCGGCGGGTTTGCAGAGCGTACCTTGACAATGGCCTCCAACCCGTCTTTGGCTTCCATGATCTCATAACCACCGTTTTCCAGCTCCGCCCTGATGGTTTGGCGTATGAGGGCACTGTCGTCGACAATTAATACGCGGTAAGGTGTGGACATAATATCCTTATTGTATTGACGATATAATTTCGTCGACAGTCAAAAGTTTTTTCATAGATATTTGTTTTTATTCTTCTAACCGTGAACCCAGTTAAATAAAAAGGAATTTAACCGGGCAAGCCTGGAACTTTGAACCCTATAGTAAGTTTTTATCTGTTTGCAGCTGATAATACACTGCCCGCAGATACCGGCGCGGAGTGAATTGTGGAGCAATTCCGGTTAACGACTCACTAGATCCGAGTATCAAGTATCCATCTGCAGCCAAGACCTTGGCTAACCGGGAAAAGAATTGTTTTTTATCCTGTCGCGAAAAATAAATGGCCACATTGCGGCAAAAAATGATATCAAAAACTCCCAAATGGGAAAAGGGATGAAATAGGTTGTGTCGTTTAAACGAGACCATGGACCTGATCTGGTCGCAAATTCTCCATTTGTTTTTCTCTTGATGTACATACGCGGCCAACCTGGACTCATTGAACCCCCGCTCTATTTCAAAAGAGGTATAGACTCCGGCGCTGGCCCTGGCCAGGACGGCATCTGAGATGTCCGTTCCCAGAATGCGCAGTTTGTATTCCTGAGAGGAGCCGAGCATCTCGTGCAGGGAAATGGCGATGCTGTATACCTCCTGACCTGTGGAACATCCGGCGCTCCAAATGCGGATGGGGATGGGCCCTGTTTTTGAGGGAGTCTTCTCCCGGGAATCAATGAGATCAGGCAGAATTTTATATTTGAAAACATCAAACGGGGCCTCATTGCGAAAGAAAAAGGTCTCCTGGGTAGTAATACGATCAATGATCGCATTTTGCAAAGACCGGGAGGTTTCCTGGCATACCCTGGAATAGAGATGAGAAAAGGAGGGGCAAGCGTACTCCTGAAGAAGACCATGCAAGCGGGACTCAATGAGGTAGGCCTTCTCCTGGGACAAGGCTATCCCGGTTAAATGATAAATATATTTGGCCCAGAGATCGAATTCCTGTTGGGTCAGGGTTGTCATGCTTCCACAACCAGAGTGATCAATCCGGTCCAGCTGTACAGGAGTTGGCCTGGGCCTGCCCCCCCAAGTTCGGATTGATCCACCGACAGATCTGATTCACGATATGATCCAATGGGAGAACGGCGTCTACTACCCCTGCCTCAACCGGCTTTTTGGGCATGCTGTACACAATGCTGGTCGCTTCATCCTGAGCGATGACCATAGCTCCCTTCTCTTTCATCTGGATCAAGCCCTTGGTCCCGTCTGTACCCATTCCAGTCATGATCACTCCAATGGCTCGCGGACCATAGACCTGAGCCAGGGAGCGGAACAGATAGTCGATACTGGGTTTGCAGTTGTTTTCCGACGGATCGTCGGTGACCTGTAAGATAGCCTGATCTCCCGGATGCACGCGCACCACTCGCATCTGCTTACCGCCGGGAGCGATGTACAAGCTGTTGGCCTCCACTCGTTCCTCGTGCACGGCTTCTCGCACTTGCAGGGCGGATAGAGTATCCAGTTTCACGGCCAAAGCTCGGGTAAAAGACGGAGGCATGTGCTGGACCACAAAAAAAGGGACGCCGATATTTCCAGGAATGGTCGGCACAATCCTGGTCAGGGCAACGGGACCTCCAGTAGAGATACCGAGTCCAACTGCTTGGATCTCCTTAGGGTAGGGCCATGCACGAAGATTCTGGCTGGAATATGCTGGCCTTGCCTGGGGTGGGTCCGGCCTGGATTGAGCCTGTACCAGGCGATGGATGGTCTGCATGCGGGTAAAGGAACCCAGGGCCGAACCCAACTCTTGGCCCAATTGCTTGATATTTCCATCCATTGAACCTGTGTCTGGTTTGGGGAGAAAGTCAAAGGCCCCCAGGCTGAGGGCGTCCATGGTCACCTGGGCCCCTTTGGTCGTATGGGAACTGAGCATGAGTACGCCCATCTCCGGAAAGGTCTTCTTCACCTCCTGCAGGACTTGGAGACCGTCCATGCCCGGCATCTCCACATCCAAGACAAGCAGGTCGGGCCGATGCTGGGCGATCTTCTTCAAGGCGATGCTCCCGTTGGCCGCGGTTCCTACCACCTCCACTCCAGTTAAGAGGGAAAGGGCCTCTCGAAGGATCTTCCGGTACAGGACGCTGTCATCCACAATCAGAATACGCGTTGCAGGTATCGGCATTATTCAACCTTGAGCACTTCATCAATGTCCAATATACCGATGAGTTCATCTTCGGCTTTGAGGACATACGAAAAGCTGGCTCCATGTTTTTCACATAGACTGTGAGGAGCTGGTTCTAAAAAATTATGGTCCACTGCAAGCACCTCCCTGAGCTCATCCACCAACACACCGATACGTTCGGAGCCGTTGTTGAGGATGATGCATTTATCCGGGACCGGACCGGAGGTGGAAGACATCCCGATTTTTACTGCAAGATGAATAACGGTCACCAGATGTCCTCGCAAATTAAAGATCCCGGCCACATAGGCCGGGGCTAGGGGAATCGGGGTCACCTCCAGGGTCCTGGTCACCTCCTGCACTCCGGCCACGTTGATGCCACACAGTGCATCCCCGAGATAAAATGTGACCACCTGGCCCAGACTCTGGACCTTTCTCTGCCAGCCGGACATTCATCTACTCCGAAATTTTAAAAAATCCAGTCATCTCTTTGAGGTTTTCCGAGAGCTTGTTCAGCTCCTGAGCACTTGTATACACTTCGGCGCTGTTGGATGAGATCTCCTCAGCGGCTTGGTTCACTTCAGCGATGTCCCCTGCGATATCTCCAGATACTGCCGAGATCTCGGAGATGTTTTGCGTAGCCTCATTCAGGCCCTGAGAGGCCTGGGAGATGTTTTCCGCCATCTCCTGGGTGGTGATGGATTGCTCCTCTACTGCCGAGGCCACACTGGTCACGTATTCGTTGACCTCATTGATAACTGTTGTTATCTGCTCAATTTGGTGGACTGTATCCGTACTCGAAGTCTGGATCCCTTTGATCTCCTTTCGGATTTCCTGGGTGGCCACCGCTGTCTGCTTGGCCAGTTCCTTGATCTCATTGGCCACCACGGCAAAACCCTTGCCCGCGTCCCCAGCCCTGGCCGCTTCAATGGTGGCGTTTAAGGCCAAAAGATTGGTTTGTTCCGAGATCTCGGTAATTGTTTCCGTGAATTTGCCAATTTCCTGGGCCGCGTCCCCCAGTCTGCGCACCACGTTGGAGGCGTTTTTGGCTTCTGAAACAGCTTTCTCAGTAATATGCCTGGATTTCTCAGTATTTCTGGCGATTTCGTTGATCGTGGCTGTCATTTCCTCCGAGCCGGAGGCGATGGAGGCGATATTGGTTGAGGCCTGCTCCGCAGCAGCGGCCACCACGTTCATATTGGTGCTCATTTCCTCAGCAGCTGAGGCTACAGACCTCGATTTTTGCGAGGCTTGATCTGCATTGGCAGTCATATGTTCGGAGATGGTGAAGAGTTCTGTGGATGAAGCTGACAGTGTTTCCACTCCTTCCGTGATTTGACGCATCATGTCCTTGAGGCTGTCCATCATGGTGTTTAAGGATTGAGCAACAACTCCGATCTCGTCTTTTTGCGTGATTTTGACCCTCTGGGTAAAATCGCCTGCGGCGATTTTCTGCACAATACGTTCTGCATAGGAGATGGGCCGGGTAATGGATCGAGCAAAGAGGATGGCCAGGAGGATAATGAATACCACCCCAGCAAGCCCGACCATGCCCATGGTCCACTGCAGTCTGGCTATGGGAGCAAAGGCCTCGTCCTTATTGATCTCGGCAATGATGGCCCAGGTCAGGTTGTGGACGGTAAAAGGGGTATAGGCCGAGAGAACGGAGTTTCCCAGATAATCTGTGAGGATTGTAGTTCCCGAGTTTCCAGCCAGGGCCTCCTTGACCGCCAGGGTATCAACCCGGCCTTGTTCCGGATTGGTAAAGGAGGCGGAGACCGAAAATCGATCCGGCTCGAAAAGGGAATCAGAACGCATAAGCATATCCGGTCCCACCAGATAGACCTCTCCGGTCTGACCCATGCCCTCATGCGTCTGCATAATATCCTGAATCTTTTTCCCGGATAGCTGGGCGGCCAGCACTCCGATTGTCTCTTGTTGCTTGTCGAATATGGGATGCCCGATGAACAGGGCCGGCTGACCCTCATCCGGAGCGTAAGGGGCGTAATCGACCATGGCGAAGTCCCTGGTGGAGATGACTTGTTTCCACAGATCAGCCAGGTTGCTCTGTTTGAATTGGCCTTGAGCCAGGCTGGTGCCCACTTCCGGGCCTTCCTGGGTAGCAAAGAGTATATACCCGTTTTGAGGTTCGATGATAAACATCTTATGAAGACCCTTTCCCTTGGTCAGCCGCTTCAGATTGGACTCAGAGGTCCGCAGGTTTCTGTCATACTCCTGGCCACTGATATCGATCCGCCCCGCGTCCGGCAACTCTTCTGCCCTGACCAAGGTTTGCAGGTTTTGAGTCAACTCAACGATCTCCCGATTCCCGCTGAATATCTGCATGTCCAGGTACAAATCGTGAAAGTATTGCTGAACTTGGTCCTTTTTGATCTCCCGCACGGCTGTCAGCTCGGCAAAAATTTGAGTTTGCAAGGAGTCCTTAGACATATACATGGCAACCACGCCCCCGACCACAAAGGGAATCAAGCCTACAGCCAAAAGAACCAGCACAAACTTGGTGCGCATCTTCAGATCATTAAGTTGAAACATCACATCCTCCAATCACTAAGTGTCGGGAAGAGAAACATTGGGCAATACTCTGCAAGAGCTCCTCTCGGTCCAGCTTGATATGGTAAGCGTCAAAACCTGCTTCCAAGCCTTTGTGCATATCTGCGTCCTGGGCTAAGGTGGTCAGGGCGATGATCGGTATGCAACTTAACAGACTGTTTTCTTTGATTTTCCGGGCCAGCTCAAAACCGTCCATATGGGGCATCTCCAGGTCTGTGAGAACCATATCCACATGAATTTCGGAATCTTGGAGCATATCCCAGGCCACTCCTCCATCCTCGGCCTCCAGGACATGGTACTGATCGTCTTCCAGAAGAGCTTTGATCTGTTTACGAAAAAAATTGGAATCTTCGACCACCAGGATGCTCGGTCTCTTCAGGCCCTGACCCTGCTTCTGAGTTACGAACCAATCCGGTTCCAAGACGTCCATCATGCCCTGAATATCCACCAACAGGGTGGTCTGGCCGTGAATGATGCTTGATCCGAAAATGCCGTCTTGGACAAAGGTGGTCCGATCAATATCCACAACGTCGTGCACGGAATCCAGGGGGCCGATGCCCAAGATTCCAAAGGACCGTCCTTTCACCGAACAGACCAGAAGGAGGAGATCATCTGTGTGGGCCAAAGGACAGACATCGGCCACCTGATCCATGGAATATACGGGAAGACTCACCCCTTGATAGTGGGTGATCAATCGCCGACCCAAGGGATGGATGTCCTGGCGGGCGATCTTTTCGATGCGCAGGACTTCCTGCATGGGCAGGGCAAAATGTTCACCCTGGGCACACTGAAAGAGCAACAGGCTGTACGCAGTGTCCTTGGTCCCCTCCGCACTCTGGCCCTCTTTGGCCACTTCCTGGGCCCGTGAACTCTCATCCACCGAGATCAACTGCCCCTTTTTGGCCACCTGCTCCACATCCAGTATCAGAGCCACTCGGCCGTCGCCCAAAACGCTGGCCCCGGAAAAGACCTGACAGGATTGCAGATGGGTACCTAAGGGTTTGCTCACTATCTCTTCCATATCTAAAAATGTGTCCACCACCAGGCCGTAGCGCAGAACCCCGCTGCTGACAATCACGATTTGCAAAGAACTGGTGGTCGCGTTTCTTCTGTCCATGGTGGACCTTCGCTCCTGGGCTTGGTCGGATGCACAGTCCGGTTGAGGCGGAGATGCATCCTCGCGGTGCAGAGGTGAACGAGGTGATCGGCGATCGGCAATATTCGACCGCCGATCTGTTCGCCAGGTTTGGGTCCTGCAATCAAAGCAGGTGGAACGTACTCCCAGGATCTGGGCCAAATGGGCAACAGGTACAAGACTGTCCCGGACCCGGACCACTTCCATGTCTCCAACGACCTCCAGGCGATGCTTGACCTGCCAAGCCGGGATGCGGAGCAGCTCCTCGACTTTCATTTGGGGCACGGCATACGTCTGTCCTTCCAGGCCGAGTAAAAAAACCGGAACCACGGCCAAGGTCAGGGGCAAAGTGATGCGGACCAGGGTTCCCTGATCCGGCCTGGATTCCAGCCATATCTGTCCCCCGATGCTGTCCAGATTGGTTTTGACCACATCCATGCCCACTCCTCGGCCCGAGATCTCAGAGATATCCTTTGACAATGAGAATCCGGGGAGAAAGATGAGATGGATTTTGTCTTTTCGGGTCAATGTGGACAGCTGCTCGCGGGATATGAGCTTTTTGTCCACTGCTGCGGCGGCAATGGCCTCAGGGTCCAACCCGGTTCCGTCATCAGCCACCTCCACGATGACTTTTCCGGTTTCGTGATATGCGCGCAGGGACAGCGAACCAGCCTCGCTTTTGCCTTTGCCTTTGCGCACCTCCGGGGTCTCGATCCCATGATCCGCGGCATTGCGGATCAGATGGGTGAGAGGATCATACAGGACCTCCAGGATGCTGCGGTCTATCTCCACATCCTGGCCCGAAATCTGCATATTGACTTCTTTATGCAGATTTCGGGCCAGATCGCGTACTATGCGGGGAAAACGAGTAAACAGGCGGCCTATGGGCTGCATCCTGGCCTGCATCACGGCATCCTGCACTTCTGAGGTGATTTGATCCACCCGCTGACTGACCCGCTGCAGGCCACGTACGTCGCCTGCTTCCACGCTTTGCAGCAATTGGTTTCTTCCCAGAACCAGTTCACCCGCCAGATTCATAAGGGTGTCCAGGACAGTGAGTTTGACCCGCAGGCTGCGTTGTCCCTCCTCGGGTCTTTCAGGGCTGGTTTGTATGGAGTTTATATCCTCAGTCTGGGCCTGGATCTTATGCGAAGGTGAGAATTGAGGGTCCGGCTCTGGACCAGAGGCTTCCTGGTGGGGTTGAGCCACACCTTGCGTTTGCTCAATGGCTTGGGCAGAAGCAGAAGAAAGGGACGGCTCCAAATCATGACCTCGCACTGGCAAGAAAGATAAATCCGACTGGACAACCCATACAGTCAGGTTCTGGGCCCCGGGAAGGAGCTCCATATCCGAGGGGGCCAAAACGCTGGCAAATGTGAAATAGATGCAGGAGAAATCGTCATCTATTTTTTTCTGGGTGTGCAGGACGTCGCCGTAGGGTGCGAGCTGAGAGGTGAGTTTATGTTCTTCCTGGTCCGGATCAATACTGTGCGCTTCATCCAAAAGGATCTTAAGAATATACAGGGCCTTGCCCTGGGTGGTGCTTTGGTCATAGGTTTCCTGGGAAAGACTTACAAAGTGTTCTTCCCCGGGCACTGACTCTTGCTTTTGGTCCGGGTCCTGCAAAGATCTGACTGATGGTTCAGATGACTCTGTATCTGCACATATCTCTTCAGTAGCCACGTTTTCTATAAGGGCATCCAGGGCCTGCAGGTGATCGGACACATCTATAAGTTCACTGTCCTGTACATTATTGATCATCGATTTCAGGACATCGCCAGCCTGAAGAAGAAAACTGGTTATTTCTGCATTCGGAACCAGGGTATGATCCCGAATCAGACCCAAGAGATTCTCCATCCTGTGAGCGAGACGGTTCAAATTGTTCAAGCCGAGCAGACCTGCTCCCCCTTTGACGGTATGCACGGCCCGAAAAACCTTGTTCACGACTTCTGGATCGAATTCTGGCCCGGCCTGCTCAATTCTCAAAAGATTCTGTTCAAAATCATCGAGATGCTCTAAAGACTCGTCGACAAAAATTTGAAGATTCTCGTCATCTTTCATATACGTTTCCATCATGTTTCCAGCTCGTGGGAGCTCCAAGGCTTATGGCTACAAAAGCCAGTTTGTTCTGGAATACAGCCTTGCGTATTGCCAATCGTGAAAGTCCAGGCCAGGGACTTCAAAAGATGAAACTACGCCTGGGAGTAATCAAAGGAAAATTCCGTAGATGGTTGACCTGACCACCACCGGCGGGAACGAACGTTAACCTTCGCAGCTTTATGAAAGTTTATTCCGTACTGCTCTCGCCGCCCATTATCTTCAGAAAGATATCTACCAGTTGAGGATCGAATTGGGTTCCAGAGCATTTCTTCAGCTCGGCCAAGGCCTCTGGAACCGAATTCGCTTTTCGATAGGGCCGATCATTGGTCATGGCCATAAAGGCGGAGACTATGGCCAGGATATGGCATTCGAGGGGTATTTCTTCCCCAGTCAGTCCGAAAGGATAGCCCTGACCGTCCCATTGTTCGTGGTGTTTTAAAATAAGGTCCGCTACGTGCTGTAAGTCCTTGCAGGCTGTGGCAATACGATACCCTTTCTGGGGGTGCTGGCGCATCACCTCCCATTCATCAGGGGTCAAGGGACCGGGTTTACGCACAATATCTTCAGAGATAGTAACCATCCCCAACTCATAGACCCGGGACAAAAGAGCCAGGTGGGAGAGCCTTGATGAGGAAAGACCAGCCTGGTGACCCAGCTGAAAGCAGGCATCTTCCACTTGCTGAGTACTTTTTGGGCTCAGATGATACTGTTGGCGCAAAGAATCTTGAAAAGTGGAAACCATTTGGGAGCTGATCCGATCTTTGTTCTTCAATTTGTCCTCATACATGCGATCATCGGCCAGCTTGTAGGTCTCTTCCAGAAGAGTCATCCTGTCGGTGGCCGTGGCCAGCCCAATGGATAGGCTCAGAGGCAAGAACTCTGTAGGGGCTTGGTTGTACTTCTGAACCATGGAGCGGATCCTGTTGACGATTTTTTCTCCATCGTCGAAATCGGTCTGGGGTAAGAGAGCCACAAATTCATCTCCACCCACCCGGGCCAGGACGTCTGACTCCCGGAAACAGTTCTGCAAGGTTTGAGCACTGCTTTGCAAAAGCATATCCCCGTGTTGATGTCCCAGGGTATCATTGGCCAGCTTCAATCCATCCACATCACAGCATATAATGGAGATCGGAAATTCCCGGCTTTTCTGTAACCGGGACAATTCATTCTCAAAGTAGGCTCGATTGTACAGACCGGTGAGCTGATCGTGCAGGCTTAAGTAATGCAGCTGCTCGGCATGCCGCTTGATATCGTTGATGTCGGTATGTGTACCGGACATATGCAAGGGGCGGCCTTCCTCATCCCATTCCACTACTTTGCCCCGATCCAAGATCCAAATCCAGGAACCGTCTTTATGTTGCATTCTGATTTCACATTCATAGACATCAATTTGGCCGGCGTGATGTTTTTCTAAGAAGTCCCTGGATACAGCCAGGTCATCAAGATGACAAAGGCCCATCCAAGTTTGAAAATCCAAAGGCTGTAATTCGTGTAAACTGTAGCCAAGTACATTTGCCCATTGCTCATTAACAACAATTTGTCCAGTTTGGATATTCCAATCCCATAATCCTGTATTCGTCGCTTGCAAAGCTAAATCCAAGCGTTGTCTGGCTTCAGACAACTCCTTTTCCGCCTGCTGTCTGACAAGCACATTGGAAATGATCCCGGCTAAAACTCTAAATAAGTCTCTTGCCGAATCGGGAAAGGACCTCGCTTCCCGCACCGAGTCAAAGCCCACAAAACCAATGCACATGTCCTCATTCATGAGAGGAAACAAGACCAGGGACTGGATGCCCTGCTGTTCAAAGACAAATCGCATTGGATCATCCAGAGATATTTGCCGGACATCCGGGATATGCACATGCTCCCCTTTTTGGTGGGCTTCCAGGATGCCGGGAAAATAATCAAAGGGTATTGCCTGCAAGTTCTCGATTTCAGAGGATATCCCCTCTGCACACCATTCATGGGTATTGGTTGTCACCCCACGGGAATAATCGTGCTCAAAGATATAGACTCGATCCACCCTGAAAAACTCCCCAACCGCTTCCAGCATACTGTGTAATGCTGTGTTCAGATTTTCCAGGGGAAGATTGATGAAATCTTTGGCCAGATGCATCAATAGTTGCTGCATGGCTTGCTCTTCATGCAGGGCTTTTTCCGTCTGCTTCAGCTCGGTTATATCCCGTAGATGCTCCACTAACCTGACCACATTCCCTTCCTCATCCAAGACCGGTGTGCTGCGACAGTCTAAGTACCTGTTCAGCTGAGGCACATACTTTTCGATATTCACCACTTGTTTGATTTGCAGCGCATGTGTAGATGCGCACGACGAACACTGCTGAGTCCGGCCGATAAGCTGGAAACACTTTTTCCCATCCACCTCTTGCGGATTCATTCCCAGGATATCGTATCCAGCTTGATTGTAGCGTTCTACTGTAAAATCAGGTTTTTTGATTGACAAAATATCCCAGGTGCCATTGATGATCGTTTCCAGGAGCTTCTTTTGGTATCGCAGATCTTCTTCTGCTTGTTTGCGCTCCGTGATGTCCGTGGAATATCCTTGGTACTCAATGACATTTCCAGTATCGTCCCGCACCGCCCGGGCGGTGGTGGAAACCCAGAATACAGATCCGTTCCTGCGCCGTACCTGATATTCATAATTGACTATTTCCCCGTCTCTTTCCAAGCGGCGCTGGAACTCCATCCTGTCTTCCGGGTGCAGATACCACTGGGTGCCAATATCAGTAACAGTGTGGATCAGTTCGGCAGGGCTGGAAAAGCCATACATTTTGGCCATGGTCCGATTGGCAGACAAAAAACGACCCTCAGGTATGGAGATAAAAATACCGATAGGGGCATTCATTACGATGTCATGACATTCTTCAAGGCTGTTGATGCGTTGTTCAGATTCATGGTCTTTTTCTGGCTCTGTATTTGAGTTCGCAGACATACAAAACTCCAAGGCAAAACGGATGCAAGAACCTAAGGCCAGATATTTACAATGTTTAACGAGAAAACGATCCCGCAGGACCAGCCCGGCAAAACCATGCGAAACGCGTGGTTATAGTGTACTCGAAAGATCCGGGCCGGGCAATGATCAAGCGGGGGCATCACATGTTTTATGCTCAAGCAATTTGGCAGTTTTTTTGCTCACAAGCTCAAAAAAATAGTTTCAGCCCTGCCGGAAGCAAGGCTGATGATACTGTCGGGGGTCAATTCGAGTCCGGGAAAGAAATAATTATTGCGACAAATTTTTATGTCTGCTATGATTTAGTTTACTTGCCTGAGCTCTCCTGATTCCCGGCCATGAAATATATCGAAGCTGGGCATCATTTTTGAGACGAGCCTTATGGGTGGAGGCAATCCTCTTTTTTTAACCGGAGGCCTGATTGAAGACGATACGAGTTCTTTTGGCAGATGACCAGAAAATACTGCGACAAAACCAGTCCGGCTGAGGAACTTATGGCAGCGGTTCGAACCGTGGCCGCCGGACAAACCTATTTGAGCCCCTCCATTGCCCAAAGCTTCATAAGCCATCATGTGGGCGACCCTAAAGCTTCTGCGGCCGATACATGCAACAAGTTGACCAAACGGGAGAAAGAGGTCCTCCAACACATAGCCCAGGGATACGACACCGGAGAAATTGCCGATCGCCTCTCCATCAGTCCAAAGACGGTGCTTGCCCACCGGCACAGAATGATGGACAAACTGGGTGTCAACTCTACCGTGGCCTTGGCCAGGTACGCTTTGCGCCAGGGAATCATCGGGCCCCCTTGATACCTAATAATCGAGATCATAAGTTTATTTTGCAGCCTTAATTCTACCCCCCTCCCCTATGCATTGACCAGCCGGTGTTCCCCTCATCTCCCATATACGAATTTTTCGTACTCACTTTTTGAATTCTGCTTATTGTTCGGATTCATCATTTTGGGAAGAATCTTACATCAACTGATTCATGCTTTTCCTTTCATACGCACAAAGATTACAGCACATCTTGTACCCATTTGCAGCATGGAGAGGACTTCTTGAATCTCCTCCTGGAAACAATTCCCATTCCGATTTTTTATAAGGATATACAAGGACGTTACCTGGGTTTCAATCAAACCTTTGAGAGTCTTTTCGGATTTTCCAGGGAAAATTTAATCGGAAAAACGGTATTTGACGTCTACCCTGAGGAATTGGCCCAAGTGTACTATGCCATGGATAACCAACTCTTCCAGAATGGGGGAGAACAAGTATACGAATCACATTGTTGTAACGCCGACTTCGTCCTGCGGCAGGTCATTTTCCATAAGGCAACGTATACGAATAGTCAGGGACATGTCTGTGGTCTGATCGGAGCGATTATGGATGTGACCGAACACAGGCAAGCGGAGAAGGATTTGCGGGAAAGTGAAAAATATTATCGCAGTATCTTTGAAAACACAGGCGCAGCCACCATTATTGTTGAAGAGGACACCACTATTTCCCAAGCCAATAGTAAGTTTGCTCTCCTTTCAGGCTACAACAAGGAAGAACTCGAGGGATATAAGAGTTGGAAGGATTTTGTTGCTTTTGAATCCAAACTTGATCTGATGGAAAAGTACCACCTTCAGCGCAGAATCGATCCCAAGGGGGTACCTCAAGAATATGAGTTTCACTTTACCAATCGACAGGGCAATATACGAAATGTGGCCATAACCATTGATATTATTCCGGGAACCGGGAAAAGCATTGCTTCCATTATGGACATAACCGAATTAAAGCTTGCCCAAAAGGCTTTGGCTGAGCGGGAACAGAAATACCGTCTCCTGGCAGAAAACACGGCCGATATCATCTGGAGTGTGGATGCTGATCTGAACTTCACCTATATCAGCCCGTCAATTGAAAGAATCCTGGGTTACACGCAGCAAGAAGCCCATGAGATAGGTTTGGCCTCAAGAGTTACTTCTTCCAGCTATAAGATATTGATGGATAAGTACAATGAGGCCAGGACTGGATCAATGAAAGAAACGCTGACTCTGGAACTGGAGCAGATTCACAAAAACGGCAGCATTGTGCCTGTGGAAATAAGCATGAGCCCCCTTTTTGATCACGATCATCGTTTGGTCGGGGTCCAGGGAATAACCCGGGACATTACTTTTCGGAAAAAGGCGGAACGTATCAAGCAAACCCACCAGAGACGACTCCGGGCCCTGGCCGCCAAACTGGCCTCGGCCCAAAACCAGGAGCAGCGGCGTATCGCCGAAGGTTTGCACGACGATGTAGCTCAACTCCTATCCGCCAGCAGTTATAAGTTGTCTATGGTGCAAGGGATACACAATATCATGCACACATATGAGATAACTACTGAAACTATCAAATTGATCAACTTGGCCAATGAACGTATCCACCAGCTCTGTTTTGAGTTGACCTCATCCACGTTATACAAACTCGGTCTTCGGGCGGCCATCGAAGAACTCTGTGAGGGTATTGGGCATCGATATGGAATCGAGTTCATTGTCCGAGGAAACGGAAATCCCAAAACCCTGGATGAGGAATCAGCGACTGTCCTTTTCAAGGCCGTTCGGGAGTTATTGTTCAACGTAATAAAGCATGCCGGGGTCAAAGAAGGCACGGTGACAGTCTCTTGTGAGAACAACATGCTCCATCTGGCGGTTGAGGATCATGGTAGAGGTTTTGCCGAGGAATACAGAAATGAGGAGCAGAGTCCAGGGAAGGGTCTGGGCCTGTTTAGCATTCAGGAACGTTTGCGAGACCTGGGGGGCAAAATATACCTCAACTCTGTACCGAATGAATTCACTCGGATTACCCTTTCGGTCCCGTTGATCACATGTTGATAGCGATCCAAACCGCAAGTTGCCAAAAATTTCGTTGCGCGCCTTTTGCAAATGACACGAACCAAAAGGGGGCACCATGGAGAGAGTGATTCAACTCATTGCCGATCTTATAGAGCACCTCAAGCTGGAAAGCCGGGAACACGAAACACGGTGTTTTTATTGAGGATACTGTTTTTGTTATTAGCGTGCATTGCAATATATATATACACATCTTATTGATTTTATGATATAATTAAAATTATTGCATTGCACAAAAAAAGCTTGACAGCAGTCTTCATGGGGTCTAGAATCTTTCCATCTCGTTTGGAAACCCAATCATATCCTCAAGGAGGTCAAAGTGATGATGGAAACACAGTTGATGCAACCCATCGTAGGCGTCCACAAGGTCGTTTTTCAGACCTGGTTTCAATCGGTAAGTGCCATGCAGGACCAAACAATGAAGGTGATGGACAACCTCTGGAGCCAGGTTCCTATTGTTCCTGAAAAGAACAGAAAAATGTTTGCTGAGTGGACGGATACGCTCCAAAAGGGACGAGAGGAGATGAAGAAAGTCATCGATCACGGTTTTGATACCTGGGAACAGAGCTTGCTCGGACCGGAAAAGACTCAGGATACCAAGGCCGAAGGAACCAAATCCTCGACCAGCAAAGCCGCTTCAGCTTAGAAGGCAAGGCTCGTATGAAACTAGCTTATAACCTGAAGAAGGCCTGCCCTTGGGGTCAAGGGCGGCCTTGTATGGTGAAAGTGGATTTGGCTCTTACTGGCATAATCGATATCCTGTCGGGGAAGAGGGGGGCGGCCTTGGGCCCCAAAGCTTGACTTTCATCGGAATAACTACGGGGCCAAGGCTCTTCCGTGGGGCGGGCCCGGCACTCACTTATGGTTGAAATATCTCGGCAAAATATAAAATATCATTGTAAGTGAGTGCCGGGCCCTGCCTTCTTTGCCAGTTTTATACTGGATCAAACTGGCGTCCGCAGCCGGAGGCAAGGCTGACCTATAAACCAATGGCTCAAATGATTGAGCCCAGACCAGGAGTTCAAAAATGGACATGAACACATCCGCCAGGCAGATGATCGAATTTCAGAAAGTCGCTTTCAACAGCGCCTTCAACACCATCTCAATGGTTCAGGATCAATCTGAAAAAACCATAAGCACACTTATGGATCAAAACCCTCTCCTGACCAAGCAAAACAAAGATGCATTCACTGAACTGGGTAAAGCAGGCAAGAAAGCCCGCGATGACTATAAAAAAGCCATTGACGATGGGTTGAAGAGCTTCGAGAATTACTTTACCAATATGTTCAAGAGCTAACCTCTCGTGTGTCCTGGGGGGCAGACAAACCATGTCTGCCCTCCAGGGACATGCGGTGATACTTTTGACTTTTTTTGTCCCTTGGCAAGGACTCCCTGGAACCTTTTTATTGTGCAACAGCCCTGGCCTAGTTTGAACTTGTTCACAGTCCAGATAGACAGAGGCGGGTGTACTTTGCATGGCATCCACCCATTCTTCATCCTGCCCTCCATCAGCCGTGATTATAAAACTTAGAATTTTTCTTATTTCCAATTTGAGGAATGCTTATTGCTTCTTTTAGGCAGAGAGAATATATTGAAGGGTATCTTAAAAATACAATGATTCGAATTTGTTTAATAACAATTTCACGCTAAATCTGAATAAATAGTTGAATCTTCATTACTTGTGAAAGAAATCTGCTGGCTGAAATAGCAATTTTTTACAAAATATATTTTTATAATATCCTTATGCATATCCATGTGATCAAAGAGATCCTCGAACAACAAAAAGCCCGTAATGAGCAAAGGCTGAATCGTCCCCTGACCATTTTACAGAGCATGATTGCTCAGTGGAATCTCCTGGCTGCCCAATGGATGAATCCCCTCGATAATCCAGCTCTTGAATCGGGAGCCATTGATCAAGCTCATCGGGAATATATCCGCAGGTTCCCACCAGGAATTGCTGATAAGCTTCAAGAGGCATTGCATTGTCCACAAGAATACCGGCGGAAGGTAGCCGATTATGAGTTGAGTATCGGTGGTCGCCCCAAGGTCTGTTTTCCTACGCATCATGCGTGGTATCGATTAATTGTGAACGATCCTCTGCGTATTGAAGAAGAACTTCTGATCTGGGGCCACCAATCTGGAAGAATATCTCCTACCCTGGAACATGCTTGAGGCCCATAAGTTGGGTCAGCCGGGAATGGTCATTGATCAACTGTGTCGAAAAAGATGTGATTTCAGCTACCTGAAAACTGATCAAGTCTGTGAAGCGGTCCATGAAATGGGCTGCCAACTCGTTCGCACAACCAAGTGGCCCCGCCGCGGAGGAACAAGACAAATATATTCTGGTATTCGGTTCAAAGTTACCGCCGAGACAAAAAGACGCGTGCAGTGCCGTCAATAAGAAACTTTCTCCTTGACAAAAAACTATTATTAGAGAAAATAATAGGTTCAGCCGCTTGTTTAAGTACCAGAAAGTTGCCTCCCAAATTATCCAGGTGTGGGATAAAATTCAAGTTCATTTTCATTACAAGAAAATATATTTTCTCATTTTTAGCATAGGAATAAGAGGTTCATTTACTTGAATCAAGGAGGAAGTTATGGCCAACTCCACACCAGGTAGCACTTCCCAAGAACACATGACCAACCCGTTCATGTCGAACTGGGTCTCGTCTTTTCTCGACTTCTGGCAAACGTGGAATCAAGCATTAAGTCAGGTCGCACCTGACATTGATCACGAGGACGCAGGTGGTCAGAGCTCCTCACAAATGAGCGGTTTACCCCAAAGCTGGAATCAGCTGGCGCACGCAGCATACAATGCAATGCTGCAATCGGGAATGTGGAACAACTTTCCGGAAACCCTGCAACAAATGCCCGTTGTAAGCATGAACCTGGCTCAGGTAGGCATGAATGAGGTATCCAAGCTGGCCCAGGACTGGATGCAAGGCGCAGAACAGGCTGCTCAAAGGGCCGCGGAGGGCCAGAAAGATCCCTTCCAGTCCTTTGCCCAGGCGCATGCAGACAGCTGGAAAAAGGTCCTGAATTTTCCACCCCTTGGTCCGGAACGCTTTCGGCAACAGCGTATCAACCAACTTTTGGACAACGGGACCTTGTTTGTCAACCAATTCAGCCAGTTCATGAATCAGTTAACCCAACCCTTTGAAAAAGCCACTCTAGATTTGCACAAGAAGATACAAGAAATGGCTGAGGGGGATGATGGATATCCGGAAACCTTTCAAGAATACTACAACATGTGGATGAAGACCCTGGAAGGTCACTTCATGGTCCTCTTTCAGTCTCAGGAATTCTCTGATTTGTTGAACGAAGTGGTCAATCAGTACGTGCGGTATCAGGATATGCAGAACCAGGTTCTACAGGATTGTCTTAAGATTCTGCCTGTGCCCTCCAATCAGGATTTCGATGCCTTGGCTTATGAGAATTACCAACTCAAAAAACGTGTAAACCAGTTGGCCCACAAAGTTGAAGCCCTTGAAGAGCAGTTCCGGGGTGAAACCACATAACATTGCGGGCAAAAAGACTATCTGGCAAACACTAACAGGAGGAAGCGCCAATGACTGAAGTCAGGATGCCATTGAGCCAGCTCATTGAAAATACTATGCACACTATCGCCTCCACCCCGGACAATATTCGAGAATGCCTGAACGTATTGAGTTCTCCCTTAGATACGGAACTGGCCCAAACCCCATACGATGTGGTCTATGAAGAAGACCGGGTCAAATTGAAACATTACCGTCCGGTTACCGATATTGCCTACAATACGCCTTTGTTCATTGTATACGCTTTGATCAACCGGGAAACCATGCTCGATCTGCAGCCGGACCGCAGCGTGGTTCGAAATCTGCTTCAAAACGGAGTGGATGTGTATATGCTGGATTGGGGCTATCCCACCCGCAAAGATCGTTTTGTAACTATTGATGACCACGTCAATGGCTATATGCACAATGCTGTGACCGCAATACTCAAGCGGCACAATCTGCAGAGTCTCAATCTTATGGGTATATGCATGGGAGGCACATTTTCTACTATTTATGCAGCAACCCATCCGGACAAGGTCAAAAACCTCCTGCTCACAGTAACTCCAATCAACTTTGACACTGACTCCGGCCTGTTGCACACTTGGTGGGGAAACCCGCGGTTTGATGTGGATAGCTTAGTGGACGTGCAAGGCAATGTCTCCGGTGACTTCTTGAACCAGAATTTTCTGCTCATGAACCCGGGCCGCTTGCTGATTGATAAGTACTACGGATTTATAAACAATGCGACGAATAAAACATTTGTAGAAAATTTCATCCGCATGGAAAGCTGGATTTTCGACAGCCCCGATGTGCCTGGAGAAACCTTCCGTCAATTCATCAAAGACTGCTATCATAACAATGTGCTCATTCAAAACAAAATGCGGGTTGGCGGGGAGGTTGTTGATTTAAAGAAAGTCACCATGCCGGTTTTAAACATCTATGGACAGTTTGATCACCTTGTGCCGCCTGCAGCCTGCGAGCATACCACCCAAGCAGTGGGTAGCAAAGACACCGAGGATGTAAACCTGAAAACCGGACATATCGGAATTTATGTAAGTTCAAAATCCCAAAAAGAGTTTGTGCCCAAAATTTGCAACTGGCTTAAAGAGCGGGATCACATCTCCAAGGCAAAGGGTACAAAGAAGGGAGGAAGAGCCAAAGCAGGAACACAAAAAGCCGCTCCGAGCGATGGTTCAAAAAGTACAACCGGCAAAGCGGCCCAGAAAAAAACACCTCAAGGAAAATCAAAGACAACATCCCATTCGAACTCTGGCACTGACGTATCAGAGTGAAGGATATCCTAAGGTGACTGACATGACTCGTCCGAAAGCTGACCAGGAGGGAGCACAATGGCTGCAAATGGCGACTACTTCGAAGCGCTACGCAAAGTAAGCAAGACGTTTAATTCCACATTGGACAAAGATGCCCTTATGGACATCATTGTGGACACCACCAGGGATGTATTGGATCTCAAGGCCACCTCAATTTATCTCACGGATGAAGAGCGCGATGAGATCCAGCCCTTATACCAAAAGGGTCTGTCTGCAGAATACATGCAAACCGGGCTGACCGGGACCAAAACCATCTTGCCGGTGCTCAAGAAGAACGGGTACCTTTATGCCCAGGACGTGAGCGCTGATGAACAGTTGGACAAGCACGAGGCCAAGGTAAAAGAAGGCATTGCTTCCTTGCTTATCGTGCCCATTTCTGTGGAAGATGTCATCATCGGCATCATGTCCATGTACACCTCTTCTCCCCGCACCTACAATCAACGGGATATCGAGTTTGCCACCGCATTGGCCGAACAGGCGGGAATGGCCCTGGAGATCGCCAGATTGGTGACCTGGCTGCGCCGGAACAACCGCCTTATTCAAGAATTCACCACAAACATCAACTCCAGCTTGCAGCTCAAGGATGTCCTGACCACATTGACCCACGACATCGTGGATTTTCTGGACATCAAGGGCTCTTCCATCCTTCTTTTTGACGAGGACAAGCAACGGCTGGAATTTGTGGCCGGGTATGGCTTAAGCTCGGACTATGCCTCCAGGGACCGTTTGGTGGTCGAACCAAGTGTGGCCCAGACCCTGGAAGGCCATACAGTATATATTGAAGACGCCACAAAAGACGATCGGGTCAAGTACAAGGAATCCAAAAAAAAGGAAGGCATTGTCAGCATCCTGTCCGTACCCATCAGCACCCACAAAGGTGTGATTGGAGCCCTGCGCCTTTATTGCAGGAGGAAACGCGATTTTGCCGAAGACCAGATCTCTCTGGTCCAGGCCTTGGCCTCAATTGGAGGAATGGCTATTCAAAACGCTTCCCTGCACACCAGGGTTAAGGAGGAACTCAAAGACCTGGAGGAAGATATTTGGAGTCACCGGGCCTGGTTTTAGGGCCGAAAAATCCCGTAGGAAGAAAGTATATCGAGAAAAAAATATTTCAGAATGAGGCCTGCCCTTGGAGACAAGGGCGGCCGACCACTGGACCCGGGTTCTTTCAGGTAGGGCGGTCCTCTCCGAGAGCCAGCCCTTCGGAGAAGGACGGCCTACTGGAGCCAAGGCCCTGCCCCTGTTCAGGGAAGCGAGCTCCGGCCCACTTTCATGCTCGATCACATTGACAGCTCCTTGGGAACGAAGAGAACACTTAAGGACAAAGGAGGCAGAAATGGCTCAGGGCAAGCCAATCGACGAATTGCAGATTGGAGAACGGGCTGAATTCAGCAAGACTGTAAGTGAAACAGACATTTATGTATATGCCGGTGTCAGCGGAGATATGAACCCGGCTCATATCAACGAACCCTATGCCCAGCAAACCATGTTCAAAACCCGAATCGCCCACGGCATGCTTCCAGCCGGGTTTATCTCTGCGGTCCTGGGAACGCAGCTTCCTGGTCCTGGAACCATCTACCTCAAGCAGGACTTGGCCTTCAAGGCCCCGGTGCACATCGGAGATACCGTAACGGCCACGGTGGAAGTTGTGGACATCAACGCTGAAAAACGGCGGGTGACCCTGAAAACCACCTGCACCAAGCAAGACGGCACAGTGGTCATCGACGGGCAGGCCCTGGTCATGCCCCCTAAGGTATAAAAATTTGTGGGGCAGGCCACTTAAGTGGCCTGCCCCACAAATTTTTGCAGCAGGAAATCACACATACCCCCTCCACCGACCTGAGCCCATTGCTAACTGGATGTACTCCAGTATCACACATCCCATATATGATACTGGTAAATAATAGGTTTCGTTATGATAGAAACCATGAGGAGGTATTTATGGGTACAGCTACTTAAGGCAATCAGCAAACCAAACATGTTCGGACAACAGGCCGGCACTCTTTGCAGGCCAGCGTCCAACTTTTCATTCCATCAACAGCTACAGCTGAGAAAGGCATTGTGCACAGTTACAGTTCGAACGAGCTGTATGTAGAAGCACAATCTCAGAGAACAGTTTTTGTTAGGTAATGTGGTATAGTTAATTGAGGATTGAGTCGACGATCTTCTGGTTCGACTCAATCCTTATTGGTTATCCTGTCGTGTCCTGCCCTGGGGAGGACCCCCCCTCATTCTTCCACGAAGCCTGTATGGTCTGCATGAGTTCTTGAAACTGATCGCTCTGATTCTTGAGCACGTCCTGAAGTGACTCCGTCATCTGTTGAAAATCAAAAAGACCTTTTTGCTGCAGGATGTCCTGCAGCTGCTGGATACGTTCTTCCTGGATCTCCAGCCTCTTTTTCAGTTCCTGATTTTCCTGGCGCAGATCGTCATAGTCTTGACGCGGAACAGCACCCATCAGAGAGATCATTTCCTTCCAGTTTTGGGTTACAAGGGCGGACAGTTCTTGCGCCCCCCACTGCTGGGAAGCGTGGCTCTGTTGCTGAGCATACGGATCCACCCCGTACATTGTAGACAGAAACGACTGCCAGGCCTGATACCCGCTCATCCAGGTTTTCAGCCACTGTTCCATATCCTGGCTTTGCTGCTTATTTTTTTGCCCTTCCGGGGCAAAACAGGACATAACGTCATCAAAAATCTTTTGGTTTTTGGCGGCAGCCAGAAAGATCTGTCCCCAAAACTCTAAAAATTGCTTATCCATCTTTGGCACCTGCGTCATACTGGGTCTGAAGGATGAAGGGTCACAGTTGAGCCTCAAACTGTATATAGAACATATTTCCGTGTCGTTGAATAGTGGGTCAAATTTAAAAAGAAAATCAATGTTAGAAACTGCCATTATATGGGACAGAACTTATAAGACACGGCACTAGATGCAGGGGCAGCCTAGGCGCTTGGGCCATATGGCTGCCCTCTGGGATTCTTAGCCCCCGGTTTACCCAGTGAAATAGACCGTAGGTCTCCGGCCAAGCCGTATTTCATTGGGTGTCAAGCTTGTATAAAGACGAAGCTTGGAAAGGACCGTGAGTTTTACGAAGATTGAGAGGTGGTTTCAAAATACTTTTCCAAGTTTTTGAAACTTTCGTCAATGGTCTTTTTGTAGTCATCTCTGGCTTTCTTGCACATCTTCAGCCATTCCTGGAAAGCATCCTTGCTTTGTTGAGGAAGCATAGGATTTTGCTCCATAAAGGTATTCACAAAGCGTTCCGATTGATCTTGAAACATACTCAGCGTATTGTACGCATTAGTAAATGTGGCTTTCTGGAAGTCAATCATCTGCTTGGCCATTTTTTGGGAATCCATAATTTATCTCCTTCAGTTTTGGGTTAAAGGTTCAAAACAAAATACATTATACCAAAAGACATTACCAGCTGACCGCAGAGGGAGTTCATGCTTATTGGCTTTTGCCCTCGGTTCCCTTTTTGCCTGAGCCAGCTTTTTTGTCAGGTACTTGTGTGGTTTCAAAATACTTTTCCAAGTTTTTGAAACTTTCGTCAATGGTCTTTTTGTAGTCATCTCTGGCTTTCTTGCACATCTTCATCCATTCCTGGAAAGCATCCTTGCTTTGTTGAGGAAGCATAGGATTTTGCTCCATAAAGGTATTCACAAAGCGTTCCGATTGATCCTGAAACATACTCAGCGTATTGTACGCATTAGTAAATGTGGCTTCCTGGAAGTCAATCATCTGCTGGGCCATTTTTTGGGAATCCATAATTTATCTCCTTCAGTTTTGGGTTAAAGGTTCAAAACAAAATACATTATACCAAAAGACATTACCAGCTGACCGCAGAGGGAGTTCATGCTTATTGGCTTTTGCCCTCGGTTCCCTTTTTGCCTGACCCAGCTTTTTTGTCAGGTACTTGTGAGGTTGATGTCAGGTGCTGCTCCATCGTGCCCAGATTCTTCTGTAAGCAGTTATGCACATTATCCATTTCTTTTTGAAAAAGATCCATCCAATCGCCTTCCATTTTTTTAAAACCGCTTCATCCAAAGCAGACCTTGATCCCACCACAATTGCTGAGCCTTTTGGGACTGATCATATCCTCCCTTGAAAAATGAGTTCAGGGTTTCCATTCCGGTTTTCTGCCAATCGAATACTGTTTTCATATCTGCGTAATGATACATGAGTCCTCATTAAGCTAAGATCCTTGCCGCCGAAGATATGTCCAATTTCCCGGCGAACCAGCCACCACCTTTCCGTCCAGTTCATAAAATATATTACAGGGACCGGGAGGTGTCAAGAAAAAATATTGCAATGCACAAAAATTATTTTATATTTATTATAAAAACAGTATGTTATATATATTATATTGCGTAATATACATCAATTGGTGTCCTCTCCGGAGACCTGAAAGCCCTATTTTATGCACTGAATATTCTATAAATAATTTTAATTCAATAAGATATATAAATATTGCACTGCACCCTTGATTTCTTTTGTAAAATACGTATATTCAAAATTAGTCGATTTTGCCCTGCACGAAAGTTTTAAATTCCCAGGTGAAGGTGAGCGCATGTCCGAAACCGTCAGTTTGAAAAAATACGCCAACAGACGCCTCTATGACCTGGACCAGAGCGCCTATGTCACCCTGGACCAGGTCGCAGGCATGGTCAAAGAAGGCAAGCAGATCCAGGTTGTTGATGCCAAAAGCAAAGAGAACGTTACCGCCTTTATCCTGACTCAAATCGTCATGGAAGAATCGCGAAAGCAGGCATTGCTTCCGGCTTCTCTTCTCCATTTGATCATTCGATATGGCGACAATCTGCTTCGAGAGTTTTTTGAGAACTATCTTGAAGAAACCCTGAAGATCTTTGTCAATTCAAAGATCGCCTATGATCACTACTTTCGGCAATGGCTGAAAATGGGCATGAACTTCTCGGAAGCCGGTCAAAATACCGATCAACTACCTATGCCATTTATGCAGATGATGAATATGTGGTCTTCCACATCACAGCAGGATGAATCTGATGTTGACGATAAGAACCAATCAACGTCGTCGAAAGACAAATCATGACCGCAAAAGCCCTATTACCGTGTCTTATAAGTTCTGTCCCATATAATGGCAGTTTCTAATATTGATTTTCTTTAAATTTGACTAACTATTCAACGACACGGAAATTCGAAATACGAATATCGAAATCCGAAACCCCGATGAAACAGAAGAAGGTTTCATTGGGCAAGCAATTAGATGTGAAATACGAATAAGAAATAATATTCATAATAAAACAGTGTGATATCTGGATTTGGGTTGGATTTGTTCTTTGTTTTGAATTTCTTTTTTAAGTCATTTGTTCCGATTGTTCCTATTGTTTCGAATTTCGGATTTCGATATTCGAATTTGAAGGACTTAAAAATAAACTTATAAATTAGAACCAATTGCCAAAAATTGAGGTAACATTTTTGAGACGCAGCACTAGTATGGAGGCAATATTATGAAGGAAACCAATCAGGGGACGGATCTCTTCGGGGGGGCTGGAGACTTACAGCCTCAACAATGGTTTGAGCAGCAAATGCAGGTTTTCCAGGTAAGTGTCCAGGCAGTCCAGGCATATCAGAGCTATTGGGCCAGCCTGTCTAAATACCAGGCAGACTTTTTCGTTCCCTTTATGAAGGCTGTAGGCTACTTCTGGAGGGTGGAAAAAGATCGGATTCTGGAGAAGAAACCTACTGAAAACACAAAAGATTTCAACGATCTTGTTGAATTCAACACCAACATCCTGCATCAGGCCCTGCTTAACAGCACCGAGACCATGATGGATTATCACCTGGACTCTGTCTCCCAAGGTTTTTCCGTCTGGCTTTCAGCCCTTACCAATGGTGGCATGCAGGACTTTCTGGACTGGGTGCGTCAACGGGCGGAGATCGTCAATTCCGTGGCTCATAAGTATCCCCAGGCCATTTTGGATATTGCCGATGAATATGGCTTCCATTTTGAGCGGGGCAACTATGAAAAAGTGGACGAGACGGATCGATTCCTGTTGTACAAGGTGCTGCCCACTGAAAAGGATGTTCAGGTTCGGGACTCGGGGAAACCAATCCTGATCGTTCATCCGTACGTCCTGGGTGCAGACATCTTGGCTTTCCTCCCCGGAGAGAAGAAAAGCTATGTCCACTGCTTCGCCAATCACGGCATCCCCACCTATGTGCGTATCTTAAAGGACATCAACACCAATCCAGCTGTACAAAATATCCGTATTGAAGACGATGTCCAGGACACAAAGTCCTTTTGTCAGGCCATATTTAAGCGGCATGGCCGGCCTTTGACTCTGAACGGGTACTGTCAGGGCGGCCTGATGACCATGCTCAATATACTGACTGATGAGCTCAATGGCCTGGTGGACACCCATATTACCTGCGTGGCCCCGATCGACGGAACCCGAAGTCAGGGATTCAACTGGTTTCTGGGCAACCTGCCGGACCGGTTCAATGCCCTGGAGTACGGAACCAAGGTGTTGCCTAATGGAAATAAGGTTGCGGACGGGGATTTGATGGCCTGGGTGTACAAGATCAAATCCATCAGCGAGGAGGCCCCCACAGTCAACCTTTATCGGGATCTGGCCTTTTGGAAGGCCCTGACCAAAAAAGGGGCACCGGTGAGCAAGACGGCCCTGGCCCTGAACTACTGGCTCAACTATCAGCGCCATGACCTGCCTTTAGAAATCACCAGGCTAAGCTTCATCTCCTACAACCATCCCATCGCCCCGGATGGGACCCTTCCCATGAAGGTGGGTGGCCAGACATTAAATATGAAGCACTTCCAGGAAAAGAATATCCCGTGGCTCATCTGTTACGGGGAAAGTGATACCCTGGTGGAGAAGGAGTCCGCCCTGGCCCCCCTGGATTTTATCGATGCCGAGGTATCCCCCTACCCCAAAGGCCACGTGGCCATTGCCACTTCATGGTCTTTACCCACCTCGGAATGCGCCCTGCACGAATGTCACGGGCCGGAGAACCAATATCGCGGCCCGGTTCGTTTTCACCTGGACAGGGAACAGGAGCAGGACAGTGCGAAGAAAGAGAAAAAGACCTCTGGATCAAAGACGAAAAAGGCCAAAGAGCCTGATGAGGAAAAGGAAACACCCAAGACCGAAGAGTGATGACTTCTCGGCCATCAGGATTTACAAAAAGTCGGCTCCGGGATCGCGATCCCGGAGCCGACTTTTTTGTATGGGATGAGGAGTTATAATGTATTTTTTCTGAGCATCAAGCAATTATTCGGTGCTTTCGGTTGCGGACAGCTCCTGCTCCAGATCATCGACACGTCCTTTGGCTTCCTTCAGCTGCTGATTTGCATCCGCCAGGTCCTGCTCCTTGGTGGACAGCTCCTGGTTCAGCTCGGTAATGGTGCTCTCGGCTTCAGATAATGACTGCTCCCTGGCGGACAGCTCCTCTTTTGTCTCCTCCAGACTGCTCTCCAATCCGGAAACCTTATCCGTAAGTGTGGACTTCTCCTCCGCTGCCGCCTGCAGCTCCGACTCGGTCGAAGACAGCTCCTGCTCCAGATCATCGACACGTCCTTTGGCTTCCTTCAGCTGCTGATTTGCATCCACCAGCTCCTGCTCCCTGGCGGACAGCTCCTCTTTTGTCTCCTCCAGGCTACTCTCCAACCCGGCAACTTTATCCGTAAGTGTGGACTTCTCCTCCTCTGCCGCTTGCAGCTCAGACTCGGTCGAGGACAGCTCCTGCTCCAGATCGTCGACACGTCCTTTGGCTTCCTTCAGCTCCTGGTCCTTGGAGGACAATTCCTGATTCAGCTCGGTAATGGTCTCCTTGGCTTTGGACAATGACTGCTCCCTGGCGGACAGCTTCTCTTTTGTCTCCTCCAGGCTACTCTCCAATCCGGAAACCTTATCCGTAAGTGTGGCCTTCTCTTCCTCTGCCGCCTGCAGCTCAGACTCGGTCGAGGACAGCTCCTGCTCCAGATCGTCGACACGGTTTTGGGCTTCCTTCAGCTGCTGATTTACATCCGTCAGGTCTTGCTCCTTGGTGGAAAGCTCCTGATTCAGCTCGGTAATGGTCTCCTTGGCTTCGGACAATGACTGCTCCCTGGCGGACAGCTGCTCTTTTATCTCCTCCAGGCTACTCTCCAATCCAGAAACCTTCTCCGTAAGTGTGGCCTTCTCTTCCTCTGCCGCCTGCAGCTCCGACTCGGTCGAGGACAGCTCCTGTTTCAGATCGGCAACACGGTTTTGTGCTTGCTTTATCTGCTGATTTGCATCCGCCAGGTCCTGCTCCTTGGTGGACAGCTCCTGGTTCAGCTCGGTAATAGTCTCCTCGGCTTCGGACAATGACTGCTCCCTGGCGGACAGCTCCTCTTTTGTCTCCTCCAGGCTGCTCTCTAATCCGGAAACCTTATCCGTCAGGACGCCCTTCTCCTCCTCTGCCGCCTGCAGCTCCGACTCGGTCGAAGACAGCTCCTGCTCCAGATCGTCGATGGTGCTTTGGGCTTCCTTCAGCTGCTGATTTGCATCCACCAGCTCCTGCTCCCTGGCGGACAGCTCATCTTTTGTCTCCTTCAGGTTGTTCTCCAACCCAGCAACCTTATCCGTAAGTGTGGACTTCTCCTCCTCTGCCGCCTGCAGCTCAGACTCGGTCGAGGACAGCTCCTGCTTTAGATCGTCGATGGTGCTTTGGGCCTCTTCTAATTCCTGCACTTTTTGGTCGTACTCATCTTGAGAAACACCACATCCGATGACTACGAGAGAACAAAGAAGGACAATTAATATACTAATTTTTTTGATCATTTCATGTCTCCTTGGTTTTGTTTAAACACCTTTGTGCATAAAGATATGCATAAAATATCTTTTTATGCCTCGTTTTTGCAGGTGAGGCCGCCTTTTTATGGAAGGAGTTACAATAATGTGTTTTTTGAGCATCAAACATTTATTCGTTGCTTTCGGAAGCTGAAGCAGCCTCTGATGTAAGAGATTCATTTTCCTGACGCAGCTTTTGGATGGTATTGTCCTTTTCTTGCATTACGGTCTGCAGACTGTCAATGTGGCCTCTTAATTCTGCGAGCTCCGACTCGGTCGAGGACAGCTCCTGCTCCAGATCATCGACACGTCCATTTGCTTCCTTCAGTTCCTGGTCCTTGGAGGACAGCTCCTGATTCAGCTCGGTAATGGTCTCCTTGTCTTCGGACAATGACTGCTCCCTGGCGGACAGCTCCTGTTTTGTCTCCTCCAGGCTACTCTCCAATCCGGAAACCTTATCCATAAGTGTGGCCTTCTCTTTCTCTGCCGCCTGCAGCTCCGACTCGGTCGAAGACAGCTCCTGCTCCAGATCGGCGATGGTGCTTTGGGCCTCTTCTAATTCCTGCACTTTTTGGTCGTACTCATCTTGAGAAACACCACATCCGATGACTGCGAGAGAACAAAGAACGATAATCAACATGCTAATCTTCTTGATCATTTCATGCCTCCTTGGTTTTGGTTAAACACCTTTGTGCATAAAGATATGCATAAAGTATCCTTTAATGCCAAATCAGTCTACATGAACCACCTTTCAATAAGTCCACAAACTCCATGTGCCTTTTATCTCTCTGTCAAACTTAAAAATGATCGCACAACCTTGTACAACTCCTGAATACGCTCCGGAAAAAGGCGTTCCATATTCAGAAAGGCGTGGATCATGTCCGGGAAATGAACATGCTCGGCGCGTATGCCTTGTTTTTGCAGGTTCTGGACATAGAGTCGCCCTTCATCCTGCAAGGGGCAAAACCCGGCGGTAATCACCAATGTATCCGGAAAGTTTGGTGTGACCTCCATAAACAACGGGGAAGCTTTCTTCCGATCCTCCCCGTGTTGGAAATAGTTGTCAAAGTACCACTGAATATTTTGCCTTTGGAGCAGAAAGCCAGAGTTGTACTCGTCAATGCTGGCACTGGACATGGTGTAATCCAAGGACGGGTAGATCAATACCTGGGCTTCTACCGGCAAGCCAGCGTCGTACTGGGCCTGATGGGCCACTGTGGCGCTGAGTGCCCCACCGGCGCTGTCCCCACTCAAGCGGAGACTGGGCTTATAAGCAACCTCTCTGGAATCCAGGGTGGCCCAGACATACCTGGCGCTGTTCAGGGCATCCTCCACCCCGGCTGGATACGGATTTTCAGGAGCCAGCCGATAATCGACCGAGATCAGGACATGTTGAATATGATGGGCCAACTTGCGGCAGATGGGGTCGTATTCTGAAACACTACCGGCCATGTGTCCGCCTCCGTGATAGTAAATGAGCACCGATAGCGGCGTGTCTGGGTCAGGATGGTAGATGCGGACCGGAACCGGAGGGCCGCTGGGAGGCAAAATCAGGTCATCCTCAATCCAGGGCAGTTCTATCTTTTCCAGGGTCCACTGCCGGGTCAAGGAAGCCAATCCTTCCCTGGCGCTGCTGGGTGTCAGTTGAAAACCATTTTCGGCCAGTTGGCGCAGGTAGGCATTATACGTCTGCAACCATTCCTCAAGCCTGGGATGCAGGCTCTCTTCTCCAGTTCTCATAGCCAGCCCTCCGGGCAAAAGTCAGAGATCTGCACCAGGTCAACATTTAACCCGGGCTTAAATGAAAAAACGTCCAAGGTGCTCAATTTGCAGAAGCTCAAGTATCCTATATCCAAGATTTTTGGCGTTATTATCTCATGCAACATAGTTACTTATCCAGTTATCCATTTCCTGCCGCGGGATCAGATCCAGAATTTCCAGATCCTCTCCTTTTTTCCACCGAACCATCAAACGATAATTGATCCCAACCCGTATCCGGTATATGGACGAAATTTTTTCCAACTGCTTGCTCTGACGAAGGGTTGGTGCATCATGGGTTGCAAAACCTGTGGCCGCCCGCAGGGCCTTGGCTCCAATCCCAGCTGAAATCTGCCTGCAGCTCTTCTTGAATTGCTCAGTATACACCGGGATATGGACCCGTTTGAGGGCAGGAACGTCCTGTGCATCTTCTTCGTCTTGAGTTGATGACATTTCGTGTTCTGATTTCTCAGGTAAAGATCTCTGGATTTCAGCCTTTTCCTTCGATTCCAGCTCCTGATGCAGCCGCCTCCGCTCCTGTTGTTGTTCCCGAATCTCCATTTTTAATTGCTCAATCCGTCGCTTCAAACGGGCTGCATTTTCCTGCCCTTGCCCCTGGCCCTGGGTACCAGCCTGCTCGGGCTGGACATATTTGCTTGGTCCAGGGAGACTTCCCTCTTCCAGTTTCTTGCTCAGGGCCTTGAGTTCCCGCTCTTTTTCCCGCAGTTCTCGGTCCTTATGCACGGCAACGCGCCGGCCCTCGAAGATTTTCTGTTTCAGTTCATTAATCACTTTTTCCTTTTCTTCCAGTTCATTATCCTGATCATGCATATCCATGGCCCATTCCAGAATATCCTCTATGGGATCGGCATAGGTATCCAGATCGAGGTCGGTCCGGGCATTGCGCACTATTTCCAAAAGTACCTCATTATCCAGGAAGGCATCAGACTGTTCTACCATCGCTGCCCGGGAAAAAACAACACTTAAGGCAGGAAAAGTCTTGTCAAAACAATGGGCTAAATCAACCAGATTATTGCCTGACCCCATATCATTCTCTGTAATAGAGCGTCTGCATTGCTCCTCCAAAGTCATGAATAAATCCTTATTCTCTAAAAGCTCAAAGTGAAATTGTTTAATGTTCTGGTCATGAAAATCGTCTTGTGGTAAAAAATGCTTAATTTTCTTGGACAACTCCAGATTTCCGGCTTCCAAAGCCGCATACAAAAGATCATGCATGTGATCCAAGGCAAAATCATGCTTTCCAGGCCGATCCCGCAGTTCCAGGAGCATATTCAAGGCAATCTCGTGCAATCCAAATACATCTGCCCGACGATAGGCGGCAAATAATTGATCCTCTTTGAGTTCTTCAGGGTTAAGTTTCTTTATCTGGTAAGCCCGCATATTGGAGATGACCTCAGTTCCTTCAACCATTCCAGGGGAGGAGATCACCTGGCTCATGGTTAGTCCAGCATAGGGAGATGCATTATAAAATAGCTCTTGATCCTTTTGCAGGCAGCATTTCTTGTACTTTTTCCCACTTCCGCAATGACACGGATCATTTCTTCCAATCTTGGGTACTGGGCGGCGTACTGTATGTTCCTGGGCGATATACCTGGGGGGCCTTTCCTTTGGAAGTGACTGATGAATATCCCTTTCCAAGAACCGAGAGAGTAGTGAATCCTGGTAACTATTATTTTCCAAGCAATCCAGAGTGGTTTGGACATAGATTTTGCCCTCGAGTGGTAAGGATTTGTTTTGCAGCTTAATCAATACCTTCTTTACCTCACCTTGCTGTACTCCAAATTTGACTGCCAGCTCTGCGGCCAAGGTTGCAGCCAAGACATTTCGCTCTATCGAAATATCCCGGGCAAAAGCCAGTTCAAGCAAAGGATCTATTGCTCTTGCGTCTTGTTCCCGGAAGGGGAAGGTAAAATCATCTATGTCATGGACAATCTTCAGGGTTTGACTCAAAATATACGGATGAATCTGTATCCTGCCCAAGGCAATGGCGTTGAGCAGAAGGCCCATGGCCTTGTCTTCACCTTGAGCAATCAAGAATTCAATGAACTGGGTCAGCTCATCACCGGACAGTTGGTCAAGGTGATCGGCCATAGCTGCAACCCCTGGATAGGTTCGATCCGAGGTCCGTAAAACATTCAACAGCTCTTGGTGTCTCATGGTTCTCCGCGGCCTTGGCGGTTGCCTAGGTTCCGATTATAATTGGCATATATCTCACGTCTTCCCGGTTTGTTAAGCTGAGATTACAAAAAATGCTCCGGCCTGACAATCATCATTTTCAATTCTTCTGTGGACATGTTTTGTTTTGCCATTTATGATTCGACACTATGCAGCCAGTTTCTAACGTACATGGAGTGTTTTTTCCCCAGGACGTCGAAATAGTTGATCCAGACAATCTCCGACTTTCCAGGAAGGGCTATGCCTGAACAAAGACTCAAGGAAGCGGCAACTGAGATTTTCAAGGCCGGAATCAAAGCGGTTGATCCCGGTACATGCATTGGTAAAAACATGCATCTGGTCAATGACCAGTTGCAGATCCAGGACATGACGATTCCCCTGACCAAGACAGGTAAACTCTATGTGGTGGGTATGGGCAAGGCATCCGCAGCCATGGCTGCTGCGGTTGAATCCCTGCTGGGAGATAGGATCAGTGATGGCCTGATCATCACCAAATACGGCCACGCCAGGCCCTTAAAGCGCTGTCGGGTTTTGCAGGCCGCCCACCCGGTGCCGGATGCCAACGGAATAGCTGCAGCCCAGGCCCTGATCGACCTGGTGTCCACGGCCGACCCGGACGACCTGATCCTGTGCCTGATTTCCGGCGGGGGATCGGCCCTGTCTCCGGCTCCGGTTCCGGCCATCAACCTTCAGGACAAGCAGACGCTTACCCGCCTCCTCCTGGATTGTGGGGCCACTATCCACGAAATAAATACCGTCAGAAAACACCTTTCCCGGATCAAGGGGGGGCAGCTCTGCCGGTATGCCAACAAGGCCCGGCTGATATCCCTGATTCTCTCCGATGTGATCGGTGACGACCTGGATATCATCGCCTCCGGGACTACGGTCCCGGATTCGGGGACTTTTGCCGACTGCATGCGCATTGTGCAAGGATATGGGCTGGAACAAAGTCTTCCTCCTCCGGTCAGTGATTATCTGGTCCAAGGATGCGCTGGACAGGTGAGGGAGACCCCTAAACCGGGTGATCCCGAGTTTGACAGGGTCTCCAACCATATTGTCGGCTGCCTGGGGGACGCCTTGCTGGCAGCCGAGGAAAAGGCTCAAAATCTGGGATTTTTCTCCCTGCTGCTGACCTCAACAATCCACGGGGAGGCCAGGGAGGTGGCCAAAGTATTGGCCAGTATAGGCCAGGAAGTAGGCAATCGGCACCGGCCTCTGGCCCCTCCGGCGTGCATCCTCTCCGGCGGAGAGACCACGGTAACTCTTCGGGGAAATGGCCTGGGGGGACGGAATATGGAGCTGGCCCTGGCCGCGGGCTTGGAGCTCTCCGGAATGCAGAATACAGTCCTGCTCTCAGCCGGGACGGACGGAACTGACGGTCCGACGGACGCTGCAGGAGCCTTTGCCTCAGGTTCAACGGTGGACAGGGCGGAAAAAAAGAGAATTTCTGCCCAAGAATTTCTGGCCAGAAACGATTCGTATCATTTTTTTAAACAAATCGACGAGTTGCTTATTACCGGACCTACCGGGACCAATGTCATGGATATCCAGATTCTGCTTATTTTGGAACACTCCCTTCGTCCCTAGAACGGATACAAGTAATTCGGCCAAGCTCCTGAACGGCATCTATTCGCAGCAAGCGTCCGGGGTAAAGACCTTGCGCAGGATTGGGACCTGGGCCAACCAGGCGTAGAGTATGGCTTGGGCGCAACCTACTCCAGGGCGGACCTTGATGGCCCCGACAGGACAATTCAAGGCGCAGGCCCCGCATTCCATGCACACCCCCCTATCCAGGACCTGGGCCTTTTTGTGGTCCAGGGTGAAGGCTTGGTGCGGACACACCGTCTGGCAATTGCCGCAACCAATGCACAAACCAGGGTCATACTCCAGGGTAACCGCATCTTCGATGTGTCGAAATCCATACATACGTTTGCCTTACTGAAAAAGCCCGGTTGGCAAGGCCGCCCTTTTCCGAAGGACAGGCCATTTTGAAAGGCAGGCCCTCGGAGAGGACCGCCCTACTGGAAAGACCACGGGCCGGGTTTCACCAAATTCAAATGTCACTGTATTTATGAGTGCATGTACTCAGGCCAACCAGCTCCCGAACAGCCAAATAAGCACCGCGGCCCCAAGGAGGCCTCCCTGCACCGGCATATAGCGGCGCATTTCCCGATCCACCCCGGACAGGGAGGTAAAGGGCGTGGAGCCTGTATAATGCATGGCGAACCAGGAGGCGAAGGCGGTACAGGCCACGATCTGGGCCACTGCCTGGGAAAAACTCCCGGCCATGAGCGCTGCGGGCAGGATCCCGACCACAGGGCCGACCGCCAGGCCCTTGGCCGCAAAGGCCCGAAAGGGAATGTAAGGCAAGAGAGCGGGCACCGCCAGGACCCCGGTCAAGAATCCGGTCAGAACGGTAGCAAAGGCCCCCAGCCCGGCCTGGCTCACACCAACCACACTCAGTCCGCCCGGACCCAAAGCAGCCAGACCCAGGCAGGCCAGAAGGGTCCAGAACAGGAATTTGCGGGCTCCGTAGGTTTCCACCAGGGCCACGCTTAAGCGCTGGCGGATAGGAAATGTCACCTGGCGTGCTTCTGATTCGGCCTGCATTCCGGATTGGATAAAAGCAGGCAGATCTTGAATGCGCACTGGGCCAAAGACCCCGGAAAAGCCGCACAGGGAGCGCAGCTTGTGCCCGGCCACGGCCGGTGCAGACAACTGAGGCAAAACTAAGGTCCGATGCCCAACCACGTGTTCGAGCCCCACAGCCTGGACCCTGCGGGCCACTTCCTGGGTGCTCATGCTCTGCTTGCCTGCGGCACACCAGACATTGATGCCGTAGGTTTCCACAACCAGGAGCCAGTAGGACTCCCCGGCCAGCTCGCGGCGCAGGATATCAAAGGTCAGTTTGTAGTTGCAGGTGACCAGGACCGGACTGTTCCCATCCGGACTTCCCAGTGCGTAAAGCCCTGGCGAAATACGGTAGTTGTCCCGGCCCGGGCCCAGGCGGACCAAAGCGGCCTTGAAGACGTCGATGAGTTTCCATTTGGATCGGACTTTGGGGACCGGCCCAGCTGGAGTCGACAACCACCCCTGAACAAAGTGCCAGGCCTTCAGCCCGGCCCTCTCCCCTGCCGCCTCCGGCGGCAAAACGTTTCTGGGGCCTCAGCAAGGAACCTCTTCTCGGGTTTCGGCTCCTGTTGGGGTACGATCGGACACTCCTCCAGGGTCATGCAGGATGGTTGCATCCCGGCCCAGAGTGGATGCAGGTGCTGTCGGTTCGGAGGAGATGTCTGCACACAGGGTCTGCAAACCCGGGTCTTGCTCGTTCCGCACTTCCTGTGCGGATGAAGGACGGCTTCACCCCGGGCCTGACGCCACCGCGGTGGACTGGTTGACTGGGGTTGGGTGTATTTCGTGCATATGACCCTCTTCTTGCTATCTTGAGACTTCAAGATTTCAGATTTGCCGTTAATCGTCAGGTTACAGTACATGGTCATCGAAAAAAGATGCTGCTTCCCCGCTTTCCACCCGGGCCCTGGTCAAGGCCCGGGTGGTTTCCCGCCAGGCTTCCACTGCCACCTGAAATGCCTGCCTGCCCTTAGGAGTCAAGGTGTAGACCTTACGCTTCCTGCCGGAAGCTGTCTCTTCTTGACACGTAACATAACCGCCGTACATGAAGTCTTTGAGGACAGGATAAATCGCTGCCTGGCTGGGGGAACAGCACCCCTGAGTCAAATCCGAGATCCGGTTGGCTATGGCGTAGCCGTGAGCCGGTCCAGAACTCAATACCTGGAGGATAAAAAACCTGGATAGAGCCATCTTGAGCAGGCCGTTCCAGTACTTTTCGTCCAGGTAAAGGTCTTGACGCTCTTGATCACATGTCGAACATTTATGCATAGACGTTTTATATATAAGAAGGCAGGAATTGTCAAATAGCCTACTCATCAGGTGTGTTTCTTGTCATCAAGCTTACCTTGTTTTACAGGTTGAGACATGGGGTCTTAGGAGTTCAAGGTTCCAGGTTCACGGTTCGTGTTTTAAAAGAAAAAATCAACAATTCATGGAGGTTTCTATGGCCAGGTATCTCTTTATCCTCGGGCAAGACAGTAATGAAGCCGCCACCCGCTGCTTTCAGTTTGCCAAGGTAGCCATGGACAAGGGACATCAAGTGGATCTCTTTTTGATCGACGGGGGCGTGGAATGGGCCAACTCCAAACGGGAGTTGAATCTGAAAACCGTGACTGGGGATCGTCCTAATGATTACCTCCCCTCTTTAGTGGAAAAGGAAGTACCCACCGGGGTCTGAATCCCCTGCGCTCAGTCTCGTCAGGTCGACGAGAGCCAATTTTTCTCCAACATGTACTTGGGCGGGGCGCCGGCTATCATTGATATTGCCGCTGAGGCCAAGGTGTTCAATTTTTAGTTGACTGACTCGAATTTGGATTTATATTATGGCAGCGTCGTCATTGGCGGCGCTGAACCGTTATGAAACCACGGAGGATGCAAAAATGGGCAAAATGCTTTTCGTTATTTCCAAGGGCTTTGAGAAGGCAGGTGGGGCGACCCGGGCCATGCAGTTTGCCGCCCTGGCGGCTGAGAACCAGAAAATGGACGTCCAAGTGGCATTGATAGATGATGCCATTCACTGGGCCCAAATCGGAATGGCTGAAGGGATCAGGGCGTCCACCGGCGAACATATGAAGGATATGCTGGACAAGCTGCTGGCCCAAAGTGCTGAGCTCCTGGTATGCAAGGCATGTGCGGACAAGCGGCTCATTGGTCCTGATGAATTGATTGAAGGATCCAAAATCGCCGGAGCTGGAGAGATCGTGACCATGATGAGCGATGAAGAGACAAAGGTACTCACCTTTTAATACCAGGCCAAAGGCCCTGTTCACTATGCCGTCGGTAAATCTGAAATATTTTCATTTCTTCATAACCTGCAATTGCCAAATTTTTGGGCGTGAGGAGAGGAGAAGTCAATGACCGATACCCTGGATTCCTTTGTGGCCCAGATGCAAAACGAAATCATTGAACAAACCAGGCAGGAATTCGGCGAGGCCTTTTATACACGATGGATGAATCCAACCCACATGGGCATTTTAGCCACGCCTTCAGCCCATGCTGAGCTGACCGGTGAGTGTGGGGATCAAATCAGCACTTTTCTGGACATTGAGGATGAATCCATCCGCAAAGCCACATTCCAAACCACTGGCTGCGGGCCGAGCATCGTCAGTGCCGATGCGGCCTGTGAGCTGGCGGAAGGAAGATCTTTGGAGGAAGCCGCCGGCATGGAGCAGTCCGACGTCATCTCCCTTTTGGGTTTTCTGCCTGCAGATAAAGAGCACTGCGCCCATCTGGCGGCCAGAACAATTCGGGAAGCAATCCGGCTCTATTGGCTCAGGCAGGATACCTAGTCTTGCCTGCCCTCCGGCCCAAAACTGCAAGGCTGGCCTGTATTCTCAGTCTATGTGCCTTTTTCCTGGTTGTGACCGCATCACCGATCAGGGCCTACACCGCCTTTGTCCTCTGGGTTACGGACGGCGATTCTTTGACCGTTGTGGATGCCGACTTTGATCTGCTGCGCATTCGAGTATATGGCATCGACTGTCCTGAATCGGATCAACCTTACGGTTTTTCCGCTCGAGTGAGGACCGCATGGGAGGTGTGGGCCCGACCGGTGGAGGTGTTGCCTATAGAGAAAGATCGCTACGGCCGGCTGGTGGCTCGAGTGCAAAAAAACGGAAAGGACCTGTCCGCTGTTTTGACCGCCTCCGGGTTGGCCTGGGTGTACGATAGGTATTGTAAGCAATCTGTATGCCGGGAATGGGAGGAGTTAGAACAAAAGGCCCGGCACAATCAATTGGGATTGTGGGCGGATGCCGATCCGATCCCTCCCTGGAAATGGCGGCATGGGCATCGTCCGGATCGGGGCTGGAGGTGGTGGTGAAGGCGCCCCCGAAAGAGGTCAGCTGCTCCAGGCGTATTCCGTGATGTTTTCTCCCTTGTACCGGCCGTCTGGCTGGCAAATGAGGTCCATTTCCAGGACCGCCTCCCGGTTCTTAAAAGACTGGAACTCTTCATTGGAGATGTGATCTTGAAACTCATTGATATGACAAAAGACATCGTAGACCACATCTTGAAACTTCAAACCAGTTCGTACGCGGGCAAAGCCATACCCTCGTTCCGGTGAGACGGAATAGAGCACACCTCTGTACCGTTCCTTGCCGTTTTCCGTCTCCAGTAAGTTGGGGATCAAAAAGCCGGAAAAGTAGAAATCTGTTTCATATCGAAGGTCGTTGCTGGTATGGGCAAAGGAGAGGGTATCCACCCGCCGGCCTCTGTTCTGCAAGGCCCGGACTAAGCGAACGAAATCACCGTCCCCAGTACCCAGAAGGATATAGTCCAGGTTCTCGGATTGAACCAAAGCATCCACCGCCAAATCCAGATCAGCGTTGGCTTTCAGGATTGTTTCTCCGTCATCGTTAATAAACCGCCGAACCCTTTTGACCAAAAGATGAAAACCGGATCTCCGGATAGCATTGCGAAATTCCTTATTCCGGCGGGCATATTCCGGGTCTGTCGACTCACGGTCGAAATCAGCAGCCACATAGGCGTTGGCCCGCAAAAGCTGCACCCCTTGAGCCCTGACCAGGTCGGGAATGACTCCGAAACGCATGCCCCATCCACCATTCCGGGTCAAATTTTCCACATCGAGATAAACACCGCCTTTGAGCATGCCAGATGTCCTTGGATTGCACATTTTTAGTGAGGCCCCCCGTTGGCTGCCCTCATGGAAATATCCGGCAATTTTCCGTCAACCGGGGTTTTTATTGGAAATAATCGTTATCTGATTTACCCACTTGGAGAAGAAAAGGCCGGGGACCTGGTTAAATATTCCGGATCATCGGCATACACAAAAACAGAGCTCCCCTCTTTAATCCTGGTGATAATTTTTTGGCTTATATCCGGTGGCAGAGCCGGACATCCCAAACTACGGCCCAACCTTCCGTGCTCTCGAATAAAACTCTCTTTTGCGTAATCAGCCGAATGCATAACGATGGCTCTTTGCCGAGCCAGATCATTAATTTCCGTTTCCAGTCCATCCAAGCGAAGTGAATAGCCATGTTTGCCCCGATAGGTCTCAGCGGTCCTATAAAATCCCAAGCTGCTCTGGTAGGAATGTGGGACATTGGAAAACTCTCGCGCATAGGTTAGGCCGGTTTCCCGCCCATGGGCCACATAGGTTCGATACAGGAGTTTTTCCTCTTTCAAATCGACCACATAAAGACGTTTTTTGTAGGACGGCTGGGAGAAATCGATAATGGTCAACAGGTCCCTTTTGGAAAACGTCCACGTTTGCCGGCCGGTCATGGCCTTGGCAAAAATTTCATACTTCAGATGGTCCTGGAGACCGCTTCGATAGAATTTTTCCTGCCATCCAAGTTCACCGGCTGAAAAAGCGGTTTGGCCCCGAACCGGGTAAGAGATTGATATCATAACCGAGCAAAAGACAATACAAAAAACCAGAAAATGAACATCCTTGCATCCAAAACCACTGTTTCCTCTCATGGGTCGAAGATCCTTGGCTGTGATTTATAAAACGCTATGCCAAAACAAAATTTGGATCATAGCCAAATATGACCCAGGAGGCAAGTTCAGCTCCTCAGGCTTCAAAATGAATTTATTCTTAGATGCAACTCATGAGAAGTGTTCAGCTTCCAACGTTCAGGATCAAAACTTGAAGGCTCAAAGGTCCAGGTTCACGGTTCAGCGCCTCCGGCAAATCTGAAACATTTTTGAGCCAAAGCGCGCAAAAAAAAAGCCGGGAACTTATCCCGGCTTTTTGGAGATGCAGAAAATAGGGATTAAGATTCAATTTCTATTTTCTTCTTTTGCGCGCTCGGTGCTTTGGGCATATTCACAGTTAAGATACCGTCTTTGAATTTGGCCTTGACTTTGTCTGTATCAACCTCTGTGGAGAGAGGAACTGTGCGATAAAAAAAACCGTAGCTGCATTCAATTCGATTGAAAAAAGACTCCATCATATCAAACACATTTTGCGGGCGCTGTACTTCTTTAGAACGCCTCCGTAATTCCGGTAAATATCTCCTGAGCATAACACTCACCTCCTGATGAAAGTAAATGTAATTTTTTTTCTACCAGCGTGGTCTGGCTTCGTTGACCCGCAAAGTCCGCCCTCCGAACTCATTACCATTCAAGGCTTCAATGGCTGAATCCGCACCCTCTTCGGCCATTTCCACAAATCCAAACCCACGGGAACGTCCTGTCTCCCGGTCATAGATAATGTTTGCAGATTTGACCTCACCATACTGTGAAAACAGGTCCCGCAGATCGTCTTCAGTGGAAGAAAACGGCAAATTCCCAACATACATCTTCTTACTCATAGCTCCTGTACTCCTCGAAAAGTGAAAATATAAACGTTCAAGTCATCCCCATGGATGGTTTGGTGTATATTAAGTGGAAACAGGAATGGGGTCAAGAAAAATTTGTCCCAATCTGATTTTTGTTTGCCTCTTTCTTGACTTCAGAGTGTCAGCTGGTATCTCTTTGGACATGGCAGTGAAAAATGTGCACATTTCAAGGTTCAAAATTCCAGATTCTTAATTCACAGCTCAAAGAATACAATCAATGGGAGGGAATATGAGCCAGACCAAGATAACTGTTCTATGTGAAAATACAGCCGCCGGTCCCCTGGGCTTGATCGGAGAACACGGTTTTAGTGCTTTGATTGAGAAGGACGATCACCGGATTTTGTTTGATACCGGACAGGGAATGGCCCTGGCCAACAATGCTCATCTGCTGGGTATCGATTTCTCCACCATTCCGTCCATTGTCCTCAGCCACGGGCATTACGACCATACAGGCGGACTGCCTGCGGCCCTGTATCCTCCGCGCAAGGCCCGGGTCTATGCCCATCCGGACGTATTCAGGCCCAAGTACGCCCAGCTGAATACTGCCCATGGCCAGCAAAATGTATTCATCGGCTTGAAATACAGGCCAGAATACCTGGAGAGAACCCTTCAAGCTCAGTTTACTTTCCTCCGCGAATTTACCGAACTGGCCCCGGGGATATTTTTTTCCGGAGAAGTGCCCCGAGGAACGGATTTCGAACATCCAGACACCCGCTTGCTGATTGAGCAAGATGGGCAGTTAGTGCTTGATCCTTTGTGGGACGATGCCAGTCTGCTCGTGGAAACAGACAAAGGCCCTGTGGTTGTCTTCGGCTGCGCTCATGCCGGAGCGGTGAACGTCCTGAATCACTTTGCAGCCCAGACCGGCCACACAACCTTTCACGCTGTCATCGGAGGGACCCATCTGGGCTTTATGGGCGGTCCCGGTGAGCAACTCAAAGCCTCTATGCAAGCCTTTGACAATTATGGACTGGACTTGGTCGCTGTCTCCCACTGCACAGGGCAACTTGGGGCGGCTTTGTGCCAACAACATTTTCAGGACCGTTTCGCCTTTGCCTCCGCTGGGTGGTCGGTAGAGTTTTAAGAGTCCTACATAGGTGTTTCGCTTCGTGCGACCTTCGGGATAGTTAAATAGCTAGTGCCTTGACATACTTCAAATATCGCACAAAAGAACCCTCCCCTGGCCTCTCCCTTCCGCCTGAAAGACAGGCGGAAGGGAGGGGAATCAGAGGAAGAAAGGTTTCGTACCGATAGCTGGACAATGAACATATAACGCGGCGCTAGAGCTTCTTCAGCAACTGATTGGCCGCGGTGAGCAAAGGATCCCAGACCGGGCCGAAGGGAGGTGCATAGGCTAAATCGCACTGACTGAAGGCCTCTACGCTCATCTCCGCAGATAAAGCCACCGCGATCGCATTGATGCGCAGGGCCGTGCCTTGCCTACCCACCATCTGGGCTCCGAGCAGGCGGCCACTTCTGGCATCTCCGATCAGATGAGCCTTTATAGGTTCGGTCTTGCCTTGATAGGAATGGGCTTGGTTAATGGATTCTATGGTCACCGATCGAGGCTCGAAGCCGAATGTGGCGGCATCTTGAGAACTCAGGCCGGTTGTGGCCACTTCCACATCAAAGACCTTGAATACTGCAGTCCCGGCCACTCCTGGAATGTCCACCGTTTGCCCCAGGAGGTGATCGGCCACAGCCCACCCGGCCCGATTGGCCCGAAGGGCCAAGGGAACCCAGGTCCGGTCCTTGCTAACCACATGGAAGGCATCGGCACAGTCGCCGGCGGCATAAATGTCCGGATCGGAAGTACGCATAGATCGGTCTACGGCAATGGCTGTTTCCGGCCCCAATTCCAAGCCGGCCTGGGCAGCCAGTTCGCTGTTGGGCTTGATCCCAATCGCGGAAAGGACAAAGTCAGTCGGCAATGTGACAGAAGAACACTGAACCTGCATTCCATCTTGGGTGGAGATGATGGATTCAATGGACTGACCGGCGTACAGGGCCACTGAATGGTCCGTCAATTCAGCCTTGATCATATCCGAGAGTTCCGGGTCCATCCAGGGCAAAAGCTGGGGCCTGGGTTTGACCATGGCCACGTCAATGCCCCGTGTGCGCAAGGCTTCGGCCATCTCTAAGGCGATGTACCCCATGCCGATGATGACCGCCCTCTCCACCTTGTTTCGGAACAGATATTCCTTGATCCCTCGGCCATGCTCCAAGCTTTTCAAAGGCATGACCCCGGGCAGGTCAATGCCGGGAACGTCCGGTAAAATGGGTGAGGCCCCAGTAGCAATGAGCAATTTGTCGTAGGTCAGCTCCAAGGTACCTTGAGCCGTTTCTGCGATGACCTTTTTCTGGTTGGGATCAATTTTGGTCACTTTATGCCCCAATCTCAGATCAATGTGCAGTTTCTCCTCAAAGACCTTGGCCGAACGGACCACGAGATCGTCAATGGGCCGGTTAGGGGCGGAGATATTGTACGGCATACCACACGCACTGTAGGAGACGTCGTGAGTTTGCTCCAAAACGATGACCTCGCTGTCCGGGGACTTGCGTTTGAACCGGCTGGCTGCACTCATTCCGGCTGCGTCACCACCAATAATCACCAAGCGCATGGAAATCCTCCTTTTCAAATTTGACCACATAATATTTCAGATTTGCCTCAGGTCCCGCCAACGCCGGGACTGAACAAGGAGCAAGCATGGATTCTCCATCACATCACCTGTCCGGTAAAGCAACTCAAATTATACTGGAAAGTATCTCGGACGGGGTATTTACCGTGGATCACGATTGGAAGATCACCACCTTTAATCGGGCGGCGGAACTCATCACCGGGATTTCCAGGGATGAAGCTTTGGGCCGCTATTGTTGGGAAGTGTTTCACTCCACCATGTGCGAAACCGGCTGTCCGTTGCAATCCACTTTTGACCAGGAATCCTCCACAGTCAACGTCCAAGGAGAGATCATCGATGGCCAGGGCCGGCGTATACCGGTCAGCGTCTCAGCCGCTTTGCTCCAGGATGAAGATGGCCGGATCTTGGGTGGTGTGGAGACCTTTCGGGACTTAAGTGACGTGGAGGCCCTGCGCCAGGAACTGCACTCCAGTTCTCAGGTCGGGGAATTGGTGAGCAAAAGCCGGTCCATGCACTCCATATTTAAGATCCTGCCCCGGGTAGCCCAGAGCGAAAGCACTGTACTCATTTTAGGGGAAACCGGGACGGGCAAAGAACTGCTGGCCAGGACCGTGCATAAATTGAGCCCCCGCCGGGACAAGCCCTTCATCCCGGTCAACTGTGGAGCGCTCCCCGACACCCTCTTGGAGTCTGAGCTCTTTGGCTTCAAGGCCGGAGCATTCACCGACGCGAAAAAAGATAAACCCGGGCAATTGGCCTTAGCCCAGAAAGGTACCCTTTTTTTAGATGAAATTGCGGAAACCAGTCAGGCCTTTCAAGTCAAACTTTTACGGGTCCTGCAAGAACGTGAATTCACTCCCTTGGGGGGAACAAAGCCTCAAAAGCTGGATACCCGGATTATTGTGGCCAGCAATCGAGACCTTTTGGCCCTGGTGGATACCGGGGAGTTCCGCCAGGACCTGTTTTATCGGATCAATGTGGTCAAGCTCACCCTGCCTCCTTTGCGGGAACGCAAGGAAGACATCCCCTTGCTTATCGACACCTTTGTACAACGCTTCAATGCTCTGTACAACAGAAACCTGATCGGAGTCAGCGAGCAGGCCCTGAAACTCCTCATGCACTATCATTACCCCGGCAACATCCGGGAATTGGAAAATATTATCGAGTGCGCCTTTGTCCTGTGCCCAGCTGAAATCATTGAGCCGGACCACCTCCCGGAGAGTATCGGCAACTCCCCCTCCACACCAAGTTCCGCCGGTCATGCGCAGTCTGTTGTGCACGAAGCTGAAGCCAGGGCCATCATGCAAGCCTTGGAGGACCATGCCTACAATCGGCTTCAAGCGGCCAGGGCCTTGGGTATGCACAAGAGCACTTTGTATAGGAAAATGGCCAAATACGGACTCAAGCCCCCCAGGAGCCAGGATGGGCATGTAAGATAACTTACACACCATGCACTTGCCCAGCCCTGACCTGATTCACTAGTCGCAGTATTGCGACAATAGTTGCACCTAGTGTCGCATTATTGCAACCATTCTGATCCCAGATTTAAGAAAAAAACCAAAGGCCAAAGCCCAGACCTTGAAAAACATATCTTGTATCTCTTTGGTTCTCCTGTCCTCTGGGCCTGCATATCTGGCTCATTGCAGGCCCATCAATTTTGGCACACTTGATGCTATAATCATTGTAAAAGGAGCGTGCCTATGCCCAAAGTGGCCATCACAGTGTGGGGTTCACGTATTTCTCCGGTCTTTGAGAGCGCCTCTCGGGTCAGATTGATCCAGGTCGTTCAGAGTCGGTCCACATGGCTGGACGATCTGTCTTTACCCCATGATCCCATGAGCCGCATTGCCCTTTTGGGTGAACACGGGGTCCAGGTGCTCATCTGTGGGGCTATCTCTGGTTTACAGGCCTCTATCATTCGGGCCTGGGAGATTGAACTCATCCCCTTTGTAACAGGCGACGCTCAAGAAGTCTTGGCTGCCTATATCCAGGGGGAGTTGCATGCAGAACGATTTACTCTCCCGGGCTGTTTCCGGAGGCAAAGACACAGGAGGCGGCGAGGCCGGAGGTAAATGAGAGGCCAAAACCAATAGACGTTGTGCTCTGGCCAGCGCCGCCTCTGGCGGCGGCCGCCAGTTTGATCGAGTATGACCCCAAAGGGGCCGTGCATCCCAGCCCTGGGCAACGCCCCGGGAGGAAGAGATTACCAAAAAGTTGCTCTGTAAGGGCACAACGTCAGTTACTTGTTAATAGGAGGTTATAATTATGCCACGTGGAGACGGTACAGGACCAATGGGTCAAGGACCAAAAACAGGACGCGGTCTTGGCCCTTGCGGTGAAGGAAACGCCAGGTCGTCCAGGCCTGGTACAGGGTTGATGCAGCGGGCCGGGAACCTTTTTCGCCGCGGCCGCGGCCCGGGACAAAAGTCCCGAGCTGGCTTGGGACGAGGCGGGAGAGGATCTGGCCGCGGCAGCGGTTTGTAATCCTAATTTCAAAATCAAGACAGGAGGTGTCTTATGCCCTGGGGAGATCGAACAGGACCAACAGGAATGGGACCTATGACCGGACGAGGAGCCGGATTTTGCGGAGGTTTTCAGCAGCCTGGAGCAATGACCCCTGGTTTTGGACGGGGGATGGGTTTCGGCCGGGGCCGCGGCTTTGGCCGCGGTCGCGGCCCGGGATTCGGCCGTTTTTGGGGCACGATGCCTCATCATTATGCATACGGTCCGGGACCCGGTCCGGGTATGAGTCCGAACCAGGAAAAAAACATGCTCCAAGAGGAAGCAAAATCCCTGCGCGATGCCCTTTCCTCCATTGAAAAGCGGATCGAAGATCTTGAAAGCCACGAATAATAAACGAGCCCAGGGCTGAGCCCTGGGCTCGTTTATTATGATTCAACCACGTTACCATGCCAGGGCCCTCAAATGCTTGCAGGAGGGTCGGAGTTTATGCTATCCAAACCCATCGCAAGTGTCTGACCCACCTCTTACATATGAGGACAAAAAGTTTTTGCCCAGTTGGAGTCTTGAGCGCCTGAAAGCCATAAGGAAAACACATGAAGATCTCGACCCGAAGCAGATACGGCATCAGGCTGCTCATGGATATTGCCATCAATAGTCAAGGTCAGGCCATATCTTTGCAAGAAGTCGCCCGGCGTCAGGACATTTCTCTGAAATACCTCGAAAAAATAACTCGGATATTAAAGCGAGGTGGATACCTGTCCGGGAAGCGGGGTCCACACGGAGGACATCGCTTAACCAAGCCTGTTCAGGAAATCCAGCTCGGCGATGTCGTCCGGCTTCTGGAAGGAGATTTAGATCTGGTCAACTGCTGGATGAACGACACTCCGTGCCCGCGTATGGAAAACTGCAAGACACACCAAATCTGGACGGAACTTACAGAGATCATTTATACAAAACTTAATTCAGTCACTTTACAAGATCTTATTCAAAACGACGTGTGTACCCTATCTGCCGAAGCGTAAGACCTTGAGGTTTACTTTCCAGACAGCCGGTCATTCCCCTGCCTGGTCTCTTTCATTTGATTTGTGTACATGTCCCTTTGCTTAACAGGAGGAATTATGATCGTTGCCAAGAGGAAACCTTTGGAGGAAATCAAGGCCTCCGTGCAGGACTTTACCCGGGTGCTCACCGTTGGGTGCGGCACGTGTGTGGCTGTATGCCTGGCTGGAGGGGAAAAAGAAGTCACAAGCTTAAACGCCGAACTGAGCATGTCCCGGACGATCGACAAGGCCCCGGTGGAGCTTGGAGCGGTGACCATAGAGCGGCAATGTGACCGGGAATTTTTGGCTGAACTTGACCATATGGTCGAGGGATATGAAGCTCTCGTCTCCATGGCTTGCGGGGTCGGAATCCAGTTTTTGGCTGAACGCTTTCCGCACATCCCGGTCTTTCCAGGTGTGGATACGACATTTATGGGAGCCAATCAGGATGTTGGCTGGTATGAAGAACGCTGCCGGGGATGCGGGACGTGTGTTCTGGCCTATACTGCCGGAATTTGCCCGGTAACTACCTGCTCTAAGGGATTGTTCAATGGTCCATGCGGAGGAACGAGCAAAGGCAGCTGTGAAGTCAATCCTGACACCCCATGTGCCTGGCAATTGATTTATGAACGATTGGGCCTGCAAAACCGGGTGGCCAACATTATGCCCATCTTCCCGGCCCAGGAATGGCGCAATCAGATTCCACGCACGGTTGTTCAGCCTGGTTATGAACATAAGGTCGGTGTGCAGGAACGCTAGCCTGAACCATGTCATTCAAACGTGAAGGAGTGTCACCTTGAACAGCGAAAGGCAAACGGTCACGATCATCGGGGGCGGAATTACCGGTCTGACAGCCGCCCGAGATCTGGCCGACTACGATCTCAACATTCATCTGGTAGAAAGGGAGCCCTTCCTGGGCGGTCATGCCATTGCCTATAACTGTAAGGCTACGGATGAATGCCGGCAATGTGATGCATGTACTGTGGAGAAGGCCTTGAAACAGGTCCTGGAACATCCAAACATAACTGTCCATAGGGGGGCTCAGGTGAAAGATATCTCCGCCAAGGCCCCCTATACCCTGAGCATTGAGCAATCCCCCCTGTTTGACAGCGACCAGGAACAAGCCATCCTGGCCCAAAACCATGCCTCAAGTCCGGTTCCAAATGGTATCCAAAGGGGGACATCTCCCAGCCACGACCCGTTATATGCCGTCAATCCAGGCAAGCTGGCTGAACTTAAGTCTTTTCTCGGTCAGTCGGGTATAGATGTGGACCAAGAGCCCAGTCGCCTGACGGTAACCGCAGACAGCGTTATTCTGGCCTCAGGATTTGCCCCCTTTGCCGCGGAACAAAAGACGACCTACAATTACGATGGGTTGTCCAACGTAGTTACCGCCCTGGATATGGAACTCATCAAAAAAAAAGCCGGCCGGTACGTTCGTCCATCCGACCACACCTCCCCCAAGAAGGCGGCTTTCATCCAATGCGTAGGCAGTCGTAACGAACAATTGGGTCATTTGTGGTGTTCCCATGTCTGCTGCTCTTACGCCCTGCGCATGGCCGAAGTGATGAAAAGTCAAGATCCTGCAACCGAAATAAGTGTCTATTATATGGACATTCAAAATATCGGTAAGGAATCTCCTCAGTTCTATAATCAATGCCGGGAAGATTTGGAATTTATCCGGAACATACCCGTGGATATTTACGCCGGTGATAACGACAATCTCTTGGTCAGTATTATTGATGAACAGAACGGATCTCTGCACAATAGAGAACACGATCTGATTATTCTCTCCGTGGGTATTATGCCCGGTGAGGACAACCCTTCTTTGGCCCGGCTTTTGGAACTGGATCTCAATGGGGACGGTTTCTTCCAGGTCCAAAACGCACTGGATACGACCACCACCCATAAGGCCGGTATCTACTTAGCTGGCACAACCACTGGGCCCAAGAGCATTGCCGAGTCCATCGCTCATGCCGGTCTGGCCGTTCGACAAGCTGCAAAGTATTTAGGGGTGTCCAAATGAGAACTGAATATACGCGTACGATGGCGGAAATAGATCTGAACACATCGGTTTTTGTATTCGGTGGGGGCTGGTCCGGGTTGAAAACAGCCCAGGAGCTCGTTGATCTGGGCTATGCAGTGACCATTGTCGAGAGCAAAACGGATTTTGGCCAAGCGAAGGCAAGCTCCGAATTTTTGGCCCAGGCATCTCCGGAGCAGGCAGAGGTTTATGAATCCGCGGTCCACGACATCTCCTCCACTCCAGGAGTCGAATGCCTGACCGCAACCTCGTTACTCCATTTTGACGGAATGCCTGGCCAGTTTCGGCTCAAACTGCAGCAAGGAACCGAGGTGGTGGATCGCCAAGCCGGAGCCGTGGTCTTGGCTTCGGACGTTCAGGCGGCCCCTCTGTTCGAGGCTTACGGGTTGACGCCTTCACAACGGGTCATAAGCCAATCCCAGTTCGAATCCCTGGCCCAGGAAGGAGGGGCTGCTAACTCCTGCGGTCTGGGCAAGAGAGTAGCTTTTCTGGTTGGATTCGGGCAGGAAGGTAATCCCCTGGCCATGCGCCGGGTCATGCACGGGGTGCAAACAGTCCAGGAGTTGGGAGGACGGGCCTATGTGTATGTGAATAATATCAAGGTGGCGGCCAACGGTCTGGAACGGTTGTATCGAGCCAACAGGGACCGGGGAGCCATTTACTTCAAACTGCATGCCGCACCTGAGGTCAGTCCCGACGGCTCAAGGATCGTATCTCTGGATCCGGTTCTGGGCCAAGAAGTGGTTCTGGAGCCCGATCTGGTGGTGGTGGAGGAAAAACTGGAATCCCCCCAGGACGCGCCCCGGCTGGCCGACCTTTTACGTATCGATCTTGGTCCCTGGAATTTTCTCCAGGAAAACAATGTCCACCGTTTTCCAGTGCATTCCAACCGGGAAGGCATTTTTGTTGTCGGCGGAAGCCGGGATGTGGCCGATTTGGCCTGGACGTGGACCGATGCAGCCAATGCAGCCCTGGAGGTGCACAAATTCCTGGGGCATGGGACCGCGATTGTGCCCGAGTCCAAGGCGGTGGTGGATAAGGAGAAGTGCTGCTTCTGCCTGACCTGTTATAGATGCTGTCCGCACGGGGCCATAAGCTGGGAGGATAAACCGGTCATATCCCCGTTGGCCTGTCAAACCTGCGGGATTTGCGCCAGCGAATGCCCCCAGGACGCCATCCAAATTGCGGACTTTGAGGACCAAAGCATCAAATCCCAGCTGGAGCAGTACTTAAGCGACTCCCCCGAAACACCGGGCATAGTTGCCTTCTGTTGTGAAAACTCCTCCCTGGAGGCTCTGAAAATGGCCCGCCGATTCGGCCTGAACCTGCCTGTCGGCCTGAAAACAGTGCACGTTCCCTGCGCCGGAAAGGTAGATCTGGACTACCTGTTTACCGCCTTTCTCAAAGGTGCCGACGGGGTCCTGGTCCTGTCCTGCCATCCGGGCAACTGTAAGTCGGTCCGCGGCAATACCTTCGCCGGGTGGCGAGTAGAAAATGTCCAGCGCATGCTCAAAAGCGCCGGGATGGACTCAAGCCGCCTGCGTTTTGAGAGCCTGGCCTCCAATATGGGCCACGAGCTGACCAAGATCCTCAACGAGATGGAAACTGATTTGAAGAATCTTGGACCAAGTCCCTTAAAATAGGTTTCAGCGCAGCCCCTGGCTGCGCTGAAACCTATTTTATTGATTTATTGAAATAAAACGCCAGCTTGATCTGGCAAGAAACTTATGGAGTGCCCCTCCGTCATTGCCCGGTCCGGCACTCACTTGTCTTTGCAGGAGGTGGAGAAATATGACTATCAACACTGCAAGTGAGTGCCGGACAATCTAGGGGAAAGCCATTCTTACTGTTCTGGATTCCCGCCTTCGCGGGAATGACGGCCTTCTTCTCTTCGTTCCCAGGGTCCTCCCTGGGGACGTCTTTCTCTTATGGCTCCGGCCATCCTCTTATTATGCCGTAATGTTATAAGGGGACAGCCTAGTAATTTAATGTCTCGTTTCATACCAGGAAAATCAAGGCAGAAAGAATTGTTCTTCTGTTCTGTTTGAAACCTGACACCAGAAACCTGACACCTCATATTTTCTGGCCCTTAGCTTCAGTCTCCGCCCTGCCCTTCCCCCAGTTCTTCCTTGACCAGTTCCATAGAGTATTTCAGTTTTTCCAGGCAAGTTAGGATTTGGTCCCGTTCCTGGGGGCTGAATTTGCGCAGGACCTGTTCATGCACCGTGGTTTGATAGTCCTGCACGGCTTGCAGCCTTTTTTCCCCGGACCGGGTCAAGACGATGATCTTGATTCTGGCGTCGTGGGGATCCGTTTTTTTATCGGCCAAGCCCTTGTGCACTAAGGCGTCGATCATGGCGGTGGCCCTGCTCTTAGCTACCCCAAGTTCCCTGCTCACCTGGGTCAGGATAATGTATCGTTTTTCCTTGAACAACAGCAGGCAGTTGATTTCCGAACAAGGCAGACCGAATAAGCGCTGTTCATGGTCCACCCGCTCTTCACAGCATTTGAGCATGGCCTGGAGGAGATTGTGCAGACAGTCCGCCTGGTATCGCAGGGCTGCGTGATTTTGGTGCATTGCCATGTATTCCTGAAAAAGTGATGAGTTATCAGTAAGGAGTGTTTCTGTGGGATCCTCTGCGACTGCAATTTGAGTCTTTTGCAGGGGCATCTACCCTGACTCTGGACTATAGCGACTGATGTAGGCCTGGACATCGAATTTGCGTTTGCATCCAGCGTAACTCATATACCGTACCGTGCCAAAGATTGAACGTTGCTTAAATCCGTGATCGTGCAGGCCTCCTATGGACCACAACACCCCGACATACCCGTTGGGATCCCTTCCGTCCAGTTCATACCGGTCGTTGAGATACAGGGCCCAAGAGATGGCCTGCTCCGGACTCTCGGTCCATTCCAGGATTTTTTTGGCCCAGTACATGCGCATGTACCCATGCATCTTGCCCTCAAATATCATCTGATTTTGGGCTGCATTCCATAACTGGTCATGGGTGGCGGCAGCCTCCAGTTCCTCCCGGGAATACAACACGGGACGAGGGTCGGATCGATGAGCATTTAAGGTGGATTGGGCCCATTCCGGCAGCCCGGCGAAGGAATCGTACGCCGAATTGTGCCGGCAGTAATTGTCGGCCAGTTCCCTGCGGATGATTATTTGTTCTAAGAATGCCTCCCTGGCCTGGGAGGAAACATCCTGTCGAGCCTGGATTTCCAGGACCGCCCGTTGGGGAGCCATTTGACCGAAGTGAAGATAGGGGGAGAGGTTGGACAGGACCTCGGCGTTGGGATCATTGCTTTTGAAGGAATAGTTTTGTAACTTATGATCCAGAAAGTCCTCCAACATCCTGGCCGCAGCTTTGAATCCGGGTTTGAGCCACTGCACAGGACGGATTCCTGGATCAACATGAAGACTCTCTTTTACTCCTTCCCAATCCGACTCTTCGGTATTCAAGTCCGGGATCGGATGGGGGTGGACCTGAAGCTGGGGAAACGGGGATAAGAAATCAAAGAGGCGCTTCTGGATTTTGGGCCGGATGGTCCGGGCAGCATATTCCTGCTTATCGGACGTCTCCCAGCAGGGAACGATATTGTGGGCATCTACCATATACAAAGGAAAGGTGATCTGAGCCCTCACCTCCTGACGCCACAAGGACTTGATGCGCAGAGGGTCGAAATCGCAGACCAGGCTCTGGGCATCCCAGTCCCGGGCGAACTCCGATACCAGTTTCGGGGGGTTCCCCAAACGAAGAACGAAAGGGATGCCCATTCTTCGACTTTCCTGGGCGGTCTCCTGCAATCCGCGAAGCATAAAGTGGTACTGCCGCCAAGTAGCCTGAAGAAATTCAGGCTGCAAAGTAAAGAGGATGACCAACCCCCGGCCGGCCTCCAAAGCGCGCTTCTGGGCGTACAGCAAGGCCCAGTTGTCCTGTATTCGCTGGTCCCGGCTCATCCAGTAGATTACCGGTCCGGTTCCCGGAAAACCGTTGTGCAGGGTTTGTATGCGGCGGGGATCCATGGCATTCAACCGGGTAGGGCCAGTTCGGTCAGTTCCTGGAAATTGGTCACCGCCACCAGGTGATGGATGTCAATGCAAAAGACGTCTGACTGATCATTCCGGGCAAAGGCCTCCAAATTCGGGTTACGGGCAATAAAGATCTCCTCCAGATCTAAGCGTTCCTGATCAAAGACTTCTCGGGCTCGGCCGTTTAGGGTTACAGCCGTGCCGTTCTTCAGATCCTGGGCCAAAGCCGCCTGATCCACAACCAGAAGGGACACATTCCCGTTTCGGCGTAATGTATTGCTTTTGCGAGATTTATTTGGGGTTACCATGACCAGGGAAAACCTGCCGGGCACAAGGGCGAAACTCATGAGATTGCAGGTGGGTACCGACTCTTGACATGTGCCCAATATCAAGGTTCGCTGTTCCATCAAAAAGGTTCGCATTCGGGTCAGGAAAGCCTCCCCTTCTTCCCGGGCCAGCACTTGTTTTCTCGGTTCAAGGGGCAGATCGAGGGATTGCACTGTAGGCTCCTATGTCCATGTTGAGTTTCCTGTCCGGTCAACCCGTGATAAGGGCCAAAAGGGCCTGGACCAGGCAATGGGGATCAATTGCCGGATCTGATTGTCTGGTGACCAAGGGGGCCGCAACAACCTCCACTCCCAGGGAACGCAGGGCTGTCGCGTCCACCGATCCAGGATAACGATCCAAACAAATATCCACAAGGATAAAGTTGAGACCTTGGCCTCCAGGGTTTTCCCGGGCCAGGTGGATTAAAAATTGAACTTGATCCTGCAAGCTCATCCCCGGGCATTCCGGATCATGATAGGTGTTGGGCACAAAGACTTTCGGACACTTTGCCTGTTCAATTCCCGCGCCCACCCCTTGGGGGAGGAGATTGGCCAACAGACTGGTGAAAAAGCTGCCCATGGGATAACAGATAAGATCGGCTCGGGAAATGCAGTCCACGACCTGAGGGTCGGCCCGAACCTGACTCGGAGCATTCCCATCCGGATCTGAGGTCAAAAAGAGGGAGGTGATCGGGCTGAGGATTTGAGCGGTCTGTTTTCCGGTCAGCAGATGCTGCCCCACAACCCGCTGCCCATCAGCCAGGTAGGCCCCCAGATGGTAGTTTCCCTGGACCACCGGGCGTACTGTACCCCGTACTGCGGCCAATTCGGTATACAAAGAGATGACCGCATCCATATTCCGTTTATTCTCCAAATAGCCGGCTGCCAGCACCAGATTGCCGATACTGGCTCCGGCCAAATCGAAATCCTGGGGCATGGACTGCAAAAACAGATGCAAATGCCGGCATATGATCCGGCGTGAGGATTCCGGCACGGCCTGGACCAGAGGATGGATGCCTTGAACAAGGTCCATTACCGTCCTCAATAATTGCCCTTGAGGCTGATCAGATGGAAGCCGGTGGGAAAAGAGGTCCATAACAGCGATATTGCCCTTGAACTCCGGATCTGCTAAAGCCATGAGTCGGTTTCGAATGTCACCGACAGCCGGCATGGCGAAAGCCTTTCTCAGGGCGGCCGAACTTCCTCCGGAATCAAATGGAGTGATAATGTGGATGGAATTATATGTGAAGTTCATCAAGATACGACTCACGGTCCGTAAGGCACTCCCTCCACTAAAGAACAAAATCATTGGACCCTGCTCGGGTTTTTGCCTGTATCCATTAGGCTTCACCGGATCCAAGAGATGTATTTGTTGAGATATCTTACAGCACATTCTCTGTCGCTCGTATTGTTTTGGGGACTATAAGCGGACTTCATTTCATGGTGACTTATGTCCATTTATGACGTGTTTTTTTTCTTGTCCATAGGAGCAGGCTTCTTGATGGCCTTTAACTTGGGGGCCAATGATGTGGCCAACGCCATGGCCTCGGCCGTAGGGGCCAAGGCCATTACCGTGCGCCAAGCTGTGCTCATTGCCGGAACCTTGAATTTCATCGGGGCGGTTTTTCTCGGCTCCCATGTCACGGCCACGGTGAGCAAGGGAATCATCAACGCCGAGCAGATCGGAGATCCCCAAATCATGGTTGTGGGCATGCTCGCTTCCCTGCTGGCGGCTGCAACCTGGGTGTTCATCGCCACATTAACCGCTTTGCCCGTATCCTCAACCCACTCCATTATCGGCAGCATCCTGGGCTTTGGGTTGATAGCCATGGGACCTGGGGTAGTCAACTGGCTTGTCTTGGGAGGCGTGGTCCTCTCCTGGATCATTTCCCCCTTTTTTGCAGCCACTATTTCTTTTATTGTCTTTACCCATATCCGCCGATTTATCTTAATGCATACCAACTTCTTTCTTCAAGCCTTGCGCTGGGCTCCAATCTGGATGGCCCTGACCGTGGCCCTTATCCTCCTTTCGTTTTTGTACAAGACCCCGGTGGGCAAACAGATACCTGTTTCCGGAGGTGTGGGCCTGATCTGCGTGTTATTGATCGTGGTTTTGGTCTGGCTGGCTGCCAAGAAAGGGATCAATAGGCTCATGGCCGGGGCTGATCGATCCGGTGAAAACGTGGAACTCATTTTCCGCAGGATCCAGGTGGGGACATCCTGCTATGTGGCCCTTTCCCAAGGGGCCAATGATGTGGCCAACGCCATTGGTCCAGTGGCCGCTATTTACATGATTTCCCGGCAACACGCCCTCCTGGCTGAGGCGGAAGTGCCCATAGGCATCCTGGCTCTGGGGGGGGTGGGCATCGCCTTGGGGATCATGACCTTCGGGCGCAAGGTTATGGCCACTGTAGGCACAAAAATCACCTCTTTGACCAATACCCGGGGGTTCTCTGTGGATTTTGGAGCTGCGACCACTGTCCTAACCGCCTCCAATTTTGGGCTTCCTGTGTCCACAACCCATGCTGCGGTGGGAGGAGTGGTCGGCGTGGGCCTGGCCCGAGGATTTAGCGCCGTGGATTTCGGTGTGCTCCTGCGGATCATCATCTATTGGGTACTCACTGTCCCCATTGCCGCCTTTACCAGTATCGTATTTTTCAATATCCTATCCGCTCTTTTCCTATGACCCACGGTGAGCACGGCAAATTTGTTCTCCTTTATGTTGTGGTAGTTTTTCGAGAATTTTTGGTCATTTTTAGATAATCAAAGACGAGCCTGACTCTTTGGTGCAGGTCTCGCACTTTCTGAGCGATATCTTTGACTTCTCTGGATTTAAGTAACCCTATGGCGAAACCTCTTAAGCGATTGGTATTTGCTGGACCATTGCCGGTTCTAATCCTAGTTCTATCTTCGTCATAAGTCCAATCAAGGATATAGTGTTTGCTGTTTTCAATAGTCCATTGTCCACGATGAATTTGTAGTATTCTAGCAGGATCAGCTTTCTCCGGACTATGGCTGGTTATACCATAGAAAGTGTTCTCCTCAATTTTCCCGCTTTTTTGATACACAGTTTTTTTATGTATGCAAAAAGCCTGGCCAACATGGGGAAATTTAAGGTACTTATTTAACTCAGAAGTGACCCAGACGGAGCGAGTGTCTATTCGACCATGGGCTGGTGGGTCTTGGACACAACAGTCAGGTTCTTTTCGGTTTACGAAGGATCTCTTGATATCGGCGTAGAGAGTGGACTGGTTTTGTTTGGCGGTAAAAAGGTAGTCTGCGCCGCGCCCCACGATGTATTCGGCCAGTTTTTTCTGAGTAAGAAGAGCATCGGCGGTGATAGTTTTTCCAGAGATTTCTATTTGGTCCAGGATTGGGATAAACATCCCGATTTCGTTTGTTTGCTTTGTTTCTTCGCTATTTTCGTCTACAGGTAGAGTACCTACTTTTTTTGGGTGTAGGTGGCCTTGGATTCATGGCCAACAACACTGGCAATATGTGTTTGCCGCCCATTTTCATCAATGGCGTTTTTCATTGTTTTGCCATCAAAAGCCAGGCAAGTGTCTGTCAGGCCTTGGTCTTCATTCCAGCGTTGCAGGGCCTGATCTACTTCGATTGGATCCACCCGGACCAGAACATCACGTATAACGAACTGGCTGGGGATGACATATTTTCCTTTTTCTTTGCGACACCGAAATCGTTGCCTGGCCTTTTGCCCCAGGTTATTAGCCCAGCCATAGATGGCCTTGTAGCCTTTCATTCCGCACAGGGTGGCGGCTGATGCAATGGCCAGAACTGTAGATATTCGATGACGACATCCGTGTGCCCTGCGAGGATCGATTACAGTTGTGAAGTATTCCGGAAGCGAGCGCATCTGTTCAGCATTCATAGTCATTTTTGGTTCTCCTTTTTGATAGGTTGGCTTGAGAATGGCACAAGACAAAAGTTTTCTGGAGTTGGCTTGAAGTGGCAAGACAAAGATGAGCTTAGGGGATGAAGGTTTGGCACTGTATCCTTGGCCGATTCTTTTAAAGCCTTTGGTCAGCCCCAACTCTATCCAGTTGGAGGCGCGATAAACGGTGCCTGTGTAACGTTTTGGATCGACAAAGGTTTCCAGGAGCAACAGTGGATGGCCGAAATGTTGTTGCCAATCAAAAGAGATGCGCTTTGCACAAAGTGATAGGATACGAGAGCCCAGGTTTGGCAGGTTCCAGCCCGGCAGGATAAGAAAACGAGAGTTGTTTGCCAGCAACTTCAATCGGTCAAACCGATGCCGATATTCCCATCCAATCCACTGGTCCCTGGCCGCACACTTCAAAGCGGCAGCCGAGAATGTAAGCAGAGCAACCCACTGATCAGAGTGTGTGGCGACATACCAGAGGGTTTCACTAATTTTGGGTGAGGCTCCAAGATAGTGATGCTTGGCCATCAAAGACTTGAACCGGTCTTTCTGGTCTCTTTCGACTGGTTGCAGCGTTATGCTTGGCAAATATGAAAAGGGGCTCTTTATGTGCATGGCGAGCCCCTTGTAGCAAGCTTTTGAACGCTTGTCCAGGATTTAGGGGTAATTTTATAAAATTTTTGTGTTTTTTGATGAGCACAAATCTACCCTGCCACGGTGAGAGGCCAGGGTTGTCAGGAAACATAAACTGTGTATACTGGATAATTCCCATAATTGAAAGAGAGCTATACTCGACAAAGGACGTAGGACTATGAAGCGGATCCCGTTTTTCGGATTGATCAGCCCCCGCTCCCCGATGAAAGGGCTCATCGAACACTACACGAAAATCGACGAGTGTCTGGAAATCATCAGAGACGCCTTGGAATGTTATGTGGCCAGCTCCGATGTCTGCCGGGAATTCGACGAACTGAGCCAGGAAATCGACGATATAGAAGCCCATGCAGACAAGATCAAACGCAATATCCGCAACCATCTCCCCAGACGGCTATTTATGCCTGTGGATAAGACCCTCTTCTTAAACTATACCCGCAGCCAGGACAACATCCTGGACGCAGCCCAGGAAGCCCTGCATTGGCTGGGGATGCGCAGGATGATCGTACCCGTCGAGTTTCAACAGCAGATCATCGACTTCCTGGATCAGGTTTCCACCACGGCCAAACTCTTGGAGCCGGCCCTGCAATCAACGGTCAAAATCGTGCATGGGGAAGCCCTGGACCGGGAGGGGTGTAAGGAAAAGTTCAGAAAAATTCGAGTTCAGCGGGATAAGGTCACCAGGGATAAAAAGGCCATCAGATCCCTGATCTATAACTCCGAATTGGATTTTAAAGACATCTTTCAGCTCATGTTGTTTATTGATTGTCTCACGGAGATGGCCAAAAACTGCGAGACTTGCTCAGATGCCTTACGAGCCATGATCGCCAGGTAAACTCAAAAAAATACGGGTTGCCGGCGAATCATTGCCGGCAACCCGTATTTTTTTGCTGGATCTTTTTCAGGGCGTAGTCGGTGAACATTTGAGGGGCATCAATACCCTGGGCCTCCCAAATTCCTCGAAATCCGCCAAAGGCTGAAACTTCAAAGACCACCGGCCCCTCCTTGGTCTCGGCCACATCCACGCAGGTAAAATCCAAATCGAAAAGTCCCTGGGCCCTGGTGGCCACCTGGATGCTCTCAGGGCCTGGAGTATGGGCCTGATACTTCCCACCGCTGACCGTGGTCGTGTTCCAGGACGTCCCGTCTGTACACCGGGCGTATGTGCCAATATATTCGCCACCCAGAAAAGCCAGGCCCAGGTCTCGGCCGTTGAGTTCTATTTTCTGTTGAATATACATGATGGCGTTGTGCTCCTTGTACTCCTTGATCTCTTGATCCAAAGCCGGAGTATCCTTGATCAGGCGCATACCTCTGGCCTTGGAGGTATACAAGGGCTTGAATACAGCTTCTTTGTATTCGCGGACCGCCAGTTTGGCTTGGTTCATGTCTTCCGTGACCATGGTCGGGGGCATGGGGATATTGGCCAGTTGCAGGGAGACAGTACAGCTCAGCCTGTCCACCACCCGCATCATGCTCTCAGGTGCCGAAAATACGGGCAGGCCCTGATGATGCAAAAAGCGCAGGATTTCCAGGCGGTCCAAGAGATCCGGGGAATATTTGCTCCCGATTTTTTTGACCACCAATCCGTCCAGATGCATGAGATTGTGGCCTTGATACAAAGCTGTTCGGCGCTTCAAATCCAGGACCACAGCCCCCATATCCACCAACAGGCGAAAGCCAGTCCTGGCCTGTACCGCGTCTGCCAGCCATTCCGAAGATTTTCCGCCGGGAGTTCCCACCACTCCTATCTTATACACACCACTTCCTCCAGATCAAATTTCAGCGCCGGCGTTGAAATTTGATTTTAATAATACAAGACATCCTCGGGCAGGACGAAACGATCCCAGCCTTGTCCCCTGTGGGTTATCAACTGGTCGAGGAGAAAATGAGACCGTAGAAACATGGTCTTGGCAAAATCGAGTTTTAATTCAAAACGGGTGGAGGTATAAAACGACCGGGCCAGGGCCAGGGCCATACGGGCCTGAAAGGTCGAATCTCCTTGAGTTTGGGCAAAGTCCTGGGCAAACTCGAACATACTTCGGGTCATCCAGTTCAGCCGGGAACGTAAGGAGGGTTCAAAGACCGGGATCCGAAAATTGGAGACCAAGAAAACCGATACATCCTGAACATAATCGCCTTGAGTAGAGCGATGTAAGTCGATAAAATGAATTTTTTGTTCCGAATGGCTGTAAACCACATTGTTGATGTTAAAATCTCCGTGGATGTATACGCTCAAAGGGGCGGCCAGCTCAGATTCGATCTCTGTACTGGCTTGCAGGAGCTTCCCTGTGGACAACATTTTAGTATTCCCAATCTGTTGGGATGTGCGTTTGAAGCGAGGGTGGACTTGCAGGACGGCGGTTAGACGCTTGCGCAGCTGGGGAATACATTTGGATGGGGTCTTTTGGCGGATCAAGGTTTGGGTCCAGACCTCTTCCAGGACTTCCCGGAGAATAAAAAAGGTGTTGCGCACGGTATCCATATCCGTGGTTACCAGGGTCTCATCCACGGTGCACCCGGGTAAAAGTTCAAGGAGTAAGGAGGCGGTATCTTGCTTTTCGTCTTCGTAAAAACTGAATATCTTGGGCACAAGCCCGGGAAAGATCTGTTGCCATCGCTCCAGGCACTTTTTTTCCCTGCGAATTTTCTTGGAAATCCCTTCTTTGAAGATGGAGCCCTGTTTGGATTGCGAATGTTCCTTATTCTCCACTCGCCCTATCCGGCACCCGGATCTGGATCCCCACAGGTACGTTAAATCCATCTCCGAGATCTCGGTGGATAGTCCTGATTTGTTCAGGTTTTCCTGCAAGGCTTGAAACTGGTGAATCTTGATTTTCTCACCGATAATGGCAAAGAGGATAGCCTCTCCTATATTCAAGAGGGAGTCCCCTATCCGTTCCAAGTACCGGACAATGAACACGGTGGTCATATAATCGCCCGGTCGGTCCGGGCCTTTTTGTAAATCCTCCATGATCCGGTCAAAGCGGGTCTTGCACATCCGATCCAAAGTATTTTCTGTACGGCAAATGCGCAGGGCCCGGGGAAAACTCTTCTCCTTTAAGGCCCCGGAGATTTCGTCCATGCCGACCAGGATCTCCCTGATCATGCTTTGATAGTCGAACTCCTGCAAAAAATCCGCATCTGACAGGTATTGCACCTGCTGAACTATATTTACGCAGTAATCGGCGATGCGTTCCAGATTGACGGCAATGGTCTGGATACAGCGATAGGTATTAATGGCCTGGGTAGAGAGTTGGTTCTGGGTGGCTGAGGCGATATGGGTAAAACAGGAGTTTTCAATATTGTTTTTCAGGTTATCTATATAATCGTCCCTGGATACTATGTGCTCATAGAGTTCCGCCTCCGGGGCCAAAAGAAAGGTGGACGTCTGCCGGATGAGGCCGACCACATCCAGGATCAGGAACTGAAAGTTGTCATGGAGTCCAGTCCCGACCATCTTCAAGATCCTATGGATAAACGGCCGCTGCGGCCTTCATCCGCATCGTTTCTATCTTCCCAGACGATCTTGATCTGCAGCTTGTTACTACTGCCCTTCTTTCTGGCCTTGATGGACATATGTAAGAGAGAATTCGGGGTTAAAACAAGCTCCTGTTCATCCGCGGACAAAACAATCCGCCTCTGCTCCATAGCATCCTGCAGGGCCTGTAAAACGTCCTTGATGGTTGATGCATCCTGTACGGATTCATGAAAAAAGTCTTGATTCTCAGCCATGGGATATCCCTGAAAATTCATTTATCGGGTCTGGAGCCTGGATGTGTATTCGGATATGACCGTTTCCCGGCTGATGGAATTTTGCAGCAGCCTTTTCCGCACTTTCCAATCATCCCAGGCCGGCTGATAGCCCACCTCCCGACCGGCCTTGACCGCATCCGCTTCCTCAGCATCTTTGACCTTCTCTCCTATGTGGGTGTCATCACCCATAAAGACGAGAAGCGGTGGTTTCCATGCCGGCCGCTGTCTGTTCTTTTCCTGGACTACGCTGATCAAGAAATCGGTATATCTTTGAGATTGGGGGTTCCATACCTCGTATCCATCCACCTCATAATCAGCGAGCAAAATGGGCCAAAACTGTTCCGGGTGAGGGACCACTATTCCGGCTCCCAGACTGCGGGCCTCTTCAATAATTTCTGAAGTACGGAAGAAATATTCAAGGGGAAAGGTCTGCTTGACCGCTTGCTTCACCGCCTGGATGAAGTTTTGAGCCCGATCAATAAGCTGGGGGGTGTACATCGGGCGTAAGGCATGGAAAAAATTGCGCACCATTTTATTCTTGATCATTTCCAAAGGCAATTCCTGGAAATGGCTGTGCAGCAGGGACTCAAGTTTATGGACATATAAGGATATGAAGCGGATGAGTTCCTCATCCGCTCCGGTTTGCCGGGCCGCGAGGTCCAGGCGTTCCTGAACCGGCTGGGTGAATGTGCGGACGAGATCGAAGAGCTGTGTGGCCCGGTATTGCCGGGTGTGCGTGAGCATAGACTGCAGTGCTCCGGCCTTATCGATCTTGTCATGAGCCAAATGCAGCAGGAGCTGAACTTTCTGATTGAAGCGCTGAGAAAAGCAATCAACTTCCACTCCGCTATATCCGGCGTGGGAGAGGAGAACATTGTGCTGGGTGGGAATAACCAACTTGTGTTCCCAATTGGGAAACATGGCCTGCATGCGGTGGATGGCCAGGTGGATGGGCACAAATTCCGGATGCCAATGCACAGCCAAGACTTCCCGTTGTCCGGGAAAGATCTCGTCCGGTGAACACAGCTGTTTCTCCTGATCGGGGCTCAGAGCGGTATTGGTGATCCGCCAAAATATGGCCTCGTCCCGGTCGGTTATTTCTTCGGAAATGGCACCCGAGACCAGGGAGGGGAATTGAGGTTTGGATATGAACATAGACTGGCCCCTAAAGCATGACCCAATTCGCAATGGAGGTGCTCAGCCTTGCCGGAGGCAAAGCTCGTATGAAACTAGAGTTACCTTGAAGATGGCCGGAGCCATAAGAGAAAGACGTTCACGCCTAGGCGTGAGAGGATCCCAGTGAAATGGAAGAAATTTCACGGGATAAACCCTGGGAACGAAGAGGGGACGCCTCTCACGCCCCTGGCTGAAACCTCACGTTTCATCCTCGATCAATCCGGCAAATTTCCCCTTTTTGCCCGCTTTGGGGCAAAAATATGTCAGATTTGCCGGAGGCAAAGCTGACACCTGAACACTTTGAGTCTCGTTTCATACGAGCTACTTATATCTGTCGTGGCATCGATCTTTGAGGGACTCAATGCGCTGAAAAGCCCTTTGCATCTCTTCGATTTCCTCAGTATCAAAGGCCTTTTGGAAATCGCGGCAGGCATGCGTGAAGGCCGTGTAGTATTCATCCCCATAACTTTGAAACTCAGTCATTCGCTCACAATCCTTTATAAACACGGAGATGATCTCCCGGGAAGGATATTGATTGGCCTGAAGATTGGTCTGAAGTTCTTTGTAGTAGGCCTTCATTCTCTTTTTCAACCGGGTATAGTTGACTTCTTCTCCTTCATCGTCTTCAGTATCCTGAGCCTGCCAGGGTGTGATCTTTACTTTGACCAGAAAAGGCTCCTCCGGCCAGCTCTTGGCACTGATTTTCATCTTCCGAATATTGGACAGATCAAGGCCAAAATCTTTCAATTCCGGGGAATCGTTTTCCAGGTTTTCAGCCAGAGAACGTAAAAGCTGCCCCAGATCCTTTTTGGACAACTCATAAGCATATCGTCGTTTTTCATTCATGTTCGCCTCGCTATCGTCTTGCCTCTTTGCGGATTTTTCTTCATCTAAACTCCGTCGCCCTCTTCACCCGGCGGGGCGCACCGGGCATCGAAGCGGTCGGAATGCTTGACGTTGATCCCCTGAACGATAAAAAAGACATTTTCGGCGATATTTGTCGACAGATCGCCCACCCGTTCCAGGGAATTGGCCACAATCACCGTGTGCACCGCCCTTTCGACAATGAGATTTTCATTGTTCATGTAATCAATAAGGCGGCGAATGATTTTTATATTCAGGTCGTCGGCAGTATTGTCCTGCCCACACACCCGGGCGGCCTGATCACAGTCCAGCTTGGAAAAGGCAGTGATCACATTGCGGTACATGTCCAAGGATACATCGGCCAAGGACTGGACCGCATTCATCAGGGAAAGCCTGGGCCGCTGGTTGAGCATTATGGCCCGTTCGGCGACATTTGTGGCCTGATCTCCCAGCCGCTCCAGATCGTTGGCGATTTTGGAGCATCCCATGACAAAACGCAAGTCCTTAGCCACGGGTTGCCATAAAGCAAGAATATGCAGGATTGTCTCCTCAATGTCCACTTCTAAGGCATTGATCACCTGATCGCCCTGGATAACCTCTTCGGCCAAGGCATCGTCCCGCTGCATCAAGGCCTTGACCGATGCATCCAAGGCCCTCTCGGTCAAGGCGAACATCTTCATGATCTTGACTTCCAGCTTCTCCAGTTCCTTATGCAAATACGTCTCCATGGTCTCCTCAACGAAATTTGAACTTCAAAATGATTGTCCCAAACCTTACCTGGTGAATTTGACTTCCTTCTATGCACTGTGAACCGAGAACCTTGAACTTTGAACCCTCAATCCACCAGGACCATCACCCGAATCGGCCGGTAATGTATTCTTCGGTCTGTTTTTGGCCCGGTCTGGTGAACATGATGTCCGTGGCGTCGATCTCTATGAGCTCACCCATGTAGAAAAAGGCAGTGCGGTCCGAAACCCGGGCCGCCTGCTGCATATTGTGGGTAACGATGATAATGGTCAGCTTGGCTTTCAGCTCGTAGATCAGTTCCTCGATCTTTTGGGTGGCCAAAGGATCCAGGGCTGAGGCCGGCTCATCCATGAGCATCACTTCCGGATCCATGGCCAGGGCCCGGGCAATGCACAACCGCTGCTGCTGCCCGCCGGACAAAGATGTCGCCGGCTGGCTCAGACGTTCGCCTACTTCGGCCCACAACCCGGCCTTACGCAGGGAATCTTCAACCAAATCATCAAGTTGAGCTCCTTTTTTGGCCAGGCCGTGGATGCGGGGGGCATACGCGATGTTTTCATAAATACTTTTGGGAAAGGGATTGGGCTTTTGAAAAACCATGCCCACCCTGCGCCGCAGCTCCACCACATCTAAGTGTGAGTCATAAATATCCTCCTGGTCAAGGAAGATATTGCCTTCTACCCGAATGCCTGCGATGAGATCATTCATCCGGTTCAGGCAACGCAGATAGGTGCTCTTTCCGCATCCTGAGGGCCCGATCAAAGCTGTGACCTGGTGGGCGTAAAAGGCGATACCGATATCCTTCAGGGCTTGAACGTCCTGATAATAAAAGCTCAGTCCCTGGGTCTGCATCTTGATATCTGTGGTCATTTCCCGATGTCCTTTATTGCCGATTCTACTTTGTCGCCCGCGTGGGGCAGGCTAAAATAAAATACCGAACCTTGCAGGGTATCCGGAGCCGGGCTTTGGACCCAGATGCGTCCGTTATTATTAACCAGAATATGACGACAAATGGCCAGTCCCAGTCCACTCCCGGCAACCCCTGTTTCTTCCGGTCCCATCTTTCCCCGGTAGAAACGTTCGAATATACGTTCCTGTTGTCCAGGTTCTATGCCCGGTCCATTGTCCTGCAGGGCCAGGATCCACACTCCCCGGCCCTGTTGGGCCGTGGCCTTAATCCAGGTCTTGGACGGGCTGTATTTCAAGGCGTTATCCAGTAAATTAACCCATACCTGCACCAGTTGATCGGCATCAGCCGTCACCCATACCGTTTGGGGTTCAAATCCGATATGTAAGGATATTTCCTTTTCTTCAGCCAAGGGAGCACAGATCTCCCAGGCCCGGGTCAAGGCCGTATGGGCATCCACCACGTCCTGCCTCCGACTGACCCCATTGGCCTCCAATCTGGCCAGCTGCAAAAGGTTGTCCAGCATATGATTCATCTGGTTGGCATTACGGACAATGACCTGCAAAAAATCCTCTCGATGGGCCATGTCCTGGTCTGGGGTGGAGGTCAAAGATTCGGCGTAGCCCTTGATGGCTGTGAGTGGTGTTCGCAGTTCATGGGACACGTTGGCCACAAAATCCTTGCGGACCTGTTCCATTTTTTTCAGCTCAGTTACATCATGCAGAACGGCAATGAGTTCCCCCTCCTCCTGGGCCTTGAACCTGACCGGGATGATGGTGGCTTGTACAAATACGTCCCAGGGAAGACGCAAGAATACATATTCAGTCTCCATATTGGACTGGCGCAATACCCGAGAACATGCATCCTGCAGCTCCGGACTGCGTAAGAATTCAATAGGTTCTCGATGCAGAATCGAGCTCGATATTCCGACCATTTGCTGCAGGGCCTTGTTGGCCAACCTGACCTTGCCCTGGGAATTCAGCACAAACATCCCTTCATGCATGCCATTAAGGAGTGTCTCCAGCTCATCACGCCGGTCGGAGACCTCATGCAGGGTAGATTGCAATCGCCTGGCCATGCGGTTGATGCTTTGGACCAGGGGCTGAAAGTCTCGTCCCGGGGCACTCTCAATGCGCCGCTCCAAATCTCCGGAGCCGATGGATTCCGCCGTGCGACTCAAGGTCTTGATCTCCATTCCCAATCGGCGGCTAATCAGCCAGCTCAGCCCCCCGGCCAAGACCACCAAAGCGGCCAAGGACAGGGCAAACTGTCTTTGGACCCGATCCAGAGCGGCCTGGATCTGAAGCGTAGGCATGGCCACCCGCAACACAGCCGGACCGGAATCGCTTAAAGAATCTCTCCGCAGGGCCACATACAAAAAACTGGTCTGCAAGGTTGTGCTGTACCGAGTGCTCCTCCCTTTTCCAGTCTGCATGGCCTCTTTGATTTCCGGGCGATGGGCATGGTTGTCCATGGCCGATACGGCCTCTCTGCGTACCCCGGAATCAGCCACCACTCGTCCGGAAGCATCTACATAGGTCACCCGCAGATTGAGGCGTTGACCTATCTCCTGGAGCACCCCCTGCAATCTGGCCGGATCGGTGATCTGAAGTTCTTGGTGCACCAGCCAGTCTATGTGCCTGAGATAACGCAGACCGTTGGTGTAGGCCTGTCCAGACACCTCTTGGTGCAATGCGACGTTTACAAGGACATAGGCCAGAATCAAGGCCCCGAGAAGCAGGAGCGAAAACGGCCAGAATATGCGTTGGCGAAAAGTCATTCTTCAACAACCTTTTGTAATCTGTATCCGACGCCGCGTACGGTCTGAATCCTTTCCGCAGCTCGGCCCAGCTTATGCCGCAGACGATGCATATGGGTGTCCACTGTCCGGGCATACCCGTCGAATTCATATCCCCAGACCTGATCCAAGAGCTGCTCCCGGGTAAGAACCCGGCCTCCGGAGCGGATGAGGGCGGCCAAAAGATGAAACTCCGTGCTGGTCAGCTCAATTTCTTGTTTATCCAGAAAGACCTGGAAAGCATCGAATTCAACCCGTAAACCGGCCTGCTCCCAGACATCATCTGTTGGCTGCTGATTTCGGTAACGGCGCAAAACCGCTTCCAATCTGAGCACCAGCTCCCGGGGGCTGAAGGGCTTGACAACATAGTCGTCTGCGCCGGTTTCCAACCCGGTGATGCGATCGTTTTCCTCCCCCTTGGCCGTGAGCATGATCACGGGAATATTTGCGGTTTCAACCCTGGATTTGAGATCCTTGCACACAGAGATACCGTCCATCCCCGGAAGCATGAGATCCAAGAGGATGATATCCGGCCGTTGAGTACGAGCCATTTTCAATCCCTCCTCACCCTGCCTGGACTGGATGGCCTGGTAGCCCTGGTTCTGGATGGTAAAACTCAAGAGATTGAGGATGTCCGGATCATCTTCCACAATAAGTACACTGGATTTTTCAGCCATAGGACTCACCACCTACGTTCGTAGCGTTTGCGCAAGAAGATGGCTGTGGCATTAAGAAAAATGAGTACGGCCAGCAAAACCAGGATGGCTGCGGCGGTCCGTTCAGCATACGGACGCAGGGCTGCCGAGGACCAGGAATATATCTGAGCCGGGAGAACCGTGGCCGAATCAGTAAATCCTGAGGGAGCATCCGGGATAAAGGCCATCATGCCCACAATGAGCAGCGGGGCTGTCTCGCCCATGGCCTGGGCCAGGGCAATGATGGACCCGGTCAGGATGCCGGGCAAAGAATAGGGCAGAACATGGTGGATGGTCGTTTGCCAGCGGGAGGCCCCCACTCCGAAGGCTGCCTCCCGGACCGAATCAGGAACCGCTCTGATGGCTGCTCTGGAGCTGATAATGATCACCGGCAGGCTCATCAGGGCCAGGGTCAGGCCTCCAGCCAAGGCTGAAGATCTGGGAACGCCAAAGGTGTTGATAAAGATAGCCAGGCCCAGCAAGCCGTATAAAATGGAAGGGATCGCAGCCAGATTGTTGATATTGACTTCTATGAACTGGGTAAAACGATTGTCCGGAGCATATTCTTCCAGGTAGATAGCTGTGAGTACCCCTATGGGAAAGCTGAAGAGCAGGGTCAAAAAGAGAACGTAAGCCGTTCCCAGAACAGCAGATTTTATTCCGGCAATTTCCGGATGGTTGGAGTCTCCATGAGTGAAAAAGTATGTATTGAATGCGAGCCGGACCTGTCCCTGGTCTTTTAATTGATCCACAATCTGCTTATGCTTGGGCTTTAATCCGGTTGGCTTGCCCTTGAGGTACTGGTCCACATCCGCCTTGGCCACTACCCACCGGATTTGGGTAGTATCCATACGCTCCGGATGGTTACTTATCTGGCGGTTAAGATCCCGATAAACGACTCGGCTGACCAGGGGGCGTACTTCATCGTTTACTGCCCGCTTGGGCACTTCCTGGCTTTTTTCATCATAGCTGACCTCGACCTTGATTTCCGCCTGACGAAAAGCTGAATACCCTTTGCTCACGATATCAGCCAAAAAAAACACAAGAAAGGAGCAGCCGAGAACAAGAGCGCTCAGGCAATAGAGTTTGAAGCGTCTTTCTGCCCGATATCGTTTCTGGGTCTGCCGGTCGATCCGGTTCACTTGCTGGCTCATAGTTTTTGCTCGACCTTATTTAGCCTATAACTCGTATTGTTGCTTGAACCGTCTGATAACCACAGTAGATATGACGTTGAGAATCAAAGTGACTCCAAACAGGGCCAAACCCAGACCGAAAGCAGACAGGGTTTCAGCGCTGTCAAAGGCCAGATCTCCGGTCAAGGCGTCCACAATGCGCACAGTAACCGTGGTCATGCCTTCCAAGGGATTCCAGGTCAGGTTGGGCCGGAGTCCGGCGGCCATGACCACAATCATGGTTTCCCCCAGGGCCCGGGACACTCCCAGGAGGAAAGCGGATACAATCCCAGGCAGGGCTGCGGGCAACAGAATCTTCCGGATGGTCTCGGACTGGGTGGTGCCCAGGGCATAGGATCCTTCACGCAGGCTCTGAGGGATGGAATTGATAATATCGTCGGACAGGGAGGATATTAAGGGAACAATCATCACCCCCATAACCAGCCCCGGGGTCAGGGCATTGGTGTAGTCAGCCTCCAGACCAAGCCTCTCGGCCACTGCGACCACCACGGGACTGACGGTGATGGCGGCAAAAAAACCATAGACTACGGTAGGAATTCCGGCCAGAATCTCCAGGATGGGCTTGGCCAGGCCCCGGACCCGGCGCGAGGCATATTCAGACATGTAAATGGCCGACAACAGGCCTACAGGCAGAGCCACGCACATGGCGATAAAGGTGATCATGAAGGTGCCGGCGAAAATGGGCACCGCCCCGAAGTGAGCCTCTGCTCCGGCCTCGTCGCCCCGGCCTGCTCCAGACATAAAGGCATTCTCAGGAGACCATTGGGTCCCGGTGATAAAATCCCATATGCTGACCATCTGAAAAAACTTGAGAGCCTCGAACAGGATGGAAAAAACAATACCCAAGGTGGTCAGGATAGAAACCCCTGAGGCCAGAAACAACAGCCACTTGACCACTTCTTCGACTCGATGCCTGGCGGCCAGGCCCGGCCTGATGGCCTGCAGGCCGGCAATAAGTCCGCCAGCTGCGCAGGCCAGAGCCCCGGCCAGAAGCATGGGCCAGGGAGCGCTGAAAAGGCCGGTAACATGCAAGAGGGCAAAGAACAGAGAGGCTCCCAGGGCGGGCAAGACCAGCCAGATGCAGGCATACCAGCCGTAGAATCCGAGCTGGGAATGCAGCCGTATGCCAGCCGACTGCTGGGCCTGGGCCTTGCGCTGGCCCAGCTGATAGGCGATCAGGGCCAGAGGCAGAAGCCCGCCCAGAAAGAAAAGAAAAAGATTACCGCTGCTCAACACTTGCCTCCCGTATTGGCATCAATTTTTATGCTCCGGACTTTTTCTTTGTTTGCCCGCTTTGGGGCAAAAAACATTTCAGGTTTGCCGCAGGCAAAGCTGGAGACAAAAGCATGGCCCGCAGATAACACAATGTATTCACGGGCCATGTCCTCAATCACCCCGGGCGGGATTGCGCAGCAGGGCTATTTGAGGTCGTCTTTGGTCAAGAGTGTGCGTTCCTTCCAGTCAGTACGGGTGGCATCCCTGTCTTCCTGGGGCAAAGGGATTAAGCCCTCGTCCAGCAAGTAGCCCATGTCTCCGATCATCTTTTCAGAGAGAAAAAGATCCACATACTCCTTGATCCCGGGCACCTGGCCCAAATGATCCAGCTTGACGTAAAAGAACAGGCTTCGGGCCACCGGGTATTCCCCGGAAGAGATGGAATCCGCTTCCGGAGCTACGCCATCGATGTTGACGGCTTGGATCTTGTCCCGATTATTGTCCAAAAAGCTGTAGCCGAAGATACCCAGGGCCTTCGTGTCCTTGGTCAGGCGCTGGACTATGAGGTTGTCGTTCTCACCGGCCGGGACATAGACTCCGTCATCCCGAATCTTGCTGTATTTTCCGTCGTATTCGGCAATATTTTTGCTGGCCGCTTCCATAACCAGCTCTTCAAAGGCGTCTCTGGTCCCGGAAGTGGTCGGAGGACCGTAAATGGATATTTCCCGGTTCGGCAGGTCGGAATTGATTTCGTCCCAATGGGTATAGGGATTTTTTACCAGCTGCCCGTCCTGAGGAACTTCAGCCGCCACAGCCAAAAGGATCTCTTCCCGGGTCAGATTCAATTCCTGGTTGTCCACGTTCTCGCACAGGGAAATTCCGTCGTATCCGATCAGGACCTCATGAATTTCCTCCACCCCGTTTTCTTGACAGCGTTCAAATTCACTGACTTTCATCCGTCTGGAGGCATTGCTGATATCCGGAGTATTCTCTCCCACTCCCTCGGAAAACAGCTTAAACCCTCCTCCGGATCCCGTGGATTCAATAACCGGTGTCTGATACTCGGTGGTAGCTCCGAACTCCTCAGTCACATAGCTGGCAAAGGGATACACGGTACTGGATCCCACGATCCTGATCTGGTCCCTGGCCTGGGCCGGACCGGCGATCAGGATGAGTGCCGCTGCACTCAAGGCAAGCAAAGAAAAAAAGCGTCTCATGTCTGTAACCTCCTGTTGTGATGCATGAATAAAACCCATCTTAAAAACAACAGGCTCGACTCTACACATTCGTCTTTCCAAGAGTGTCACATGAATTTTACAATTCTGTCACAAAATAATATTTTTATATCTTATTGATATAAAAATATTTTACATTATTTGATACCAGGTTGTAACACAATGAATATTGGACGGGTACAAAGCCCGAATGCCCGGGTCTCCAGCTGATCCAGCAGTTAAAAACCAGCATCCAAGCCAGGATTAATGAGACACGGGGGCAAGGAGGATGTGACAACAGCTGATTCTTGGAACGGGACAAGGTGGACCTGGCCGTGTTGAATACGGAGCCGGTCTTCAGCCAGCCATTGCATGGCCTGGGGATAGATGCGGTGTTCAAGGGTCAGGATGCGCTGGGAAACGTGATGCTCATTGTCGCCAGGATTAACAGGGACGGCTGCCTGAATGATCATCGGGCCGTGGTCCAGCTCTTCATCCACAAAATGCACAGTCGCTCCACTGAGACGCACGCCATAATCCGCAGCCTGCTTTTGGGCCTGCAAACCCGGGAAGCTGGGCAGCAATGAAGGGTGAATATTCAAGATTCGATTGGGGAAGGCCTGGACGAATACAGGGCTTATCAGGCGCATGTACCCGGCCAGGCATACGGCCCGGACCCCGAAATCCTGCAGGATGCCAATTATTGCCTGATCGTGGGCCTGTCTGGAGGCGTACTCGGATTGAGGAACAACCCGGGTGGGGATGCCATGTTTGTGGGCCCGCTCCAGGCCTTTGACTTTTGGCACATTGGAGACCACCACCTGTATGCGGGCGTCCAAAACCCCCTGCTCAATGCGATCGATCAGAGCCTGCAGGTTGGACCCGCCTCCGGATATGAGGACTGCTATGGGAAGGGGCATAGGATAGTGTTCAGTGTTCAGTGTTCAGCGCCGCCGCTGGCGGGCTGGTTATCTGTTATCAGTTAGTTGTTATTCGTGAGAAACCGCCAGTTTGATCGAGGGTGAAACGCAGGGTTTGGTAGGAAGGGCGAATAATTATTCGCCCTCTTGTACCTGGGTGGACACCCAGTTAAATGCCCTGAAGGGACACGATTTAACCAGGCAAGCAAGGTTCGCCCCTACAGCTGCTAACCCGATCGTGGTGGATTGATGAATTATCGCAAACAAAGAACCCTCCCCTAACCCCTCCCTCCCGCCTGGAAGACAGGCGGCAAGGGAGGGGAATCAGAGTAAGAATGGCCTGGTTCTATACCCAACAATACAAAAATGACAAGCCATTAGTCCCTCTTCTGCCAGTCATCAGGCAGAAGCGAGAGTTCGCCCCTCTGGTTCCCCTCCCTGCTGCCGCTTTGGGCAGGAGGGAGGGGTTAGGGGAGGGTTCTTACCCATTCTTCACATGTTCATTCAATACCGCTCAAGCAATTTGCTATACAAGCCAATACATTCTCAATATCCTTAAAGACCTGCTGATTCTCAAATCTTAGGACTGTATACCCCATATCTTGTAGCTTTTCCTGCCTTTTTTCGTCATATTCCCTGTTTTGCAAATTGCTGTGAGCTTCACCATCCAACTCAACAATCAGCTTGTCTTCCGAACAGTAAAAATCAACAACAAACGGTCCTATACCGTGTTGACGACGAAATTTTTTTCCATGAAATTGTCTATTTTTTACAAAATAATTTTTGCCCCAAAGCGGACCAAAAGAAGCTGAGCAGCCTAACCAGCATCCTCAACTAAAGCCTGAGCCAAAGCCGGGATGGTGTACTCCTCGGGCTGGACATGGGCTGAAAACCCATACCCCTGCAAAGTTTTGGCCGTGATCGGTCCGATGCAGGCCAGCTTGACCTGTTTTGGGACATACGGCTGTAGCTTTTCCGGGGAAAGCAGCTGAAAAAAGTTGTCCACGGTGGAGGAACTGGTAAAGGTCACATAATGGATACACCCATCCTGCATGGCCTGCAAAATGTCTTCCCCGCTCTGCTCGGCCAGATCGGTTCGATAGACCGGAACCACGTCCACTTCGGCTCCGGCCCGGATAAGCTCTTCAGGCAGAATCTCCCTGGCCTTTTCCGCCCTGAGGATAAGCACTTTTTGACCCTCGATTCCTTCCTGGGCCAGGCTGTGAACCACGGACTCGGCCACATATTTATCCGGAACCACATCCGGACGTACTCCCCGGTCCACGAGGGCCTGAGCCGTAGCCGGTCCGATGGCTCCCACCTTGGCCCGGCCCAGGGCCCTGGTATCCAGTCCCTTTTTCTCCAATACCGCCCAAAAGTGCTTGACCCCGTTCACAGAGGTAAAGATACACCAATCATAATGGGACAAGCGGTCAACGGCCACTTCGATCCCTCGGGTATCGTCCAGACTGGAGATGGCTATGGTCGGAAACTCAAAACAGCAGGCCCCATGATCCTCTAACAGCTGCAACAGGGCGCTGGCCTGCTCCCGGGCCCGGGTGACCACCACCCCACGGCCCAGCAATGGCTTCTGTTCAAACCAGGACAGAGTATCTCTTAATCCGACCACCTGGCCGACAATCAACAAGGCCGGAGCCCGAAAGCCGGCCTCCCGGGATTTGGGGGCAATGTCTTTTACACGGGCCGTCAGGGTTTGCTGCCGACAGGTGGTCCCCCAACGAACCAGGGCGGCCGGAGTCTGGGAGTCCATGCCGGCCTGGATGAGATTGGTGGTAATCGATTCCAGATTCTTGACCCCCATAAAAAAGACCAGGGTGCTGGCGCTGTAGGCCAAGGCCGGCCAGTTATGGGCACTCTCTTCCTTGGTCGGATCCTCGTGCCCGGTTATAAAGGTCACTGAGGAGGCATACAAACGATGGGTCAGGGGTATCCCGGCGTAAGCCGGAGCAGCCACAGCCGAAGTCACCCCGGGCACGACTTCAAAGGCCACACCGGCAGCCACCAGATCTTCAGCTTCCTCCGCTCCCCGGCCGAAAACGTACGGATCACCCCCTTTCAGCCTGGCCACACACAGTCCAGCCTGGGCCTTATCCACCAGCAGGGTGTTGATGTCTGCCTGGCTTATGGTGTGGTCTCCACCTTTCTTACCCACATAGATGAGTTCGGCGTCGTCCCGGCAGTGCTGCAAAAGACCGGGGCTGGCCAAGTAGTCGTAGACCACGGTATCGGCAGCGGCCAGAATATCCCTGGCCTTAATGGTCAAGAGGCCGGGATCGCCTGGCCCGGCCCCCAGGAGGTAAACCTTATTCATAGAAGATTTCACTTGGATTGATGTTTGAGATATCAGCTCTGGTCGTATAAGTGTTCAGGTGTCAGCGCCTCCTCTGGCGGGCTCGTTATTCGTTATTCGTTGTTTGTTATTCGTAAGAAGCCGCCAGTTTGATCCAATATGAAACTGGTTACAAAGAGGGCCTGGTTGCTTGGTAAGCCGCCCTTCTCCGAAGGGCTGGCCATCTTCCAGGTAAATCTTGTTTCATACGAGCGCTGCCTCTGGCCGCAGACGCCCAGTTTGATCGAGGGTGAAACGTAGAATCTGATTTGACGGTTTTACCAGAGGTTTCATACGAGCTTTGACTCCGGCAAATCTGACATATTTTGTGCGCCAAAGCGCGCACAAAAAAACGGTTTGCCAGATTGATCAATGATCAGACTTTTCCACCCGATTTTGAGAACCATAAAGATAGGCCAATTTGAGAGCCAAAATCAAAAGGCATACTGATCTTTGACTTGAATTTGAACGCCTCGATTTCCCCACCAGGAAACGCGGTTGAGGCCTGCTTCTTTTCGTCTGGTCAGGAGCTCGGCAAGTCTCTTTTTTATCCCCTGCCGATCTCCGTCCAGATATGTAATGAGCAGATCGCCGGAGTCATCAAGACTCAACTCACAGTTTTGATTGCTAAAGATACTGGTGCGGATGGTTGACAATACACATTCCCAATCTTCAGGACTCCGCCACTGGGGCGTGCATAACTGAGAGCGAAAATAATCTACAGCCAGTCGAGCAAGCATGATGCAATAGTAATGAGCCTCGACTTTTTCTGGTGATGTGCCTGTGGGCTTGTTCAGGAAATAATTCTCGATGAGGTCTTTAATGCCCGTCTCCACCGGCCAGCGGATATGGTAGGCATCCAGGATCTTAATCGGACTGTAATCTGTATGGGTGCTCCCAAAGCAGCGAATCTCATTGGTCTCCTTGTTTTGCTTGACCACAAAACGAAAGGACTTTCCTGTCTCTGGGAGAATGAAGTCCTGACTGGCAATACGGTATTGCTCCCGGTAATCTTGCCAGACCCCTTTTTGGATTGTTTCTTCTTTCCAACGCTTGATCTTGGGGTTTTGTTTCAGGCACATGGTAATGTCCGATTCCGAACGAACAGTCAAATATATCAGCTGCTTCTCTCCGGTATATTCGGAATCTGCATAAATTTCTGTGATCACGTCCGGGTCAATGATCTTAAACAGGTTTCGCTCACAAAAGCGGTACAGAGCTGACGGAGCCCTGGACTTGCCTTCACAGTAGGCGATATTGATGATGGTGTTGGTCATGCTGTCCCAGAGGATTTGCGGCCTGTGAGCGTAGGTCATATCTCCGTTTTTATCAGGAGCCTTGCTCAATGCTTTGTCTTCAGGGAACCGACTATCCGAGGGATCACAGTGATAATCAATGGCGATCTCTTTGCCCTCAATGATTCCTAGCTCTCTGGCCCGGCAAGAGGCATCATTTCGAAGGTGCTGTAAATGGCTGAAACGAAGGTCGTCGAATGCATCGTAGAATCTGGTTTTCCCGGGGTTGAGAACCAATCCTGAGGCCACGGCTACAGAGCGGTCAGCATTGAGTGTAAAGTCATGGATGCTGGGAAAACCAGCGATAATGCGCATGACATTCACGATAATATTGTTGGTGATCTGGGAAGTGCGAAGGCTGTTTGGGCCGTAGGTGTGCCATGCTTCAATGACCCCGAGTTGGTCCAAGAAAGGAGCCAGGAGCAAGGTCCCTGGATTGCTGATGACCACTTTGCGGTAGGCCAGGCGCTTGATGAATTGGAGGAAAGAACGGTTTACTTTGAGCCCAGAGCTGTCAATGAGATCAGAAAATTTGGATTTGGCCGAGGCTTCTACCGGTGATTGTTTCTCAGTCACCTGAGTCGGAACCGGACTGGAGATAACTCCTCGGATGGCAACGGGCTTTTTGAATCGTGAGAGCTTCCATCGGGTATAGATCTTTTGGACATTGGCCCGAGAACATTTCAGGTTGAGCTTTTTTATCATCTTGGCTGTGGACAGGGAAGGATCCATCAGCCTTTCTTCGATTATTTGAAGCTCCAGCTGGGGGGAAATCTTTTCGCCGCTTTGCCCCTTTTGGACAAGATCAGCCAGGCCCCAGACCCCATAGAGCATATACCGATTTTTCAATACGTAGAATCGATTGGGGGCCATGCCGAATTCTTGGAGCACTGGGCGGATCTGTCGTTTCTTTTCAAGTTGGGATAAGGCCTTGAAGAGCTCAACTCGATGTTGAAGGTGGTCACGCTGATAATTGAAAAAAGTTCCAGCTCGATCGTGCAAGTTATGAACTGGCTTGGCTGGCGGTTTTTCTTTTTGTTTGGTGACGGATTCCAGGATGTGTTGCAGGCCGGACCAAAAATCAATGTCTGCTTCATCCATTCGCTGACCATAGCCATAGGAACGCTGAATCTGGCGGACACGTTCCAAGGATGCACCTTCAATGTCCAGAGCCTCGGCCAGTCGCAAGGCGTAGTTGGCACGTTCATGTGGCCTTGAAAGCTTGATCAGGATAACCAATCGCTCCAGAGCCGGGTCAACCTGCACATGGGAAACTTCCGGTAAAAGAGCGACGGTCCCATAGAGGGCGAATGAGTGATCCCAGTCCTTCAGGGTACTTCGACTGATGGTTAAAGACTCAGCGACAGCCCTCTGTGGCTTTCGATTTTTCCATACATCAGTGACGGCCTTATAGGCAGTGAAGAATGGCTCATCCTCGTAAGTAAAAGGAACTGACGTAAGAGAGGTGACAGCGGCCTGTCGCACCCTAAACTGAATGGATAAGAAATAATCCCGAGCATCATCTGTGAGGACCATATCAATATACACCAAGTAGTACGCAATTTCAGCCCAAAATCGCCTTATCAGTATATAGGATATGGTACGCATGTTTTCCCTAAATAGCAAGCGTTTTTCAGGTGGAATCATGTCAATTCTCAAGACATAACAGATGAAATCGCTCACAGGCCTACTCGCAGAACAAAATTATTAACTGGGTTACAACCTCGTATTCCGTATTTATTACAGCTAGTTAAACGGTAAGAACAAGCAATCATGGTATCTTTTTAAGGCTTGAAAAAGGCACAGGAAAGACCTTGCCCGGGGTTAACGTTACTTATAAATGCTGCGTACTATTTCATGGAGACAGATAGCTACGAATTGCCACTGTATTTGTATACTCATGAGGGGGTCATTTGAAAAAATTAGTCATGTATAACCTGTTGTATTTTAATGCTAATAATAGCAAATTTAATCTATTCATTATAGCGTAGCGAATATTTTTGCCCTTGTTTTTTACTTATAAAATGGACCTGAAAAGTGCCCGGAAATGTCTGATGATAAAACTTGCGGACTTCCCTCTCTGTCATTGCCCGGCCCGGATCTTTCGAATACACCAGGACCACGCGTTTCCCCTGGATCGTCACGCGAGGCGCGTGACGATCCAGGGGAAAGCTATCCTCTGTTTATTTGTTGCATTAATCAAATTCATCGCCGCCAAGTGCGGCTATGAATTTAGACCACACACTGCTGCAGTCTCTCTTGCAACGCAGCCAGTTTGCCTTGTTTTTCCTGCAGTTCCTGCAGGCGGGAACGCTCTTTATCCACCACCTCAGCCGGGGCTTTAGCCACAAAGTTCTCATTGTCCAATTTTTTGTTCAGGCCCTGCATATCCTTATCTATTTTGGCCAGCTGCTTGCCCAGACGAGTCAGCTCGGCCTCAAAATCAACGATCCCTTCCAAGGGCACATAGACCTCGCAGCCCTGAACCACTGCGCTGGCCACGGCCTGGGGCGGAGTAATCTCGGCTTGAACGGTCAAGGTGTTCAATCTGGCCAGGTTGACAATCACATCCCTTTGCTCCTCCAGGAATACAGCAGCCCGATTTGAGGCCTGGACCAGGACATCCAGCTGCACAGAGGGAGGGATATTCAACTCACTCCGGATATTGCGGACACTGACTACCACCCCTTGCAAAAACTCCATATCTTTGCTCAAGAGATTATCTTCGGATTCCGGACTCAGAGATGGAAAGGGCACGGCGGCCAGGTTCGGCTTCTCCCGGTTGGGCAGATGGGACCATATCTCCTGACTGACAAAAGGGGTAAAGGGATGGAGCAGGGTCAAGATCTCGGCAAGGGTGTGCACGAGGCAGGACTGGGCCTGAGATCGAATTTTCGGGTCCTGGCTGGCCAGCTCCTGCTTGATCATTTCCAAGTACCAATCGCAATACGTATGCCATACGAATTGATACAAAGCCTGAGCCGCCTGATTGAAGTGGTAGTTTTCCAGGGCCCAAACCAACTGCTTCTTGGTCTGTTCCAGTTCGTGGAGGATAAAGCGGTGACTGAACCTGGAAACCGAGTCCCTCTCTAGGGGGTGAACATCCTGATCCAGATTGAGCAAGGCGAAACGGGCCGCATTCCAGATCTTGTTGATAAAGTGCTTATAGCCTTCGATTCTGGACTCGGAGAGCTTGATGTCCCGGCCCATAGCCGCAAACACGGCCAAAGTAAACCGCAGGGCGTCCGCACCGTAGTTTTCTATCATGTCCAGGGGATCGATGACGTTTCCCGTGGACTTGCTCATCTTTCGACCCTCTTCATCTCGGACCAGGGCATGGATATACACGTGCCGAAATGGCACTTGGTGCATAAATTCCAGGCCCATCATCATCATCCTGGCCACCCAGAAAAATATGATGTCAAACCCGGTAACTAAGACACTGGTGGGATAGAAGACCTGCAGATCCCGGGTCTGATCCGGCCAGCCCAGGGTGCTGAACGGCCACAAGGCAGAAGAAAACCAGGTATCCAGGACATCTTCGTCCTGCACAAGCTCGCTTCCCTGACAAGTCGGGCACTTGTTGGGATCCTCCCTGGCGACTATGAGCTCTCCGCACTGGGTGCACGTCCAGGCCGGGATGCGGTGCCCCCACCAGATCTGGCGGGAGATACACCAATCCCGAATGGTATCCAGCCATTCATCGTACAAGTTCTTCCAGTTGGCCGGAAGTATTCGGGTGTCGCCCTTGTCCACTGCCGCTTTGGCCTGGCGGGCCAAAGTGGATGTGGCCACAAACCACTGCTTGGAGACAGCCGGTTCAATAACCGTATGGCACCGATAGCATTGCCCCACCTTGTGCCGATAGGGCTCTTGCTTGATCAAATACCCAGCCTCTTGCAGGTCTTGAACCAGGCGCTTACGGCATTCAAATCGGTCCAGGCCGGCATATTTCTCTCCGGCCTCCGGGGTCATCCGGCCGTGCTCATCAATAATCTTGATGAACTCCAGATTATGGGTGGTGCCCAACTCAAAATCGTTGGGATCGTGAGCCGGAGTGACCTTCAGACAGCCGGTCCCAAACTCCTTGTCCACGTAAGGATCGGCTATCACTGGCAACTTACGTCCAACCAAGGGCAGCTCCACGTCCTGCCCGATGAGATGCATATAACGTTCGTCCTCAGGATGAACAGCCACCGCGGTATCTCCGAGCATGGTCTCCGGCCTGGTGGTGGCGATGACCACATCCTGGTCCTTGCCCAGCACAGGATAACGCAGGTGGTACAGTCCACCATCCGCTTCCTCGTGGTCCACCTCCAGGTCGGCCAGAGCGGTCTGGCAGCGCGGGCACCAATTGATAATATAATCGCCCTGATAGATAAGGCCTTGCTCGTAGAGTTGAACAAAGACCTCGCGCACGGCCCGGGACAGGCCGTCGTCCATGGTGAACCGCAGCCTGGTCCAATCCACCGAGGCCCCCATGCGTTGGACCTGATTGAGAATCTTGTCCCCATACTCCTGTTTCCACTGCCACACCCGGTCCACGAATTTTTCCCGGCCCAGCTCGTCTCTGCTTATTCCTTCTTTGGCCAGGGCCCTCTCCACCACGTTCTGGGTGGCGATGCCGGCATGGTCTGTGCCTGGGACCCACAACACATTGTATCCTTGCTGACGCTTAAAACGGCACAGGATGTCCTGCAAGGTGAGGTTCAAGGCGTGGCCCATATGCAGGGTACCAGTGATATTGGGCGGTGGGATGACAATGGAAAAGGGCTCATGGGATGATTCAGCATCCGGGGTAAACGTCTTTTGCTCTTCCCAGAATTTTAGCCAGTTGTGTTCCACATTTTGGGGTTCATACCCTTTGGAAAGGGGCGCGTTGCTCATGGTACGATTGCTCCGAACAAATTAGGTGCTGCCCTGACTTAAGTCAGCACAAGGCAGAATTTGTGGTTGACAGTTAGGACAAAAGACAGTGCTCCGGCCAGCCACCCGTATCTTTTCCAAATCGCTTGCGCAATGGCGACAAGCTTGCCCCTGGCGGCCATAGACCAAAAAGGTATCCTGGTAGGAGCCCGGTCGGCCTAGTCCGTCCACATAGTCCCGAAACGAGCTTCCTCCAGCCTGCAGGGCCTGAGTCAAGACCCTTTGCAGGCAGTGATGCAGGGACCTGAGCTTTTCCAGGGGTATCTTGTCCCCAGGGGTTTGAGGGTGAATTTGGGCCAGATGAAGACTTTCGTCGGCATAGATATTCCCAATCCCGGCAATGCAGGTCTGATCCAGAAGCAGAGCCTTGATTGCCGACCGTCTGGAGTGCAGGCGGGAAACGAAATCTCCTTTGGGCATCTCCAGGGGCTCCGGTCCCAATTGGGCAAAAAAGGGCCAGGCCATCAGTTCATCCCGGTTCAGGAGCCGCAAATAGCCGAACTTGCGTTGATCCTGAAAGGTGAGAGTGCTCCCGTTGTCAAAATGGACAATGCACCGGGTATGGGCGTTGAACTCAATTCTTTGGGGCGGAAAGAAGAGGAATTTGCCGGTCATCTTCAAGTGTCCGACCAGGAACTCTCCGCTGGAGAGCGCAAAGAGCAGAAGCTTGCCCCGCCTGTGTACGGCCTGAATCTTCTGCCCGGGCAATCGACCTGTAAAGGCCTGGACATCTCCCTGCACACATCCGGAAAAGATCAGCTCCACTCGGTCTATGCTCCGGTCTTGGACCAGGGGCCAGAGCCCGCGGGCAATGGTTTCCACTTCAGGGAGTTCAGGCACGGTCACTCCCCCGGCCGAGGATAAAATCCTCGGTCTTCTGCCAGGCCGTATCGTCGTTATACTGCACAGGGGGGTGTTTCATGAAATAAGAAGACGGACCAAGGAGCGGCCCTCCCTGCCCCCGTTCCAGGGCCACCTTGATACATCGGATGGCGTCGATGCCGCAACCGGCGGAATTGGGTGAGTCCTCCACCGAAAGACGCAACTCCAGGTTAATGCCCACATCCCCGAAGAGCTTGCCCTCCATGCGGATAAAGGCGATCTTGTTGTCTTTTTGCCAGGCCACATAATCACTGGGTCCGACGTGGATATCGTCCTCGTCCAGCCGTTTCCCGGCTACGGCCTGAACGGCCTCGGTCTTGGAGGTCTTTTTGGACAGGAGTCGGCTTCTGTTCAGCATGTTCAAAAAATCGGTGTTTCCTCCGGTGTTTAATTGGTAAGTGCGCTGAAGAGGCACCCCCCGGCGGCGAAAGAGATCGGTCAGGACCCGATGGACGATGGTGGCACCCATTTGGGACTTAATGTCATCGCCGATGATGGGAACGTCCTTTTCGGTAAATTGCCGGGCCCATTCCGGATTGCTAGCAATGAACACCGGCATGTTGTTGACAAATCCAATCCCAGCCTCCAGGGCGCAGTGGGCATAGAATTTGACCGCCTGTTCCGATCCAACCGGAAGGTAATTGAGGAGCATTTCCGCCCCGCTCTCTTGGAGGTGAGCCACAACCTGGTCTTTATCCGGCTCCGGTTCATCGGCCGGGACAAAGGTGTTGTGCTCTTTATAGCCCCGCATATGTTCGGAAAAACCGTCCAAGATGCGGCCCATGTGCACGGAAACACCGTGATTTGGTACCTGGGGATAAAAACTCTGGGTACAATTGGGCGGAGCAAAGATGGCCTCGGATATATCCTTTCCCACCTTGCGTTTATCAATGTCAAATGCGGCCACAACTTGAATATCGCTGGGTTTATACCCTCCAATTTCCCAATGCATGAGACCTATGGCATCTTCAGGGGTCTTGTCCTGATAGTAAAAAAAACCTTGAATGAGAGAACTTGCGCAATTGCCGACCCCAGCAATTGCCACCTTAATTTTTTGCATGCTCCAACTCCTTTCCACTCCATATCTGGATCATTCAGACTGTCAAACCCCCACAACCTCTGTAAAATAACCTTCCGGACAACTTATACTGACTCAACGAATTATGAAAGGTGGACTTCAAGCCATGTAATGGTTACAAATGGTGTTCACAAAGGCAGGCTTATTTCCGACTCTACACATCGGGTTGATTAGACTCAGGATTTGGTAACAGAATCATCTAAAAACTTCAATTGGGCAAACCTGGGTTGTTTTCAACCCCAGTCAACAGGAGGTCACATGACGGATCTTATTCAGGTTATCAAGGAACGACGGACAGTGCGCAAGTTTGAAGAGCAGCCGCTCACCGATGAACAAGTGCACAACCTTTTGGAAGCAGTGCGCTGGGCCGAGTCCTGGGCCAATACCCAGTGCTGGGAAATCATCGTCGTCCGTGATGAGGCCATAAAGGCCCAACTTCAGGAAACCATGGCCAAGGGTAATCCTGGAGCGAAAGCCGTGGTCCAGGCACCGGTGCTTTTTGGGGTCTGCGCCAAGCTGCAAACCTCAGGTTTTTACAAAGGGCAAGCCCCTACCAAGTTCGGGGATTGGTTCATGTTCGATCTGGGTCTTGCCTGCCAGAATTTGAGCCTGGCCGCTCACGCCATGGGCCTGGGTTCAGTCATTCTGGGTCTGTTTGATCATGATCAAGCCGCCAAGGTGCTCAAGGTGCCTGAAGGCTTTGAATTGGTCACCTTGATCCCGGTCGGTGTTCCGGCCAAGGTCCCTTCCGCCCCCAATCGTCGGGAGGTAAGCGAATTCACCCATTGGGATACATTTTAGTTCAGCTTTGCCTCCGGCAAATCTGAAATATTTCTTCGTTCCCAGGAAGGACCCTGGGAACGAAGAAATGCAAGCTTTCTCCTAGAATGCCCGACGAGCATGACTTCGGTGTATTCGAGCGATTCGGATCGGGCAATAGTGAAACGACGGAGAAAGTTGCTCTCAAGTTTCCTAATCCATCAATCTTTTTTTGCGCCAAAGCGCAAAAATATGTCAGACTTGCCAGAGGCAAAGCTGACCTCCTATTGCCTGAGCACTGTCCTGGGCTTGCTCCCCTCCTGGGGTCCGATAATCCCGTCCCGCTCCATTTGCTCAATGAACCGAGCCGCTCGGTTGAATCCGATACGCATCTGGCGCTGGATCATAGAAATTGAGGCTTTTCCGCTGTTGATCACGGACTGCACCGCCTCGTCATACAGGGGATCCTGGCTGATATCATCCCCCCCTCCGTTGCCGTTCTCTCCACGCTGATCCTGTTTCCACTCCGTCAGGTCTACCTGTTCGGGAGTCGGGTGTTTATGTTTCCAAAAATCGATCACGGCATTGATCTCATTGTCACTGATATAGGTTCCGTGAATACGTTCCATGCGTCCGGCGCTGGACTTGAAAAGCATGTCTCCCTTGCCCAACAGGTATTCCGCTCCGCTGGTGTCCAGTATGGTCCGGGAGTCGTGCCTGGAACTGACCTGAAAAGCGATTCGGGCCGGAAAATTGGCTTTGATGAGTCCTGTGACCACATCAACAGACGGCCTCTGGGTGGCGATGATCAGATGCAGTCCGGCTGCCCGGGCCAATTGGGCCAGCCGGACGATGCTGGCTTCGGCCTCCTTGCCGGCTGTGAACATGAGATCCGCCAGTTCATCGATAATGATGACCAAAAAAGGCATGGGTTCCAGGTCCTGCATGTCTTCCGGGATATCCTTACCCATTTGGGTCAACTTGGCGTTAAAAGCCTCGATGTTGCGTACGCTGAGCCTGGCCATTGCCTGGTACCGCCGATCCATCTCGTGCACCGCCCACTCCAGGGCTGTTTTGGCCATATCCATCTCCGTGACCACAGGGTGGATGAGATGGGGCAGATCGGCGTAGGGAGCCATTTCGATCCTTTTGGGATCGATAAGCATAAGCTTGAGGTCCTGGGGGGAGTGAAAAAACAGGAAGCTGGTCAAGATGCTGTTCAGGCAGACGCTTTTTCCAGCTCCGGTGGCCCCGGCTACCAACAAATGGGGCATACGGACCAAAGATTCCACCCTGGCCTGCCCCTGGATATCCTGACCCAGGGCCATGGTCAGGTTGGGCTGCGATTTTTGGAAGTCTTTGGAGTCGATGATGGATCGGAAAAAGACCGTTTTCCGTTTGCGATTGGGTATTTCCACCCCCACGAGATCCTTGCCCGGGATGGGGGCCTCAATGCGTACCGCCGATGCTTTCAGGGCCAATGCCAAATCGTGGCTGAGGTTGGCGATGCGACTAATTTTGATTCCCGGCGCCGGGCGAAATTCGATCATACTTACCACCGGACCGGACTTGATCTCCACCACTGTGCCCTGAACATTAAATTCCTCCAGACACGAGGAAAGCCTTTCGGCCAAGGCTTGGAGATCTTCTGCCGTATGTTCCTCCTGGGCCGGAACCTGATCCAAAAGGCCTGGAGGCGGAAAATCGTATTCAGTACTTAATCGTTTGATCGGAGGGCTGGGAACCGAAGGCTCGTTTTCCTTGGGGCTAGGTTGTTGCTGGGGGTGGGCTTTGGCCGGCTGTTTCTCCTTGGGAGCACTTTTTTTCAGGGGCTTTCCTTGAACAGGAACTGTTTTTTGGGGTGTGGATTGCGAGCCGGAAGGTTTCCCAAACAGAAGGCGGGCCCCCATCCTGGTCAAAGGGGAAAAAAGGAGGCCGAAGAAGGCGGCGACTGCCCTTCCCGCCTGCAAGACCGTCCCTATAAGAGCGGACCAGGAGATACGAAACGCCGTTTGCAGACCAACCAGGGCCAGGAAGGACCAGACCACAACGCTTCCAGCGGCATGGAGGTAGTCGAGACTCAGTTCTAGGAGCTTACGTCCGACATATCCTCCCCCACTCATATCTCCGACCCGAAAAGCGCTGTGCGCACTCAGGGCCTGGAAAATCAAGTGAAACCCAAGAAGGACGATCCCCAACCCGGGCCATCGAGTCCATCCAACCCGCCATGCCGGTCGGAACAAGCAGGCTGTGGCATAGGTGGTGAGCAAAGGAACCACCCATGCCCCCACCCCAAATACATCCACCAGCAGACCGGCCATGAAGGCCCCTATCACTCCCCCGGCATTGCGCACAGACTGCAGATCCGAAACCGTCCGGCTCAGGCAGGGATCCTGAGCGGAAAAAGTGGCTAAGCTCAAGAACAGGAAGATGGAAACGCAGGCCAACCCCAGGCCGCTTATCTCTCTGACCAGCTTATTACCATCTATTGTGACCATAGAATTCTCTACCCCGAAGAGCGGTTACGGACCATGTTTCGGGGCTACTGGCGGCCCAAATACTCATCGGACCTGGTATCCACCTTAATCATGTCTCCGGGCTCGATAAACAACGGGACATTGACCGTGCTTCCGCTCTCCAGGGTGGCCGGCTTACTGGCTCCGCTGACCGTATCTCCCTTTACTCCGGGTTCCGTATCCGCCACGCGCATGACCACGGAGGGGGGGAGCTGTAAATCGATAACCTTGTCCTTAAAGGTCAGGGCCTTGATCTCCTGTCCGTCTGTTAAGTACCCGCCCTTGCCCTTGAGTGTTTCGGCATCTACATCCACCTGTTCATAGGACTCCATGTCCATAAACACATAATGATCATCGTTCCGATACAAGAACTGCATATCTTTGGCCATTAAGTCCGGCTTGTTGATCTTCTCACCGGAACGAAAGGTATGGTCCATGACCGCTCCGGTCATCACATTGCGCAGTTTGGTTTTTATGTGGGCTCCGCCCCGACCCACTTTGGAATGTTCGAAACTTAAGACTTCGAAGGGATACCCATCCAGCTCGATCTTCAAGCCGTTACGGATGTCGGACGTGCTATACATGGAAGAGACCTCCCGATTATGTTCATGCATTTTTATCTAAGTGTTCAACCAAAGCCAAAACGGCCATTGCATACCCCATCAATCCAAAACCGGCAATCACCCCCAGGCAGGAGGGAGCGATCAGGCTCTGGTGGCGGATGCCCTCCGCACGGGCCCAAACATTGCTCAAATGGACCTCAACGCAGGGGATCTTTATCCAGGCCAGGCAGTCGGCCAAAGCCAGACTGGTATGTGTATAGGCCCCGGCATTAAGGACAATTCCATTCTTTGAGTCCTTCCAGGCCTGTTCCAGACGATCAATCAAGGCCCCTTCTCCGTTTTTGTGGTCCGCTTCCCAAGCGACCCGGTTTGCCCTGTCCGGCCCCAGACAGGCCGAGATCATGTCTGGAAGCTCATCCATGGATTGATGGCCGTAGATCTGCGGCTGTCTGCGACCCAAGTGACCAAGATTGGGGCCATTGAGAATCAGAAACGAATAAGTGCTCATCGCCGGTTCTCCTCGTACTGCTATTTAGGCTCTGCCGGTTTTGACCATTCATTTGTGGGTTTCGGCTGCGGATGAACCTCGACTTCCGGCACGTTTTCATCCGCCTCCGGGAGAATATCGGGTTGCTGTTCCTCCACCATCCGGCTGGATACCCACACCGGATAGATGAAGTCACCAACATGGATCTCCTTGTTTGTCTCCAAGAGCCGCCCTTGAGCCAAGTGGCCAAGGACATGGTAAATACGCCCGGAACCGATCATGCGCAAGGTCGATCCTTTTGCTTCCAGGATCGGCCGGGCAACAATGAAAAAGGCACCCTCGGTTTGAGAAATCCATTCCTGCCCCTGAATCAGGATCTGATCGAAACCTGCAGCCATGGATTGTTCGTTTTCCAGGTCAATAATTTCCCCCCGCAGGCTTGTACTTGGCTGGAATGTGACCTGTACATCCAGGGTCTGAGTATACATATCCGTTTCCTGATCATGGTCAGCATGGGCTCTTGTCTCAGATTGCACGAACTCCGACCCATGGGCATCCAAGGCGCTGGTTGGTTGCTCTTGTAAAATGAGGCCCTTGGTCAGCCATGAATTGAAGACACTTTTCACCCCTTGAAGCAATCCACGTTCCTGAAGGACAGAACCCGGCTCCTTTCCAGCCGGGATGTCTTGGGAATCGCAGGAAACTTTGGCTGTTGTCGACTCCTGCCAATGTGTAGTATGAGGCTGGTCAGCCAAATAAACGGCATCTTTTTGCATCTGCGTGCAGGCCGCAAAAAAACAAAAAATCACGATAAGAACAAGTCTGTTATGCACAGCTTCCCCCTGAACGATTCGCCTATGACTTTGCACCTTGAACTCGCACACACCATCTATACTTTGGACCAAATCCAGGATTGGCCGGGTCCGCAGGTTGTCATCTCAGGACGCTCAAACGTGGGCAAATCCAGTTTGATCAACACCCTGGCCGGCAGAAAATCCTTGGCCAAAACCAGTTCCAGCCCAGGCAAGACCAGGAGCATAAACCTGTATTGGATGCCTACCTTCCAAGGCTACCTGGTGGATCTCCCCGGATATGGATATGCCAAACGTTCCAAAAAGGAACGTGAGTTATGGGCCAAGCTGGTTAACCGTTATTTCGAGTCCAATCTGGACCAGATTACACGGGTGCTTATCCTCATCGACAGCCGTTTGCCCCCCCAACAATTGGATCTGGAATTGGTCAGCTCCTTAAAAGGGCAACAAATAGCCATCTTGCCCGTTTTAACCAAAGTAGACAAGACCAAAATGGGGTGGCGGTCCAAGATTCAACGCACCTGGAAGGACTTGACCGCCGCTCAAGGTCAGCCGCTCTTATTTTCAGCCAAGACCGGACAGGGAAGCAAAGAGCTTGTTCTTCGCCTGCAAGAGCTGATGACCGAAGACCGGTTGTAAAATGTTACAGATTTGCCTCATGCCAAGCTGAAACATTTTACCTGCGGCCTCCTATCTGGAACCCCAAGACAGTAATGGCTAAGCTCCCGACCAGCATATTCCCCAGCCATGCCCCCAACCAGGGGGGGAGAGCTCCGCTTTCACCCCAGGTCCCCCCCAAGGTGTGCACGGAAAACAAGAGAAAGATTACTCCCAGTCCGATACTGATAATCAGCAAGGGGTTTTCCCACCTTCGGGTCAGGACCAGGGCAACAACGGACAAGACCAAAGCGGAGAAGGCATAACTCAGTTTTAAGTGCCAAGCCGTACGCAAGACTTCGACATTTGTTCCCGAATCCCGTAACCGATCAATGTGGGCCGATAATTCCCATAAGGACATTTCTTCAGGATCAATGTCCTCACTTGCAATCTGCATGGAACTTAAGTCCAATGCAATGGGCAGGGTCATGGCATCTTGGTTTGAATACTCAAAAGTCTGGGGGTCAAATACCTGGACATCGCGCAATTGCCAGCTTCCTCCTGTCACCCGAAGGAATTCCGCCCGAACCATGCGCCTGAGGTCCATAAACCCTTGGCCCAGGTCATACAAGCGAATCCCGGCTGCATTCTGTTGCTCGGGCCAGACCGTGTCCAAGTGAACGACAAACTCCTGATCCCGGACCCAGACATCAAAGAGCCTGGATTCTTGTTGGCCTCTTTTCTCTCCCAAGGAATCCCAAACCCTCTCACTCATCTTCTGACCGGGGACCCCCAGGGCCTGGGAGAAAACCACCTGGGTCCCGGTCCAGAACACTCCCAGGAGGAAAACAAACAAAGCCAGGCGAAAAAATGAAACCCCTCCAGCCTCCAAGGCTGTGATTTCCCGACGTTTATGCATGCCGGAAATCTGAATGGCTAAGCTTAAGAACACAACTCCGGGAAGGATCTGGGATAAGATCAAAGGGATTTTGGCCCCGAAATAGACGCCTATCTCCCACCCGGAGGCCCCGTATTCCAGCATCCGGTCCAGGCGGTCAAAGACATCGACCAAAAGATAGATCCCGGCACAGGTCAGCAGGCAGATGCCCATGACTAAGACGTTGTTCCACAAAAGGTATCGGTTTATGATCCTCATCGCCGAATCATACCTTGGATTGCGTCCGCCACTCTCTTGCCCGCAGATGTTCCCCGCTCGTGAAGTGCATGCCGAAACAGGGCTGCGGACAGCCCCATAAAAAGAACATTGGGCGACCAGGCCCCTACCCAGGGAGATAACACACCCAGTTGACCGAAGCCGATGCCTAGGGAAAAAACGGCGTAATAGGCCAAAAAGATCCCCACAATCAGTATCGATCCATATTGACGTTTGATTTCATCCAGTATCCATCCCAAGGGCAAGGCCACCAGGCCAAGGACGATACAGGCCACCGGCAGAGCCCATCTTTTGTGCCTCTCAACCTGTACAGTACGCAAAAATTCCGGCTTTTTTTCCGACCCTTGTTCAGGACGATTTACAATCTGGGTCAACTCGGTCCAGGACATGTAGCGGGGCTTATCTCGATTCACGTCCACATCTTGGAGGAGACGGCTTAAATTCAAAGAAACCCGGTACGCAGAAAAGGACAGGACATCCATACTTTCCGGATCGAGGCGATACATTTGTCCATTGGCCAGGAGAAAGAATACTTTGCCCTGACTATGATCTGTGGCCACCTTTCCCTGGGGAGCCACTATTATCACCCCCTTTTCAGCATGGGTGGTATCGTGGATGAAAATGTCCTTCATCTCTCCGCTCTCCCGGTCCACATTGCGGGCATAGACCACGAGCCCGGGAAAGTCCCGGTTGAATACTCCAGGTCGCAATGAGAGTTGGGCCTTGTTTTTGGCCAGATCCAAAATGGTATGCTCAAACCGTTCCATGCCCCAGGAGACCCCGTGTAAGGAGATGAAAAGAGTCAACCCGGCACAGAGCAGCAAAAAGAGGCATGGAGCCGGTAAGATCTGGGACAGGGAAATGCCTCCGGCCCGCAGGGCCATGAGCTCTCTGTCCCCGCTCATGCGCTGGAAGGTCACAAACATGCTGATCATGCCCGCCACCGGGATGAGCAGCATGAGGAAAAAAGGAGTGAGATAAAAGAACAGAGCCCCGATATCCAGGAGAGAAAGATCCATAGTCACCAGCAAGTGTCTGAGTCGGAGCATCTTGCCCACCAAAAGAAGGGCAACGAACACGGCCAGACACATGCATCCGATGCTGATCAATTCCCGAAGATTTTCCCTGTATAAGCGCTTAAAGACCAGCAACCCGTCTATCTCTCTTCCGTCCGTGCGACCCGGTATGGTTCACAATTCATGGGTAGAGGTTCAATTTCCGGTTTGAAAAACAACTAGGAATTCTCCTGGGCATACAAACGGTAGAGATAATCTTCCTGCTTGGGATCCAGATTGTATTTGAAAACGGCCTCCTGCAGGGCCTTTTTGTGATCCTTGCCGCTGGCTGTTTGATCACTTACCCATTGCAGGGCATCCCGCATCTTCTTTTCCTTGGGCATGATGGTGGCCATTTTCTGCCTCCCCTTGCATTGATCCATGCTTTTGTCTTTGTGCTGATTCAACTCCGAACGCCCTGCAACTCTACCTGAGGCGCATACGGCTTGCAACTTCGAACATCATCGCGTAGTTCCTGGGAGCAACACATCTTGGCCATAACATGCTGTGCCCGCCCAGCTGAATAAGGAGGACACCTTTGTGCACGATATATTCGCTGCCGCCATCCTGGGAGTGGTGGAGGGACTGACTGAGTTTTTGCCCATTTCTTCCACAGGTCATTTGATCGTGTTCGGGTATGCCCTAGGTTTTAGCGGGGCGGCAACGGCCATGTTCGAAGTGGTTATTCAACTAGGAGCTATCCTAGCTGTAGTTGTCTTATACTGGCCTCGTTTTGTCGGACTGATAAGGCCTGATCCGAACATGAACTTTTCAGGCCTGCGAGGGCTTTTTCTCCTGTTTTTGACCACAGTACCGGCATCCCTTCTTGGTTTGGCCACCGTAGACATAATCAAAAATTATCTGTTCAACCCTGTGTCCGTGGCCCTGGCTTTGGGAGCTGGAGCTCTGGCAATTCTGGTGGTGGAATACATGCATCGGTCAAGCAAGTTAACAGAGTTGGACCAACTCAACCCTCGCTTTGCCCTGGGTGTCGGGTTGTTCCAGTGCCTTTCTTTATGGCCGGGATTCTCCCGCTCTGCAGCGACAATCGTAGGCGGCATGTTTTTAGGCGCCCAGCGCAAAGTGGCTGCCGAATATTCCTTTCTGGCTGCCGTTCCCATCATGTTCGCGGCCTCGGGGTACGAGCTGTTTACCAACTGGAAACTGTTAAGTCTTGCTGACTGGTCAGTCTTGGGCACCGGATTCCTTGTTTCATTTCTTTTCGCCTGGGCAGCAGTTAAGACTTTTCTCCATTTCTTGACCAGGTTTACCCTTCGCCCGTTCGCCTGGTACCGACTAGCCATTGTTCCGCTGATATTGCTCTGGTACTGGTAAAAGAATGCATCACATTCTATTAGCTCTTCTCTTCCTGGGCCTCACAGGATTTGTAAGCTCTTGTAGCCTGATCAAGTTTCCGTATACCGTGACCAAAGCAAGCCTCAAGACCGCCTACACAGTGACCAAGGTCACTGGAAAAACCGCCTGGGGCACGGTCAAGGTTCTGACCAAGGTAGGTGGATACACCTTTGAGATTGCCACCGCCCCTCTTTGGTGGCCCTTGACCCACGAAGAAATCGATTCCATTTCCGGAATGCCCCCAAAAGAGGCTATCGCCCAGGGGAAGGTCAAGAACTCCCCCTATGTGGTCGCCGGACGTCGTTATGTGCCCATGTCCGTGGCCCAGTCCCGTTCCTATCAAGAAAAAGGTATGGCCTCCTGGTACGGGGATGAAACACGGAACCAAGCCGGAGGACATATGACCGCCAACGGAGAGACCTTTGATCCCAGACAGCTGACTGCGGCCCATAAACACCTTCCCTTGCCCACCTATGTCCGGGTGACCAACCTGAACAACAAGCGCAGCATCATCGTTCGGGTCAACGACCGGGGACCTTTCGTCTCCGGGCGGATCATCGACCTTAGCGCCGGGGCAGCCAAGTGCCTGGGCTTCTACCACCAAGGCACCACCAGGGTATTGGTTGAAACCGTGGTCACCAGCGAAGGATAATGACCTTGAGAAATGATCCTCATCTGCAGTCTTCCCCCTTGGTATATCTGCACCAAGCACAGGTTATACGAGGAAGCCGAACCGCTCTGACCGATATCACCTTTGCCTTAGGCCAAGGTGAAAACTGGATGGTGTTGGGACCCAACGGATCGGGCAAAAGCACCTTCTTATCTTTATTGCGCGGCGATATTTGGCCTGTGGTCACCAATAGGCACCCCCCTCGCCAATTTCAAGTTCATGGACGATGGCAGATCAGCCCCTTGGGCTGGCGGGAAAACACAGCCCTCGTCTCTCCGGAATTGGAGCAATATCTACGAAGCTTACGTCGGAGTCTGTCCTGCGCTCAGGTTATTGGCAGCGGAATTCCCCTGGTCCGGAACAATGCAATGGACAAAAACAAAGTCCAAAAAATGGCTATAAAATGTGGCTTGACCGAGGTGCTGGACCAGCCCTTTGCCCTTCTTTCCCAGGGAGAAGCCCAGAAAACACTCATGGCCCGGGCTCTGATGGCCAAGGCTCAGGTCCTTTTTCTGGATGAATCGCTTAGTGGCCTGGATCAGTCTGCCCGCCAAGATATTGTGGCCTTAGTGCATAGGTTACAAAAGACAGGTATTCAAATCATAGCTTCAACCCACAGGCCAGAAGACTGGGCCTGCTGCACAGATAAGGTCATTTTCTTAGAACAAGGGAAGATCGCCTGGAAGGGCGAAGCCCATGATCTCCCCTGCCAGGTTCAAAATCAGGTTCTGCCATCTCATTATGCCCCAAGCCCAACCCGCCCGGACAGGGAACTGCCCTGCATTCAGCTGGAACAGGCCGTTGTCTCCTTTCAGGGCCGACCTGTATTGGGTCCCATTACCTGGACTATTCACAGCGGGGAGCACTGGCGAATCCAGGGTCCAAACGGCAGCGGCAAAACCACTTTGCTCAAACTCCTGGCCGGTGAGGTTTATCCCAGTCTGGGAGGACGCATCACTCGCTTTCCGCCTATACACAGTCAGACATTGCAGGGCTTGCGGCAAAATATCGGCTGGTTCAGCCCAGAATTGACTACCCGACACCGTCGGTCTCAAACCGGATTGCAGACTGTGCTCAGCGGTTTGCGGGGCCAGTTTGGGGTTCGGGAGAGTTTTTCATCATCCGAACAGGAGCAGGCCCTGGACCGGATGAAGTCCCTGGGACTCGCTCACCTGGCTGACAGAGATATTCTGGGTTTGTCTTCAGGGCAACTTCGACGGCTTCTTCTGGCCCGGACCGTGGTCCACGAGCCACGCATGCTTTTGATGGATGAGCCCTGCGCCGGCCTGGACGCCCCCAGCAGAATCAAGTTGTTACAGACCTTGGAAAATCTGGCTGCGCACCAAGTGCAGATTGTCATGGTCAGCCACAGACCGGAAGAGAGTTTCCCCGCTCTTAACCGGACATTGACCCTGGACCAGGGCCGAGTTACAGATATACAAAACAATTGAGGTGTTGATCCGAATGGAAGCTCATCCCAGGATGGCAACCACAAATCCTTGGCAAGGAGTTGTCTATGCACAGCCCGCAATTGCAAACAAAGGTTCAAGAGGTGCTCGATCTCGCCCAAGTACGCATCAACGGATCCAATCCCTGGGATCTCCAGGTCCATGATGAAAGGTTCTACGCCCGGGTCCTGGCCGAAGGCTCCCTGGGCCTTGGCGAATCCTACATGGACGGATGGTGGGACTGTAAGAGCCTGGATCAATTTTTCACCCAGGTTTTACGTGCTGACCTCAACAGCCAGGTCAACCCCAAAAAAGACTGGATTCCGGTCCTCAAGGCCCGGGTTTTGAACATGCAAAACCCCTCCCGGGCCTATGAAGTGGGCGAGCACCACTACGACATCGGGAACGACCTGTACGAGCATATGCTGGATTCCCGCATGATTTACAGCTGCGGGTATTGGAGGCTGGCCCGGAACCTGGAAGAAGCTCAGGAGGCCAAGTTGGACCTGGTCTGCCGCAAGCTGGGGCTGGAACCGGGCATGCGGGTCCTGGATATCGGCTGCGGATGGGGAGGTACGGCCAAGTTCGCTGCCGAACGCTATGGGGCCGAGGTCGTCGGGGTGACGGTCTCCCAGGAACAGGTGAAATATGGACAAAATCTGTGCCAAGGGCTGCCGGTGGATATCCGCTACCAGGACTACCGCAGCCTGAATGAAAAATTCGACCGCATTCTCTCCTTGGGCATGTTCGAGCATGTGGGGGTCAGGAACTATCGGACCTTTATGAGCCTGGTCCAGGACCTCTTGGTCCACGACGGCCTCTTTCTGCTGCACACCATCGGCCGTCTGCAAAGCAAGACAGACTGCGAACCATGGATCTCTCGTTACATTTTCCCCAACTCCATGCTCCCCTCGGCCAAACAGATCTGCGAGGCCTGCGAAGGGCTCTTTGTTCTGGAGGACTGGCACAGCTTCGGTCCAGACTACGACCCCACCCTCATGGCTTGGTACGCCAAATTCACTACTCATTGGAATGAGTTGCGAGACACCTACGATGAGCGTTTCTACCGCATGTGGACCTATTACTTACTCAGCTGTGCCGGGGCCTTTCGGGCCAGATCCAACCAGCTCTGGCAGTTGGTCCTTTCCCCTCACGGAATCAAGGGCAGATACGACGCCCCGAGATGAGTATCAATTGGCTGTGCCGGGCCTGCCCTTTTCCCAGGGATCAAGGTCCCTCCCGAGCTTTGCCCCGGGAAAAGATATAGCCAACTCCGCGCACGCTTTTGATAAACACCGGCTTTTTAGGGTCCGATTCAAAATACTTGCGCAAGCGGGCAATAAAGGCGTCCACTGTGCGGGTTTCCACATCAGAATGGATATACCAGACATTTTCCAGGAGTTCCTTTCGGGAAACCACCTTGTCTTCATGCTCAATGAGGTATTTTAAAACCATTGCCTCCCTGGAGGTCAGGCGTACTTCCTGCTTATGGGCGCTGGCCACCAGGGTCTGAAAATTGACCTTATTCGGTCCGAACTGAAAGACATGCTGAACAAAATCTTGATCTTGATACCATTGTTTTCGCTTGAGCATGCCTTGAATTCGCAGCATAAGCTCTGTGAGATGGAAAGGTTTGGTCAGATAATCATCCGCTCCAGTCTCCAGTCCCTGAATCCGGTCTGTGACTGATGTTTTGGCGGTAAGCATTAAAATAGGCATTTGCGGAGACTGCTCCCTGATTCGTCTGGCCACCTCAAAACCATCCATGAAAGGCAGCATAATATCCAGAATAATCAAGTCAAATGTATGCTCGTGCACGCAGTCCATGGCCTGCCGACCATCGGCAGCCCGAACCACCTCAAACCCTTCCTGCTGCAGGTTAAATTCCAGCCCCAGGGCCAGACTCTTCTCATCTTCAACCACCAGGATACGGCTTCCTTGCATATTCATGGCCTATTTTGTTTCCTTTTTCCTTTGGGCTTTGAACCAAACAGATATTTCAGAGAGCGTTTTCCCTCCTGGGGATATAAAGGCAAATCAATGACAAAAGAAGTCCCAAAGTTCTTGCCTTGGCTGTCCACCCGAATTGTCCCCTGATGATATTTAATGATCTCCTGAGCCCAATACAGACCCAGACCGGTCCCTTTGACGTTAGGCATATGCTCGTCTTGGCTGCGATAGAACTTGTGGAAGACCTTTTTCTGCTCCTGTTGGGCGATACCCACGCCTTGATCTGTATAGACCAGCGTGAACCATCTGGACTGACATGCACAGGTGATTTTGATCTGGACCTGACCTTGAGAGTACTTGATGCTGTTGTCGACTAAATTGTCCATGACGATACGCAGGGCATTGCGATCCACGAGGCAGGTACATTCCTCTTCCACCCCCGAGAGTTGAATAGCCTCAGATGCCAGATTGAATTGTTCCTGTATCTCCTGAATCAGATCCTGAACCAGAGGCCCCATGGTCCACACCCTGAAATCATGAGCAATTCGCTTTTGTTCCAGGGCCGGAATCTGCAATATGGCATTGATCAGATTATTGAGTCTCTGGGTATCCTTGAGCATTAAGGTGATGAATTCATCCTGTTTTTCCCGGGACAAAGAGTACACCTTCATGGTCTCCAATGAAAGCTGCACAGCAGCCAATGGAGATTTCAACTCATGGGTCATGTTGGCAATAAAATTGTCATAGAGCCTGGTAAGTTTAAATTGCACACTCAGCCGGTGAAAGATCATGGACATGCCGGTGGATACCGCAATCAAAAGCACAATGCCCCCGACTAAAACCAGGTGATTGAGCCCCTCGGTCATCAGCTGCGAAGGGAGTCCTTCCCCAACTTCGCTAATGAACATATAGTTGGAGACATACCAATAAATCCAAAGGCCCAATACAATAAGCCAGGCCATCTGGGCCAGGACAAAAATCAAAACATGGATGAAGAAGGATCGGGGCTGTTTCATGCTTTCAGACTCAACATTTTTACACTCTTTTTACAAAGTTGGAGACGTCAAATCCGAATAAATGGTATATCTTTTCTTTTGGGCAAACAAAACCGGTGAGGAAAAATACCCAGCCACATTTCTTTTGGGAGCTAACATTTATGACAAATCAGAGCTTGCCCAGCCTGCAGATCGGAAAGCTGAGGCCCCAGATTCCCATTATCCAGGGCGGCATGGGTATCGGCATTTCCGGGGCAGGTCTGGCTTCGGCTGTAGCCAACGAGGGCGGGATCGGTGTCATCTCCGCTGTAGGGTTGGGCATGTTGGAATCTACGTCTCGAACCTCTTACGACCAGACCAACCAACAGGCCCTTATCCGAGAGATCCGGACTGCGCGGAAACAGACTTCCGGTATCCTGGGCGTGAATATCATGGTCGCCCTCTCCGACTACGACAGCTTGGTCCTGGGAGCGATAGATGAGGGAGTTGATATCCTTTTTTTGGGGGCCGGGCTTCCCCTCCATTTCCCAGATGCTCTTTCCCCGGAACGAATGCGCTCAATGCATTCGGCTATAGTGCCCATCGTTTCCTCAGCCAAGGCGGCCAAGCTCATCCTCAAGTATTGGAGCAAACGCTTCCACCGGATCCCAGACGGGTTTGTGGTTGAAGGGCCCATGGCCGGAGGTCATCTCGGGTTCTCCCCAGAGCAGATTGATGACCCTGATTATGCCCTGCATCGCCTGGTGCCGGAGGTTGTGGCTGCTGTGGCCCCTTATGAACAAAGGTGGGAGCAGAATATTCCGGTCATTGCAGCCGGCGGGGTGTATACAGGCCAGGATATTCTCGAGTTTTTCCAGTTGGGGGCCAGTGGGGTCCAAATGGGTACCCGGTTTGTGGCCACCCATGAATGCGATGCCGACATCCGGTTCAAAGAGGCTTTTGTCCAGGCCCAAAAAGAGGATCTGACCATTATTCAAAGCCCGGTGGGCCTTCCCGGGCGGGCTATCCAAAACCAATTTCTCCGCGATGTGGCCGAAGGCCAGAAAAAACCCTTCACCTGTCCCTGGAAGTGTCTGAAATCCTGCGATTACACCAAATCCTCCTATTGCATCGCCTGTGCTTTAAACCAGGCCAGGGCCGGTAGGCTCAAGCACGGCTTTGCCTTTGCCGGAGCCAATGCCTGGAAAGTGGACCGGATCATGTCCGTTAACGAACTGATGAATATCTTGGTTGACGAGTATCGGACAGCCGTCTTGGATTCCGAATGCTGCTTTGCCTAGAGTGATGCGCCTGCAATTACTGGTTTTTGCAGGCCCACCTCAACCCCCAACTCACTCCAAGTACCGCTGCCCTGGTTTATGTGGGTGATCGGGATCTTCTCTCTCAGACCCGACTCGAAAAATGGCCGCTCCCCAGATCTCGCAAGACATCTTCAAGTATATTCAGGCAGGTATCAATTTCTTCGCCGGTTACGGTTAATGGAGGACAAAAGCGCAGTGTATTCTCCCCGCATCCCAAAAGCAAGAGGCCCTTTTCAAAGCAGCCTTTGATCACTTCGTTTCGCCACCTGACCGCCTTATCCTTGCGCTCCCGGTCCTGAACCAACTCCAACCCGACCATCAGACCCAGCCCCCGGACGTCTCCGATACATTCATAGGAGTCCTGCAGGGCTTTCAAGCCGCTAAACAGCCTTTGGCCCTGCTCCCGGGAATTGGCCATTAATTCTTCCTCCAAAAGATCGATGGTGGCCAAGGCGGCCTGACAGGAAATGGGATTGCCTCCGAATGTCGAGGCGTGGGAACCAGCCTCCCAATCCATGATTTCGGCCGGGGCGACGGTGGCCCCCAAAGGCATACCGGAAGCGATCCCCTTGGCCAGGGTCATGATATCGGGGACCACGTCAAAATGCTCCATGGCAAACATTTTGCCGGTGCGCCCCATCCCGGATTGAACCTCGTCAGCCACATACAGGATCTTGTATTTACCTGCCAACTCGGCCATACGTTGGTGAAAGCCCGGAGGCGGCACAATATAGCCTCCTTCACCTTGTATTGGCTCCACAAAGATGGCCGCCACTTCTTCAGGAGGCATGGTTGTTCGAAAAAGGGTCTCTTCAACCCAACGTACGCACTCCAAATCACAGGATGGATAGCTCATGTTGTAGGGACAACGATAACAATAAGGATAGGAAATATGTGTAATTCCGGGCACCAAGGGGTTGTAATAGCTGCGTTGTATAGCCTTGCTGGCGGTCAGGGACAAAGCCCCCATGGTCCGTCCGTGAAAGGCGCCGAAAAAGGCGATGTTCAGCTCCCGTTTGGTATGATGTCGGGCCAGCTTGAAGGCGGCCTCAATGGCTTCAGCCCCGGAGTTTCCGAAATACACCTTGTGCGGGCTTGATCCGGGCACCAATCCAGCAAGCCTTTCGGCCAACTCAATCTGAGGGACGTAATAAAAGTCCGTCCCGGACATGTGTATTAATTTGTCGGCCTGATCCTTAATGGCCTGGACCACTTTGGGATGGCAATGACCGGTGGAACACACGGCGATACCGGCGGTAAAATCAAGGAACACATTTCCGTCCACATCCTGCATCCATACTCCCCTGGCCTTTTCTGCCACAAAGGGATATACGCGAGTATAGGAAGGAGATACAAACTCTTTGTCCTTTGCAATCATGGACCAAGCGTTGGGACCGGGCAAAGAGGTGGTGACTTTCGGATAACGCATTATAATCCCCCTTTGGTTGTTTTGCTCTTTGAAAAGGCATAGGGAATGCTTGGCTTTTACCGCCTAGTTGTGTTAGTTCCCTCTGAACTTTGTCTTTTTCCAGTCTTGGGGTCAAGACATACGGGACTGTCTTTTCATCTTGACAGGAAATCCAATGCCGTTTACCAATTCTTGCTCTTTTCATGAGGTCAGTGCTTGTGGTCCAGATCTCGCTGACCAGCGGCTTGAAGGTCCGCCCCAACAGATGGGTGGGTAAGAATCCCAAGCAAGGAGGTTGCATGGATACCATTCCCATTTCAGTCGAAGGTTTCAGAAAGCTGCGGCAGGAGCTCGAAGAACTGAAAAAAGAACGTCCGGAAGTGATCCAGTCCATTAAGGAGGCTCGGGAGGAAGGCGATCTGCGAGAGAACGCCGGATACGACGCAGCCCGGGAACGTCAGGGCATGCTTGAGGCGCGTATCAATTATATTGAATCCCGGCTGTCCAAATGCGACGTCATCGATATCCACAGCATGGACGGAGATAAGGTGGCCTTTGGGGCCACGGTGGAGATTGAAGATATTGATACCGAGGAACGCAAGAAATTTACCCTCCTTGGCCCTGATGAAGCGGATTATAAAAAGGGGAGCATTTCGGTCCATTCTCCTTTGGCTCGGGCCCTGTTGGGAAAAGAGGCCGGCGAGGACGCTGTAGTGGACGCCCCCCGAGGCAAGGTGGACTATGAAATCATATCCGTTGAGTACAAAGGTTTTCCTGAGGGACACTTGGCATAAAAAAACCGCCCTGACGGGCGGTTTTTTTATGCCATACATCGAAATCGACAATGGCCAAGAAAACAAAAGGCGGGAATTTAGGTCCGGGGGCGAGCCTCGTTGACCTTCAGATTACGTCCTTCGAAGCTGGTTCCATCCAGGCTTTGCATGGCGGCATCAGCCTCTTTCTCTGGCATTTCGACAAAAGCAAACCCTCGAGATCTTCCTGTTTCCCTGTCGGTAATCAAATTGACTGATTTGACTTCCCCGAACTGGCTGAAAAGTTCCTGGATGTCATCCTCGGTGGACTGAAAGGCCAAATTCCCAACATACATCTTCTTGATCATAACTTTACTACTCCCAAAAGAAAAAAGAAAAAAGAAAACGGCCCAACGGCTGGCCGACACCTCCTATGTCTACACACCTTTTCCTTCCAGGTCAAGGAATAAAGAGGACCAAATACAATTTTTTTTTCATCCCAAGATGATATACCCTTACTCTTCTAAAAGATTTCTTACCAGCGGATAATAACCGGATATCTCAGTAATCGGTTGAAATATCGCTTGTTCTGCGAACACGTAGACCCTCTGGTCTCAGGTGCTGTTCGACCTAAGCTCATTTAACATAAAGATTTCTATTGAAAAAATTGAAATTGAAAATATGTATGGTGAGATATTCTTGACTTTAAGCATACCCTCTGGTAGATTTTTCTTTATCAACGAAAAAACAGGGAGGTAACGTATGCACGATATGACCATGAAAGAAAAAAAACTGGCTTATGGCCTTCAAGAACTCAGTGATCAATCCGGTTCCCATTCTCCCAGCATCCACACAATTGCCGAGAAGCTCCCGGATCTGGAAATTAAAATTGACGCTTGTTTTCTGTCCAACCCCTATGCCACAGACCTCTTCACCCAGGAAATGAAAAACGACCTGATCAAGACCGGTGATCTGCGCAAGGTACTCGAATTCTACCCATCCCAGAATCAGGTCATTGGCCAGCTTTTGTCCGGGTGCTTGAATGTGCCGACGGAAAAGATTTTTGTGGGCAACGGCGCGACTGAAATTATTCAGGCTGTGATACATAACTTCACTTCCCGGAAAATAATCATCAATATCCCTACGTTTTCACCATACTATGAGTTTGTGGGCGAAGATGTGGAGGTGGTGACCAATCAATTACGAAGGGAAAATGATTTTCATTTTGACATAGAAGAGTATATCCGTCTGGTGGAGCGTGAGAGGCCCGACACGATCATCCTGATCAACCCCAACAATCCGACCGGCGGATATATTGATCTGGATGACATTGAATATATGGTAGATCGACTCAGTTTTGTGGACAACTTTGTTCTGGATGAGAGCTTCATTCATTTCGCCTTTGAAGATGAGAAACTGGACCTCAAAACCGCCATTCCGCTCACTAAAAAGTATAAGAATCTGATCATCATGAAGAGCATGTCCAAGGACTTCGGGATTGCAGGTATCCGGGCCGGATATGCAGTCATGGATGAAGAAAAGGTCGCAAGCCTTCTGGAAAACGGATATCTGTGGAACCTGTCCGGGCTGGCCGAATACTTCTTTCGCCTTTATGTGAGTGAGGACTTTTTACAGCGCTATGAAAATGTCCGGGTTCGCTACCTCAAGGACACACAGGCCTTTTTCGCCCTGCTCTCCGAGGTTCCGGGCCTGAAAGTCTATCCCAGCAAGGCCAATTTCGTCCTGGCCGAAATCACTAATGGCATGAGCGCATTCGAGTTCATGAGCAGGATGCTCATCAAATACGGCATCTACGTTCGGGACTGCAACGATAAGGTGGGATTGGACGGTGAATTCGTGCGCATTGCTTCGCGAACCGACCGGGAAAATCAGGCCATCGTCCAAGCAGCCCAAGAAGTCCTCCAGGAACATGAAGAAACCGTTTAAGTTTCCAAACAATAATTGACATTTGGACCGGCTTGGGTACAAAAAACAGGGGCATGCATAGTTGCATGCCCCTGTTTTTTTGTCCTATGACCACTTTCCTGCACCCCAAGAACGTAAAATGGAACACGCCCTCGTCCAGTTCGTCAGCCAACTCTCCCTCCTGCCTCTGCTGGGCATATTGGCCATATGTATCCTGGTCTTGTCCAAGGGTGCGGATTGGCTGATCGATGCGGTGGTTGATATGGCCAAGCGAACTGGGCTGCCCCATATCGTCATTGGAGCGACCATCGTTTCCCTGGGTACAACTTTGCCTGAGGCCTTTGTCTCGGTCATGGCCGCCTGGATGGGCAACCCCGGCCTGGCCCTGGGCAATGGAGTTGGCTCCATCATCGCCGACACCGGCCTGGTCCTGGGCCTGGCCTGCCTGCTGACCAGGATCCCCATAAACAGGTTCATTTTAAACCGGACCGGGTGGGTACAAGTTGGGTCGGCCACCTTGCTCACTCTCCTGGCCCTGGGAGCTAAGGTCCGAAATCCTGAGCTTCCCACCCTGGGCCTGAAAGTCGGCTTGCTCTTTTTGTTTCTTCTGTGCATCTATATCCTGGTCAGCTACTACTGGGCTAAGGCTGGCGGAGAACAGGTTGTCCTTGGAGACGACTCTCAGCCCCGTCCTTTGCCGGCAGCCAGCTTGCAGCTTCTGGGGGGCCTTTTTCTGGTTGTGGCCGGAGCCAGAGTATTGGTGCCTACGGCATCGGTAACAGCCCTTAATCTGGGGGTTCCGGAGGATATTATCGCGGCCACAATGGTCGCCTTGGGTACATCCCTGCCGGAGCTGGTAACCGCGATTTCCTCAGTGCGCAAAGGGCACCCGGAAATCATGGTCGGCAATGTGGTCGGGGCTGATGTGCTCAACTGTCTCTTTGTCATTGGAGCGGCAGCCACAGCCCGTCCTCTCGTGGTTGCCCCCACCTTCTTCAGTTTTCATTTTCCGACTATGCTGCTCATTCTTTTCTCCTTGCGACTGTTCATAGGCCTGAGCCGGGACGGATACTTTAAGCGCTGGCAGGGTGGCTGGATGTTGGGCATCTACCTGGTCTATATCTTGGTGCAATACGGGACCAAGCTGGGATAAGACTCAGATACGGATTTTGTGGAGACAACTTGAGATGTATATGGGTACTATTCAAACATTTTGGGCATTTGAAAGCTCCTTACGTATTTTCAGAGTTCAAGGTGAAGTCGAGGCGCACGTCCTGTCCTCCTTGGCTCTGTCCACTCAAACATCCAGCACCAGCCCTTTGCATTTGTGGGATTTCACTTCCGGGGCCCTCCGCTTCAGTCGGGACGAAGAGGATCGGAGCCTCCACAAAAACATCGATGGTCAAAATTTCAACCCTGGGATTCGAACAGCCCTGGTCTGTCCCAACGAGCTGGATTATGGTTTGTTCAGGCTCGTGCATGTATGTGCTCAGGCCGGTACATATCCTCGTCACATCCGGGCATTTCGGTGCATGCGGGCAGCCAATCGTTGGCTGGGATCGTGCAAACTCTGCCGCCGCATGCAATCGATCGCCCCCACAGACCTTTGGTGTTTTCGCCAATGCACCCGATCATCATAGCGCATTCACAGCCCACCATTAAAGTTTAGAAATATATCATAACCGGAGTCCTGGCCTTAATGCATCAAAGCATCGATTTCATCACCTACTCCCGGTCCGTTCCCATCTTGCTTTCCACCCTGGATATACAAGAGAAATTCCGGGAACAGCCTCTTATTATCATTAAGCCGAACTTGATCAACGATTCAGCCCCCCCGATCACCACCCCGGTTGCGTGTTGCCAGGCCATCATCGAGTTTATCCGGATGTGCTCGAATGCTGAGATCGTCATTGCCGAGGGCTGCGGTCAGCCCGGCTTGGACACGGACACCGTCTTTGACCGTTTGGGCTATAGAGATATGGCCAGACGGCTGGATATTCGCCTGGTGGACCTGAATACAGCTGAGCTCGTGCGGCTGGAAAATACCACTTGCCGTATATTTCCCGAGATGTATCTGCCCCACATGGTCATGGAAGGCTTTCTCATCTCTGTTCCTGTGCTCAAGGCCCATTCCATGGCCACAATCACCGGGGCCTTGAAAAATATGCTCGGCTTGGCTCCGCCCCGATATTACGGCGGCAGGCATGGAACGTGGAAAAAATCGGCCTTTCACGCCCACTTGCAGGAAGGGATTTCGGATTTGATATCCTATCGGTGTCCGGACGTGAGCCTCATGGACGCCAGTGTGGGTATGGCCGAATTCCATCTGGGCGGGGCGACATGCGATCCCCCTCTGGGCAAGCTTTTAGGCGGGTATAATCCCTGGGAGGTAGATCGTGAGGGGGCCAGACTCTTGGGGCTGGACTGGACAAGGATTGGTCACCTGCACAAATAAACCACGCCTGCTTGGGTTTCCAAAGCAGGCGTGGTTGAGCAGTGAGTGAGAGCGAATGAGAGGTACTTGACCAGACGGACGTCTTACTTAAACTCGCCTGTCATCCAGTAATGAACCCGCTCAGGATGCTCTTTGACATACTTGGCGCAGGCTTGCTCATACGAAGAGTTACTGGCTTCCAGCATGACTGCTTGCAATTCGCTCAAAGGCATATACATACGGGTAAAGAACTCAAATACCTGATACGGCACATCTTGGTAAAAACCCTTGCGGGCCAAGGCGTGGATACGCTCCCGACCGCCCAAGGTTCCCTTGGGATCATCAATATAGCGCAGGTCCCACTTGGCGAACTTCCAGTGCGGACTCCATCCGGTGACCACAATCCAGTCCTCATTCTTTACGGCCCGGGCCAGAGCTGCGGTCATCCCCGCTCCGCTGGATGAGATCAGCTCGTAGCCCGCATCAGAGAGGCCGTATTCTTTCATGGCCTTTTCCGAGGCCTGCATCAGACCGGCCCCGGGATCGATACCGGTAATCTTGTTGTCCAGCTTGGCGGCGACATCCTCGTCAGTCAGATCATCGATGGAGTCGACCTTATCCGCCGGCACATAGTCGGGAACAACCCAGCCCAGCTTGGCCCGGGTATACAGGGGGCCGAGATTGACCACGTCACTTGCGTATTTTTCCCAATAATTTTGATGAGTAACCGGGAGCCAGGACATGAGCATGACATCAATGTCCTTGCCTTTCAGGGCCTGGTACTGGACACCGATATCGGACATGACCAATTCCACATTGTAGCCCATCTCATCTTCGAGAATCAACTTGGCGATCTTGGTGATGGCTTCCGCATCCGACCAAGCCGTCCATCCGATCCTGATCGGTTTGTTGTAGTCCTGGGCCTGGGCAATGGGTGAGAAGCATACTGCCAAAAGAGCAACAAAGCACAGGGCCATAGCGATTTTTTTCAGACTGTAAAACATAGCTCTCCTCCTTTCTGGTTTGGAGAATGAAAGATCAAACAGAAAGTCCAGATGGATTTTCTGATCCGCCCAATCTTTGAGGCGAAATACAAAAGAACTCTCTGATTCCAGGGTCGACTGGCTGCTCATAAGGTTATCGAATCGTCCCTCTTCGACCTCTCACCCTTGAAGAGATCATACCAGCACATGCACATGAAGCAAACCTTCTCTTGTCGTTTTTATGTGTTGCCGAAAAGTGGACAGCTTCGGGGCCGATCGGGTGTCGGCCCCGGAAATGGCGGGTTTATTCGAATGTGCCGGTCATCCAGTACTTGATTCGTTTGGGATTGTTTTCGATATAAGCTTCAGCAGCTTCTTCATAGGATGTATTTCTGGCTTCAAACATCAGGGCTTCCAGATCGTCGATGGGGATATTGTAGCGCACGAAAAACTCAAAGACCTCGTAGGGGACATCTTGATAAAAGCCTTTGCGGGCCAGGCAATGGATACGTTCCTTACCACCCAGCAAGCCTTTGGGGTCTTCCAGATAGCGGAGGTCCCACTTAGCGAACTTCCAGTGCGGGCTCCAGCCGGTGACCACAATCCAGTCGTCTCGTTTGATGGCTCGGGATAAAGCGGCGGTCATGCCCGCTCCGCTGGAGGAAAGCAACTCATAGCCCGCATCGGAAAGCCCGTATTCATCCATGGCCTTTTCCGAGGCCTGCATCAAACCGGCACCCGGATCAATACCGGTGATCTTGTTGTTGAACTTATCGGCCATTTCAGGTTTGGTCAGATCGGCAATGGCCTTGACTTGATCTTTGGGGATATAGGCAGGCACTACCCATCCCAAGCGGGCCCGGGTATAAATCGGACCTAGATCAACAACTTTTCCGGCAAATTTCTCCCAGTAGTTTTGATGGGTAGTGGGCAGCCAGGACATAAGCATGAGATCGATATCTCCGGTGGACAAGCCCTGGTACTGAATGCCGATATCAGACATAATCAGTTCCACATCATAGCCCATCTTGTCCTCAAGGATCTTCTTGATCAGCTTCGTGTTCGCTTCGGCAGTGGACCAGGCCGTCCATCCTATCTTGATCGGTTTATCGTACTCCGCTGCCTGAACAGCCGGAGCGATAAACAACCCACACACCGCTAAAACCATAAGAACCATGCATACGCGTTGCATCTTTAACATCTCGGCCTCCTTGGTTACATATTGTACATAGTGCTCGTAACGCACTCATTCCCATATACGAAAAGGGTTCGTTTTTTGATTATCAACAGTCGATGAGCCCAACCTACGAGGAACCGAACAGTCTTTTCAACCTGACCAATATACTTGGCCCATGCCCCTGACCAAAAGACTGGGTGATCCGGTCCAGGATAATGGCCAGAACGACCACTCCAAGTCCGCCTTCAAAGCCCAGACCGATGTCCATACGTTGAATGCCGCTTAAGACCACGTTCCCCAGGCCCCCGGCCCCGATCATAGAGGCGATGACCACCATGGACAAAGCCATCATGATGTTCTGGTTCACCCCGGCCATTATCGAGGGCATGGCGATGGGGATTTCCACTTTGCGCAGCATCTGCATCCCGGTACAGCCAAAAGCCATTCCTGCCTCTCGAAGCTCCTTGGGCACCTGACGAATGCCCAGGTTGGTCAGCCGGACAGCCGGCGGGGCGCAGAAGGTAATGGTGGCCACTGCCCCCGGAACCTTGCCCAGACCGAAAAACATGGCCGCGGGAATCAGATACACAAAAGGAGGCATGGTCTGCATAAAGTCCAGAATGGGACGGACAATGCCTTCGACAGTGTCATTCTTGGCCATCCAGATGCCCATGGGGATGGCCACAATCAAGCTGGCCACCGTGGATGCCGCGACCAAGGCCAATGTGGACATGGTGGCATCCCACATGTCCATACCAACGAGCAAAATAAGGGAAACCAAAAATACCAGGGTATACCGCCATCCCAATCGCCAAAAGGAAAGGACAACGATCAACAGAATCATTACCCAAGCCGGCAGGCCCATCAAAATACTTTCCAGGGATGTGGTCAGCCAGCCGACAACTGTAGAAATAAAATCAAACAACCAGGTGAAGTTGTCCATCAGGAAATTGACAAAGATCTCTACCCATCGCCCCAAAGGTATATCCAGATTCATGATTATTATCCTTCGCGTTTGAGGGTTTTCAAGAAACGGTTTTTCGATACAGCCCCTTGGTACACACCCTTATCGTCCACAACCGGGACCGGACAGTCAAGTTGAGTAATGAAGGGCAGGATGTCTTGCATGGGAGTATCCAGAGATACAGTCTGCACGTTCTCCAAAAAGGCCTTTTGCAGGGATTGGCTATCGTCGCCTGACGTATCAATGATCGTCCGTAAGGAATCCACAGAGACCACGCCCAAAAACTTGCGGTCAGCATCCAGGATATAGCCGAAGCTGCGGTCCTGATCCATAAGCCGTTCCATGGCCGCCCGAGGTCCACCCCCTTTGTGGCGAATGATGGTCACTTGGTTGTTCCGAACCACGTCACCGGCTTTGAGCACGTTGGTGGGATCAACGCCCCGAAAAAAGGCCTTGACATATTCATCGGCCGGGTTTTTCAAAATTTCCTCCGGGGTCCCTACCTGCACGATCCGGCCGCCTTCCATCATGGCGATGCGATCGCCAATGCGCATGGCCTCGTCCAAATCGTGGGAGATAAAAACCACTGTCCGCTTGCTTTCCTGCTGCAGCTTGATCAGTTCGTCCTGCATTTCTGTCCGAATCAGAGGATCCAAAGCGGAAAAGGCCTCGTCCATGAGCATGATGGTCGGGTCCACGGCCAGCCCCCGGGCCAATCCGACCCGCTGTTGCATGCCTCCGGACAGCTCCTGCGGGTAACTCTGGGCATAGGCCTTGAGCCCGACTTGCTCCAGGGCATTCATGGCCCTTTTGTGCTGCTCCTGGGGTGGTATTCCGGCCACCTCCAGGCCAAAGCCCGCATTCTCCAAGACCGTTAAATGCGGCATAAGGGCAAAAGATTGAAATACCATGCTCATCCTTTTGCGCCGGATGTCGATGAGATCATCTTTGCTCATCTTGGCAATATCCTTGCCCTCCAGGAAAACGTTCCCTGAGGTAGGTTCAATGAGCCGATTAAGCATGCGAACCAGGGTGGATTTGCCGGAACCGGACAAACCCATGACCACAAAGACCTCTCCTTCGTAAACTTCAAAGCTCGCTTTTTGTACCCCAATGGTCAGACCAGTCTCTTCCAGGATCTCATCTTTGGACTTTCCCTGCTCAATGAGCGCGTAGGCCCGCTCCGGGTTGGGACCAAAGATTTTGTACAAATCCTGGACCACAACTTTTGCCTTTTGTTCTTCCATGGGCATTTCCTATTTTTGATGAATTATTTAGGTAGGCTAAGGGAATGACGATTCAACCATTTAAAATAATAGCCAAAATATAACAGATTGTCAAACAGGAACGGAATTTTTTTCAGAAAAAGAAGGAGAAATGTCAAGTTCAAAAATAATCAAGCACACTTGTGCCAACTCACACGTCATCCCCTGCGCTTCGCAAAAACTCTCGAGTGACATCCAAACATTCCTTAACTTGCGAGCGCATCTCCTTAATTTCTCTGTCCATGCATTGCTCCAGGACTTGCAGTCTTTTTTCCAAACCCTGAACCTGCTGATGAAGGGATGAGTCCTTGATATCTGGATTCCCTTCTGCATAACTCTCGCCCAATGCGTTTTTTTGGGCCCGCCAGACGTGAACCAATCCTTTTTTCAGCCGTTCCTGTTCCTGTCTGAGCCTGGTGAACTCGGAGGCCAAAGAACTGTGACCGGCCAGAGCTTGAGCCAGATGTTCCAGGGTCCTGGATTGGGCCTGCAGTACAGCCAGCGAAGAGTCGTCAGTTGTCCGGTTTGGTTCGGATGCCATAAGTTCGTTGCTATCGCCACTCGTCCTCATATCTTTCCCATCATCATTTATATGAACATTACGGGGAAACATGCTTGCAAGTTCTGAAGCTATTTGGTCGGTATTTTTTTCCTCTCTGTACCCCTGAACGATATGGGAGAATACATCCACCGCCTCTTTCTTGTATCTTCGTCTCCGTCCCTCCCCCACGCTGGGTATATAGTCCTCAAACCGATCCCGGTAATAGCGGACATTGCTTTCCGGGACCTGTAATTGTTTGGCGATTTCCTTGATGGTCAATAAACCGGGCATGAATAATTATTTGAGTGAAGAAGATTCAGGAGATAAAGTGCCATTACAACAAAGCCCCTTGGTGGTGCAACCCAGGGGCTTTGTTTGGCTTTCACTTAATGCGGGCAGACAGCCAGCAGATTAAAGGATCGATACTTATTGGCCGGATCAAGGGCATAACGACAGCCCATGGACCTGTTGTCCGTTCCTTTATTCTCAATGTCTGTGGCCGAACCGATAAAATGCGGGCATTTATTGTTAAAACAGACCAGAATCTCTCCCCATCCGGAATCCGGTGGAGCCATCCAGGCCTGGAGTTTCTCTCCGCAGTGGGGACACTCAAACCTCTTGTCGTCAGATCCCATAAATACTCCTATTATTGGGTACTAGCAATTCCCTCACCCAGGGACGGTGTTTTAAAGCCAGTACCTAATGTAAAACCATATGCACAGATGTCAAGCTGCTCGGTATTGGTCAAAAAAGAGTTGACAAGCATATACGGTTGAGCATAGATTGACCGCATGCAAAAACAACTCAACCACTCTTCCTTTTTTAGCTATTGGGCCTGGTTTTATTTTACCCAGAGGGAAGTCTGTGGTCTGAGTGGTCCCGTCTAACTATTAAGCACGAAAACCACTAAAAGGGCCGCAGGCTTCCAGCCGGCGGCCCTTTTTTTATGGTCCGCTGCCCAGCCTGCCCCGAACGGTACAACCCACAAGGAACATATCCAAAGGAGGTATGGCATGCATCTGGGCAAATCCATCCGCACGGAACGTATTTTCAACCGTAATACCGGTCGGACCATTATCGTTCCCCTGGACCACGGGGTGACGGTGGGACCAATCCACGGCATTACCGATTTAAAGGCCATCGTCAACGATGTGGCCGAGGGGGGAGCCAATGCCGTCCTCATGCACAAGGGGCTGGTCCGCTGCGGACACAGGGAACACGGTCGGGATGTGGGGTTGATCATCCACCTCTCGGCCAGTACTTGCCACTCCCCCTTTCCCAATGCCAAAACCCTGGTCGGGTCCGTGGAAGACGGAATCAAGCTGGGTGCGGACGCAGTCTCGGTTCATGTCAACCTCGGAGACGAAAGCGAGCGGGACATGCTCCGGGATCTGGGCCAGGTCAGCAGTGTGGCCAACTCCTGGGGGATGCCCGTTTTGGCCATGGTCTACGCCCGGGGCCCAAAGATTAGTGATGGATTCGATCCTCAGGTGGTGGCTCATTGCGCTCGGGCCGGAGAAGAGCTGGGCGCGGATGTGATTAAGGTCAACTACACCGGGAGCGTGGAAACCTTTCAGCAGGTTGTGGATTCCTGCTGCGTTCCGGTGGTCATTGCCGGAGGACCCAAGCTGGACAATCGGGAAGACCTGCTCCGCATGGCCTCTGAAGCGGTCCAGGCCGGAGCGGCCGGCCTGTCCATCGGCCGCAACATCTTCCAGGACAACGATCCGAGGGCTTTGGTTCAGGCCCTGCACCAGGTGGTGCATGAAGAGGCATCCGTCCAAGAAGTTATGTCCATGCTGTCCACGGCCCAAACGGTGGTGGAGGACCCTCATGGGATGTGAGATCTATGTCCGGGCCCAACCCTTTGACAAATCCCTGGTCACTCAGGCCCTGGAAGCTGGAGCCGACGGGATCCTCACCGATGAGTCCCACGCTTCGGAGGTCTTGACCCTCAGCCGTACCCAGGTTTTGACCCCAGAGGATTTCGTCCACATTCAATTGCACGGGCCTGAGGACGAGGAACAAGCACTCCAAGCTCTGCGGACCGGACACAAAGTCCTTTTGGGCCAGGGATGGGAAATCATTCCGGTGGAGAACCTCCTGGCCCACAACGCACCAGGACTCTTGGGTCTGGAAGTGGCTGATCTGGAACAGGCCCGCCTGGCTGGCGGCATCTTGGAGCGGGGGACCGATTTTCTGGTCTTTGATCCCCTTGATGCATCCGGGCTAAAGCCTTCGATCCAGGAACTAAAGCTCAGTCAGGAAACCCTGGGCCTGGAAACGGCGGAGGTGACTGAAATCAAGCCGGTGGGTCTGGGGCACAGGGTCTGTGTGGATACCTGCTCCATCTTACACACCGGCCAGGGCCTTCTGGTCGGCAACTCCAGCACCTTTACTTTTCTGGTGCATGCCGAAACTGAGTCCAATCCCTATGTAGCGGCCCGGCCATTTCGGATCAATGCCGGGGCGGCCCATGCCTATGTTGTTTTGCCCGGCGACCGGACCGCTTACCTCCAAGAACTTGGGGCCGGCCGGGAAGTTTTGGTGGTGGACGCTCAAGGGCGAAGCCATGCAGCTACTGTGGGCCGGGCCAAGGTGGAAGTCCGGCCCTTACTGCTGATCACCGCTCAGACCGAATCTCGAACCGGGCACATCTTTGTCCAAAACGCAGAGACCATTCGCCTGGTCCAGCCGGATGGCACCCCGGTCAGCGTGGTCTCCCTCCAGACTTCAGACCGGATCTTGTGCCGCACCGATGCGGCTGGACGCCATTTCGGACTGCGAATTCAGGAAAGCATAGAGGAAAAATGAACATGAACGGCCCATCTCCTTCTCCCAGCCCGGTCCATGATCTGGATCTGGACCAGGTGCGAAAAGAAATCAACCAGCTGGATTCTGAACTTGTTCAGTTACTGAACAAGCGGGCCCATCTAAGCATTGCCGTGGGCCGGCTCAAAGACTCGGGTCAGGAAAGTGTGTTCAAGCCCTTTCGAGAAAAGGACGTCTTGGACAGGATCCTGTCCGCCAATACCGGCCCATTGCCGGCGGATCACCTGCAGGCCATCTACCGGGAGATCCTCTCCTCCTCCCGCAGTCTGCAGCGCCCACAACGAGTGGTGTACCTGGGTCCTGAAGGGACGTTTTCCTATTACGCTGGACTGCACTACCTGGGCCAAGCCTCGTCGTTTACCCCCTGCCCGGGCCTTGAAGAGGTCTTCCGATCAGTACGCACCAGACAGGCCGAGCTGGGCATCATCCCTTTGGAGAATTCCCTGCAAGGTTCTGTGGGTCAAAGCCTGGACCTCTTTCTTCGGTTCGAGGTTTTCATTCAAGCCGAGATTTTCTGCCGCATCAGCCACAGCCTGCTGTCGTCATCGGACAACCTGGCCGATATCCAGGTAGTCTACTCCCACCCCCAGGCCCTGCAGCAGTGCACCTCGTGGCTGAACAGTCACCTCCCCCAGGCCCGGATCGTGCCTATGCCCAGCACTGCGGCCGGGGCCAAACGGGTGCAGACAGAACCCGGGGCGGCGGCTATAGCCCATCCCGGCCTGGCCCGCAGCCTTCAGCTCAAGGTCCTGCATACCGGCATCGAGGACCTGCCGGAGAATTGGACCCGATTTCTGATCATCGGCCCCGACCATCCACCTCCCGGGAATCGGGACAAGACCTCCCTGGTCTTTACCCTCCCGGACCAACCCGGGTCTCTGGCCACTGTTCTCAACCTCCTGGCCCGGGAAGGGGTGAACATGAAAAAACTGGAATCCCGGCCCTCCAGAGGAGAACGTTGGCAGTACGTGTTCTTTGCCGACGTGGAGTGTGACTTATCCAGCCAGGAGTACGCCCAGCTCATGCAGGACTTGGAGAAAACCAGCCACAGCCTGCGTATTCTGGGCAGCTATCCCAACGGCCCAAGTCTGGACCTGGCCTCTTTTCCGGCAGGGGAAGAGACAGATGGACAGGAATAGCGGACACATGCAGGTTTCAAGCTATAGTGTCAATTCAATCCGGTAATTTTTTTTTGCCTGCTTTGGGGCAAAAAAATATTTCAGATTTGCCGGAGGCAAAGATGAAAAGGAATACTCATGAGCATTTCCATAAAGGCTCCAGCCAGCAAGTCAGTTTCTCACCGGGCGGTTATCGCAGCGGCCCTGGCCCCGGGCCCCTCCATCTTGACCAATGTCCTGGACAGCGAAGATCTCGGCTGTACAATAAAGTGTCTGCAGTCCCTGGGGGCAAAGATTGAAGGATCATCACCTGGAACTTTGACTGTGAGCGGCATCGACCCCCGATCTGCTGGCCAAGGAGAGCTTCTTTCATTGGATGTGGGAGAATCCGGGACCACCTGCCGCCTGATCACCCCGGTAGCCGCTCTGGGCGAACGTCCCTGCCGCATATTTGGCCGGGGCCGCATGCACCAGCGGCCCATCCAGGAATTGACCCAGGCCCTCATGGATCAGGGCTGCGAACTGCAATTTGAGGATCTCCCCGGGTGCCCTCCTTTTGTCCTTACCCCCCACGGACTGAGTGGAGGCCAGGTAAATATCACTCTGGAGCAGTCCAGCCAGTACCTGTCCGGGTTGCTTTTGGCCGCTCCCTCCGCCAGGTCTCAATTGACCATCAATGTCACCGGTCAAACGGTCCTCTCCTGGCCCTATGTGGCCTTGACTCTGCAGGTTATGCAGGCCTTCGGCCGGCCGGTCCAAGTTCAAACCCGCACCGATACTGGAGAGTGGAGGGATACGGACTGGACCGAACTGGTAGAAATCGTACCCGGCAGGACACGCTTTATCGTCAGCCAGGGAACATACATCCCAGGACCTTTTCAGGTTGAAGGGGACTGGAGCAATGCGTCCTACTTTTTAGCGGCCGGACTTCTTCATCCCCAAGGGGTAACGGTCTCCGGCCTGGATCCGGATTCCAGACAAGGCGACCGCCAGTTCTTGGATATTATCACAAGCATGGGGGCCGCGCCCCAGATCCGGGATCGGGAGATCACCACCTTCCCCACCGATCTCACAGGCCTGACCACGGACATGGGTTCCTGCCCCGACCTGGTGCCCACGGTAGCCGTTCTGGCCGCCTTGGCTCAGTCGCCGACCCGAATCGATAATGTGGCCCATCTCCGGCTTAAAGAAAGCGATCGGGCCCAGGCCATGGCCACAGAGCTGGAGCGCATCGGCACCCGGGTAGACCTGCACGCCGATGGTTTAAGCATATATCCCCAGCCCCTGCCCAGAGGAGAGAGCATCCGGTTTTGCACCTATGGCGACCACCGGGTGGCCATGAGCCTTTCTCTTTTCGAACAGGCCGGAATTATGGTCCATCTGGACCAACCCGCCTGTGTAGCCAAATCCTTTCCCCAATTCTGGGATACCTGGAAGGCTGTGCAGGAGGGTATCCAGTGAGTCAAGGGGAGAACACAATGCACAAGGTCATCCTGATCGGGGCCCAAGGCGGTATGGGTCGGCTTTTGAGCCGCCAAATGTATAGCCGGGGGATCACTGTGTTTTGCTTTGACCGGCCATTGGTCCCTGAAGAAGCCGCTTTTGACCTGGCCCGATCCGATCTGGTGCTTTTGGCTGTGCCCATTGAGGCCATGCCGGATGTTTTAAGGGGCATTTGTCCTTTTGTGCCTCACTCTACCGTCTTGGCTGATATTTGTTCGGTCAAGGAACGGCCCCTGGAACTCATGCTCAGCAGTCATAATGGTCCGGTTGTGGGGACTCACCCCCTGTTCGGCCCCCAACTGGAATCCCTGACCGAGCTGAAAGTGGCTGTGGTCCCTGGCCGGGACTACCAAGCCTGTATCCGCATGCACGCCTTCTTGCATCATTTGGGATTTGCGCCCTTTGACACTACGGCCAAGACCCACGATCAGGCCATGGCCAAGATCCAAAGCCTAAATTTTGTGACCACTATTTCCTATTTGGCCTCCGTGGCCCAGGACCAGGAAATAATGGATTTCATCACTCCCTCTTTTCAGCGTCGGCTGCAAGCGGCCCAAAAAATGCTCACCCAGGACGGCACCCTGTTTCAGACCCTGTTTGAGGCCAATCCCTATAGCCAGGACGCGGTCCGCCATTTCCGCCGCTATTTAAATCTGGCTGCAGCCGGAGAGCTGGATCTTTTGCAAGAAATGGCTGCTTGGTGGTGGAGTGATACCCAATCCGGGGGAGAACCTTGACCAGCCGCTGAAATCTCATCAGGTGAGAAGTTTTTTATAGATTTGGAGAATGATCGTGATACACTCGAATTTTTTCCTGGTATGGTTCGCCCTGCTGCTCCTTGCCCTTCCCCAGTCGGTACAGTCTCAAAATACCTCAGTTAAGACACTGCACTGTAGAAATAACATCATCTCGGTGGGTGATAGGGCTGCAGAAGTCAGATCCTCCTGCGGAGAACCCGATTATATCGACAGGTGGCACGAAAAACAAATCGTCAAAGACTATCATAACCCATTTACTTCACGAAGACGGGAATACGATACCTCTCGCGCACCAATTATCACTGAAAAGTATGTGACCGTTGAAGAGTGGACCTATAATTTAGGTTCAACCAAATTCATCCGGTACCTCATATTTGAAAATGGGCTTCTCCAGGAGATCCATCTAGGTAGCTACGGGAACTGAGTGAGCGTATTCACAAAAAAAACCACACCAGACGTTAAGCAATCACATGTTGGCAGAAAACCGCACACCATTCTGGCCCAAAAGTGTATGCCCCGACCACTCCGGGCTTGACTCCGGAAAATCGCTGCGCATATGAGCTCCCCGGCTCTCACGACGAAAAAGAGCGGACTGGACAATGGCCTCGGCGATCAGGATGGAGTCCATGGCCGTCAGATAAGAAACCAGGCCTTTTCCCTTTTCCCCGGGGCCTGGGCAGGCCGCTTTGAGCTCCTCAAGTCCTTTCCAGGCCCTTTCCAGGGATGCTTGGGAACGGATTACCCCTGCCTCCCGCCACATGATATCCTGGAGTTGTCTCTTCAGGACATGACTGTTCAAGCCTTGATCATGTCCGGTCCGGCCGGTCAGGCCTTGGAGCGTCTCCCGGCACCAATTAAGGGCATCATTGTGACTTCCGGTCCTATCCCCTCGTTGCCCTACAACCTGAGTGGCCTGTTCGCCGGCGATTTGTCCAAACACCACGGCCTCGCTCAAGGCATTGCCTCCATATCGATTGGCCCCGTGCAGGCCGCCGACCACTTCTCCTGCGGCTAAAAGTCCGGGCAGAGCCGTCTCACAGTCCTGGTCAACGATTACGCCTCCCATGCAGAAATGGGCTGCGGGCAGAACCGGAAGGAAGTCCCTGGAGGCCAGTTTTTGGGCAATCCATTCCCGCAAAGGATCGATATCCGTGATGCCCATAGCTTGGCCGACTTTTTTCCATGTGGACTTGTCTTGAGGCAGGTCAAGGGCGATGGCGCCGTCATGCCCTCGTCCCTGACTCACTTCCAGCATCATGGCCTGGCACAGCTTGTCCCGGGCGGCGATGGCCAACGGCCGCGGCTGAACAGCGTGCTTGTGGGCGATGTCTTCCCTCTGGGCGTTGTTTAAGGTCCCGATCTCACCCAGAACCGGGGGGAGCAGGCGGCTGGTCCTCGATGATGTGGCCAGACACAAGGGATAGAACTGGATGAACTCCATGTCCGTGAGGTCCAGCCCAGCATGATGGGCCAGGGCATATCCGCTGCCGGTCATGGCCTGAGGATTGTCTGTCCGAGCAAAGAGGGCCCCGGCCCCACCTGTAGCCAAAATGACTGCACCGGCATGCACACAGGTGGGTTCTTCTTCAGGTCCCCGAAAACCGAGGACTCCGGCTGCATGCCCTTGAATGGTTACCATACGCCAGGCATGAAATGGGGTCAGGAAGGTTACTCCTGCGGAGCGGGCACAAGTGACCAGGGGTTTGGTGATCTGCACGCCTTCCCCTCCGATCCGATCCGGATGGGTATCAAACCCCTTGGCCCGGGACTGCAGACGGACCCCGCATGTTTCCAATTCCCGAACGGCTTTTTCTGCCCGATGCACCAGGATATCCACGGTCTGGGCCTGGTTCAGCCCCTGTCCGGCCTCCAGGGTCAAATGCCGGTGTTCCTGAGGGGAAAACCCCGGAACGCTGGCCCGGAAATGGCCTTGGCTGATGGCTGTGCAGCTGCCGGACCCGGGATTGGATTTGGCGCAAACCAGGACTCGAAGGCCTTTGTTGGCACAGACCAGGGCTGCGCTCAGCCCGGCCAACCCGGATCCAATAATCGCCACATCACAGGATAATGCTTGCATGGATTAACCCTCCAGGGATGAAAATATATGCCCATTCGCAGAACTCGGAGCAAACTTGAAAAATGTGTTTCAGATAAAACTCGCCCCGGCACAAAAAAAAAGTTGATTATCAAGATCCTGAAATAATTTCAGGCCTTTTTCAGGCAAAAGGCATCCAGCAGACCTCCGTCGATGTCCTTGCCAAAAAGAGCGCTCTTGGCGCTGGCGATGGTTTCCGGCAGGTAGCGACCGTACATTTTGATGGGCAACTCAGACACGTCCACTGTAGGCGAGGCGGCCAGGGTGAGCAGGTACTCGACCAGATAGGCCGCATTCTGGGCGATGGGACCGTTGTAAGGTTGACGCTGGCGCAAGCGCAGGACACGGAGTTCGTGAATGGAGCGGCCGAATTCAGACTCCATGAGTTCATCATAGGTGGTCAAAATGATCTCCATGCGCACAGAACCCGCCCCCTGTTTCAGGTAATCCAAAAATCCCTGCTGGGTTCTGTCCTTATCCAATCCCCGCCATTGGGCGATGGACCAGTCAAAACCCTGGACCAGCCCGGCCAGCTCATCCGGGGCCGGCAACTCCACATCCACCAGCAGATTCACGGCATTGTAATCCCCGGTATGTCTCTCCGTCTCCAACAAGGTGAACCCCGGCCATCGATCCAGGATCTCCGGCACTTCTTCGATCAGCTCTGGTTCACCGACAATCTTAAACCCGATGAGATCGTTGATGGTCAAGGCCTTGGATGGGATAGAGACGTTGTGGTCTTGAAACCTCCGGGCCACCTCGGTCTCAGCGGCAGTAAAGTCGTTGTGCATTTCTTTTTCCGAGCTGAGGAGATCCTCCAGGTGCACTCCGGTGGCTGCTGCCCTTTGGGCGGCAAAACTGAGGGCTTGGGCCTGAATTTCTTGGTACAGGGCATCAACCAGCCGAAAAGAAACCTTTTCCGCCACCCGGGACAGTCGCTTTATTCGACAGATGGCTGTCAACTTGGAATCGGAACTGGTGATCAGCAAGGCGTCGATGGGCAACCGAGGGAAGAAGTACTCCGGATTTTGTTGGAAATTCTGGGTCAACTGTCCAATGCGCGGGGTTTGCCCAGGCAGGTAGTCAATGAGTCGCCAGCGCAGGGCCTGTTTTTGGCGGATTCGCTCTATGCCCAAAGGTCCAGGAAACAAGCTGCCCAGCCATCCAATTACCCGATCCACCAGAACCGCAGAAATGGCGCTTTCGTAGACAAAGATACGGGAGATGGTTCGGCCGTCTTCAGGGTGGAAATCGTCATTTAACCACCGCAGGGTCAGATCGAACAGCTCGTCTCGCTTGGTCATGGCTGTGATGTACATTTTCTCTCCACGAGACATCCTCCATCTTTAGGCCCAGAAACTCCCGGGACCCAGGACGCTGCATCTCTCCTATTTTTTAAATTCCTTGGGTGCAATGCCGAATTTTTTGAGTTTGTAATGAAGAAGTTGGCGGGAAATTCCCAGCTGCCGGGCAGCCTCGGATATATTGCCCTGGGTGGCCTTGATGACTCGATACAGGACCTCCGCTTCGCGGCGGTTCTGGGCCTTGGTCAGATTGATTTTTTCCTGAAACTCTACAGTGTCGTGATCTGATTTTATTCTCCCTAACCCTTGTAAAAACTTGTCCTGGTCGCTTATGGGAAAGAACGTATACAGATCATTGCCGGATTGCGATCCGGACTGGGAACTCCCTCCTATGGCGAAATTGGTCGGGAGGTGGTCCAGTTGCAATATGGTCTCGTTTCCACAAGCGTTCATGGCTCCTTCCAGGACATGCTCCAGTTCGCGCACATTTCCAGGCCAATTGTAGTTGGTGAACAACTCCATAACACTCGGGGACACCCCTTCCACGTGCAATCCGAGGGAGAGGTTGTTGCAGTGGATGAAGTGCTTGACCAACAAATCCAAATCGTTCTTGCGCATCCGCAGAGGGGGCATCTCCAAATACACGACGCTTAGGCGGTAATATAAATCCTTGCGCAGGATATCCTTGGGCAGCGGCTGAAGGTAATCCTTCTTGAAGGAAGATATGATTCGCAAGTTGATAGACATTTCTCTGTTGGATCCCACCCGGCGCATTTTCATGTCTTGAAGCGTACGAAGCAACTTGGCTTGCAGGGAAAGGGGCATGGAATCGACCTCGTCCAGATAGAGGGTTCCACCCTCGGCTTCCTCGAAAAGCCCTTTTTTGGCCATGGCTCCAGTAAACGCCCCCCGGGTGGTTCCAAAAAGCGTGCTTTCCTGGAGGGTTTCCGGGATAGCTGCGCAATTCACGGCAATAAACGGATAATTCCTGCGAGAACTGTAATCGTGGATAGCCTGGGCCAAGATCTCTTTACCGGTCCCCGTTTCTCCACAGATCATAACTGCCGACTTGGTCCCTGCCGCTGCCTTGGCTCGGGTAATGCATGCCAAGAACTCAGGTGAGGCCCCAATAAGATCGGAAAAAGCAAATTGGGTATTGTTGGTCAAAGTGAGAGAGCTCTGCCCCTGTTTTTCCGGTACAGGACTGGAAACTGCATGGGACAGCAGTTCCTCACTCTGAGCAAAACAGATAGCCCCGCTCATCCTCCCCTCACTGCGCAAAGGGAAAACTGAATAAATGCCTTGGTAAAAATCTTGGGAACCACAGACCCTATAGCTCGATTTTTGTTGGATTATGGGTTGCGCATTGCGAATACACAGCAGGATAAGGCTCTGGTTCTCCGAGAGGTCATATACATCGGTTATTCGTCGATCCAGGACCATGGATGGTTTCAATTGATCCGTCCTGGCTTGTGCTTTATTGTAAAATACAATCCGACCGGAAGTATCAACAATAATGACTCCAGTGTCCATCTGCAGCAAAGGCTCCAGAAGGTCAACACTTGAGAAGTCAAAATTCTGACTACGATCGGAGGATTGGATAGTCATACAAATATCCTTGGTCACTTACCCTGTAAGAAAAAATAAACCATGTTCACAGCCAATTCTAACCCCTTGACCCCTCTGTCCTCTGTCCTCTGCCTTCTGTCCTCTGTCTTCTGTCTTCTGTCCTCTGTCCTCTGTCTTCTGTCTTCTGTCTTCTGTCCTCTGTCTTCTGTCTTCTGTCCTCTGTCTTCTGTCCTCTGTCTTCTGTCTTCTGCGTCTGCACATCAGAGTTTTTTTGCAGGCGCATCTATCTATACAGGCAGGCCCATGGCTTGGGCTACGATTTCTGCGATATCCTTGTCCATCATCTCAGACTCCTTGGCCGCCAAACCGTCCTCCAGCATGGTCAGACAAAAAGGACAAGCTGTGGCCACCAAGGAAACTGTCCCTGATGGGACGGAGGAAACGGCCTTTTCGGCCTGGGCCACCCGGCGGTCGTTGACCCGGTGTTCCCTATCCTCTTCGATCCAGGTCAGCCCCCCACCTGCCCCGCAGCACATCCCAAGTTCCCGGTTTTGTTCCATCTCAACCATCTTCAGTCCTGGGATCCAGTCCAAAATGCGCCTGGGGGCATCGAAAATCCGGTTATGGCGTCCCAAATAACACGAGTCGTGGTAGGTGACCACTACCTGCATATCCTGGCTGCAGGTAATCCGGCCATTTTCCAAAAGTTCCTGGAGAAACTCCGAGTGGTGGATTACTGGATATTTTGCCCCGAAATCCGGATACTCCTTGCTCAGAGTATTGTAGCAATGCGGGCAGAGGGTCAAGATGGAATCAAAGGCATGGGCATAGGAGGCGAAAGTCTCCACATTGTTCTCGGCCTGCATCTGAAAGAGATATTCATGTCCCATCCGCCGGACCGGGTCCCCGGTGCACTGCTCCTCCTCTCCGAGAACGGCAAAGGATATGCCCACCGTTTGCAGAATTCGGACCAAACTGCGGGCGATCTTCTGATTGCGGGGATCAAAGGCGGCGGCACATCCAACCCACAGGAGATACTCCACTTTGTCCCCTGCTTCGGCCACATCAGCCATGGTCTGAACCTCCAATCCCTTGGCCCAATCCATTCGGGCCGTAGGATGCTCGTTCCAGGGGTTGCTTCTCTTTTCAACCCCAGCAAAGACCTCGGCAAAGGGCTCGGGATAGCTATCCTGAATCATAACTTGATTGCGCCGCAGCTCCAGAATCTTGTGCAGGGGATCGATATACACCGGGCAAGCCTCTACACAGGCCATACACGTCGTACAGGCATCTATCTCTTCTGCACTAATCCGTCCGGCTTCTATGATCGGCTCCCGCTCTTTGGCCTTGGCCCACAAGGGCAATTCCTCAATGTTTTGATCCCGAAGCTTGTTCACGATTTCCCGGGGGGAAAGAGACTTGCCGGCGATATTGGCCGGACAATTCAAGGTGCATCGTCCACACTCGGTACAAGAGGTCAGGTCCAGAAGTTCCTTGCGGGAAAGGTCGCCAATCCTCTCCACCCCCAGATTCTCGTCCCGCTCAAAGGCCCCTTCCACATCCAGCCGGTTCAGCCGGCCTTGAGATCGCAAGTCCTGAAAGAGAAAATTGACCGGGGAGGTAAGCAAGTGCATGAGCTTGGGATGAAAAGGGATGGCCGCGATTCCGCCCAGGGCCAGCAGTCCGTGCACCCACCACAATCCAAGGTGCCAGGCCCGGACCGTCTCTGCCGAGGCCTGAGACCATAGAGCGGAACTGGCATAACCCAGAGGGGACCAGAGCGGGGAATAGGCGATGGTATGGTTTGTAGCTGCCAATCGACCACCTTCAACCAGGAAGCCGGTAACAATGATCAGCAACAACCAGAGGGGCACAATGAGGTCTCCGGCCTTATGTTGCAATTGCGGCCTTTTCAGGCCGTAACGACGAAACAAACCCATGAGCACCCCAAGGGCCACCAGTGCGCCGAAAATATCCAAGACCAACTCGAATCCCAGAAAAAAAGGCCCGGCCAATAGACCATAGTCCCAACCCAGGATTTTTTGAAACAGATCGTACTCCACGGCGATGATCAGGGTGCCCACAAAAAGAATGAGCATGCCCCACATAATGCCCAGATGCATGCTCCCGGCCAGAAAGTGACCTCGAAAAACAGTCCGGTTGGAGGCAATTGACCATATGGTCTCCATCAGCCGGGACCTGATTTGGGCCATGGAGTAAGAGACTTTTTGACCTCCCAGAATGCGCCGCAAAGCTACCCACAGCCCGGAGGCAAACACACCCAAGGCAGCCACAGCCAACAGGTACAGGACCACCTCTCCCACCGATCCGATATTCCAAAAGATTTCACGGCGCACTGCGGACATGACTCCCCTCCTCTCCGGGTACATGGTGACTGATCATTGTGCAGGAATGTAAAAATTTTCTGCCAATTTGTAAATACTGGATTGACATCTATAATCTCTGCTTCTATATTGGTTGTCAAGAAGATTTTTTACAAAAATTATAACCGATATATTGGCATGCTATGGGTAATAATTCCAGTATTTATGATGTGTTGAAAAAACGTATCGTCCTTTTGGACTACGAGCCCGGCCAAGTCCTCCGGGAGAAAGAACTTATCGATGAATTCGGGGTCAGTCGGACTCCGGTCCGGGAAGCCTTGATCCGACTGGAGATGGACGGTTTGGTCCGCATTCTGCCCAATCTTGGGACCATCGTCTCCGAAGTGAGCTTTCAACAACTTAAAGACGTCATCGAGGTCCGGTCCCATCTTATTCTTTTAGCCGGCCAGTTGGCTGCAGCCCGAATAACCAAGCAGGAACTGAACGTACTCCGACATCTCATTGAGCAAATGGATCAAGAGGAAGATCCCAAACAACTCATGGAGCTGGACACCCAGGCCCACGACCTTATCAACCAGGCCACCAAGAACGAGATGCTCGTCAAGATGCTGGGCCAAATGCGGGACTTGGTGGTCCGCATTTGGTTTTATTTCCCTTCTAATGACAACTATTACAACAACTTGAGTGAAGAATTTGAGGAACTGGAGGCGGCACTTAAGGCCGAAGATCAGGAAGAAAGCGCCAGGCTTCTGGAGAAGCACACCCAACGGTTCATTGATCATATTCGAGGGCAATTCTCATTCTGATAAATAGGGTGGCTGTGGAAATTCCCAAAAAGGTCTGAGGAACATAGGTAATTTATAAAGACGATGAACAGGAAGGAGAGGTTATGAGTACACTGCCAAGCAGCGCCAAGGTGGTCATTATCGGAGCCGGGATCGTGGGCAACAGTGTGGCCTACCATCTGGCCCAGAGAGGGTGGACGGACATGGTCATGGTGGACAAAGGCCCACTTCCCAATCCAGGGGGATCAACCGGGCACGCTTCCAACTTTATTTTTCCGGTGGATCACTCCAGAGTGAACACCCACCTGACTCAGGACAGTATGGACCAGTACATGGAACTGGATCTGTACCGCCAATGCGGCGGGATTGAGCTGGCCCAGACCCAGGAACGGATGGAAGAACTCAAAAGGCGGATGGCCTCGGCCAAAGCCTGGGGCGAGGAAGCTGAGCTTTTGGATCCGGAAGGGGTGAAAGAACTTTTCCCCTGGGTCAACACGGACAAAATCCTGGGCGGATTCTACTGCCCCAGGGTAGGGGTGGTCGATTCCCTGCAGACCGGCACCATTTTCCGGGATCGGGCCAAGGACATGGGCGCCCTGCAGGTCTTTCCCAATACCGAGGTGCAGGACATCAAAGTTCAGAACGGGAAGATTCAATCCGTGGTCACCGATCGAGGAGAAGTGCAGACCGAGTATGTCATTGTCTGTTGCGGGGTCTGGAGTCCGCGCATCGCGCGCATGGCCGGGGCTTCCATCCCGCTCATGCCGGTAGCTCACCAGATGATCGACGCCGGCCCGATCCCGCAGTTCGCCCAGGCCAAAGGGGAGATCGAGTACCCCATTCTGCGGGACATGTCCACCTTGATGTACGAGCGGCAGGGCGGAAACAATCTGGAAGTCGGATCCTACGCCCATCGAACCATCATGTATGAGCCCGACGAGATCCCCTCCATTGACGAAGCCAAGCTCTCCCCTACCGAGATGCCCTTTACCAGGGAAGACTTTGAGCCTCAGCTGGAAGACGCCCTGGAACTCCTGCCCGAGATGCTGGATCACGATTCAGTGGAAATCCAGTATGCCATCAACGGTCTGATCTCCGTGACACCTGACGGCGGACCCGTAGTTGGAGAGACTCCGGAGGTCAAAAACCTGTGGTCTGTGGCCGCCATCTGGATCAAGGAAGGACCGGGTATCGGCAAGCTGGTGGCTCAGTGGATGACCGACGGGGCTCCGGAGATCGACCCCAACGAGCTGGACATCTCCCGGTTCTACGACTACGCCCGCAGTCCGGCCTTTGTCCGCTCCCGGGTCAACGAAGGTTTTCCCAAGACCTACGACATCGTCCATCCCCACGAACAATGGATGTCCTCCAGGAACATCCGGCTCAGCCCCTTCCATTCCCGGACCAAAGATCTGGGAGCGGTCTTTTACGAGACAGCCGGCTGGGAACGCCCCCACTGGTATGAGTCCAACTCCAAGCTCCTGGAAGAATACGCGGACAAAATCAACCAGCGCCCTAATGAGTGGGATGCCAGATGGTGGTCACCGATCATTAACGCCGAGCATTTGGCCATGCGGGACCGGGCGGCCATGATCGACTTAAGTGCTTTTGCCATTTTTGATATCGTCGGACCCGGAGCTTTGGACTATATCCAGTATATGTCCGTAGCTCAGATGGATGTACCGGTGGGCAAAGCGGTCTACAATCTGCTCTTGAACAAGTTCGGAGGCATCCGCTCCGATCTGATCATGATCCGCCTGGATGAGAACCGCTTCCGGATCGTATCCGGCGGTGGGCATGGTGCTGTGGACAAGAAGTGGTTCATGGATCACCTCCCCGAGGAGGGAACGGTTCAACTCTGTGATATGACCTCCTCCCTGTGCACCTTGGGCCTTTGGGGACCCAAAGCCAGGGATGTGCTCCAGGCGGTGACTGAAGAGGACGTGTCCGACCAGGGATTTCCCTTTGCCACGGCCCGGGTCATTCACATCAACGGCATTGCCGCCTTGGCCCTGCGCATCTCCTATGTCGGCGAGCTGGGATGGGAGCTCTATGCCTGGTTCGAACAGGGCCAGAAGGTTTGGGACTCCGTGTGGGAGGCCGGTCAGGAATTCGGCATCGTTCCCGCAGGCATCGGGGTATACGGGACCACGGCCCGGCTGGAGAAAGGCTACCGCCTCTTCGGCCACGAGCTGGACACCGAGTACAACCCGGTGGAAGCCGGCATGAGTCGTCCCAAAGTAAAATCCCAGGATTTCATGGGCAAGGAGGCCTATCTGCAGGCCAGAAAAGAGGACCCAGCTGCCATTCTGTGCACCCTGACCGTTGACGATCACACCTCCCAAAGCGGAGAAAAGCGCTACATGCTGGGCAATGAGCCGATCCTCACCCCGGACGGCCAGCCGATACTAGACAGCAAAGGACGGCGTTCCTATGTCACTTCGGCCGGGGCCGGCCCTTCCTTGGGCAAACATATCCTCATGGCCTATCTGCCCCCGGAACAGGCCACAAAGGGAAACAAACTGCAAGTGGAGTACTTCATGGAACACTATCCGGTTACAGTGGAGGCGGTGGGTCCAACTCCCCTGTTCGACCCGGCCAACGAAAGGATGAAAGGCTAATTGTGGAGGATCTTGTATGAACATACTAGTGTGTGTCAAACGTGTTCCGGATATCGGGGCCAAGATTGATTTGACCCCGGACCGAAGAAATATCGTGACCAAAAATCTGGGGTTTACCATCAGCCCCCATGAAGAATGCGCTGTAGAGGAGGCCATTCAACTCATCGAAAAGTTCGGGGGAAGCTCCACGGTTTTGACCCTGGGTCCGGGAGCTTCCGAAGAGCAAATCCGGGACTGCATGGCCAGAGGGGTGGATGGTTCCATCCTTGTGGAAACCGATGGAGATGAGTGGGACCCTTTGCAAACCGCGACAGCCATTGTGCAGGCGGTGAAAAAAAACGGGGACCAGCCTTTCGATCTCATCCTTTTAGGGAACGAATCGGCGGACAGTGCCGACTTTCAGGTGGGTACCCGGGTGGCCCACGGCCTGGACCTTCCCTGTCTTTCCGGAATGAAAGACCTTGAAATCCAAGGTAATACACTAGTAGCCAAGCGGGAGGTGGATGATGGCTGGGAAGTATATGAAGCAGCCCTTCCGGTCGTGGTCACTGTCAAGGAAGGGATCAACCTCCCCCGCTATCCCAGTCTGCGCGGGACCATGAAAGCCAAAAAGAAACCGGTGCAGCGAAGTACCCCCCAACGAATCGGTCCGGGATTGGAAATGGTGACCCTCAAACATCCTCCAGATACGGGGAAGGAAGTGGAAATGCTGGGAGAAGGCCCACAGGCGGCCCCCAAGGTGGTGGAGATTCTGAAATCCTTGGAGGTGATCTAAGCTATGATTCTGGCAATTATTGAATACGAGGAAGGATCTGTTTTGGAGTCCTCCCTGCAAATGCTCACTTTGAGCCGCGGACTGAGCGAGGATATGGGTGTGCCCTTGGGGGCGGCCGTATTTGGACAGCCGCCATATGCCGTGTCTGAATCCCTTCAAGCCTATGGAGTGACTGCAATCTTTGGGATTTTGCACCCCGGCTTGGACAGCTACGCCCCGGAAGCAATGGGCAAGGCCTTAGCTCAGCTCATTGAATACAAAAAACCTGAAGTGATCACGTCTGCCGGGACGGACCGGGGCAATGAGATGCTGGGCCATACTGCGGCCTGCATGAACCTGCCCATGGCAGCCAATTGCCTGGAGTTTCAGCCCGGAGATCCTTTTCGCCTCACCCGTTTCCGATGGGGAGGCAGTCTCTTGGAAGAGGCCATCCTGCACGGAGATCCCAAACTGGCGAGTGTCGCTCTGCACACGGTGGAGGCTCGAGAAGCCCCTATGAGAACGAACTGTGATTTTGAGGAGTTCACTCCCCAACTGCAGGAGAAGGATTTCCGGGTCAAAGTCCAAAGACATGAACCAACAGCCACCGAAGGGGTGAGCTTAAAGAATGCCCCGGTGGTTATCGGCGGCGGACGCGGCGTGGGAAGCGAAGCCGGATACCGCATCCTGGAAGAGCTGGCCTCTGTGCTGGGAGGAGCTGTGGGCGGATCGCGGGTAGCCACCAACAACGGCTGGCGGCCGCATTCGGAACAGATCGGCCTGACCGGAAACCGCATCGCCCCGGATCTGTATATCGCCTGCGGGATCAGCGGCGCCATCCAGCATTTGGTCGGCTGCAAGGGGGCCAAGAATATCATGGTCATCAATAAGGACCCGGAGGCCGCGTTTTTCGGCAAGGCCGACTACGGTGTGCTCGGGGACCTGCACGAGATCCTGCCGGCGGTCATCGAGGAGGTGAAAAAGGAAAAACAGGCCTAAAACAGATGCGAGTGCAAAATCTGTATTTGCACTGGCCACAGGTCAGCTTTGCCTCTGGCGGGCTTGATATTCGTTATTAGTTATTTGTTATTCGTAAAACACCACCAGTTTGATCTGATATGAAACTGAAGAAGGCTGGCCCGGCACTCACTTCTACTTGGAAAGTCACTGCAAAATTGAACACTCCACCGCCTTAAGGCGGTGGAGTGTTCAATTTATGGTATCTGATCCGAATCAGGCATCTGTTTGCCTGATGGCTTCAGCATGCAGTCTGGCCTCTATGTACAGGGCCGTAGCGGCTACGGCCCTGTCGCAAACCGGGAAAATAGGCACCCCGGCTGCCAGCAGGGCGTCCCGGAGGGGATCAAAGAGTCTGCCCCCATCGACGACCCCTATGATCGGCTTGTCTGTTTGGGCAGCCACCTGGGTCAGCAGGGGGACAATACCTTTGTCCGCATGCATGGAGTACTCCTCCACCGAGGTGTGGCTCAAAGTATGCATGGCCGGGGAAAGAGGGTCCAAGCCCATGATGACGGCGTCCACTCTCTCATCTTTTAAGAGGGTTGCGGCGATGTCTGCGTGGACTTCGTCGTCGGCCGCCGGGTTGATATCCAGGGGATTGCCTATGCTGACCAGGGATTCGAGCTTCTTGTTCCGCAGTATGCGATCGATATCATCCCGGGTGGACCTTGAAAACGAGGCCAGCCGGATCTGGTAATCATCTGACTGGATGGAATCAGCCATACCCACGGCCTCGAAGCCCGCTCCGCTGACAGCGGACAGCCGGTTTCCGTTGATCTTCTTCTTAGCCAATCGCTCCGCCAAGAGAAAAAGCTCCTGAAATTCGGTGAAGGTGCGGGCCACAATGGCCCCGGCCTGGCGCACGCAGCTCTCGCAGACCATATAGTCTCCGGCCAGAGAGGCGGTGTGGCCGCTGGTGGCATCCTTACCTTCCGGAGTACGCCCGGCCTTGTAGAAAACCACCTCCTTGCCGGCCAGAACGGCCTGGCGCACGGCCTTGCAAAACTCCAGACCGTCACCGTCGGTAAACCCTTCGGCATAGACGGCGATCACGTCCACCTGATCAGAACCCTGAAAATACCAGATCATATCCCCAAGAGTAAGGTCCGTCTGATTGCCCATAGAGACCATATAGGCCGGGCTGAGCTCCGGGCAGCTGCTGCTGCGGTGCAGCATAAAAGCCCCGCTCTGACTGATCAGGGCCGCCCGATAGTACCTGGCCTCCCGGTCCCGGGGCAGTTTTTCCTCAGGAATGAACCAGGTATCATACCTCCCCGGCCGGGACACGACCCCCATGCAGTTGGCCCCCAGAAAAACCGGCCCTCCGTCTTTTGTTTCATGGGCGGCATCAATGGCCGCGCTGATCTCTACGGCCCGGTTTTTGCTATCCTCTGTCTCGCCCATGCCTCCAGGAATGAGCATCACACTCTGGGCCGCATCCAATCTGAGGACCTCATCCACCAGATCCGGGACCTGTTCCGCCCCCACAGCCACCACAAACAAGTCGGGCTTGACCGGAAGATCCTGCAACCCGGCCACACACTTGACCCCAACGATCTCACTTATGCCTTCGCGGATGACAAAGAGGTCTTGAGGAGAAAAACCCTGGCTGATCACATTATCCAGAATAATCCGCCCAAAATTCTTGCGCTGGGTGGAAACGCCGATAAGGGCCATTGTGCGGGGATGGAGGAGATTTTCTACCTTGGCCGTGGGCCGCCTGCTCTTCCTGCCTTCAGGCAAGGAAAAACGGCACATGCCGTCCAGGGGGACCATCAGAAAATCGGTAAAAGCGTAGGGATTGATCTCCAGCTCCTGGATGACCAAGGGAGCCTGGGGATTGGATTGGGAGTAAAAGCGTCCCATTTCAATAAAAGAGCTAAAGCACTCCACGAGCTGCTCATCAGTAACAATGCGGCGCTGTCCCCGGGTCAAGCCAGCCAGCTTGCGATAGGAAATAGTCCGGCTAAAGAGCTCAAAAAAGCTCTCCCCGTCGATAAGCTCGCAGGCGGAGACCACATTGGCCTGCCCTTTGCGAAAGCGCCGGGCATACAGCTCGGTGTCCGTGCCTCCCAATCCGGCATTGATAATCATCCCGAACTCCCGGGTGTTGCGCAGGCCCACAATGAGCTCATTGCCAAAGGCCTCCGAATCCGGGGGCATAAACTGCACCAGGAGCACCCCCAGCAGATCGCGGCGGATGGCGGTGGCCAGGGCCTGGCCGCTTAATCCTTTATACTGGGCCGGGGCCACCTGGGGATGGCGATCAATCCATTGGGCGTAGTTTTCCGGCACCTCGTACATCATTCGGCGCAGGGCGGAACGTATCCTGTCCGGGTGCTTGGGCACAATGCGCACACCACCCACCTCGGTCTTGTGCACGATGGCCGGGGAAACGATCTTTAATACCACCTTTTCCCCGGGCAAAGCCATCATTTCATCTTCAGAGGGCCGGGCCCCGCGGGGAATGAAGATGGACCGGGGCGGCGTCTCCGCTCCGGAACGAGCGAGCACGTTGTACACCTCGTACTCGAACAAAAAGTCCCGACCTTCTTCGCTGGCCGAGCGCAAGATGCCGGTAATGGAGTCGAAATCGATATGCAGATCCATAGAATTATATCCCGTTTTTTGGCTGAGGGGGTCAGAATATGAGCCTTTGACTCAGTCAACCTGATCCAATTTAAACAACTCCGCGGCATTGGCGTACAGGAGCCTTTTCAGCCTTTCGCGGGGGAGATTCCAGGCTGTAAGGAGCTGCAACTCCCGGTCCCAGGCGTAGGGGATATTGGGAAAGTCCGAACCATACATGATCCGGTCCGCCCTGTACTTCTCCAAGGGAATCCGATCTTGGAGAGGGAAATAATCGGCCAGAACCATGGTGGTGTCCAGCCAGAGGGTGTCATACGTTTCCAGGAGATTTCTGTAGGTAATCAACTCATCGAACCCCAGATGGGGCACACATATATGCAGGCGGGGGAAATTTTTCAAAACCCGCTCCACCCGGTCCGCACTGCAGATCACATGCGGATCGCAACTATAGGCCGGGCTCTTGGGCTCCCGGCCGGCATGAATAACAAGGGGTCGGCCGTGCTTCTGGCATATATCAAAGACCGCCTGCATATCCTCTGCGTCCATATCCAAACCCTGCACATGGGCGTGCAGCTTGACCCCGGACAGGCCGGCGGCAAAGGCCTGCTCCAGAATGTCACCGGCCCCTTCCTCTCCGGGAAAAACCGTGGCCAAACCCGTAACCCGGCTTCCGGCTTCCCGGCACTTTTGGGTCATATAGGTGTTTAGTCCAGCCGCAATCCCTGGCTTGTGGGCGTATTGCAGAGCCACAATCCGGCTGATCCCTCTGGAAAACAGGAATTCAAAGACCTGGGCAGAGGTCAGCCTGTATCTGATCTGCCAGGCATGTTCCGCAAACCAGCTCCAGACCGCGGAAAAGATCTTGTCGGGAAATATATGCACATGGGCGTCGACAATGGGCGGAAGGTCTTTGGGCACATATGAGCCTTCCGGATCATCGACGACCCTGGAAACTTGTCTGAGCATGGGGGCACCCTGCTAGTACCGTGTCTTATAAGTTCTATCCCATAGAATGGCAGTTTCTAGTATTGATTTTCGTTTTAAATTTGACCCACTATTCAACGACACGGAAATTCGAATTTGATGAACTCATAATTAACTTAGGAATGCAATAGAGCAATTGCCAAAACACTGATCGCTCACGGCCGGATTTCAATGGGTGTTCCCACCTCCACCAAGTCCCAAATTTCATCCATCTCCTCATTGGTCACCTCTATACAGCCCTGGGTCCAATTGAACCTCTTGGCCTGACGTTCATTTTTGCTCATTCCGTTCTTTCGGCCGTGGATCATGATCATCCCCCCTGGGTTTATTTCCATTTTCCTGGCCCAGACTTTGTCCTGTTCATTGGGGTAGGAAATGTGAATGGCCTTATAGAATGAGCTGTCATCCTTTTTGTAATCCAGGATGTATGTGCCTTCCGGGGTACGTCCATCACCCTCTTCCCGCTTATGACCAGTTGGATCCCACCCCAGGACAATATTATAGTCCCGGATCCTATCGCCCTGGGAAAGAAGATACATCTTATTCTCCGATTTCTGGACCAAGACCCTATCGATGTCCGCACCAAAAGACGGAGTGGCTAAAAGGACCAAGATACCCAGCTGTGCAACAGCATTCCGCATAATCTCCTCTCTGCTTCACTTAGGATTTCGTCCCGTCAAGGGACTGAACCCTAACTTTTTTATTTGAATAAAACGTCAGCTTGATCCTGGGATGAAACTGATGGAGTGCCCCTCTTGAATACAACGTGGGTCAGGTTTTCCGGGCAATCTAGGGTAAAGAAAATTTGCCTGTACCACCTTGACCTATCCGAAAAGAGCTGGAAGAATCAAGAAATTATTATAGACTATCCCAGGAGGGACAGACATGGACCAGGGTTGGAACAAAACCTTTCAAACGACCCGCTGGTTGATATTCTGCATTCTCGCTTTGGCCTATTTCCTGGTCTACTTCCATAGATTGTCCCTCTCGGTGGTGGCCGACGATCTGATCGGGGAGTTTCAGACCTCGGCCAGCGTCATGGGTTTGCTCGGTTCAGTGTATTTCTATTGCTATGCCTTGATGCAGATCCCGGCCGGGCTCCTTTCCGACTCCTTCGGTCCAAGGAAAACAGTGACCTGCTCCTTGCTTTTGGCCGCGGTTGGAAGTGTACTCTTCGGCCTGGCTCCGGGAATCACCACCGCCTTTTGGGGTCGAATCCTGGTCGGATTCGGAGTTTCTGCGGTCTTCATCCCCACCATGAAGATCCTTTCCCAATGGTTCAAAGCCCATGAATTCGCTTCCATGGCCGGCCTGCTCAATGCAACAGGCGGGGCCGGAGTTCTGGCTGCCACCTGGGCCCTGGCCCTGATGACTGGTATGTTCGGCTGGCGTCTTTCCTTTATCCTCATCGGGCTGGGCACCTTGGCCCTGGCCGTTTGTATCTGGCTTATCGTCCGGAACCGCCCTGCAGACCGGGGCTTTGCCAATATCGTTTCCAGCCGGGGGACAGGAGAGCAATCCGCCGGCGGCAGCCCGGAGGACATAGGTTTGTGGCAAGGCCTATGCATGGTTTTGAAGAATAAGTACTTTTGGCCTGTGGCCATCTGGTACTTCTTCGACTGCGGTATATTCTTCGGATTCGGAGCCCTGTGGGGAGGTCCCTACCTCATGCACACCTATCAGTTGACCAGAAGTCAGGCCGGCGGGATCCTGAGCATGATCGCCTGGGGAATGATCATTGGGAGTCCTTTCCTCGGTTTTGTTTCAGACAGAGTTTTGAAGAGCCGAAAAAAAGTTATTGTCCTATGCTCTTCCATTCTGGTTCTGGAATTTATCTTTCTGTGCATTTTTCCGGCAAACCTTCCCCATGCTGCCCTGTATGCCCTCTTTTTCATCTTCTCCTTATGCTCATCGTCCATTGTGGCCATCGGATTCACGACAACAAAGGAACTCTTCCCGGTACATATTGCCGGGACCTCGGTGGGTCTGGTCAACTTTTTTCCCTTCCTGGGGGGCGCGGTTTTCATGCCGATCCTGGGGCGAGTGCTGGATCTCTACCCCCAGACTGAGGGGCAATACTCCCTGGCAGGGTATTCCATGATCCTCTTCATTCTCCTGGGGGCGGCCATAGCCACCTGGATCTGCGCCCTGTTCATGAAAGAGACCTACCCTGCTGACAAAAATCCCTGATTAATTGCCGGATTGATCGAGGACGAAACTTGAGATTTCAATGAGAGGCGGAGGAACGGCTTTCTCTTATGGCTTTGGAGATGAACATGCGCAGCTTCCAGTTTTGATATTTGGGGCAGGCTCTCTTTCGATTCAACGAATCTGGATTTCCGCTCTGGTGTATGCATCCTTGCCATCCGAGCCCAGCTCGGGCTTTTCCCGAAAAATCCGCTCCGATGACACAGGCCCCGCCTCCCGGAGATAGCCCATTACCCTATCCGCCCTGCTGGCAGCCAGCTCTCTTAAATCTTCTGGCTCAACCGAAATATGGGACCGGAGTCTTTGCTCCAGCTCCTCCGGAGGGAGCTTCTCGGTGCCGCCGAGGAAGTTCGTGGGCTTTTCCATGGACGCGGCTTGATAGGCCTGCCAGAGATACTTTTCGTACTCCTCCTGGGTAACCCGGACCTTTTCAATCGAGGTCTCGGATCTTTCCTCCTCGCTCAGATCCAGATATTTCTGCCTGCGAAGCAAACGGGAGAACCACGCTTCGTGCAGCGTCTCTCTGTCGCGGGAGGTATCCGCTGTGCCCAGCACGTCCACCTGCAGCTCCGGGCGCTCGTACAGGGCCTTGCCCAGCTTTTCCAGCTTCTCTTTCGCCTCTCCGTCCAGGCTGGATTGCCCGGGGGCGAAAAGCACTTGATTGATATCCTCTCCTCCTCCGGGTACCAAGGCTCCGAGAGCGGCAAAGGGGGATTGGGCGGCCTTGACCAGAACACTGACGAAAACGCGCATAACCAGATCGCCGACGGTGAATTCCGGGTCACTCAAATCGCCGCCAACCGTCTTGTCAATGGTGATCTGTCCCTGGCGGTCCTTGAGCAGGGCAATGCCGAGCTTGACCGGTGCGTTGACCGCCTGCGGGCTCTCCACCTCCGCTCCCAGGGATAACTGGTCCAGACGAAGGGAGTGCTTGCTCTCCAGCGCAGTACCTTCTATGCGGATGCTGGAGTCCAGAAAAAACTTGCCCTTGCTGATGGCATACCCGATATATCTCACTGAATACGGAGAGAACGGAGACAGGGACATATTGCTCAAGCTGACCTCGAGATCCGCGAAGAATTGTCCTTCCAAGAGATTGAAGCTTCCCTCCAATTGCAGCGGGGCATGCCCGCCGAGATCGCCGCGAAAGGAAATGTCGGAAGTTGTCCCTTCCTGATTGGAAATATTCTCCATGTCGCAGCGCATATCGCCAAGGGAGGCCTGAAACCTCGGAGAAACGCTCTGGTCCTCGAACTTGAGACTGCCTTGCCGCAGACGAAACCGCTCGATCAGGACCATGAATCCGGATCCGGACTCCTGTTGCCCATCATCGTTTTGTTCCGAGGAATCCCCGGAGGGCAAAAGTTTTTGGATATTGAGCCCTCCTTCCTCATCAACGATCATGTGCGTGTCCAACCCCTTGAAATCGATTTCTTCGACACTTAGGGAAGGCCGGCTGCTTGCCAGTTGAACCCCTTGCAGCCTGAGATCCTTCCAGGCCACCAGATCCCGCTCCTTTTTTGCTTCGGACAGGCTCACCTCCCGAATGGCCGTATCTCCGTCAAAGGACACCGAAAAATCCCGGCTCGCATCAGAGCCCAAAACATTTATTTTCCCCGTGAGGTCCACGAATCCCTTATCCAGCCCAAGACTTACAAACTCTTGCACCAGCGGCTGCAAAGGCTTTAGATCAAGTCGGCTCAAGGCGAGATCCAGGCTCACCTGCAGCGGAGTTATGCCCACCTCGCCCTGCAGGTCGAGGGCAGCCCGGTCTCCAATACGCAGGGAGGCCTCCAGGGCGGCCTCGTGGTCCTGCCTATTGCTCAGCTGCTCCAGGCGACACGAGATCTCTGAGACGTCCATTCGCATCTCTGAGGCAAAGGTCGTATCCGTATAGACCGTTTCGCCTCCCTGGATATTCACCTCATCCACAACGAATTTCCACGACTCCTCTTCTTGCTCAGCGCTTTCCCCGGATGAGCCATCCGCCGGGGCAGCAGCTACAAGTTCCGTCAGATTCAGGCCGCCGTCCGCTTTCCGTCCAACCTTGAGGTCGAAATCCTTCAGGCTGACGGAGCCCAGGCCGATTTCCCGTTGGGAGGGAAGAACCCGAGCCTCACGGAAGGAAAACTCGGACAGGGCCAGGACTTCCTGGCCGGTGGCATCGCTGACTGACACTCCCTCAAGCCCGAGGCGCATACCGGTCAGCTCCATGTTCACGGTATCCCCCAGCTGAAAGGAGATCTCTGCGCCCAGGTCACACCTGCCCTTATTGACAGTCCCGTTCACATAGGGATCGAAATAAGGAGTGTAGGAGGTCAGCCCGATATTCGACAGGCTTGTCTCAGCATCAACTCGCATCGGATTCGTTGTCAGGCTGCCGTTGGCGGCCAGGGTCTCCTCTTTGTCCGTTTGCATCTCCAACTGAAATGTCGCCGCATCGTCCGAACCTGTTTTCAAGCCGCTCATCTCGAGGCTAACCGGCTGGAGGGTAGTCGTAAAAGTGGGGGAGACGGATTGATCCCGCACCTTGACGCTGCCTGAGCGAACCAGCATATGATCCAGGGTGAAAGAAAAGAACCCTGTATCCTGCGTCTGAGCCGACGAGGCTTTCTCCTCCGGGGCTTCTTCATTCGCCCCCGTATTCAGCGCGGGCAGAAAAAAGGATCCATCCCCGCGGCGAACCAGATTCAGGCGTGGTTCGAGAATCTGTAAATCGGTCAGCTCAAAATCGCCGGACAGAAGATTGCCGTCCCCCACTTCCAGCCTTATGCTCGGGATAGTGCAGAAGGAGCGCTCCTCCCCCTCTGCCAGGATGATTTCCAGATCACTCAACTCCATACTCCCTTCGAGTCGTAGATAGGGGACCTCCTGTTCCGGATGGGCGTAGGTCACTCGAAGATCGGTGGAAAGACGCCCATCTGTCAGGCTGAAATTCCTCTCCCCCGGAAGATAGTGGAGATAATTTTGCAGGGACAGCTCATCCACAACCATATTGAATCCGCTCTGTCTGCTCCTGGCAAAAGGTTTTGACCGCCCTTTCAGGTCAAAGTCCATCTGATTGATTTGGCCGGAAAGGCTGGGCTGGACAAATGTTTCCACAGCGTAGGGAAAATTAGAGATCGTGGGCAGGCTGAACTCCAGATTGGAAAGGGTGTGTCTCGCCTGGGCCCGATCATCCTCGAGCTCCACCGTAGCCGAGAGGATCTCGATATTATTAATGGAATACCGGAACGGCTCGCCCTCCTCCCCCTGGTCTTCCTCTGCGGTATCGGCATCGGACTCGCGGCTCAACAGATCGGAAAAATTGTAGGAATTGTCCGCGTACCTGGTCATGGAGATGCGCGGACCTTGGATACGCAGCCGGCTGAGGACAAGGGCCCGTTTATATGCCGATGCGGCCTGCAGATTGACCAGGAGGCTATCCACGGCAACCCAATTCCCTTCGCCCCCCTTTTTTTCGATAGTCAACCCGCTGATTTCACAGCTGAAACGATAAGGATTGAATCGAACCTGCTCAATGCGGGTTTGACGGTTGAGCTGCTCAGTGAGGACGGACTCGGCGTAGTACCCGATGATCTTTGGAACCAGGAAAAAACCGAGTAACGTATACAGGATTGTGGCCCCGAGAACTATGATCCCTGCTCGCTGAAGCCGGTTCCTTGGCCAGATTAATGACTTGATGTTCATAAAAAGCACGCCTCGCTTTGCTGAGTTTGCCGGCGATAGAATTTAATCTTGTCATCCACAGGGTTTGGCTCATAGCCAGGGAAAACCCCTGGCAATGGCCTGGCAGGCTATCTACGGCCGCAGACAGCTTGCACAAGCCTCTTTGTCCCTTCAGGCGACAGTCCCAGCAGGTCTTTGATCTCAGTTTTGAGCCGTGTACATCCACCGTGGCCTGCCAGGTAGCCGTTGACCCGGGTCGCAGCTGTGGAATCCACAAGCCTCTCAGAGCTGGGGTACATGCGCTGGAACTCTTTCATAAGTGCTTATGATAGAAAACTGCTGCCATGTACTGCCTGGACAATGCAGACTGTTCCGGGCTATGGCTTTCCCAGAAGACCTCCAGGAGCTTAGGGTAGGATACCGCCTCGGGGTCGTAGTCGACCTGCAGTGTCTCAGTATGATCTCCAAGATCATGATAGGTGGGATTTGGCTTTTTCCCGCCCGAATAGCCTACACGGGTTCTGACCACTCCAGGGATGCTCCCGAACCGGGAGTCGGGTCCCCAGAATCACCCCAGGGCAAAAGTGGCAGTCTCGGTCTTGGCTGGGACCTTTTCATCCAATGGCGGGATCATGTCCTGCGTTGCGGATCGTGAACTGGAAAAGAGCATTCCTCCATCCTCCTGTATAAAAGAGTGGACGGCAATAAGCAACATTGCTAGGAGAAGACAAGTCGCGTAAAGTTTTGTCATTAAACGACCTCTTCGGCAATACGGACAAATACTATACCAACGCCCTTCAGCTGACCTGGCTGTCCAAGGATCTGGAAGAATACAAAGATGACGTCCGCCTCCCGGACTGGAGCCTTCCCCTGTTCCGCCTGGCCCCATTTGTCAATGAGCCGGAGAGCATGCACAATGTGGGTCTTATCCTTGGTCAGCAAATCTACACCCCGGCGGATATATACACGCATAAGCTCATCCCAAACGACCGCCCCTATGCCGGCTTTCTCTATTCCGGCCTGGCATTGCACAGCAAGACAATCGACCAATTGGACACCATAGAGCTGATAGCTGGAGTGGTCGGGCCCTCAGCCCTCGGAGAACAGGCTCAAAACACGGTGCACAGGATTCGAGACCTGAAGCAGGCCCAGGGATGGGAGCATCAGCTCAGAGACGAACCTGCCCTTCGTTTATCCTGGCAGCGCAAATGGCGGACATGGGAAAAAACTGCTGACTGCCATCTGGGGGCCGACCTCATTCCTTCGGCCGGTCTCACCGTAGGCAATGTACTCACAGCAGCAAATGCTGGAACCGAACTCCGTTTTGGGTACAGATTGCCCCGGGATTTCGGATCAGATGTCATCCGGCCCGGGACCGGAGTCAGTGTCCCAGAACCCTCCGAACCCCGGGCAGCGCCCTGGGGCCGCTTTGGACTGCACATGTTTGCTGCGGCCCAAGTCCAAGCTGTAGCCCACAATATCTTTCTGGACGGCAACACCTGGAAAGACAGCCACAGCGTGGACAAACACCCTGTGGTGGCCGATGTATCCCTTGGCCTGGCCTTAAATTATGAGCGCTTCAAGCTGACCTACCGCCACCTTTTTCGAACCCAGGAGTTTACTCGGCAGGATGAGCCGCAGGTTATCGGCTCCCTGACCCTGACCTGGGCCTTTTGATCTCCCGCAGTCTCATGGACTGCAAGCCCATGGCTTCCTTGCCCCCGGACCAACGGCGAGGCATGGACCCCCGCCCGAGCACACCCCACAGCATCATGCCGTGCATTGGGGGGGGGTATGTATGTTTGTTTCATCACTGTTTTACTCCACATGCATGGTACTTATGGCCTTTTTTATACTCAATCCCTGCGCTTTCGGGTCGCCGGGGAAGACCAGCAATCAGGGCTCAGATGATTCCTTTGCCCTCATGCAGCGCGAAATTGACAAAAAAAAGGACCTCCTGCATCGTAAATTTCAGGACTATCTGCCCTTTATAAAAGAAGACCCTATAATTCCAGGACTTTTCCAGGGCGTGGTCCCCCAGGGAAAAGCGTTCCTTCCTGAACACGACCTGATTGTCATCTCAAACTATATGTCCATTGAACGGACAGCTGCCCTTGAGACCGAAAGGCCGGTTTGCTCTCCGACGGAATTGGAGTGCAGCCGTCCTTACAGTTCGTCTCGATACCTATCCCAGGCACTCTCCTTTTTTGCCATAGCCAGCTTAACTCTTTTCGAGATCTTCTTTACACTACTTCCATAATATACTTCTTCTTCAATAACCTCCAGAATACCACGGCAAAGGCAGTTAAAGGAATAGCGAGCATCATACCGAGGATGCCACCGAGTGCGACGCCCCAGAAAAATACCGCGAAGACGATGAGGGCCGGATGCAGGCCCGTGCGATTACCCATAATTCTCGGTGTGAGAAAATAGCCTTCGATTGTCTGCACCGCACCGAATACGACCAGAGCCAGGGCCACCCGCAAGATACCTCCATCATCACCGAAATAGGCCAGCGGCAGCGCAACCCCGAGACCCACGATGCTTCCCAGGTAGGGGATGATGTTGAGCAGTCCCAGCGTCATGCCGACAACAATACTGTAGGGAAACCCAACCAGAGCAAACCCTATAGCAAAAAGTACGCCCTGGGCCAGGGCGATGATGATCTGGCCACGGAAGAACGTTAGGAGGATGCCGATGAACTGATCGAACAGATAGATAACATCTTCTCTGGTTTCCTTCTTTAGGAACGGCAAAAATTCGCTCATCTGCTTGGGTTCAAATGGCTTGGCCATGAGAAAAAAGGCAAAATAGAGCGGAAGTACCGCCCAGGCGAACAATCCCGACACGGACTGAAACATCTGGGCAATGGGCTGCGACATCCGCTCCCATGAAGCCCGGAGCACCTTGGCCACCATTTCCCCAGGATTCTCCAGCAGGTTGCCAAACTCGGACATCAGCCCGTATTTCTCCAGCAGTGCGGTGACTTGCGGCCAAAGAGACCGACCCGCCTCAAGCATGGCATTGAGCATGGACGGCAAGTCTTCGAACAGCTGAAGCAATTGATTTGCGGCAAAGACGCCGGCGAACCAGATAAAGACTCCCAGCGGAATAAGCGCGGAAAGAAAAAACAGAGCCAGGCCTCCGGCCTGGGATCCGCGGCAGACCTTGACCAGCCAGCTATAATACGGTCGTAACAGCATCGTCAGGATACCTGCAACCACGGGTGGCAGCAATACATTCTGAAAAGCGCCGACAAAGCGCGCCAGTCCCCAAACGATCGCGCTGAAAACCGCCAAAAGTACCAACACTGCTCCCAGCGTGATCGCAGCGGCAACAGTCGCACGTTGTCTTGGGCTCAGTTCGAGTTCTTTAAACATCATGTCTTCCAGGATGGAGTTTATCGGGGCCAAACCCCAATGCGGATTAAACAAGCTCATAAGTGGTTATGACAAAGATTCTTTTCAGAGGCAAATCGGGAAATTCACCCTTCTCCATGCGGGTGGTTTCAAAAACAGCCTCCATTTTGTATTGCCCGGCCAGATCCTCCGCCGCCGGATTTGACCCGAAATTCTTTCCAGCTTATCATATTATCTTTTGTCCAGATGGCACTATCCGTGTTTGCAGCCCTGTGCGGAGCTGTTTTGCTGATTATTGATTTTACTTTATGGCAAGCTTTGCTTGAGCTTGTTTTGCTTGCAAATGTTGCTGTCCAGTACTTGATTAACTATTATGTGAAGAAAAAATACCAAAAAAGAGCTGAATGAAATAGCTTTCATATGGTCAAGAACCACCTTCCAAAAAGGATCCCGATGTCATAAGACACTGGTAATATAGGGGTAATGAAATAATGAACCAGTGTTTTTTTCATGTGTCCCGGGCAGGCATAAGTTCGGGACGTTAGCGATATTGCTTAATATCTTATTTTCAAGGAGGAAGGCATGAATGCACTTGTGAACAAAATGATCCGGGCGGCCAAGCTGGAGCCCCAGCTCTACGAAGAGGTGGAAGCGGACCGCGGGTCAATGGGGCAAGCCATGGGAGTGGTTGTCCTCTCCGGGGTGGCCGCCGGCGTGGGCATGATCGGGACTCAAGGACTGTTAGGAGTCCTTTTAGGTACTGTGGCCGCTTTGCTCGGATGGTATATCTGGGCCTTTCTGACCTATTTCATCGGCGTTAAACTGCTCCCGGAGGCCCAGACCGAATCCGACTACGGGGAGCTGCTCCGGACCATCGGCTTTTCAAGCTCTCCGGGAATCTTACGGGTAGCTGGGATCATACCCGGGCTGCAGGGGATAATCTCCTTTGTGGCCGGCATCTGGATGCTGGTGGCCATGGTTATCGCGGTCCGGCAGGCCCTGGACTATACCAGCACGATGCGCGCTGTTGGAGTGTGCATTATCGGATGGCTGGTGCAGATGCTCTTGATTGCGGCTGTTTTTGCCCTTGTGGGCGGGCTCGGCGGGACCACGCCGGCTCCCTGATTTCCCCGGGGGAGATGACCTTGGATGCACAGACTCTTATTCGGAAAGAGATCAACTTGCAAATCTATCCATATGCAGCAGCAGTAGACGCTAATATCTTTGAAAAGGTCATTTTGCAGATGAAATGCAATTTCTTCTGGCTTATATCTTACAGCTTGACAAAAAGCAGGGTGGCCAGGCCAAAGCCTTGACCACCCCACCCAAAAACTACGTATTCTTCCGCCGCTTCCACAGCTGCATCTCCTGCATCTTCTGCTTCCGCTGCCTGGCCAACTCCTTGGTGACCAGGGATTGGGTCTTTTTGTAGCCCCATTTTTCCTTGTACTCTTCCGGAGTCAGGCCGTGCTGGGCTAGGTGCTTCTTGGACAGTACCTTGAACTTCTTCCCGCACTCCAGGCAGACCACAGCCTTTTCCCTTATGCCCTTCTTGGGATCCACCGCCGGCTCCTGGGTTTTTTCCTCTTCAGCCTGTACTTGACTACCTCCCATAATCCCCTTGAGCTGTTGGGACAGACTCTGGACCATGGAGGTGATTTCGTCTTCGCTCATATTCCGGACGCTGGCCTGGGCCTTGACGATATTCAGGGCTTCCTGGACGTATTCTTCCATGATTCATCTCCTTGCGTTTTTGACATTTCTTCTTTGAAGCTCTCTTATAAAGCAGATTGAATACAAATTATAATTGCATTAAAGTAAATGTCAAGACGGAACACAGGATAATGATGAATAGAATGAAAAAGTGTCATCAGGGCAAGACATATTTCCAGTTCTTAAACACAATCCTCCCCTGAGCAAGCAACTAGTTCACCGACGGCCGCAACTCACGCTTGGGCGTGTCCAGCTACATGCGAAGCAAACTGTCGTAGACCTGGACCACCTTGAAGGCCTGCTGCCGTCTCTTGGCTGACAAATCATTGAGGCCGCACAGGAGGATCTTTTCATTGGGAGCAAGTTCGACTATGAGCCGGAGCTGTCTTAACAGGAAGCGCAGGGGATCGAAGATCGGAGTACGTCGCATGGCTGCTGCAATGTTCTAAGACCGCATCTGCATAAATATTATGGTATCACGCTTGGCTTTCCTGATTCTGCACTTCCCTCGTATTAAACTAGACCATCCTTTGTACGTCATTCCCGCGCAGGCGGGAATCCAGAGCAGATAACATAACATGTGAATAATTCCTTTTTATGGACAATTTTGGCAAACCTGATATCGTTTCCCTGACCTGTACTCAAGCGGACAACACCTGCAACTAAGGAAACTCATTGAACCAC
>JAXHMO010000016.1:0-194793 GCA_034521385.1 Desulfovermiculus sp.
TGAACGGTACAATCTGAAAAGTTAGTTGGCTATGATTATGTTATGCTTTGCACTCTTGGTCGGAACAGGATCTCCAGCAGAAATTTCGAAGGGGCGGCCAGCAGTGAGATAAGGTGGGGCGCACAATGAACTCTTCATAACTAACAACGCTCTTGGCCTCCATCCCCGAATGAGCCAACAGGTAACTCATTCGGGGAAGGCCTGTCAATGTGATAGGAGATAGAGGCGAGGAACAAAACACCAGGATTGAGGTTGTCAAGCGAATTTAGTTCCGAGCAGTGATTGGGGGCAATGCTGTAATGAATTCGCCGCTTTGGGTATTGAGAATAATTGCTGCAGCTCCCATGAAATTATTTGAGGTAAAGTAGACGTCAGCAATTCTATTTGCGTACCCCCAGTCTTGTAAAGTTAAAATCCGTTTTTCGTATGGACCTAACACTACAGCGAAAGGTTAAGTAACTAGACAAAGCTCCGGACCTTTGGTAGGATGCACTTTTTCATCTTCACACAGGTGGAGGTGTATCCCCTTTGGTCCGGAGCTTTGATGAATAGCCTACAATGTCCCGGCATATCGAACAAGCTTCACTCTGTGGCCCTGGAGTGTGTCAGCGGCACCAAATCAGAAGTCCTCTGGGATGACTTGGTGAGCTGCCCATCATTACCTGGGATATAAGAAACTCTTGGGCTATCGGCTTAAATATCTTGCCTTCATTCAAGAGAGGCCGGTGGCCGCTTTGTCCTGGAGCGCTCCTGCTTTGACCCTAAAAATCCGGGATCAGTTCATCGGATGGAGCGATACAATCCGAAGGCAATATCTGGGACATGTAGCCGCAAACAGTCGATTTGTCATCTTTCCCTGGGTGAACATGCCAAATTTGGGGTCCTATATCTTGAGTCAAAATCTCAAAAGAATCAGAAAGGATTGGATGCAGGCTTTTCACCAAGACCTGTGGCTTGTCGAATCCTTTGTCGACTCAAGACATTTTAGAGGAACTGTTTACAAGGCCTCAAACTGGACGTTTCTTGGCACTACCAGGGGATACACAAAAACCGGATCGACCTATACCTATCACGGACGGACCAAAGACATCTATGTGTATGTCCTCGAACCCAAACTTTGGGACATTTTGGGATGCACCTCCACCTTGCCCGGACCATATACCAAACAAGTGGAGGAAGTTGCCATGTCTTTGCAGTCCAAACAGTGGAATCCTGATATCTTCGTGAAGTTGGATCCAGATGACATTACAAAGCTCGCTGATGTACTGACCGAATTTCATCACCAGTTTAGCTCGTGTTTTCAGCGATGTGAACAAGAAAAACATGGGCTTGGTTATATTTCCGGTCTTCTCAGCAACATTGACTCAAAATCCATAGAGCCGATTGCATTGGAGCTCGGGAAAATAACAAGCGCTCGCTCCACACAGCTCTTTATGAAAGATTCCCCCTGGAAACACGAGGTCATGCTGGATACCCATCAAAGAATGATCGTCCCGCACTTGTCGTCTCCCCAAGGGATGATCACCATAGACCCCTCTGAATTCCCTAAAAAAGGGAAAAAGTCTGTAGGAGTTGCCAGGCAGTATTGTGGCCGTCTGGGCAAGAAAGAAAACTGCCAGTCTGGTGTCTTTATCGGATATACCAGCGAAAAAGGACATTGCCTTCTCGATTGTCAGCTTTATATGCCAGAGCGGTGGTTTGATGCTGATTACCAGAACCTGCGCAGGGAAACCCTTGTCCCAGAAGATTTATGCTTTCAAACCAAGCAAGAAATTGCCCTTGGGCTTCTCAAAAACGTGACCCAGCATTTTTCTGCTCGCTGGATTGGCATGGATGCAGCCTTTGGGACAGATATGGATTTTCTCCAGGCCCTTCCTGCAGATATGTATTATTTTGCCGATATCAAAGCCAATGAGAAAGTCTTTCTCCAAAAACCAGAAGTCGGCGTTCCAGAGTATCAAGGCCAGGGAAGGCCGCCAACTAAAGAGCGTGTGCTCTCAGACCACAAGCTCTATGAAGTCAGAGAATTGGCAAAATCCAAAGACTTGCCCTGGAGAAGAGTTTCCCTTGGAGAAGGAGCTAAAGGCCCACTCTTGGCTCAAATGGCCTGTATCAGGGTCTATCCTTCACGTGATGGCCTTCCTTGTGATCAGCCTGTCTGGCTGGTTATTCGCATCCAAGAGGATGGAAAAGTAAAGTACGCCTTCTCCAATGCCCCGGAAACAACGTTTTTTGAGGAGCTTTATCAAGCGTCTTGTATGCGTTATCCCATTGAGCAATGTTTTGAAGAAGGCAAGAGTTATCTTGGAATGGATGATTATGAGCATCGTTCTTGGCCGGCCTGGCATCGTCATATGATCTACGTAATGCTGGCCCAACACTTTCTCATCCTGGTCCAAAAACGCTTTGAAAAAAAAACTCCTGAGCTGACAATTCCACAGGCCAAAAGGCTTGTCCAAACCGTATTTACCATGAGGTCATTGACCCGTGAAGGTACGATAGAGATTTTGAAATACATCAGGAAACGGAACCACATAGCTTATCGCTCGCATCGAAAAAAACGAGAAGCGCAAGCCAGAAGCCTAGGACTCGATGTTTAGTTGATGTTTCGCTGTAGTGCTAAGGCAATACTTTTAATTGTCGGATCTCCTCCAAAGTCTGTGGCCCAAGCATTCACAGTAATATTTTGAGCGGTCCAGTTGGACAAAAAGATAAACGTCTCCCAGGGAAACTGGGCAGAGAAGTTGGATGGAACAAACGGAAACCATACAAAGTTCGCAATTTTCGTTCCTTGAGCCTCATGTTCTTGAAGTATGTGTTGTGGTATTTGCATTTCTCCAGCAACAGTGTTTTTTGGACCGACAAAGCAGCTAATCCAAAAAACAGCAATAAAAAGACACACCAAGCAAAGGGACTTTTTCATGACATCTCCTCCTTGAGAAAGTTATGGTGGAAAGTAAAATTGTTTATTCCTCCGACCTAATTCGACAATATTATACAAGAAAATTTTTATTTTACATGGCTTTGGAGGGAATCAAAAAAATCTTGAACATTGAACTCTCTCATAATGATATACCAGTTTTCATTTCTCTTAATCCAATTATTTGTTAGGAACTTTTTCTGAGGCGGAAGTTCTTGCAGATAAGGATGCAAATATTTAATCATTACCTCGTAAGTCACTTCAGCCTTTTGTCCGTCAATTTCTATATTCTTTTTTTTATAGTACATATATTCGGCCGTAGGCTCACTACTTCGAAGTGTATCAATATATGATGTAAGCTCATCTTTTATGGCCGGATCGATAAGATCGTGCACGACCTTCCAGTTTCTCGAAGTATAAGCTTCCCAGTATTGATCTGCTCTGGAAGCCAAAAGTTGCTCATCGCTAAGTTCGTTTTTGGGCTGCAGGTGTATGCAGGATGAAGTGCCTGATAATAAGAAAACTATTAGGAAATATTGAATGATTTTCATCAGCTATCTCACCTTGTGATAGGTGGCAATTGCATGAAGGATTCCGGCCCCCATGGTATAGCATATATTGGCTTGATTTGATCTTTCCTGGTAGTGAATGTGAACATGGATGCACCGAAAAAGTCGGTTGACTGCAAATGAATGACCATTAAGTTGTCATTGATTGTAAGAGACTGAATTGGGAGTATTCTTTTTTCAAATGCATTCAAGTTTATTATTTTTAAGATTTGTTCTCCGAAGAAACCGGATGCCTGAACATTAACAGTTATTGAATGGTCAAACATGTTGCTGAGGACAATGAATTGATTGTACTCCACAAGAGTGCTTGCAATGGGAAATGATTGCTTCAGTCCGGCTGGAAACAAAGTAATTTCAAAGGGCAGGCTATTGCTGATACCGGATGAGGTAACCACTTGAATGCTTCCCGAAGTGGCCTCTGATGGAACTTCACAGACAATTTTATCATTGCGCCAAGATAAAACAGGTGCCTCTAATTCATTATTAAAGAGTACTGTTCCAAGGGTGTTTTTAAGGTTAGCCCCCAAAATAGTTACTTTTGAACCTGTTGGACCTTTGTTTGGATTTATTCTGAAAATCTCTGGACCGGTTATGGTCTGCGTAAGTGCATGCAGAGCGTTAACTTTTCCCCCAGTAATGGATTTTCCTTCCAGTTCTGACAGCTGATCTGCTGACAAGAGAATCCGATCTTTGAGCTGGGCAGTGTTTATATGAGGCAATTTGGCCAACACCAGGCCAGCAAGTCCGCTGACATAAGCCGTGGACATGGAAGTCCCGCTTAAGGCAACATACTCATTGAAAAGCGCGGTAGTCAGGATACTCACTCCTGGGGCAGCTACATGGACCGTGTTTGGGCCATAATTAGAAAAAGAGGCCAAGCTGCTCGACTGTGTAGAGGCGGCCACGGAAATCAAGTTTGGCAGATCATAACTGGCCGGGTACAGTGGGGCAAGATCATTGTTTAAGGATTCATTTCCAGCTGAGGCAATAAACAAGATTTGTGGGGCTGCAGCCATTGCATCCCTTTCAATTACCGATGATTGGTAGCTCCCATAACTCATATTAAATATTTTTACTTTACGCTGAACTGCGTATTCAATAGCCTGGATTTCATCGGCAACAGTTCCTCCATTATTTGCATCAATAAATTTTAGGGCCATAAGCGAAATATTCCAGTTCATACCGGTAATGCCCCTGGCGTTGTTGCCAACTGCGCCAATAATACCGGATATATAGGTTCCGTGACCGTCAGTATCCAAGGGATCATCCGTCCCTTGGATGAAGTTCTTGCCCAGGCCGTTCCACATGTTGTTCTGGATATCCTCGTGTTTATAGGCAATTCCGGTATCTGCAACAGCAATCACTACTGATGAATCTCCGGTTTCCAGGCTCCAGGCTTGAGTGCTGTGAATATTTTGGTGGGCCCATTGAGATGCAAACCGGGGATCATTTGGTACTGATGCCAGGGCAAAACGCTTGTAATTTGGTTCTGCATAAGTGACCTCATCCAGGTCCATCAATCTCCTTATGGCTTGTTGAACGCTTTCATCCTTTTGCGTGGATACCAGGGCCGCTGAAACAAGAGGGAAGTTGCGTTTTGCCTTTCTATTGTGAAAAGAGAGGATCATGTTTTGCCTGGAAACTTTTTGGCCTATATCTTCTACGAATTTTATGAGCACTTCGCCAGGTACGTAGAGGGAAGAACTATGGTCATTATCTGTGTAAGGCTGGGCAAAGACTTGACATGAGAAAACCAATAATATTATTAAAGAAGTAAGCAAAAATTTCAGAGGAAGATGTCGAATAAAAATAAACATACAGCTTGAATAATCCTTTATAAATAACAGTCTGAATAGAAAGAAAAGATGTGCACTTATAACTATACCTGCTTGAAAATGAGGGGAAGAATAGCTTGAAAAAAAAGTTATATAAACTGGATATTTTTCAGCTAATCCTATATGGTAAAATCTTAAGTATTGCGCCAGTTCACAAGTTTTTTATCCTCATTATCACTGCAAAAGTCAATACTTTTTTGCAAAAAAAACAAACTTCTTTTATTTCAATGAGCTTGGATGTATTCAAGTTCAGCCGACGGTCTGGATTAACTCTGGCTGGGTCTGGGATATGTTGGAAATCGACAGGCCTTATCAGGTGTGCGCAAAAAACATCCGGCGCAGGGCTTAAGGTCCATGCGCCGGATGAAAACCATTAGGGCGGAAGTATCAAATTAGGCAGGGCTGTTGTTCAGGTTTGGCTCCGAGGAGGATCTTGTCGAACAGAGTTTTCCAGAGCCTAAATGAAACATTATTCATTCTCATCACCAAGAAGGAGCATGAAAACTCCAGGTGCAGTCTCTAATGACTCTGTTGCTTGAATCCCGGTCATAATTAAGGAAAAGTTTTGATATCCTTCTTTAAGGTCTCCTGTATGGGAAATTTTTACGATGTATTTCTGGCCAAATTCGGGATTAGGAATATGGACCATTTCCACATTGTCTATGGAGTTGTTACCGGTTGCAGCAGGCTGAGATGGTTTGGCAGGATCTAATACATAGGGCTTAATTTCTTTTCCCTGCGGGTCGATAATACGCAAATTTAAGTCATTGACCAGCATCTTGTCCGCAGGATTAAGAGTGGCTTTTGGTGGTTTTCCCGGGGGATCGGTCCAGGCAAGAGTGGCTCGGAGGGATTTGCTGCCCGGGGAAGTGACTGGAATCGATATATCGTGTCCATTATCCAGAGTCAGTTCCCGGATGTGAAACTGGCCACCGGCTTGAGAGTCATGGGTCATGATTTCCGCTGATTTTTTGGTATTCATAAGCCCCCAGCCAAAACGATAGTCCGGTCCGGGTGCGCCGTTTATGGAGTCGTCGGCTGCGTGGATGATCAGGGCCTTCATGGTTGATGACCAGAAAGGATCGTTCCGTGCGTATAATTTTTCCTGGTACTCAGCAAGAAGCCCCACCGATCCGCTGATCATGGGCGAAGCCATGGATGTCCCGCTCCCAAGCGCATAACTTTTGTTAGTATCGCCCGATGCTGAAAAAACATTTATTCCTTTGGCCACGATATCCGGTTTGACCCGGCCGTCGTCACTTGGCCCCCAGCCGCTGAATGACGCCATCTGCTTGGATGCGTCAACTGCGCCCACGGTGAGAATGTTTTTAGCATTCCCATAAGTGGGTATGGAATCATATCCGTTTGTTCCACCGTCAGGTTCGCGGTCCTTTCTGCTCAGCTCCCAGTTTTTGGTTTTCCAGTTAAAATAATAGTGGGCACCGGAATAGTCGTCATTGCGATCATTGCCGGCTGATTTTACGATGAGATAGTGTGGTGCATTAAAAGAGATTTCGTCCCAGTCCCTGGCTGTACGGTCGTAAAAACCAAATCTGTAAGCTTCATTTGAGCTAATGGATACATCTCCCCACCAATGCCATTCCTCGGTGCCGGACCAATCTCCATAGGCCCACCCAACCAGGCTGCTGTATGAATGGTTGGATACCAGCAAGCCGTTGGTGGCAGCTAAAGTCATTTCCGACCCATCGTCATCCCAGTCATAAGCATGGAGAGCACCTTGATAGGACATGCCTTGGGCATCAGGCTTGATTCCAGCAGCTACCATCGTTCCTCCCACATGGGTGGCGTGAATGCTCAGAAAGGAGGGTTGGTCTTCCTGGATTGCCCGACCCTCGAACTCCTCATGCGTGAGACGGACCGCTCCACTGTCCCAAATCCCTAGAGCCTGCCCCGAACCTGTGAGGCTGGGATCTGCCTTGCCCTCAGGCCAGATTTGGCTGGATTTGATCAAGGATGCTCCTTCCCGGTTATTGGTGATATAATATTCGGGAAAATTATCTTCAAAGCGCATGATCTCATAATAGCGTCCATCATCGAGCCTTCCTTGTACCGGCAGTTTGAGCATGTTGGCCATTTCAAAAGCCCTGGCTTTTTCATCACGAAATGTCTGGTGATACTCATCTGCCATCTTTAAAAGTGCCTGCCTGTCTAGGGCATGGGTCAAGCCACAATCTGTGAATAGAAAGAAGATCAAGAAAACAATACCAAAACGCCAGGACATAGACTCCTCCTTCAGGGGGGGGTTCCTGTAATCTGATTTCCGGGAATAATACACTAGGGCCAAAGATCATATGGTCTGGGATACAAATGTTTTTTTGCCCCATCAGATGCTCGTAGCTAAAGTTTATTTAAGCACATGTTCATATAATAACCTATCCATTATTATTTGTCACCAACAAATAGCAAGCAATTTCAATATTAAGTCATGTCTGGTTGTGTCAGGCGGGCTTCCCTGGGTCATAAGAGATTGGATTGCTGTCTATTCAGGGGTACCCTTTTAGCCTGAGAAATCGGATTCTTCGAGCCAGCCAGATGCGGATCTTGATCATGAAAATAGGCGTCAATGACTTTAGCGAGGACAGGGTAAGAAAGTTGTTTTTGCAGACAGCAGGTCTGGGTCAGGCTGAGTATCCGCTCTAACCAGCAAGCACCGGCCTCGCTTTCCGCTCCCAGGCTGCTGATACCCAGCCGATACAAACCACGATTTGACCGTCCAGGTAGGCGATATATTTCAAATACTATTTCAATACGTTAGATAGCTATACCTAAAAAGAAGGATATTTTTTGCTAAAAGTCTATTGACTTTTTTTCAGCTTTAAGCTAGTAGGTAAGTAAAACCAACAGACACACACATCTCTGTTTTTTTAGTCAGCATCTTATTGCTTGCTGGTGCACTTATTATGAGCTGGAGGAATTAGTTAGTGCAGATGGTTTCTAGGTCATATCTATGTGTAGTTGTGATTGGGTTAGCAATAATTGTAGGCGTGCCTTCCTCTAGTCAAGCAGCGATGTCTTTCGGGCCTGGTACTCATCTGGTCGGTACCGACATTGAAGCAGGTATCTATCGCGCCGAAGATAAAATAACTTACTTTGCCAGGCTTTCTGGGCTTACTGGTGAACTATCGGATATTATAGCTAATTCTGCCTCTCCCCCTCCTCCAGTACTTGTTGAGATCAAGCCGACAGATGTAGCGTTTGAGTCCAAAGGTCTCGGTCAATGGAATATGATCGATGATTTGTATCAACCAGACCCAAGGACCTCATTTGGCTGTGGCTGGTGGTTAGTAGGGATAGATATCGTTCCAGGCACCTACAGGGCAGAAGGGCCTGTCAGTTATTTTGCAAGGTTATCAGGACTGGGGGGTGAACTTCAGGATATTATTATAAACGCATTACCACCACTAGGTCTGGCGAACGTATAAATTAATTCTTCCGACCTCGCTTTCCAATCAAAGACAGATGGTTTATGGACGTTAATAGACGCTTCGTATAATCCTAAACTACGTAAAAAATTCGGAGATGGATATTGGATTGTTCATCGTGACATAATGCCGGGAATATATCAAACTGAAGATGATATACAATACTACGCTCGATTTTCAGACGAGGTTATTGAATACGTTGGCCAGATAGATCCCAAGGTTGTGTTACTCGATAGCAAGGATCTGGTGCAGCTCATAAGTGATTAATGGTGTAGGAGTGATTAAGGTTTCTGTGTATGTGTAAGTCAAAAAAATAAGTTTAAATTTTTTTGTTAAGGATCAACACTTAATTTTAATAGTTTTAGAATTTTAAATTGCAAAACGCCAAATAAGAAAGCACAGTGATTAAAAACAAAATTATGTGTACAGTATTCATATATTTGATAATTGCATGTGGGCATATAAGTTTATATTTAGCTCACACATATTATATGGCTTTGAAGTATGAAAATAAACATCATGGTGATAAAATATGGATGCCAGTTCCCAAAGTTTGGGACGGTTATGGGACAAAGAATGTAAAAAAATTAAATATTACACCAAAGCCAACAAATAGATTTGTGGATACAAATACAGGAACTGAAATTGCATATTGAAATAATGCAGAATCTCTAGGTTTCACCAAAATTGAATTTTTTATAAAATTATCAAAAACTCATCATTATATAAATGAAAATTATGAGTGGGATAGTTACGATAAACATTCATCTTTATATAAAAACAATACTACTTCAACCAGACAACAAACAACTTATTGATAAAGCTTACTCAATTGTTGGTAACGAAGACAACCATTACCTCAGAGCAAAAAAAGTTTTTGATTGGATAGTCAGTCAGAATTGGAAGGAAATGAAAACAGGTAATGAGGAAGATGCTCTATCAGTCTTGAAAACATATAAAACAGCATGTGGTGGAAGAGCAAACTTATTTGTTGCACTTTGTCGTGCTTTAGGGATACCAGATTGAAATATATTTTGTTATCATTTTTTTAAAAAAATAATACAATGCTTGCTGTGCTTAAGTTAATAAAACAATTGAATATGTTTACAAAAAATCATTTTTATAAACCATAAAAGTTAAATGGAGGATTTATGAGGAAGATTTCTATTTTTTTCTTTGTGCTTGGTGTTGTATTAATATCATCTCACTCTTTCGCAGGATGGGGCAATTTTTATGTCAAATCTGCTGGTCCTTATGAAAGTTCATTTTTTCCTGCGGTAGGATCAATTGATCAAGTTCGACTTCAGCCTGCTGGAGGTGGAGACGGATTTTATCTTCGGATTCGTGCCGAAAAGTCCAGTGAAATATTGGCGACAGCATTAACTGCTCTTTCTTCTGGGAAGCCGGTTCGAGCAAACATTGAAAAAAATTATAATAACGGTCACTGGAGTGACTATGTAGTCATGTCATTGTTTATCGGTGATTCTTTAGATGACCTTGAATAGTAAATTAATAAAAGCGAGTGTACAAGAGATGGTGCATTCGCTTTTTCTCATGTAAAACATTGTCAGAACGTTAAACTAAAAATTCATATTTTTCAGATAATCTGTCATTTCTGCAACTACAACGACATGAAAATCACTGAAATCAAACTTGTTGAGACTTGACATTATCGAAAGTTTTATTTTAAATTAATTAAAAAGACTTAAAAAGGGAATGTATGGTTTTCTACCCATTATACTCCGGACAATCATTGAATAGTCTTTTATTTAGTTCGCTTTTTATTCTTATCTTTGCTTTCGTTTGCTGCTTCAAGCCAGGTGTGACCGGGGCAACAGAAACACCTGCCAAGGAACGGTTGATTGATATTGAGCTCCAGGATCAAAAACTTAGGCAGGCCTTGAACTCAATTGCTGGTCATTTTGATATACTTATTCATTTTCACGGGGAGACGCCACAGTACAGAAGAGATATATTCTTGACTCAGGCTTCCCTAAAACAGGCAATCTCCAAAATTATGCGCGCCTACGGGATACAAAATCATGTAGCAGCCTATGATCCTGAAACTGGGGATATAATGCTTGCTGTGCTTGAATTGGGATCTACGGATGCTGATTTGCGAAATGAAAAATCGGAGAAAGATTTCAAGCTTCAAATGAGTTCAATGACGGCAGATGAATTCTCAAAGTTGATAAGATCGAATAAACAACAGCTTAGGGGAATCACAGAAGATGAATATGCTGAATTAATGCCCACTGCACTAGAGGATATGAGGGCGATGGGTTCTGATGAATATGCTGAGTTGGAGCCCTCTTCAGAGGAAAACCTCAAAGGAATGTCTCCTGATGAATTGTTTAAGCTTAAGCCCACTTCATTTGAGAATATGAGATCGATGACCGTGGATGAATATGAAGCATTAACTCAAGATAACTAATGTTTGCGGCTGAAAAATTGATTTTGATAACCTATAATATCAGAGATCCCGGTAAATGACTTTTTTGTGCATTAAGAATCATGCACGCTCTATTGGCACAAATATTTTATTTCGTATCTTATTGAGATGAAATGACAACTTCACTTTCAGGCGGCCGACAAGAGTGATCTCTTGTTCATTGAGCTTGTGGCAGAGCTTGTCGGCTGCTTTGCGATACTTGGTGTTATCGATTCCATCTATGATCACGACCAAGGTGTCGCCGATGAGTTTGATAAGACCGGATCTTCGAGTGATCATCCCCAGTATTTGTTTGATGTCCCTGGGATCATCATAGCAGTCCCGAAAGATCTCCACCAACCGTTCCCGGGAATGGAAGGCCAGACACTGCATGAGATCATAGAGCTTTTTCTTTTCCAGATCGCAGCGGTTCATGGGTCTTCCCTTGAGCAGCTCCAGGATTGAGATCTTATCCGGGAGTTGACTGAGCTTATCTTCAAAGCGCTGAAGCTCGGTTTCTTTTTCCGCCTTCTCCTGCTCAAGCTTGGTGAGCTTTTTTTCGATCCGTTTGTCCTGGCGGTTGCCGAGTTTATACTTACGGAGATCGATCTCCTTTTGCAGCTCTTTGATATCGTTTTTGAGGGCTTTGATCCCTTTTCGAATCAGGGCAATGTCTGGATTGTCCACCAAGGGCTGCTCTTCAAGCTCTTTGAGATCATAGCCCGGATGATAATCCAGGTTGAACCAAGCCAGGGACTCCTTAAAGAAGTTTTCGGATTTCCCCCAACGCTGAAGCATATAATAGGCAATCTCGTGGACCGGTTTCTCTGTGTTGTTGGTGTATATCCCCATATACTTGCCTGATTTTTGGAATTTGATGGCCACCAGGCGCACCTGCATGGAACTTGGCTCGTTCCGGCCATCGTTTTTGGCGGTTTGAGTCGTCTCTCGAATGGTTCGAGACGTTTCAGCAATCTCAATTTCTTCTTCTGCAATACACATGGGGATAAAGCCGGGCAATTCAGTCATTGCCTTTTCAGGAAGGTGTTTGGCCCAGGTGACGAAATCAGCCTGCTGATCCAGCTCGTTGAAAAAATGAACCCCATACCCGCCCCGGTCAAAGACCAGGATGGGGCGCTCAATTCCCAGGTCGATGAGCATCTCGGCGCTGCGGGCAATCATGGGCCTGAAATCGATCTCACAGGATTCGGTGAGAAAGAACAAGGGCCTGCCCTGTAAATCGGTGACCGCATAAATCTCATTGCCTTTCAAGGGCATGCGCCGGACTGTATAGTAGCCTTTGGCAATGACGTGCAGGCCGTAGTAGGGCAGGAAGTGCCCGTCTATAAAAAAGACTTCCTTGTCGATTCGATCTTTTTCAAGGAGGTTGCGGGCCACATCTTCTATCAGCTGGGGACTTTTCTCCTGTGAAGCCAGACGGCCAAGGAGTCCTCGCAGGGTCTCTTTTCCGGTGCACGGGGCTGACCGATCAATATGCCCAGGTCACCAGCATTGGCCAGTTTTAAGGATTCAATCGAGGGAAAGCCCAGATTGATGCTGTGAAAGATCATCCCCAGGGCATCGAGAGCTTGATACCTGCTCCCGAATTGATACGGATAACAGGAGAGAAGTTCCTCAAACCCGATTTCCTGGAGAAAGAGATGGTGCATGAGCTCCCCGGCAAAGGGAAGCCGTTCTCCCTGCTTGAGCTTGGCTATGAGCTCTTCTTCAGCCTTGGTCTTGGCCTCAGGGGATTTTGTTTCGGCTAATTCTTCTTGCTTTTGCTTCAGTTCGGGATCAAGTTTAAAGGGAAGTTTGAGCTGCTGCTGTGGACTGTGCTCTTTTGCTGTCTCCTCGGCAATCTTGGCCATATCCAGGAGTTCTTGTTTGTCGGGCGGTTTAGGTTTTGGAGGTTCATGCTTGATTCGTATCCGGGCCACGGCATTCCTGGAGACCTCCATGCCCAAATCTTTCCCAGCCTGATTGGCGATTTTTTGATCCGACCAGTCCGGATGTTCTTCTTGAAGCTTTCGTATATGTCCCTGGATCTCATTGATATATTTGACAGGTTCTTTTCTGCCCCGATTTTCGAGGAGCACCGCCTCCAGGCCTAAAAGTTCTTTTGTTTTCAAAAGGTCGGCGACGGTATTTCGATGGAAGCCACAGATTTCGCCGGCAATGGTTTTGGTACAGAGTCCAAGTTCAACGAGCTGAATAGCAGCCTGTCTTCTTTCCGCGTTTTCGTCGGCATCAAAACGGGTCACGGGCATGGCGTTTAAGAAGACGGTTATGATATGTCTTCCTTTGTGGTCGTACTCGGAGCCGACGAGAAAGTTTTCGATTTTCCGGCATGTTGGGCTCATGGGAAGAAGATAGCAGAAAAACTTTGGAAAATCAAGACTTATCTTTAGTTATTTTATATATTATTTTACCAATTATATCAGTATGTTATCAATTTGATGCATCGGTCGTGCACAGTTTTTATTGAGAAGGTTATTGTATAACAATTCTAAGTACTTATAAATATGAATGGGTATTCACCGTGAAGTCTGAATATTTTAAATGGAGGACTTATGAAAAATCTTTCTTAGGATCAATTGATCAAGTTCGACTTCAGCCTGCTGGTGGCGGAGACGGATTTTATCTTCGGATTCGTGCCGAAAAGTCCAGTGAAATATTGGCGACAGCATTAACCGCTCTTTCTTCTGGGAAGCCGGTTCGAGCAAACATTGAAAAAAATTATAATAACGGTCACTGGAGTGACTATGTAGTCATGTCATTGTTTATCGGTGATTCTTTAGATGACCTTGAATAATTAACAATTAAATAAATGCGAGTTTTCAAGGTTTTTTACATAGTTATATTTTATGTACACTAAAATTGCTTAAGACTACCAAGTTCAAGAAAAAACTCGTTTTATCGGTAATTAAGTTGACTTACAGTAAACTCGTATATCTTATTAAAAAAATTGCTAATAAAAAAAATTGGATCCATTTAATCAACGAATTGTTAATAAATCTGGAGCAATCAATAATAAATTCGTAGATAACCTATACAGGGATCAATACGATATCTTGGCTTACTTGTTACGCAAAGCTAAAGGCCTTCTTGAACATAAGAACCTGGAGATATCAAAGATTGGGGTCTGGGTCAAAAAAAAAATTGCTTTTTTTAATCCAAATGGCCAATGTCCCGCCGACCAAGGTTTACCCCGTGAAATCTCTTCCATTTCACCGAGTGACAATGGCGTACCTTTTACGCTCGCTACAGACGGCTAATCAAGCTACACAGAGACCGAAAGATTGCTTCGCCAAGGTGTGCTCTGACGAAAACGCAGGCTGGGAACGGAAAGCGAAACCGGTGATCGGTGGGTCGAACGAATACTCAGCCTTACCCAGACCTGTCGCCTGCAAAATAAGCTTTCCTACCCAGTGCTCGTGGAAGCGATTGACGTTTATTTTCATGACAAAGATCCGGACTTGAGCTGGATTGAAGAAATCGATTACTCAGGTTAAACGGGCTACTCCCTGAATGGATACATAGCATGCATGTTCTCTACCAATGTTTCTGCTGTGGCGTGATCCTTCAGTTCTTCGAATCAAACACTAAGGTGACCTAAAATGAAGAACAAGACTTATACGACAAGTATATTTTCTGTTATTATTTTCTTTTGCTTTATTTTTCCATCTTCTTCATCAGGTAATGAAGGTCATGGATTAATCAGGACAAAGGCCATCCCCATGGCTCAGATTAACATCGATGGAAAGTTTGATGATTGGGAAGGTATTTCTCCTGTGTATTCTGATGCGGTAGGAGACAATCTTAGCTTACATTCAGGTTGTGACATAAAGAATATCTATGTATCAAAAAACTTAGCAAAGAATACTCTTTACATCGCATTTGAAATGACTAAAAAACCAAACAATGAAAGCGCAAAAGGGAACTCTTATTCTTTGGTCCAATACTGTGTAGCTTTTGATGACTTTAGAATTGATTCATACAGCACAGGTTATCACGACTGGCAGATCGGAATTGACAGAAATAACAATTTCTGGGTTTGGGACTTAAGAAAAAATAAATCATATGCCGATTATGAAAATATGACTTGGTACGAATCGTCAACCAATAGTTTGACAAAATATGCGCAAGACAACTTCATAGAGTTTAGTGTGCCTGTTTCAATTATTAATCTTCCAGAAAGCTTTGCAATACGGGCCTATTTGGTGCTCAGGGATGCACAAAACACTATTGCGGATAGTATGAACTACGATGTGACATTAAGTCAAAAACCATCTGCATTTTCATTAACATTAAACAATATCGCCTGCCATGAAGAACTGCTGAAATGGATGAAAGGAAACCTGAACTATGGATGGCCGGGTGACCAGCTCAGCGATCCCATGTCAACCTGGATATATAAATCTCCAGATGAGGTGTTCTATTCAGGCAGGGGAGATTGTGTTTCCCAATCAGGTTTTGCAGCCTATGCTCTTAAACTAAAAGGGTACAGCCCCAGTCTTCTATTTGTCGATCGGATCAAAAACTCAGATCATGCTGTATGCTATTGGAAAGAGTCTGAAGGGTATTTTTACATAGAAAATGCTTTTTATGGCAATGAAGGTATACACGGTCCTTATGTATCAGTTGGAAGTATCGGCCACGATGTTTACCTTAAGTTGGTAGCAAGTGACGGCCAGGAGGCCCAATATCAGCTTTTTGACATGAATGATGTGCCATACGGTCTTAACTGGCCTGATTTCCTTAGTATTCTTAAGCCAATTATGCCGAATTCAGCGAGCATGCCCTGGATGCCTTTTTTGTTGTTAGATCACTGAAGCTCCATATACATTAAAGAAGAAAGCTCAAAAAAATAATGAACTGACCTTTAAGCAAAAATAAATGTTCATACAGGCTTTTGATGTGCGCACAAAGAAGTCTATTTATGCCTACTTTCTGCATTCCACGTTTAGGAGGTGGCTTATCACATGAAACGAGAAGAAGCCATTGACATCTTGGACATGCAGGACCGGGAGGCGGCTATATTGCCTGAATCCTTGGGCTTGATCAAAAAGCGGAAAAATATGGTACTGGGTTGCCCCAAGAAAAGAATATCATCCACCCCAGTACCATCACAAGGCTGAGCTACCCCAGTACCATCGCAAGGCCGAGCTACGGGGCAGGCGGGGCAGGCAGATGTGCACAGATCAGCACGGATCAGAAAGAATCCCTCTCCCCGCGCAGCGGGACAAAGATCCGTGCAGATCCGTGAGATCCGCCTGCCCTGATAATCATCTAAAAGGCACCTCCAAGTATAGCCAAGCATTTAAGCCTCGGCTATACAAAAAGAGAAGCAAAAACTCTAGCCTGGAGGTGCCTTATGAAATTGTATGCTGGAAACGATCTCCATTCAAACAATAATTTTTGGGGTATTATTGACGAAACCGGCAAAAGGATATTTTACAAGAAGTTGCCGAATTCTCCTGAAAAAATATTATCAACACTTGAGCCATTCAAGCCAGACTTAGCTGCTATTGCTGTAGAATCTACCTATAATTGGTACTGGATAGTCGACCTGCTTATGGATCAAGGATATACGGTTCACTTGGCTAATCCTGTTGCAATGAAGAAATATTCGGGCCTCAAGTACGGTATTCAGATGATAAAGATGATGCCTTTTGGCTGGCTGAAATGAACAGGTTAGACATACTACCTAAGGGTTACATCTATCCCAAGGAAGAGAGGCCAACCAGAGATCTTTGCCGGAAACGACTTCAGCTCGTTAATATGCGTACAGCTATTATTTTAAGTTTAAAGTCCATGATAGCTCGCAACTTAGGACAAAGAATTTCTGCTGAAAATATCAAAAAACTTTCTCAAGAGGACATAACCGAAATGCTCAGTGGGCATGAAGATCTCATGCTCAGAGCAGCCATGGACAAGGTATCCATTGATAACTTTAGTGGGCAAATTAAGTTTGTAGAAAGAAGCCTCAAGGATAAAATCAAAAGCAATACAACATACCTCAACTTAATGACCATGCCTGGTGTAGGTCCTATTTTGTCGCTAACAATATTACTTGAAACAGGTCCTGTAGATCGATTCAAGCAGGTTGGCAATTACGCCTCCTATTGTCGCAAGGTTGACAGCAAGTGGACAAGCAACAATAAAAACAAAGGGAAAGGTAATACAAAAAACGGGAACAGATACTTGGCATGGGCATTCTCAGAAGCTGCAGAGCACGCCCGCATGTGCAACCAACAAGCCAAGCGCTTTTTTGAAAAGAAAATGTCAAAGACCAATCGGATGATTGCTCATGGTGCTCTGGCTCACAAGATGAGCCGGGCTGCCTACTTCATCATGCGAGATAATGTTCCCTTTGAACCGAAAAAGATGTTTTCCTAAATTTGGAGAAGATGGCCAGCTCAAAGTTTCACTGGTAAAACCAATGTCCTGATTAGCAGCCATTTTCTCCTCAATATTGCCGAATGCCGGCAGTTTGACTGCCCATGCCATGAGCCACGATATCACTGGTTAACAACCATGAATCCTGAACAATTGGACATGGCATGGAACCGAAGATTTTCTGGATCGTCATAATGACGATTGGGGCCAGATGAAAAGCTGATATTAAGCAATCTGGCCTAGATCCTGATGGGTGTGTGGTGCAGTCAATAAATACAGACTGCAACCAGTCCAAAAGAAATAACGGGAACTGTCAAAGAGCGGCTGACTCGGCTCGACGGCACAACAACGGTCCGTTCCTCTGCAAGAAAAAAGAAAGAATTTTCTTGCCACAGGGGAGTATTTTCTCTTGACAGAGGGCCTTTTAATGGGCGTTGAATTTCTTCCATTCAACTGGGGTGGACAAAAACTCTTCTCTTCCTCTTCCCGCGCCAGCGGACAAATTATCTATGGATATCCGTGGACAACCATCGCCTGGAGTTGGCCTTCTGCCTCTTGCCAAACCCCTGCCCTGACGTGTATAAGTCATTTCCCAGACGGACATCTGCTGTTCAGTCTGGCTTGTATTTTTTTGGGTCACGAGCACAGATTGAAGAATCCGGGCAAAATCCCTTTGGAGATTATTGAAGTCTAGACTGGAAGTTACCTGGGAGAGGATGACATCGTCCGGACCGAGGATGTATACGGGAGGTAGTGAGGAATTATGTCCGCAATCAGTCCGTCCTTTATCATTGAACTGACCAGGCGCGATTATATTGAGCGCTATGCAGGTTCTGTCCTCGGTTCCATATGGGCCTTTATCTGGCCTTTGGTCCCCCTGTTCATCTATATTGTAGTCTTCGGCCAATTCATGGGTGGCCGCCTTCCAGGGGATTCCAGCGTATACTCCTATAGTATCTATGTCTCAGCTGGGCTCATCCCTTGGATGTGCTTTTCAAGTTGTATCACTCGGGGATGCAATATCTTTTTAGAGAAAAAAGACATCATTTCCAAGGTTCAAGTCTCCCTGCCTTCCTTGTTTCTTTTTGTCCATCTCTCAGAGATTATCACCTTGGTTATTACTTTTGGCTTTTTTGCAGTTTTTCTCCTTATAGCTGATTATGAATTTTCCCGGCATTTGTTGTTTTTGCCGGTTGTGCTCTATCTGCAGCAGATTCTGGCCTTTGGGCTGGGACTGTTTGCTGGGACTTTGACCGTGTTTATCCGAGACCTTAAGGAGGTTGTGGATATAACCTTGCAATTGTGGTTCTGGTTCACTCCTCTTGTCTATGTTGCCGATATTTTGCCGGAAATTGTGAAAAATCTCTTGATTTTCAATCCAGCCTTTATCATAACCGAATCTTATCACCGCATCTTTGTGTACAATGATTATCCAGCTTTTTCGTCCTTGCTGGTTTTGACCCTTATCGCCCATGCCATTGTCTTTGGCGCGTATTTGGTCTTTCGGGTGCTGGAAAAAGATGTTCGAGATTTTTTATGATTGAGGCATTGTTTTTAATCCTTTGGTCCCTGGGTTTTCTCATCATTGGCTATCTGTGCCTGACCTTGATCAGGCACCATATCAAGGTCTATTTGCTTATAGGGATCAACTGCTTCTATCTTTCCGGAATCTTTGCCTTCTTTCCCTATGTAAGAATATGGTTTGATTTGCCCTGACATGAAAATACTCCTCGACGCCATCCCTCTGACTGGTCTTTTAACCGGCATCTCCCGTTATCTGCGCAACCTGTATGTGCACATCCTGGATAATGCGGATGTCCAGGTTGATTTCTTTGATGGGAAAAGGGTATATCAAGCCATGCCGGATCAGGCCGAGCCGGAAGCCTGGATCAGGTCCACGGACAAGATCTGGAAATTGCCGGATGTGGCGGTCGTTGGCCTCAGATCTGTGCATTGGCTTTTGTTTGAAAGACGTCTGCGGAAGATCTTGAAAACAGGAAAATACGATCTGTATCATGAAACAGCTTTTACCCCATCGGCAATCAAACAAAGAGTACCCCAGGTCTTTACTCTGCACGACCTGTCCTTGATGCACTACCGCAGCTATCATCCCAAGGAACGAGTTTGGTTTTCGGATCTTTTTTTTCATCGTCGCATTCCTGAGGCTACCCAGATTATCGTTCCTTCCCAGTTCATCAAAGAGGAGGTGTGTACAACACTTTCCCTTCCAGAGAACCGAGTAACAGCCATCCCAGAGGCGCCGGACCCTTTCTTCAGTCCACGTTCACAAGGTGAAATGAAGGAAACCAAAGCCAGATTGTCCTTGCCTGATACATATCTGCTCTTTGTCGGCACCCTGGAGCCGCGCAAAAATTTGGATCTGATCATCGAAGCCCTGGGGCGAATCCAAGGAGATATCCCCTTGGTCCTCACCGGCTGGAAAGGATGGGGAGACAAGCCATGGATGGAAAGGGCCAGGGAGTACAGAATAGATACAAATATTTACTTGACCGGATATATTGATGAGCAGTCTCTGGCCTGCCTGTATTCCGGTGCCCAGGCCCTGCTTTACCCCAGCAAGTATGAGGGCTTCGGCCTGCCGGTCCTGGAGGCCATGGCCTGCGGGTGTCCGGTCATAAGTTCCAATGCGGCCAGTCTGCCGGAGGTAGCCGAAGATGCGGCTTTATATGTCGATCCCCATGATCCCGATTCCTTGGCGGAGGCCATTACGCGTTTTGTGTATGATGGAGAACTGCGGCAGACAATGCGTGTTAAGGGATTGGATCAGGCAGCCCGGTTTTCCTGGCAAGATGCGGCAAAATGGACTATAGAGGTGTTTGATAAGGTTGGGAAGAGTTGAGTAGGCAAAAGTCTGATGATGACAAAAGATAATCTGGTTCAAAACATGCTCAAGAAAATTCAAGATGCCTTGGAAAAAAGAAATGTTGTATGGAGACAACATTCACTTGCTCGGATGCTTGAGCGCAACATTTCTCGCGATGATGTGTTTAGTGCAATTCAAGGTGGTAAACTTATCGAGTCCTATTCAGAAGCCAAACCGTATCCAAGTTACCTCATTTCAGGAAGATCAGGTCAAAAAACGGTTCATGTAGTTGTTGCATGGAACGATGATGTATATTCTGTCTATATTATAACGGTGTATATTCCAGATACAAATCATTTTCAAGAGAACGGAGTAACAAGAAAGTCGAGGGGATAAATATGTTTATTCATCAAGGATGTCCAATGTGTGGGGGAACACAAAGCCAAGGAACTACAACATTTACAGTGGATAAGGGCAATATTTTGGTTGTGGTACGAAATGTACCAGCGCACGTTTGTTCACAGTGTGGTGAGGCTTGGATTAAGGATTCTGTGGCTGAAGACTTGGAACAGATTGTTTCCGAGGCCATTGCTCACCGCAGGCAGCTAGAAATTATCGATATGGCGGCTTAAAAAAAAGGCGTAGGTCATGTCCAGTTGAAATGGAAGAAGCTTCAAAATAACACAATAGCATCAGGCCGTTTGTATGAACTTTTCAATTCCTGAATCATTAGCCGCTAAGCTCAAAGCACCATGATCACTGTCAATAACCTGACCAAGATCTTCCATCTGTACAAAAAGCCTTCAGATCGTCTGCGGGAAATCATCACCGGCAAAACCTATCACCGTGAGTTCCGGGCTCTGTCCGATGTCAGTTTTGCAGTCCAGGAAGGGGAAACCCTGGGCATTATCGGTGAAAACGGGTCAGGAAAATCCACTCTGCTCAAGATCATTACCGGGGTGCTCATGCCCGATGCGGGCACCTTCGAGGTGGATGGCCGAATTACCGGGCTTCTTGAGCTGGGGACCGGCTTCAACCCTGAATTTTCCGGACTGAGCAACATCTATATGAACGCCACTTATCTGGGGCTGTCCAAGTCGGAAATCGACGAACGGCGAGACCAGATCATATCTTTTGCCGAGCTGGGTGAGTTCATCCAGGAGCCGATCAAGACCTATTCGTCGGGCATGCTCATGCGCCTGGCCTTTTCCACAGCCATCCACGCCGATCCCAAATGCTTTGTGGTCGACGAAGCCCTGGCCGTGGGGGATGCCCATTTTCAGCAAAAATGCATGCAACGCCTGAAGCAGTTTCGGGCCGGAGGCGGCTCCATTGTCTTTGTCTCCCACGACATGAATGCGGTTAAGATTTTGTGCGATAAGGCGATTCTTCTGGAAGACGGTATTTTGGTCGAAAGGGGTTTTCCGGAGCAGGTCATCAATACCTACAATTTCCTGATAGCTAAAAAGGATAAAGGGGAGGAGATCAAGTTCTCGGAACAGATTGAAGAGAGCACGGCCTATGGAAACGAAAAGGTGGTTATCAACTCGGTCTGCATTTGCAACAGCGAAGAAGAGTCATGTGAGGTCTTAGTCAGCGGTCGCCCATGCTTTATTGACATTCAACTCAAGTCAATGCACAGTGTCGACGATGTGACAGTAGGCATTGTTGTCCGCGACCGTTTCGGCCAGGATATCTTCGGTGTGAATACCTATCACCTGAAGATTCCCATCGCCTTGCACGCAGATGAAGAAAAAACGGTCCGCTATGCATTTGATGAATTCAATATAGGCCCAGGGAAATACACGGTCAGCGTGGCCGCCCATTCCCAGGATGTCCATGTCCACGACTGCTATCAGTGGGTGGATCGGGTGTGTAAGTTTGAAGTGGTTCAGGGAAGTGACTTCAGTTTTATTGGCTTGTCCCGTCTGAAGCCGCGGGTGATCACTGCAGCCTGAAATAGGAGCCACAACCAATTTCCGTCATTGTCCAGCAAGTCAAGATTATATAGTACACTGCACAGATTCATTTGAACCTTAACTTTGATCCCCAGCGAGCAATGCCGTGACCCCGAGCATAGAGCACCTTACCCCAACAGCCCGAAGAATATATTATGACTTAAAAGCGGAGATCGAAAAACGCGCGCAAATGGAAAACAAGGACCAGGGACTGTATGCTGAGGCTGGAAATTTATGCGGCACAGACCAAAGCAAGAACACTCTGCAGTGGAGACTTTCCAGGTTTTGCAAAACTCCTCCTGAACTTCCCACTGATGCTACCTATTCCATAAGCGATTTTCTGGCCTTTCATGACCATGACTTCATCATCAATGCCTATCAGGTCATCCTGGGCCGAAGTCCGGATAGCGACGGTTATCATCATTACCTGAACCAATTGCGGCAAGGGCGCTTGACTAAGATTGAAATACTCGGCCGCTTGCGGTTTTCTGCTGAAGGCCGCAGCCGAAGAGTAAAGATTCACGGTCTGCTTCTGCCTTTGGTCTTTCAGACCAGTTTCAGACTACCTGCAATTGGCCATATATTGGCCTTGGTGAATTATTTTCTGCGCTTGCCGAGCATCATCCGCAATTTTGTAAAATTTGAATCCCATGTGCATTACGAATTGAGTCAAATTCGTAACCTCTTTGATGCCAATATGGTGCGAATAGAAGAATTGTTTGCCAGCCAGGATACACTGAAAGCAAATCGCAACGATCTTGAGGCACTGGAGCGCTCAAAAGCCGAACAGACCGAGATCGAGGCATTAAAACGCCAGAAGGCTGATATAGATAAGGTTCAGGAACTGGCAGAGAACAAGGCGGATTGGTCCGCTGTCAGGGAAGAGCTCGACCGGCTGGCTCAATCCAAGGCCGAGCGCGATGAGCTTGAAGCACTTGAACGCTCAAAAGCCGAACGGACCGAGATCGAGGATTTGGAACATAGGAAGGCGGATATTGATCAGGTCCAGGCACTAGCAGAAAGTAAGGCTGAAATTGCAAAAATTCAAGAAATTGAGCAGAATAAAGCAGATAATGGCCATATGGAAACTTTGGGGCACAGGCTGTCAATTGTTGAAGATGAGTATAAGGCAACTGACAGTGAACTCAAAGGCATAATCCGCCAAGTTAATGAGCACAAACAATATATTCTGGATCAGCAACGGCGTTTGACCTTACTTTTGGAAGAGGCCCGCAAGAGGCTTCCTGATCCGATCAGCCAGGAGCAGATTGAAAAGATGGTCCAGGAGGAGGATCACCTTCTGGATGCCATGTATGTAAGCTTTGAAGATCAATTTCGGGGGACACGGGAAGACATAAAGAATAGGGTTTCGGTGTATCTGCCATACATCATGGACGTCGAGGCCGGGAGTGATGAGTTTCCTGTGCTGGATATCGGATGTGGGCGCGGTGAATGGCTGGAATTGCTCAAGGATGAAGGGCTGATCAGTCGAGGGTTTGACCTAAATCGGATGATGGTTCAGCAGTGCCTTGAGCTTGGCTTGCAAGTGGAAGAGCAGGAGGCAGGGGCTGGTTTACGCAAACTGCCGTCTAATTCTCTGGGGGCGATAACCGGACTGCACATTATTGAGCATTTGCCTTTCAAGCAAATGATTGCCCTGTTTGATGAGGCCCTGCGTGTCGTCAAACCCGGGGGAGTTGTGATTTTCGAGACTCCCAATCCGGAAAATCTCCTGGTGGGGGCCTATACCTTTTATTCAGACCCGACTCATAAAAATCCATTACCGCCTCATTTTGTTCAGTTTTTGGTCGAAGCACGGGGATTTGTGCGGACCGAAATTCTACGCCTTCACCCTAATGAAGCATTAGAAGAGACCTTGTCCAACCTCCCTGAAATAAGCGTCTATTTTACTGGTCCCCAGGATTATGCGGTGATTGCTTATAAAGCGGGGTGAAGTAGGGAAGTTAATGATGTTTAAGTGTTTAAAAATTTTGAAGGTGAACTCCTGATCCTTATAACCTTTGAACCCGGAATCCTTAAGCCCCTGAACCTTCAAAACCTTTCAACCCCTAAATCCCAAGTACTATGCGCATTGTCATCGACCTGCAAGGAGCTCAGACCGAAAGCCGATTTCGAGGTATCGGCCGCTACTCCATGTCCTTGACCAAGGAGATGGTCAAAAATCGGGGCGATCACGAGATTATCATAGCCTTAAACGGTCTTTTTCCGGAAACCATTGAGCCTATCCGGGCTGAATTTGAAGGTCTGCTGCCTCAGGAAAATATCCGGGCCTGGTATGCCCCTGGCCCTGTTCGGGAATGTGAGCCCGGCAACGAACCCCATCGCCAAGCTGCCGAACTTATCAGGGAGGCTTTTCTGGCCAGCTTGAATCCGGATATTATTTTCGTGACCAGTCTGTTTGAGGGATTTGTGGACGATGCCGTGACGAGTATTTGCATTTTTGATCAAAGAACTCCAGTTTTTGTATTGATGCACGACCTAATACCATTGATAAATAGCGATCATTATTTGACGCCCAACCCAAATTTTAAACAGTACTACCTTAAAAAATTGGAGTTTGTAGAAAAAGCATCAGGACTGCTTTGCAATTCAGAATCTACAGCAAAAGAAGCTAGAGAATATATTGCGGTTGATGGAATGCACATAAAAAGTATATCTGCGGCATGCGATAGTAAATTCTGCAAAATTGAAGTAGATGGTCAAGATGAAGCACTTTTTAGAGAACGTTACAATATACATCAAGAATTTATATTCTATACTGGCGGGTGTGATACCAGAAAAAACCTGCATGGCCTGATACGGGCCTATGCCCAACTTCCTAAAGAGCTGAGAAAAACATATCAGCTTGTTTTGGCCGGAAAAATGCCTGAAGGAGATATCAACGAGCTTAAAAAAACTGCCAAAGCTGTAGGTTTGCATACAAATAAGCTTATTTTTACCGGTTATGTAAATGATAAGGAATTGATTCAGCTTTATAATCTCTGCAAGCTGTTCATTTTTCCTTCGTGGCATGAGGGATTCGGCCTGCCAGTGCTGGAAGCCATGCGATGCGGTGCGCCCGTTATTTGCGGAAACACCTCCAGCTTGCCTGAAGTTGTATGTAATCATGATGCTTTATTTGACCCTCACGACGAGAGGGATATAGCAAAAAAAATGGCTCAAGCACTGTCTGATAATACGTTTCGTAAAACCTTGAGGGCTCATGGCAGGAAGCAAGCCATGAATTTTTCATGGGATGAAAGCGCTAGAAAGGCATTATGGATACTTGAAGATTATATCGCTGATAATGATGCAGACTCTTCCAGTGAAGTTTGTTGGAGTAACAAAACCGCTGCTTATACTCGATTGATAAATAAGGTTCCTGAATTCTTTAATGGCTCACTAGATCATAAAAATATTCAAGAATACGCAATTTGTATAAGTCGCAACGTCTTGAATGCAAAAGAAAGGCAACTTCTTGTGGATGTTTCTGAGCTCAGCCAAGGCGATGCTGCAACAGGTGTCCAGCGAGTAGTGCGCAGCTATCTTTGGCAGCTATTGACAAACCCTCCTGATGATTTTCAGGTAGAGCCTGTCTATGCCACCCGTGAACATGGGTATTGTTATGCAAGAAAATTTACTTTTCAATTTTTGGATTTGCAAACCAATCATTTTGAAATAATTGATGAACCGATTCGATATCAAGTGGGTGATGTTTTTTTTGCCCTTGATATGCAGCATCATGTACAGCTTAGCCATCAAGGCTTTTTTCTGCAGCTTCGGCAAACAGGGGTAACAGTCAAGTTTATGGTGCATGACCTTTTGCCGATAGAGTTGGCGGATTTATTCCATGATCCGAATTCCAAGGAGCTCCATAAAAAATGGTTAAGGCTCATAACGCAAACAGATGGGGCAGTTTGCGTATCCAGATCAACTGCTGATTCCTTTAAGGGCTGGATTCGTGAGACTGGATTGCTTCCGGCACAGGATTTTCACATTGATTGGGTGCACAATGGTGGAGATATTGAGAATTCAAAGCCCTCCAATGGGCTGCCGGAGGATGCTCATGTTGTCTTGGATGCGCTAGGGAAAAGACCTACTTTTTTAATGGTTGGTACCATCGAGCCACGCAAGGGACATAAACAGGTCTTGCTGGCTATTGAAGAATTATGGGCCTGGGGTTTTGATGTTAACTTAGTTATTGTCGGAGGCCAAGGATGGAACGTAGAGACTTTGGCCAAAAGAATCCTCGGTCACCAGAAACTGGGAAACCGCTTGTTTTGGCTAGAAGGCATTAACGACGAGTACCTGGAAAAGATTTATGCAGCCAGCACCTGTCTTATAGCAGCCAGCCTGAATGAAGGCTTCGGTCTTCCCCTGATAGAGGCAGCCAAACACAAAATACCAATTATTGCACGTGATATCCCGGTATTTAAAGAGGTGGCCGGCGAATATGCCTACTATTTTTCAGGGCATGAGCCGTCGGACCTTGCAGATGCCTTGAGCAGATGGATGGGGCTATATGAGTCCGGCCAGCATCCGGCATCTGATGATATGCCCTGGTCCACCTGGAGAGAAAGTGCTGAAAAACTGAAATCCGTTTTGCTTGACAATAATTATCGCGGCAAACAATTGTTTGTTGACGTTTCAGAACTGGTTCAGCAAGATGTTGGGACTGGCATTCAACGGGTTGTACGTAACTTATTAAAACTACTAACTGTTAGCCCTCCGTCTGGTTTTCGTGTTGAGCCCGTATATGGCACATCAGAAAGTGCTTGTTATTTCTATGCCAGAAAATTTATGGCTAACTTTTTTAGTCAACACAAAAATCATCTAAATGATGAACCTATTGAGTACAGCCCAGATGATATCTTCCTGGGATTAGATTTATGTCCTGATGTTCAGAATGTGCATGGACCATACTATCGTCAACTCAAAAATGATGGTGTTTCTGTATTTTTTTTAGTACACGATCTATTTCCAGCCATAAGGCCGGATTGGTGGTCTGAAAATGTCCATGACCAGGAACATGTCAAAACACGATTTGAAAACTGGCTGAAAGTTGTTGCTGAATCAACCGGGGCAATATGTGTTTCTAAAAGCACTGCAAATGATTTGCAAAATTGGATCAATGCACAACAAATAGCCAGAAATGGTAGGCCTTTTAAAATCCTTGTTTCCCACAATGGTGCTGATTTTAAAAATCCTCAGACCTCTAAAGGCCTGCCTGCTAATGCTGATTTTATATTAAAATCCTTGGAAAGCAGACCCACATTTCTCATGGTTGGAACCCTCGAGCCCCGCAAGGGGCATAAGCAGGTACTGGATGCCTTTGAGCTTCTGTGGGAACAAAGAGAGGATGTCAATCTGGCGATAGTGGGCAAACCGGGATGGATGGTTGAAAGTTTGACTAAGAGACTGAAGCACCATCCGGAGGGAAATAAACGCCTGTTTTGGCTTTCAGGCATTAGCGACGAGTATCTGGAAGAAATCTACATCGCCTCAACCTGTCTGATTGCTGCTAGCGAGGGTGAGGGGTTCGGCTTGCCGCTCATTGAAGCCGCCCAGCACAAGCTGACCATTATTGCTCGAGATATTCCAGTCTTCCGTGAAGTGGCTGGCGAGCATGCCTTCTATTTTAAATGCAAGGAGCCCTATGATTTGGCAAAGGCGGTTCAGGATTGGATAAGGTTTTACGAACGTGACAGGCACCCAAAATCTGATACTATGCCCTGGCTAACATGGGAGCAAAGTGCGAATAACCTGAAAAGTATTTTGCTGGAGCGCTAAATGGAAAGACATAAAGCTAACAAAATTATGTCATATGAAAGTATTATTGAAGCTATGTATCATGGCATTTTAGGCAGAAAGCCTGATAGTGAAGGATTTAATTGTTCCCTAAAGGGATTAGTTCAAGGTCAAGATTTAGATGTACTAATAAAGGATATGATAAAGTCTGATGAGTTTCGATCAAAATACATGCACTTGTTATTGAATAATAAACAATTTTTGCCAGACTTAACAAAACAATATCCAAAAAAATATAAACATATCAAAAGTAATATAAAGCAAAATGTATTTTTGGCTTATACAGAAAATGACTTTCGATTTATTGAATCAATTATTGGTCGATATAGATATTATGATAGTTTGGATGTATGGAGTACAAATATTGATTTGGATAAGAAAGTAATAGCAGCAATGGTAAAGACTTTAGGAGCAAAGTCATGTATTGAGCTCGGTTGCTTTACAGGGCCTGTATTAAGTCAGCTTTTAGAAGAGGGAGTTGATGTTTGTGGAGTAGATATTAGTCATCTTGCTTTTGTTTTAGCATATAGTAATATTTATGAAAAGTTATATTATGGAGATTTACTAGAACTAAATTTTGAAAAAAAATTTGATATTTTTCTAGCCATGGATATTATTGAGCATTTAAACCCATTTGATATATCAAAGTATGTAAATAAAATGAAAAGCTTGATTTACGATAATGGATACATAATCTTAAATTCCCCTATGTTTGGGAATGATGATATTTTTGGTACAGTCTTTGATGTATATTTGACAGATTGGAGAAACGTTGATGAGAGCAGCTTTTGGTATACTATCCCATGCGATACAAAAGGTTGGCCCCAGCATGGACATTTGATTTGGGCCAGCCCTATATGGTGGGAAGAAACTTTTAGAAAACATGGATTAGTAAGAGATCGAGATATAGAAATAATGTTTCATAATGTGCTTGATAGTTTTTTTTCAAATTTTGCACCTGCAAGACGTTCATTTTTTATTTTAAAAAAATCAAATCATGAACCTGACCTAAACAGTATTTATAAAAATATCAATACGTTTTTGGGCCCACTGCTAAACCATATATAAGCGGGAAATAGTGGATTCGGAAATGATTAGTTACAGAGATTTGCATAAATAGGGTTTCCTGAATAAAATCAAAGATTTGATTTTATTCAGGAAGCCCTAAGTTGACAGTCTTTCGCCAGGTTAACTAGCAGGAAGTTTGGAATCTCCAGCAAGGCTTGAGCTAATTGTTTTTGAGCACCGCAAATCCTGGTAGCCAGAAGATTCAACGAGAGTTTTGCACAATTCAAATGGGTATCGCGCGTGAAATTGCAAAAATGTAAAAGAGCAAAATTTTTGGGTAGTAAAAACCAAATAAAGTTTTAAAATTATTGCAAAATTATCGAGTTTGTGCTAACTTTTTCTGAAAAACAACTCAAAAATGAGGTATTTCATATGTGTTTCAAGAAATTCGATAAGCAAATGATGGTGATTTGGACATCATAGAAAGCCGCTCATTCAAAAACAAAAGACTTGAAACGCTGAGGGAAATAGAGGCTGTGATAGACTGGACAAGGGTGGAGGCCATACTGAATAAAAACTACCCTGTGTGCCAGGATGGTCCCGCCCCGTATCCGCCTCTAATGCTTTTCAAGTGCCTTCTGCTCCAAAAATGGTTCAATATCAAAGCGGATACCGAACTTGAAACCCAGATCAATGACAGTAACGCGTTCCGGTCTTTTCTGGGGCTTCCTTGGAGTTCGGCTTCTCCGGATCATTCCACATTTTCCCGTTTCAGAGGGCGTTTGACAAAGTATGATTTTGAGCGACTCACCAGTGACATACTGACCCAGTTTTCCGAACACGGCATCAAAGTCAATGAATGTGCATGGACCATACTATCGTCAACTCAAAAATAATGGTGTTTCTGTATTTTTTTTAGTACACGATATATTTACAGCCTTAAGGCCGGATTGGTGGTCATTGGATACTCGTGACCAAAAACATGTCACCCTCGAGCCCCGCAAGGGGCATACACAGGTTCTTAGTGCTTTTGAGCTCCTGTGGAAGCAGAGAGAGGATGTAAATTTGGCAATCGTAGGTAAACCGGGTTGGACGGTTGAAAACTTGATTAAACGATTAAAGCATCACCCGGAACGAGCCAAGCGCCTCTTCTGGCTTCAAGGGATCAGCGACGAGTACTTAAAAAAGATCTACACCGCATCAACCTGCCTTATTGCTGCCAGCGAGGGCGAAGGATTCGGCCTGCCCCTCATTGAAGCAGCCCAGCACAAACTGCCCATCATTGCCCGGGATCTTCAGGTGTTCCGCGAGGTGGCAGGCGAGCATGCCTATTATTTTCAGGGTAAGAAATCCGATGATCTGGCAAGGGCGGTTCAGAACTGGCTTAAGCATTATGAGCAGGATGAGCATCCTAAGTCCGATGATATGCCTTGGCTCACCTGGGAGCAAAGTGCGGAGAAGCTTAAAAATATTTTGCTAACGTAACGAAAAACAAAAGGTTACATTATAACACATAATGATAAAGCTATATGACTATAAGATTAGTTTTAATAAGATGGAGATATAATGCGAAACACTGATAATGATTGGATGGAAATTGGAAAAAATGAACCTTATTTTGGTGTATTAGCAAATCCCAAATTTCTTAAAAAGAATTTATCGGACGAAATATTAAATGAATTTTATGATAGTGGTCAAGAAGATGTTAATGCATTAATATCTGTATTTAATAGGTATTTTGACAAATTCCAACCCAAAAAGGCTTTAGACTTTGGATGTGGTGTCGGAAGAATGACAGTTCCAATGGCAAAATATGTGCCCTCAGTTGTTGGTGTAGATATCTCAGAATATATGTTAAATGAAGCAAGAAAAAATTTCGAAAGGTTTAGTGTGAATAATATTGAGTTATTTGGCAGTTTGCCAGATAATCATTTTTATGATTGGATAAATTCATTAATAGTTTTTCAGCACATACCTCCAAAGAGAGGATATGAAATATTAGAAAACCTACTTAGAAAGATTAATATCGGAGGGTTCGTTTCGTTACACTTTACGATATTTCGTGATAAAAACCATTTAGATGAAATATATAGAGATATTGAATGTTGCATGTATGATGGTGATACGATAAAAGTGTTAAGTCGAAAAGAGCAGTCGCTAGGCGACATGACTATGTATGAATATGATTTGAATCAGATACTATCAATACTAGTAGATAATGGATTGATAAATGTTTATATGGAACACACAAATCATGGAGGATGTCACGGAGTTAAGATTTTTTCTAAAAAAGTATCTTGAGTTTACTGGCCTTGCAGCACTTAACTTTCATATAAAGTCAATTTTTTGATGGTGATCTTCACCGATCTTCGTATTAGAGTAAATCAGCCGAAAGCTGTGGTCTCGTACATCGATGCTATGGTTATGGGCAACAACGAGGCCGAAAAGCGGGAGCATGTCCGGCCAACATACAAAAAATGCAAGGGCTTTAACGTCCTGCAGATGATCTGGGAAGGTTATCTGGATGACAGCGTTCCCCCCCCGGTCACAAACTCAGCAATTCTGGAAAGAGTGTCGAACGGATGGTTCGACGTATGCTAAAAATAATACGCTAGGGATACCAAGCTGATGTGCATCATTTTTCGAATGGACAGCGGATTTATGGACACCGAAGGGTCTTTGAGGAATTGAGGGTTGGATACATGGGCTACGGCAAGCTCTATAGCGACATCACCAATGGGACAAATTTTGGCGGCCTATCTTTACCCGCCCCATGAGCGAGAACGGCCAAATCCTTTTGCCTTTTGTTCGACCCTGTCCGGTGATCTACACAAACCTGGGCATGGGGCATGCTGTGGATTCCCAGCTTAAGGAAGCCGAGCTGGATTGGTTGCTTAGTCCTGACGGAGTCATCGCTTCCTTTCATGACTAGGGCCAAGGCGAGTTGACCTTCAGATCGTTCAAGGACTTTGGGAGCGAAGAGCTTCCCTTCCAGGGTTTCAAGCAAAACGTGGTCTTCTACCACTGCATGGTCCTGGGCTATAACCTTTACCAGGTCTTCAAGGAAGATGTCTGCCCGGAGGTGGTCTCTGTAAACAGATATCCCACGACCCTTCGCCGCAAGGTTATCGATATTTGTGGCAAGATAGTCAGTAGGTCTTATTAAATCATTCTCAAGGTTTCTGAAACGATTTTTCATGCTCTGGACTTTACCGAGCTGTGGAGGAGGTCCTGCAATCCTTCTCTTATCGGGGCTTTAGTAGAGCACTGGTCAGCACGGGCTGGGAAGAGTACAGTAGTCGTGTGTCCAAAATCTGTGATTTACCTTTTACCTGCTTGTCAGAAGGCGTAAGGAGCAGATCTTGAAGTGGACTGTCAGATATAATATAAATATATCGTATTATGAGGCTTATCTTGTAACACAATTTAGTTGTATCGCTGCATCGAATTTAAAACTGCACGATTTAGGTAAAATAAAAATAAGGTTAAGGCGAGCGTAATTGCCAAGTGGTGAATATTCATGTCTGCCCTCGGCTTTAGCATCGGCTATATTAGTGGCAGCATGTATTTTCTTGTGTGGCTTTGCCATGCGCACTTCCTTTGGTTTTCGACCATCGAAGTCCCACAAGCTACACTGGACTTGGGGTACCATTATCCTAGGCTTTCTCGCAATGGCTATCTTACACGCTCAGTGGTTTGACCGATTCGGCATGTTCTTCTACGGCGTCTTGATAGTTGCCGCTGCTATATCGTTTCGAAACGCCTTGAAACAACCACCCCCGATTTTTTCGACGGTATCGACTCTTATTGGGGTCACGCTGCTTCTAGTCACCATTTCCACTCACTGGCCTGTTTCGAATTTTATCTTCTGGATCGGCGACTCAGGTGCCTACGTGAACTCGGCCAATCATCTCGCTCGCATCGGAAGCAAGGCAGCTGATTTCTTCCCGCTTTATCAGGCCGTAATGGGCATATGGTCTGCTTTGTTTGGCAAGGCATATACACCTTACGCCAATCTGCTCCTCGGGGCCGGCTCCGTCTACGGGGCTTATCTGCTCGTTTCTAACCTTTTTTCGAGTCGCAAGATTGGCCTGCTTGCGGCTTTTGTATTCTCCCTGAACATAATGACCATGTGGTTTTCTCGTATTCCTTTTTCGGAAAACCTCATGATTGCGCTCAATCTTTTTCTGCTCTATTGGATGTCCAGGTTCGAACAGGAAGAGGATGAGGGGCGGCGTTTCGAGATTGCGGTTGTCTGCGGCCTTCTCGTAGGCCTGATATCCCTGACCAGGATCACCGGCCTAGTCTGGATGGTCGTAATAACCGTGTACTTCCTATACGAAGCCTTTTTCAGAGAGCGCAGGTTGCAACAATCGGTGGTTCTTTATGTTGTCGCATTCGCAGGTTACGCTTACTCGGTCGCTTTTGCCCTTCAAACCGGTTCCAACTATTATATAAACTGGCAGCTCAAGTCTTTTCTGCCCATGCTGGCAGATCCTATACGGGTGGTTGTCTTTCACGTGGTTTGGTTTTTATTCATTCTCATAGGTGGACTTGCGCTAAGAAAAGCCCGAGCTCCGGGAAAAAACCTGATAAAGCATTTCGTCGAGCATCACGATCGGATCATAGCGCTCATAGCATTTCCAGGAGGCATTATTGCCGGCGTGCTCCTGCTCAAGGACGGACAGCTCAACTATCTATTCGACCAATATGCAGCGTTTTTCCAAATTGGCAAGATTGGGCAGGACGAACATTACCTGCTCAACTATTTCGGTTGGTCCGCCTATGTAATAGTTCCTCTTGGTATAGCTACATTGTTAGTGATGATGCGCCCCTTCAAGCGCTTCGGCGTGCTTACATTTCTACTATTTGGAGCCATGTTTCTTATTCTCGCCTATGTGCGACCTACATTCAATAAAAATCACGACGTCTATCTGTACTGGGACAGATACATCTATAGCGAAGTATTCATTTTCTATTTTGTTTCCTATATAGCCGGTCTGTACCTGCTTTTGCGTACAAACTTGGCCAAATGGGGGGCTGTGGCAGTCTTGGTCCTGTATTTCTATCATTCGATTTACTGGGCAATAAACTTGCACGGGATTTCCTACATGCAGGGCGGATTTGATGCAGTGGACACCCTTGCGGAAAAGATCGAATCTGACGGAATTGTGCTTTTCGAAAACCGTTACGATGGACCATGGCTGTTCGCTAATGCTCGGCACTGCTTCCTGACACCCCTTAGGATAAGTTATGGAAGTAAGGTGAGAATCGATAACGCACCTTTCACCCAAGACACGCCTTTGAAAGAAAAAAAAATTATTAACGCATTACGTTTACGAAAAAATGTATATGTAGTGACCATGACAAATATGCTTCTTAGTCAAAAAGAAATATTACACAATATATCTGGCATCAATGGAACTATCGTGGACTCTTTCAACGCATATACATCATTTAGGCCACATAACTATAAAAAAATTAATCACAATAAAAATATTACTGCACGATACGTTTTGACGGTGTGTCGCTATAGACGTCAATTCAAAAAGTAAACATCAATCATAAGGTTTTCTGCTGCGCAAAATAAATAAATGTTGCATCAGGATCAAAGTCAAAAACGTCGAGTTCGAGCTTATCGAAAACAAGAAGTCGAGTCAGTTAACAAATTTATCATAGCCGGTGTTTATGAAACTCATAATTCAAATCCCTGCCTACAACGAAGAAGAGACACTTTCCATTGCTTTATCTACTCTGCCCAGGAAAGTGCCGGGCTTTGATGAGGTAGAATGGCTGGTCATTGACGACGGAAGTACAGACAGGACGGTTGAGGTGGCCAGGGAAAATGGGGTAGATCATATCGTGTCCAATCCTCAGAATATGGGGTTGGCCAAGACGTTTATGACCGGCATGCAGGCCTGTCTGGAGCGTGGTGCAGACATTATTGTTAACACGGATGCGGACAACCAATATTGCGCAGATTGCATCCCTGATCTGGTTCGGCCCATCTTGGAGGGAAAAGCGGAGCTTGTTGTTGGTGCCAGGCCGATTTCCGAGATCGGGGACTTTTCCAGACTCAAAAAGCTGCTCCAGAAATTCGGAAGCTGGACGGTACGTGTGGCTAGCGGGACGGATATCCCGGACGCTCCGAGCGGCTTTCGGGCAATCAGCGCCGAGGCGGCAAGAAGGATCAACGTGTTTAATAACTACACCTATACCCTGGAGACCATCATCCAGGCCGGCCAGAAAAACATTCCTATCACCTGGGTGCCTGTAAAGACAAATCCTTACCTGCGGCCTTCCAGGCTGTTTAAGTCCATTCCTTCATATATTCAAAGGTCGGTTATCACGATCCTGCGGATCTTTGTGGTCTACAAGCCGTTCAGGTTCTTTGCCTCCATAGGCGGGCTGCTGTTTGCCGCGGGCGTTCTGGTAGGGATGCGGTTTCTGTATTTTTATTTTACCGGCGAGGGCGAAGGACATATCCAGTCCCTTATCCTGGCCAGCATACTTGTCCTGATGGGATCGCAGACCGTTATGCTGGCTTTTGTGGCTGACCTGCTGGGGGTAAACAGGCAGCTGCTGGAAGAGCTGCAGTATAAGAGCAGGGAAGAGAATCATTCGGAAACTGGGGACAATTAAATGAAAATATCGGGCGGACTCAAGGAAGAAGGTGTTGTTGTGGGTAACGCCTATGACAAGTATGGCTCAGGCCATCCGATTGTGCGAAGACTCGTTAGGGGCTTTGATAATGCTCTTTCTGATCTGGTAAAAGAAGCAATGCCGAAGTTTGTCCATGAAATAGGCTGTGGGGAAGGGTTTTGGGTCGTTAAATGGAACAGGGAGGGATTTGATGCCCGCGGCACCGATTTCTCCGGAAAAGTAATTGATATAGCCAGGGATAACGCGGTAGAAATGGGCGTATCTCCGAAAATTTTCACAACCAGAAGCATTTACGAGCTGAGTAAGAATGAGGACAGCGCGGATCTGGTGGTGTGCTGCGAAGTTTTAGAGCACCTGGAACATCCTAAAGAAGGATTAGCTGCTCTGGCACGTATAGCCAGACAGCATGTTATCCTTAGCGTTCCCAGGGAACCGTTGTGGCGGGCACTGAATATGATGCGCTTTAAATACTTATGCAGTTTGGGCAACACACCCGGGCATGTTCAGCATTGGTCAAAGACAAAATTTGTCCAGTTGGCCGAGAATTATTTCCGGGTTGTGCGCGTAAGGACTCCGCTTCCATGGACCATGGTTTTGTGCAAGGCCTTGAAATAAAAACAGCATGAATTTATCTTTAAAAACAGGGCTGCATTGGGCAGGCACAGGTCTTGGTCTTGCTGGAATTGTTTTTGTCGGAATACGACTTTATCTATATTCAGGAGACCTTGATTTTCAGCGGTTTGGGTTTGGTGCATGGATTGTATTTTTGACCTTGGCATTTATTTACGGGTGCGCAAACTTTTTACTCGCTGCTGCATGGTGGAATATTCTTAACATGCTCCAAGTCAGGGCTGATATAAGCTGGTCGATAAGGACATATGGTGTTTCGCAGCTGGCAAAATATATTCCCGGCAACATCTTTCAGTTCGCCGGCAGGCAGGCCCTGGGGGTTGCGTCTGATTTGCCGGGCTGGGCGCTTGCAAAATCGGTTTTCTGGGAATTGGCGCTTATTTCATTGGCAGGCTCACTTTTTGCTTGCCTGGCAGCTCCATCGGTTATACCAGAGCTTGCCGTTTTTTGGGCGGCTATTATTTTTCTTTGTATCATTTTCATCGCTAGCGCAGGTATAAAATACATTTTTGGAGTTTCCGCAGCTAAAGCTTTTGGCCTGTATTTATTCTTCCTGTTCGTATCGGGAATGGTTTTTGTGGGCACCTTGCTTGTGGTTTCCGGGGGAGAAAATATCAGTTTAGCATTTATAGTGCTTTGCGGATCGAGTTACATACTCGCATGGCTTGCCGGACTTGTAACTCCGGGAGCACCGGCTGGGATGGGGGTGCGTGAGGTTGTGATTTTGTTTCTGCTCGGAGCCCAATTGGCAGAAGCCGATCTTCTGCTGGCTGTGCTGCTAAACCGCATCATTACAGTAGCTGGCGATGCTGGATTTTTTTCTTGGGCCTCATTAACAGGGAGTTTGACCCATGGCAAAGATTAAATTCCACGTCAGCTGAAATAGGCCCGGACCCGAACAACTCCGGCACAAAGCGAGGGGGTTGATCATGCCGGATGGCAGCTTGCTTTGTGATATGCACTTGTTGCTGGGGTTTTGTAATGCTGTACACTTGCTCATATCAGTCTTTTGAATACATGGATATTGTAGTACATGCTGACTTTGATTGCAGACAAGACCCTGAAAAGATGGCATATGGGCGGTACAGGAAAATCAGCGGACAAAGAGTATGGTCCACAGATCTGCACAGATCTGCATGGATAAGAAAAAGATCCCCTCCCCGCGCAGCGGAAAGGATCCGTGCAGATCCGTGGACCCAATATCTTTCTCTTCCTCCGCGAAGCGATCTATCTGTGAGGGAAGCAGTGGTCGGAGAATTAAGAAAAGAGATACCTGAAAAAATGTGAATTTCTTTTGTAACACTTTATAGCCACCTCCCTGAAAAATTTTTTTTCATCTTCAGGGAGCAGTTTTGTAAACTCTTCCGGAGTCATTGTTCGCAAATAGTCATCAAAATCTGAATCTTTTGTTTTTTTTTTGGCGAGATCGCCATTGGGGGTGAAGTATCTAAAACAGCTAACATTACGGTATTAGTTACAAATTATAAGCCATGTAATCGAACGATTAAGATTACACGAAAGCGTTATCATTTATGAGATATCAATATTCAGCCTGCTTTTATACCTTCCTTAAAATATTTGGCAAATATGGCTGTGCCACATTAGCCTCCTTACTTGTATTGCACGGGTTGTTTGATTTTCCTATCTTTAATTGGAATTATCCAGTCAGCCCTTTTACAGGAGACACAAAAGAAGTATTATCCTGGATTGTCAATTTTTTGCATCACGATTTTACAGAACTGCTAGCTGCACCATTTGGATATGAAGATACTAAGTATTTAAGCACATTATATAATAGTATAGAGTTTCTAGGGTGGTCTTTTCAGGATTACATGTATTACTTATTAAGCTTAATAGATGATGATCCTGTATTCGTTGCAAATGGATTTTACTTTATGTCATTTCCGCTTGTAACACTCTGTTTTGTTTATGCCGCCATGAGAATTGGTATTTCATATTCTGCAAGTTTATTGTTTGGAATTTGTTATTCGTTTCTTTTTTATCATCTTGCTAGAGGCATTCATCATTTATCGCTTTCTTGTTATGCATTAGTACCTTTTTATATTTTGGTATTAGTTTGGCTGGCTGAAGATAAATTATTTAAAAAAAGTAGTGATCAACATTTATTCAGCTCACAATATGAATACTTATACAAAGTTATTTTCTGTGCCATATTGTTTTTGGTGCTTGCTCCAGTAAATCATCATTATCTTTATTTTTTTATCATGCTCATCCCTTTTGCTTTTGTTTTTAGGTTAGTTAATAAAAATGTAAAAAAAAGTAATATAATATTTTTATTTTTTGTTCTTATTTTAGCCATTTTTTCAATGTACAGAAGCTATGTTCCAGATTTTATATACAAATCAATTATTAATCCTACTGCATCTGAATATGTTGCTATTAATAAAAGTTTAATAGAAAGCAACCAGCATATTGCAGCATATGGTGATACAGAAATATTTGGTTTAAAAGTGACTCAATTACTACTCCCTGTAGATGAACATCGCATAGGTTATTTTGCAGACATCAAAAAAAAATATAATTTGCATCATGAAACAAATGAAAACACTACTTCCGCCTTAGGGTTGATCGGGAGCATTGTTTTTATTGTCCTGATAGGATACTCTTTTTATAGCATATCAAGAATGAGGCCATATATTCTGTTTGCGATTCTGATGATTGCTTGTGTATTCATTGGAAGTATAGGTGGTGTAGGCACCTTGCTCCAAGTTCTTTACTTTGAAATGCCTTTTGATACTAAATTAGTAGATATTAGATCTTATAATCGAATATCCGTATATATTGCTTGCTTGATATTCATAAGTTTAGGAGCTGGTTGGGATCATTTATGGAAGATGTTGAACATAAACTCTACAATGTATTATAAACTTCGACGAACTTTATTTATTATATTGAGTATAATTTTTGCCATAATTATTATATTAGATCAGACTCCTTCTATAAAATTCAAAAACATACAAGAAAAATATAACACAACTTATCAGTTGGAAAAAGACTATATATCAGAAATTGAAGATTATATAGGTGAAGGCTCTATATTTCAACTTCCACATGTTGTTCACCATAATTGGCCGTCACATACTAACCCCCAAGATAATTTTTATTATACAGATATGTATACAGGATACATTTTTTCCCGTAAGTTAAAGTGGTCTTTTGGAGCTGATGAAAATACTCCACAAAACTATGTATACGAAAAAATAAGTCAATTGCCTGTCAAAGACATGGTTCAAGAGTTAAGGGTCATGAGATTCTCCGGAATTATGGTTGATACTGCCGGCTACCACGATTTAGGTGAGCAAATTGTTCACAGGCTAATGAGGCACATACCTGCTGAGCCAATCATGGGTGGTGATCATAACCGATATGTGTTTTTCCCCCTTCCTGAGTTGTTGGACATGGGGTATACGAGTCCATATGGATCAAATGCTGAGCAAATCAAAGAAGCTGTGTTAGAGAATAGAAGAAAGCCATGTGTTGATTTTACCCAAAAATCATATCAGAATAAATTAATTACAGGTTGGCATGGTTATGAAAACGGATATCGATGGACCAGGGACAGGGCTGTTGTTGAACTGACTATTCCTCCCTACTTTCAAGCTCAAAAGATCTTGATTGAAGGTTTTACTACCAAACAAGCTGCAGAATTCTCTGTATTTGTGGACAATAATCAAGTTTTAGATGCCCATATTGTGCCTGATTATGAATTTCAGCTTATGGCTCCGGTTAATTTGAAATGGGGAAATACGACCGTTCGGGTCACAATTCAAACCACTGTTTGGGTTCCAAAAGAAGTCGGGTTATCTGAAGACCCTCGGGAACTGGGGATTGCTATACGCAAAATAGAACTTCACGAATAGCAAGGCAGAGCGTAAGCTTCCAGCCGCCATGAGGTCGAATCGTTCATGTTCTCGAACAAGGGCAAGGCCAAAATTTGGATTACGAAAAGTAGGTGCTTTCCAGGAAGGAGAAGGAAACAACCATGACTGACTCAGGCTGTGAGCAGGGCATATCTGTAGTTATACCTGTCTATAATTCCCAGGACTGTTTGCATGAGCTCAGCCGGCAACTGCTATCTTTTCTGGGGGATTTGACCGACCGCCTTGAAATTATCTTTGTCGATGACTGTTCCCCGGACCGCAGCTGGGAAGTCATTACTGAGTTGGCTGAACAGGATAGGCGGGTTCGGGCTCTGCAACTCTCCAAAAATGAAGGACAGGCCATGGCTACTTTATGTGGGTTGGAACAGGTTCAGTTTGAAACCGTGGTCACCATGGATGATGACCTGCAACACCGCCCGGATCAGTTGGCCGAACTTATCAGGACCCTTTGGGAGCACCCGGAATTGGATTGTGTGTTTGGGGTATTTACGCAAAAGTTTCATAGCCGATATCGAAATCTGGGTTCCAGGATCATTCAAAAGTTGAACGTCCTTGCTTTTGATATGCCCCCAGATATACGGTCCTCTGGTTTTCGGGTTATGCGAAGAAACCTGGTTCGATGTATCACCTTGCAGAAATCAGCCAATCCGGTTATTGCAGTGTTGATTTTTCGCTGCACCACCAGAGTTTGCAGTGTGCCGGTCCTGCATGCAGAGCGCTATGCCGGCAACTCCAACTATTCTATGGCCAAACAATTCAGGCTAGCCCTGGACAACATCTGTCATGTAACCTTTTTTCCTCTCCGAATTGTATCCTTTCTGGGGGTGACCGGGTGTATTCTGAGCACTCTTCTGGGTGCAACCTATTTTTCCCAGTATCTGGCCGGTCAGATCCATGAGCCGGGTTGGATAACCATCATTTTGCTGCTGACCTTTTTTTCCGGGCTTATTTTGTTGTCAATTGGTATTTTGGGAGAATATATGGTCAGAATAGCCCGGGAGGTCAGTCCCAAAAAATCCTATATCATCCGGCAGCAGCTCAATTCCCGGTATGAACAGGAAGTTGGTTATAAGCCATGAAGATACCCTTTAATCGTCCTTTTATTGCCGGAAAAGAGCTCTATTATATTGCCAGGGCTGTTTTTCAGGGCCATTTGTCCGGTAACGGCCCGTTTACCAAAAAGTGCCAGGAATGGATGGAAACCAAATTTCAAAGCCCCAAAATTTTATTAACTCATTCAGGCACAGGAGCTCTGGAAATGGCTGCTATTCTGAGCAATATCGGGCCTGGTGATGAAGTGATCATGCCTTCTTTTACCTTTGTCTCCACCGCCAACGCCTTTGTTCTGCGAGGAGCGGTTCCGGTTTTTGTGGATATTCGTTTCGATTCCCTGAATATAGATGAGGACATTGTTGCCCAGGCCATAACTGAAAAAACAAAGGCCGTGGTTCCTGTCCATTATGCGGGCTTTGCCTGTGAGATGGAGACCATAATGGCCTTAGCCAACCAACATGATCTGTGGGTGATTGAGGATGCAGCCCAAGGTATGCTGTCCAAATACCAGGACCAATACCTGGGAAGTATCGGGCACTTAGGTGTTCTCAGCTTTCATGAAACTAAAAACATCATCTCTGGAGAAGGCGGGGCCTTGTTGGTCAACAGCCCTGAACTCGTGGATAGGGCAGAGGTGATTTGGGAAAAGGGGACCAACCGCAAACAGTTTTTTGACGGCCGGGTCGATAAATATACGTGGTTGGATATCGGATCCTCTTTTTTGCCCAGCGAAATTGTGGGAGCCTTTCTTTGGGCCCAAATTGAACAGGCTGAAAAGATTGTGAATACGCGTTGCCAGATTTTCAGGCAATACCAGGAGATGCTCTCGCCGTTAGTGGAGAAGGGATACATCCAAACCCCGCCAGACCATCTGGACTGTGCCAATAACGGACATATCTTTTATGTGATAACCGAATCATTTCAGGTTCGGACCAAGCTGCTTCAGTTCTTGAAAAAGGAAAGTATTCATGCGGTCTTTCATTACCTGCCCCTGCACAGTTCGCCGGCTGGGCAAAAATACGGCCGGGTCTGTGGCCAAATGACCAACACGGATGAAGTCACCTCCCGGATTCTTCGCTTGCCCATGTTCTATGAAATAAGTGACCACGAGGTTTCCAGGGTGGTGCAGGCTGTATATCGATTCTTTAGGGTGATATGAACCGGATTGTAATATTTATCGGGTCTGAAATCTCTTTTTCCCGGACCCTGTTGGCCGCCTTTCTGGAAGCTATCCATTACCGGCCGCAGATAACTGCGGCTGCAGTCATGGAGACAGGGATTGTCTCATGGCATCAGACCTTGGGTCAACATGTGCTGTGGAGGGTGGATCGTTTTTTTAATCCCCAAAATCCCATGCCTGAACCCCAAAGTTATGGTTCATTGAAAAGACTTGGTGCAGAATATGATGTTCCAGTCTTTATTTCTGCAAAAAACGATTTTCATAAGAAGGATTTTTGTCATTTTATCACTCATGAACTCAACGCCAATTTAGCCTTATCCCTGGGTTGCCTTCGAATTTATCCCCCAGGACTTATAGATATCTTTGATATGGTAGTTAATTATCACAATGGAGCGCTCCCAGCCTATCGGGGTATCGCGGCTACCGGCTGGGAAGTGTATCATGGCCAAGAGTCAGTGGGTTTTGCCTATCATCGAATAACCAAGGAGATTGATGAAGGAAACATTCTCTTGTCCGACACTGTTCCAGCCTATGATGATATGTCTATACGAAGACTCGAAGCCATCAAAACCCAGCGGGCCACGCAGTATTGTGGCCAGATTATAGAGAAAATGATTCAACGCGATCCAGGGAGTCATCAAAACGGATGCTCAAATTATTTCAGCCTGCAGGATTTTCTAAAGATTCGATATGTGGGAGATCCCGGGCAAGTATCCTGGACTGAACTGCAAAAAAGAATTCGATGCTTTCGCATGGCCATTTTACGGATCAAAGGGCAAGACGTGCCGGTTACCGAAATTCAACAGGCCTCTTGTCGGGCCACTCCCCACTTCGTTACCTCAGATAATGTTCCCGGCCTTGTGAAGCGCTTTTTTTACCTTCCGTATGCATTATATTGGGCTGCTCGAAAGGCCGGAATGATCAACCTGTGAAACAACTACTCACTCATACAGGCTTTTTCCTATCTTCGAATAGATAAATGGAATCTTGCCCAAGCCATCTTTCCCCCTCTGTTCAAGGCGGTCCACAAGATGAAAGTCAATCCCTATCCTATCCCCTACCAGCCGTCGTAACTCTTTTTTGACCTCCTGCAGGGAATCTGGCTCAAAATCCGGGCCGGGAACAATATTGACGTACATGTGATCCCAAGCGTCCTGAACGTACTGAGCCATGGTAATGCCCTGACCTGCATTTAAAGGAGTCTCGATCAGATTGAGCCTCGTCCCATCCGGGGTCAAAATATAATCCTCCTTTCTGCCCTCTATCTTTTCCACGCTCCGAAAAGCCAGACCGCAGGGACAGGTTTGAGTATGCGGAGACAGCCAGGCCAAGTCTCGCGTCCGGTATCTGATCAAGGGCATGGCGTAATTATAAAGGTTGGTGGCCACGATCTCGGCCCGCCCGGAACGTACCGGCTGGAGTCCTGGGCCCAGGAATTCGTGAAAGGCATAGTCCTCAATGACATGATAGGTATGGGCCATACACTCAGTGATCAGGGATGAGTTTTCGGTCATTCCGTAATAATCAAAGACTTCAGCCTGGTAGGATGTCTCAAGTTTTTTACGCAGAGCTTGGGGGAGCGATTCGCCGGTGGTAATGATTTTCTGGGGCCGATGCATGGGGATCCCTGCTTGCTGTCCATAATGATAGAGCATCATTAAAGTGAACGGATAACTACGGAAGACCTTGGGTTTGAGGGCATTGATTTTGGGCCACAGCAGTTTTGCGCTTTCCAGATTCAGGCTGTTGAGATCAAAACTTAAGGCCCTGCCCCCCAGGCTATATTTATAAGTAAATTGTTTGAGGTAATCCTTGACTGAAAAGAGTTTCATGCCCGGATACAACCCAGCCCAGGCATAACTCCTTAAGGTGACCGCCCCATCGTTATATCTGGACCGAGTATCCAGAATGTAGGATAGCGGCGTGCCGGTAGACCCGCTGGTCTGGTACCAGCGGGCCCCAAGCTGGTCTGCATTGGCGGCTATAAATTCCGAAGTATGCAAGCGCAAAGTTTCTTTATCCAAAAGGGGGATTTTGTGCATATCGACCCGGCCCCGAAATTTATTAACCTGTAACCCGATATCGGCGAATAGGCGGCGGTAATAAGGCACATGATCGTTGGCCTGTTGGATGAGTCGGCGGAGCATCCTGTCCTGATAAGTGTGGATCTGAGCCGTATTCCAAAATTGGCTTCTGGAATAGAAGGCCAATGCTCGAAAGAGCATGCGGGGCATATCCAGGATATCTTGGGGAAGAAGCATAGACGGTACCGGGCTGTCCAGGCCTGATTTCAGTCCTCGGCCTGGTCAATAGTGAGTTGAATTTGAGAAATGACATGCCTGCACAGGGCCTCAGCCTGACCAGCACTTAAGGCAGAGCATCGAACTTCCCCAATCCGATCCGGACCGGTTGAAAACCGGCGAACATATTCCCCTGGCCGGGTATCGAAGTGGATGGAGACAACTCCAGGTGCTTGATATGCATCCGGGGGGGTATGAATATGTCGGAGGATACCGTTTTGGGGGGCCTGGATTATCTGATTTGCGGCGGCTGTTTGGGGTTGCATGTTTAGATCCGGTATTTCCCCCAGGCATAAATCAAGAGCAATTTCATAAAGATCCAAGCCATAGGTCAGGTCAATGATTTCCGGGATGCCTGTGGCACCTATCCTGGCTCCGATCTCCAGCATAAAAACCTGCTGCCCGTCATAGAGAAGATCTATATTACAAACTCCCTGATCTATGGCAATAGCTTGAACCCCTTTTTGACAGACCTCAGCTGCCTGCTGCTCAATGCAACGATCCATACTGAAGGGAACAGAATGCCCCACCGGTACCCGGACTGGTGGAGCGGTTACGGTGTCGTTATGCAAGATGAGCAACGCAATTTCGCCGTCCATGACAATAGCCTGGGCCCCGAACTCTTCCCCGGATATGTATTCTTCGATAAGGACATATCCACACCGGGAGATTTGCATGGACTGGGTATAGGCCTCTTGCAGATCGGATAACTCATCTATTATAAATATCCCCCGGGAGCCTGAGCTGTCCGGAGCCTTGATGATGGCCGGCAGTCCGAGTTTGGTTATCGCCTGCACAGCATCTGGCCAGTCGGACACATCTATATACTGGGCGGATGGAACCCCGAATTCCAAGAACTTGTCGTGCATAGTTTTCTTGTCCGTAGCCGCGACTGCGGTTTGATAGGAGATGCCCGGCAAATTGAGACTATCGCAGATATGGCCGATGGACTGGATGGCTACGTCGGTGCCGGTGGTAAGCACGCCCTGGATATTGTTTGCAGCACATAATTGACCAAGACGGGTTTTGTCCTTGGTATCAACGACCCACGCCTCGTGTGCATACTGCAGGCCAGGATCTTTATCGCTCCATGATGCAGCACACACGTAACACCCTCTTTTTTTACTTCTTTGAATAAGGGGTATCTGATATACTCCTGCCCCGAGAATCAAAATCTTGGGTCCTATCATTGCTGCCCCGGCATATGTTCATATAAAGACCAGTTGTACTGGCTGTTCACACATTTCACTTCCTGCACTCGATGTAGAAAATCCATTTCATCAAAAACAGAGGCAACAAAATCAACGTGATAGAGGTAAAGGATATATATAGGCCGGGGATAGAGCCGGCAGGATTTTTGGATATTAAAGAGAACGGGGCGCAAAACCTGGGGCAAAAAGGGGTGATAGAAATGAAAAACACAAGGAGAACTGGGAGGGGCAAAATCAAGTGCATTCAGACAATATGCTTCGATGTCCAGGCATTTTTGTTCGGGATTTCTATATTTCCGGATATTTTGGCAGGCAACGTGATGAAGCCTGCTCGGATATTTCCAGGCCAATGATTTTTTGAAAGGGAAATTGAGATGCCGTGAGTAACACCCGGCCTTTCCCCGAGCCGTAGTCGATGAAGGTATAGGCAGTATAATCAATAGGCAAAGAGGAAAGCATGTATTGAGTTACTCGTTCGGGGGCAGGGAGGTAGAAGATGGCGTTATGCTTGGTCTTGGCATCGGAAATAGAGAGTTCACCGCTGGAGATAATGCCCGTTGTATCTGTCCCATATTTACGGTCAAAGCTTTTGTCCTTCCCGGGCAAGTAACTCAACACATATATAAAAATGTACCGAAGAGTCATCCCCAATCCAAGCATTTGGATTGATTGTTTAATGATCTGCAGTTTGGTTTTCCAGGAATGTTCGTTCATAAAAATATAGTGGCCGTCGGTTGCAGTGGGTTAGAGATCTAGTCCCGCATCAATGTTGTATTGTTGTATCTCAGAGCAATCCGCTTTGTTTCTGGTTCCCCTCCTTGCCGCCTGTCTTCCAGGCGGGAGGGAGGGGCCAGGGGAGGGTTCTCTCATTACGAAATGTCAATGGCAAAAAAAACAATTTCTATAGTAACACCTATCTTCTTAAGCTTTGGGGTTTGATATTTTGGGATACCGCGCTTAGAAGCAAAATAAATCCTCCAATCAAAATGGAGGCCAGCATGCAGGCCAGGCCGGCGAATGAGGCGGCCAAAGCCACTTCACTCTGGACTCCGAATAGACCGAAAAAGAGGATATACGTCCCTTCCCTGACTCCAAGGGTACCAATAGATATAGGGAGGGAGAAGATAAGCAGGATAAGGGTCCAAGTAAAAAAATGAATGAGGAGAGAAAGGTCCACCCCAACGGACTTCAAAAGAAAGTACCCTCCAATACTCCCTATCATCCTATTGAGAATGGTAAAGATAATGAGCAAAGAAAAGTTTTTCCATTCAAGAAGGGGGGAGAGCATATTTCGAACAGAGACTGGATTGGGGCTTAGAGACAGAGACGTGATTTTGCGGGACATGGCTTTGATCTTATCAGCAACCATTTGAAACAGATAAGGATAGAAATAAATGTAAAATCTGGATTTCACAATCACCAAAAGGCAGACCAGCAAAGCAACTAATACAAATATAAATAAATAAAAAAAATGAGCTATTTGAGTTACCTGTTTACTTAATATGTAATTAGACAGAAATGGATATGTGCAGATAATTATAAGAAAATTAATAATGAGAATAGAAAACTTTTCAATGAATACTAAGAGCAAGCTTTTCTCGTATTCTTGACTGTATCGTCCGGCATTTATAGCCCGATAAATATCTCCACCAACACCAGCCGGTATAAAATAGCCAATAAATAGACCCACCCAATAATATTTAAGTAATATAAAAAACGGAATATTTATCTTATAGAAATAAGATAAAGTCAATTTCCATCGTAAGGATGAAATAACCACATAGGAAACATATCCGAAACTAAAAGCCAGGATTAAATAGCCAATATGTATATTAAGAAGGTGAAAGAGCAGTTTTTCAAAGTTAATGCGTTGAAATATGATGGACAGGAGGACAATGGGGGTAATAATTTTTACCAGGAGAACGAATTTTTTAGTTTGTATGTGCACCCTGTCCACTCCGTTGTATGCTCGCAGGTCAAAACATGCCCCTGAACAGGTACATATAAATGGGAGGCCGGAGGGGTTGACCCCCTCCGGCCTGAAAAGGAAACTGAAACCGTTAATTGATCTTATTCAAAATCAAGGCCCCCACAGCCATGTATATCTCCATCCCCAGTCTCAAACTCTTGGTTGATATCCTCCAGGTTTTCGGTTTGGGCAGCCTCGTCTTCTCCCAAGGCCGTAACATATGGGCAGAATTTCACATTGTCAAACCAATGGGTCTCTTTATGCGTACTGCTGGTCCAGCCCCCAAGTCCGATATACCCGGAACTGAAAGAAGTGTCAGTTCCGGAAAAGACCTGCTGCCCATTGATGGAAAAGGTGTATTTGGATCCAATGGCCCTAACCGTAACGTGATTGATCCCCTCCTTCTTAATGTGGCTGCTGGCTGTCCAGTTTTTGACAACCTGCGGTGACCCATTGATATATTTCCATACCCCGAAGGAAGGTCCCGAGGAGTTGGCCATATCTATCCCAAAACCGATGGCTGATCCGGAATTAGTGGCCCCCACCCGGTAGTCAAAATTCTTGGTAGCCCGCAGATACACATATTGGGCCAGCTCCTTGGCCTTTGGATGATACATGTCCACATCGAGTTGGCCGTCTTTAAAGACTTTTCCCCCGTAAAAAGAAAACATAAGTTCTGTAGCTGAAGTCGGCATCGATTTGTAAGCCCGGTACCAATTGGAAGTCACGGTCCAGGCCGCACTTTCGTCTTTTATCCAACCTTGGGCCTGGCCATCATTAAAGTTTTCTTCATAGCAACTTGTCGTTGAACAGGTCACAGTAAACGATTTGGAAGTGCTCCTCGCCGAGAGCCACTGGCTTTTAGCGGTGTCCCAGACTCTGGCCCAGTAAGTGTAGGTCCCTTTGGCCGATGAGGGGATATTCCAGTTGTATCCTCTCCAGGGTGAACTGCCAGGAGATATGCCGGAGACGCTGACTGATCCCACATAAGCTGCGATTCCCGGGCCGGAGACATAGTAGTAGACCCGGGCGGAGGAAGGCAGGGTTACGGAGCCGGTGTTTTTGACCTGGGCCCACAAGGTGCTTGCTTTGCCGCATTGGGCATTGGATACCGGCCACAGACTGGTCACCTCGGCCTTGGCCGTGCCACAGGACACGACAAAGGTTTTGGAAGTACTCCAGGCCGAAATCCATTGGCCTTTGGAGGTGTCCCAGACCCGGGCCCAGTATGTGTAGGTCCCCTTGAAGGTGGATGGAATGGTCCAGCTGTGTCCTTTCCACAGGGCAGCTCCGGAGCTGATTCCTCCAACACTGAGTGATCCCACATAACTGGAAAAGCTGGGTCCGGAGACGTAATAGTAAACCCGGGCGGAGGTGGGCAAGGTTTGGGTGCCGGTATTCTGGACCCTGGCCCACAGAGTGCTGGCTTTGCCGCATTCTGCCTTGGAGACGTCCCAGAGGCTGATGACCGAGGCTTGAAGAGAAACGCAGGCCACAGTGAAGGTTTGTGGTGAACTCCAATCGGAAAGCCAGGTCTTTTTGGAGCTGTCCCAGACCCTGGCCCAGTATTTATAGGTCCCCTTAGCATTGGCCGGTATCTTCCAGTTATAATGGAACCAGACCTCATTGCCGGGATTGAGCCCGGCAGCGCCATGATATCCCACATATTTATTCACGTTGGGACCCTGGACATAGAACCACACCTGGGCCGAGGATGGCAAGAAGACGGAGCCCGTGTTTTTCACTTTGGCCCACAGGGTGCTGGTCTGGTTGCATTTGGCATTGGAGACGCCCCACAGGCTGGTCACTGCGGCCTTGGCTGTGGCTGGATTGGTGGTCAGCCGCAAGGAGTGAGTCCAGTTGTGACTTGAAGAGGAAACCGTGGAGCTGTAGGTGGAGATGGTATATCCATTGCCCGGCCAGGGATCCATAATATAGACGTTATTTCCCTGGATACCCCGGCCGACCAGAAAGTGGCCGCCGCCGCCTGTCCACCCATAGCGCAATACGAAAGGTCGGCCGGCGTTTATTTCCGAGACCACTGTGCTTTGGGCCAGGTGGCTGTATACCGCCGCACTGTTCACCCCCCAGTGGGCCAGGATGCCCTGCAAACCGCTTGTACCGAACATGCTATTGGATTGATTGCAGGCATGATTCCAATTAAAGGTGGTCGAACCGCAACAGTCGCTGCGGCTCCAGGCGTAGTTTGCCATAGCGCATTGGGTCACGTTTTTTCCATAATATTGAAAAACACCGCTTGCTGAACCTGCCCAACACCATTGGCTGTGCTCCTGGAAAGCCTCTGGTACAGCCAAGACACCGTCCGCCAGGGCAGGGCTGGGCAAAACAAAGAAAAGTGAGAATAGCATCAGGGCCATATGTATGCATCTTTTGAATTTCATGGCTGATCTCCTTCTATGGTCATGTTAGAATGCCCCCACAGAATCAACTCCTGTTTATTCATACTGTTGGCCCTGTTCCAGACTTTGCCTGACCACATCCTTCATTCCCAGGAGCACGTCTGCTGGATCATGGACTTCTCCTCCCTCCAAACCCAGGGCAATACCAGCAGATCGAAGGGCAATGAAGGCATTACCGCCGTCTGGGTCATCCAGGAGGACCAGGTCAGAGGTGGCTTGATAAATGCGGACAAAGGTTTTGCCGTATCCGGACCCTTGAGGATAGGCATCACAAATATTGGACCACTCTTCAGCCAGCTGAGCTGACCCGATCGAAGTCGCTTCCCAGTTGCCGTTGATCTTGTCCACAGTCAAAAAGCATCGCGTTTTACCATTGGCAATGACTGGGAAAAGCCAGATGTTGGTAGTGATGAGCAGATCCTGAATTGGAGTCTGGGCTTCGTATTCCAGGATGTCATCGGGATGTATGGTGTTCAATTGAATGGGACTTCCCAGGGTGGCCTGTTCCAGTTCCTGAGCCGAGTTAAAGTTGAAATGGTCCAATTCCGCCTGGGGAATGGCTTGCAGCATAGGGGGCAGGCCTTCTTCAGCAGCCTGGAGTACCTGCTGCGGGGGGTTTTGGGAACACTCGCCCTGCGGAGGCCCAAAGCCGACAATACCCACAAAACACACAAGCAAAATAAGGGATTTCAAGGTTATCATTGTTGCCTCCTTGCATGAATTTGATGTTTGGCTGTCTGGCTTGGTCCTCCATGAAGCCCCCAAAGGGAGGTCAGAAAGAGCTCAAACCCAGCTCACCTGTTACCCTCAAACACCAGCTACATATCATCATCTCCTCCTGGTTAAAAAGATTGTCTGCACACATTTGACTGTCGAGTCTTAAAGAAAAACCATTGCATGAAGCCTGAACACTTGGATCAAAACTGGAAGATGGGCTAAGACAAACATAAATTGCTAAAAGTTTATACTTGACTGGACATGTTTGCTATTGATATTGAGATGTTAGAAAAGAGACAATAAAAAAAATATAGTTAAAATTACAAGATTGTATGAGGGAAAATCTCTAAACATTCATACTATATTGATGCTTGAAAAGCATGTCAAGACTTTTGAAGGCATATATTTTTATCTTTTGGCCATGGAAAATCTTTCAGAATGCAAGCATGATCCTGGAAAAATGGTCCAATTCGGATCAAAGGACTAAATATAATCTTTTTTCTGTTTTTTCATTTAGTTTCTATGAACAGAAGTTACTTAATCTTTATCTATAAAGGAGGAACTATGCCCAAAAACACGTGATTATCGAGACAGTCGGCTTGTATAAGTGTGATGGCCATAATGATTTGCATTGTTTTGGCAAACCCAGCGCATACTTCCTTAACAGTCCAGGAAATGAAAGATTGGCCTGACGATAGTTATAATAGTAGCTTTGAGAGCTTTGGGACAGGTCGAAAATATTGACAGATCTACTCACCCTCAGGTTGAGTACCTCCAATTCAATCACCTGAAAGGACCTTGGGGGCCGAAAATGGCCCGGATGCCCAGATTTTTGATTCCCCATCAGCAGACTGCGCATCATGTGATCAGCCGGTCCGCTCTTGACGGTTATCCCTTGGGTGAGCAGGAGAAAAGCCTGCTTTTGGCCATTATCCAGCAGCTATCAAGCGTTTATTTCTGCGAGGTCCTGGGTTTTTGCACTTCACCCGATTAAATAGCTTGAGGCTATGTTTTATTACACGTACGTATTGCAAAGTGAGATCGATAATAAATATTACATTGGATTTACCAAATATTTCAAGCTAAGACCCGTTCGGTTAAATCCAGCGGAGCTGGGCTGCGAAGCAGCATTTATCTGGGTAAAAGCATCATAATAACGGCCAAGTAGAATCAACAAAATACCGTCGACCACTTAAGCTTATCTACCCGGTTAAATAGACCACAGGTCTACGGCGAAGCCGCCCCAGTTAAATGGAAGAAGATTTAACGGGATAAATGTTTAACTGGGTGAACCGATGCCGGTATCATTGGTTCCCCAGTGAAATCCTGCCGTTGGCAGAGAGCCTGTGGCTCATTTCACCGGGCAGGCCCAGTGAAATCCTGCTCCGCATGTCACTGCGTGAATTTCACCGGGCAGGCCGGGAGTTCGTTCGCCAGGGATTCGAGCTTTTCCGGGATATCATAAAGCCCAAGCGGGTTTGAAAATCGTATAGGATCCAGGGTCTGGAGCAGATTTACTCCATGAAGCGGCTTACCCAGGCATAGCAATGTTGCTGGAGAGCAATTGAATTGTAAAAGGAATCATCATGGGATAGCCTTTTTTTTAAAGTATTCTTTTGCTTCCAGGCATCTGGCTATATTGAGTCTGGGCCAGTTCATGAATGCAAGGCCAGGGTCAATGGGTCTGGTCCTAAACATGACCGGATATGAAAAGGTTTCAGAATAAAAAACGAGAGAAAAATTTACGTTTTTTTTGGTTACTGAATCACTGCAAATTCGCGTGTGATTTGGGATAAGCCCTGATTGATGAGGTCATAAGCCTCCTCGATCTTGGACGGCTGTTCAGCAAGTTGAGCAGCGTCCATTTTGAAGTTCTTTGAAATCATTGGGTTTTTGAAATAAGTCGATGAAGTGATTTCGAGCCATAACCAGCCCCACCCTTTCTGAATAACCCTATAGAATAACTTGCTTTTCATTTTTACGGCGACTCCTCTTGCCCTCAATTTGAGCAATTCATAGCGAATTTGGGCAGAATTTCGGAAGTGATCTGAGAGGTTGACCAGGAGATCAGAGGACTTGAAGCCATAGACCTGGTACTTGGGCTTGAGGAGTTCGTGAGCAAGGGCTGTTTGGCGGTCTTTTCTGAAGTCAGGTGGGGTGACATTGCGGCCTTTGTGGTCTGACACTGGCTTGGCTTGCCCGGTTAAATACTGCTTGCCATATGAACTATAGTTTAGCTTTGAGCCCATTATCCATGTTCACATGCAATTACTGGGGGTTGCCTCATGTTGCAAGCAGTGCTGAGAAGACCAGCATTTAACTGGGTGAACATGATATTCTTGCATATTTTCATCGGCAAGTATACAAATTGTATCGCATATCAGGAATACGCTCCATCCATGGAATAGAGACCCTTCTTTTCGAGGATCTGCGCCTGGACTTGGAAGAGTTTAGCAAGATGGACCGGAATACATTGATACGTCTTTGTTCATGTTACCATGCAGCAACGCTGACCGCCTTTGCGAAATTTCTGGAAAGGAGGGGCAATGCGTGAAGCCAGTGTACAGTTGTTTGAGGAATATCTGGAAAAGAATCAAGGCTCTGTGCACAGGGCTCTGGCCGAAACCATTCAGGCCGTTGCATTCCTTGGCCTGTCGCGCACGGATTTCTTTACTCATGCCGCGTTCTACGGCGGCACGGCCCTGCGGCTTTTATGACTTTGCTTTTCTGGTGCGCAAAAAGGTACCGTTATTACTGACACATCTCGAGGCTAGGTTGCGCCAGCGCGGCGTTTATACCCATAAAACACCTCTTTCAGCAGATCAATGCATAGAGATGATAACCCGGCGAATCGATTCTGTTGATTTTGAATCGGCCAGGGCGGATGTTGCCACTTTTATCACCGATCCCCGGGACTTGGATGTTTGGTCCAGAAAGTATTTTTACCATGTACTAAGTAAATTGCAATTTTTGCTGTATAGATGAATTGGCTCGCAAAATTTGCAAAGATTTGGATATTCCTTTTGTGAGGTAAGCTATGAAATTTAGAGCTGTTATAAAGCAAACCGAGGGCTGGTGGATTGGCTGGTTGGTGGATTTACCCGGTGTCAATGCCCAGGAAGAGACCAAGGAGGAACTTCTGGAATCTCTCAAGGTGGGCGCTCAAGAGATGCTTGAGACTGAAATCCCTTTTGAACCTGGATTTATTATGGAAGCTATAGATATACATGAGCCTGAATGGGCTTAATGTTCGGTACATACACAGGAGTCAAAAGTCTTTGGAGCGGTGATATCATGGGAGCTGCTTTCGTGGCTTCTTCGTAGCTACATTCCGATACGAACAGATATCTGCGTCGATCAGTGCATAATACTCCAGCCATATTTCTGCCCACAGATCACCCCAGTAAAATGGAGGAGATTTTACGGGGCAGGCGGGGCAGGCAGATCTTCACGAATCGACACGAATCAGAAAAAGCTTTCCTCCCCGCGCAGCGGGAAAGATCCGTGCAGATTTGTGGAGATCCGTGGACCCAACTCTTCTCTTTCTTTCCCCGCGCAGCGATGGGAAATATTCGTGGAGATCATGCTCCACAAAAAAGAAACATACGAAATAATCGGCGCTGCCATGGAGGTCTACAATGTCCTTGGACCAGGTTTTCTGGAGGCAGTCTCCCAAGAAGCCATGGAGATAGAGCTCCACAAACACTTACGAGCAGCCCCATGCGTATGTTGACGAAATTCCGAAAGTCGGATATTCTCCATTTCTAAAGCACAAGGAAGGGAGAGCATGGCTCAAAATCTCACCATATCCAAGAAGGGTCAAATCACTCTGCCGGCGGAGATACGAAAAAGGCTGGGTCTTGAGACAGGTGACACGGTTATTGTCGAGGAGAAAAACGGGGGGCTGGAACTTCGGCCGGCAGCGGTCCTTGAAGTTGAGATCTACCGCGACGAGGATATTGCCCTATGGGACCAGGAAGATCGTCTTGATGAACGAACACGACGGCAGATCTTGGAAAAGCTCGAGTCCACATCTTGAAGCGCGTTTATCTTGACGCCAACGTCATCTTTACTGCGGCTCACAATCCTTCCGGGAAGGCCTCTTTGCTTTTTGAGCTGGCTTGGGAGGGGCACTGGACGTTGATCACTTCTCAAATTGCCTGTGAAGAAGCCCGCCGTAATCTGTGTATTAAGTATCCAGAGTGTCTGGCAAGGCTGGAGGATCTGCTTCGGAACATGCGAATCATTTCTCCAATCCCCCGAACGGCCTGTCCTCTCGATCTCCCGCTTAAGGATCAACCCATATTCCTGGGGGCTTTGCAAAGCGGGGCAACATACTTGCTGACCGGTGACGTGAAGCATTTCGGCCGGTTCATGGAACGGGCTCCGGAAACTGAAGGTGTTTTGATCCAGACTGTATCCAGCTTCTTTCTCTCCATCCTCGAGGAGTAACGAGAAAAAGGGGACTGTCCCTTTCGGAGTGAGAATGGGACAGGTTGGATTTGATACTCTACAACAAGAAGTACCATCGAAAAGGCTCCTTCTGGCGAGACCGGTTGCCAGTTAAAAAGAACAGAAGTCTAAGGCACAGGCGTATTTAACCGGGTGCAGGTCCATTGAGATCTACCTGAGCGGCTGTTCCTTAAATCAGCTGCCCGACCTGCCTGCTTGCCAATCGGCCGCATCCAAAGTATCTTTGATCATGGCTTTTCCGATCAAAGCCTTTTGACGCAAGCTGTTCTCATGAACAACACCCAAGAAGATTTTGAGGAAATCCGTTTTAAAGCATTAGATTTTCCAAGATCCGGATTTCGACAACTTCGGGCTCCCGTTTTCGGGTAAAGATCAGACTATGAAAGAAAATAATTTTGTCACTCGCATCTAGGAGGAAAAGTTACTGAGGCGGCCAAGGGCCGGAACGAGAGAAGAATCGGGGGGGGGTGACCATGGACCTGGATAAGGCGGTGGATAAAATCCGAGATGCGGTGGTGGGGGAGCTGAAGGAGGAGTTCAGGGAATTCAGGGCGGCTGTAACTGGCGAATTGGCCGGGTACCGAGTGGCTATAGAATCCCTGACCGCCCGGCAGACTGGGATGGAGTCTGAACTACGCGATATTCGTCATTCCATCGATCAAACCAACAGGCGCATTGATCAGACGAATGAGCGTATGGATGATATGAAATCCGAACTCACAGCCCGCATAGATCAGACCAGATCAGATCTTACGGCCCGCATAGATGAGACCAGAGCGGAGCTGAAGACAGAAATCGCTAAGAATACCGAACGTATCGATGAGACGAACAAGCGCATTGATGAGACCCGATCAGACCTCACGGCCCGCATAGATGAGACCAGGTCGGAGTTGAAGGCAGAAATCGCTAAGAATACCGAACGTATCGATGAGACGAACAAGCGCATTGACGGACTTTTGATGGATGTCTCTGAAATCAAGGGAGATTTGAACAGAGCCTTATCCGAAAAAATGGTGGTCGACGATCTGGTCCAGCGGGTGAGTCGTTTAGAGGCCCGGACGGCGTAATCGAAAGCTCTTGTTGTTGAATACAGCGTCTGCGATTATCAGAGGAAAAAGAGAGAAGAACATTATCCACGGATCTTCACGAATCGGCACGGATAAGAAAAAGTATCTTCCCGCGCAGCGGGCAAGATCAGTGGAGATTCGTGGAGATCTGCCTGCCCCGTTGAATTTCTTCCATTCAACTGGGGTGGACCCAACCCTTCTTCTTTCCCAGCGCCAGCGCCAGCTGGCAAGCATCCGTGTGATCTGTGTAGATCTGTGGACAAAAACTCTTCGTCTTCCGCGCAGCGGAAAAATTTTGCTTGTTGGAAGCTATTGTTTGATTTTTGGCCTTGAAAGTTAGAACTGGCGGGAGTTTTGAGGGTGTGGGTAAATGTCAACTTTCGGGATAAAGTTGACATTTCCAGTTCCTGGATAAAAGTTGAACTTGTCAGCTTAGGATTTATTCTCTATCATATAAATAAATATCAATTTTCTTAGCATTTTAAATTTTTTAGAAAGGTTACTTATGGTAATAATAGAATTGCCAGATCTGAATATGCCAGAAGATGAGCTGAAAATGTTATTAGCTCAGTCTCTTCTCCAGCAAGGAGCTATATCCTTGGGTAAAGCTGCTGAGATAGCAGGACATAGTGAACGTACTTTTGTAGAGATACTGCTAAAAAAAGGAATAAGCCCAATACATTATGATGAAGCTCACTTAGAAGATGAGCTTCGCAATGCATAACAAAGACATAGCTATTGCTGATACTTCTGTTTTAATCGCATTCGATAAGCTAAATCTTTTGAGTTTGTTATGTACTATTTTTGATTAATAGAACAGGGAACAGTCCCTTTCTGAAAACTTTATCCACCCCAGTACCATCGCAAAGCCGAGCTACCCCAGTACCATCGCAAAGCCGAGCTACGGGGCAGGCGGGGCAGGCAGATCTCCACGAATCGACACGAATCAGAAAAGAAATTGCTCCCCGCGCAGCGGGCAAGATCAGTGGAGATTCCTGAGATCCGTGGACAAAAACTCTTTTTATTCCCTGCGGCAGCAGGGAAAGGATTCCAGGTATAAAAAAGAATATTATCCACAGATCTCCACGAATCGGCACGAATCAGAAAAGAATTCCCTCCCCGCGCAGCGGGAAAGATCCGTGCAGATTCGTGGAGATCTGTGGACCAAACTTCTTCTCTTTCTCTTCCCGCGCAGCGGGCTTAAGATCTGTGCAGATTCGTGAGATCCGCCTGCCCCGTTGAATTTCTTCCATTCAACTGGGGTGGACCCAACCTCTTTTTTTTTCTTCCCCCGCGCAGCGGAAGATAGATCGGTGGACCCATTTTTTCTTCCCCCCCGCGCCAGCGGGCAATCATCCGTGTGATCTGTGGACAAAGGACTGAGAGTAGGGAACAGGTTGGAATTGCATTTATAAACGGAACTCAGGAGGCACCCCATGAATCATTATTGGTTATTTACCGTTGGTATGTGTCTTATCATGGGAATTCTAGTGATTGGATTCAGTACAAACCTGGCTCTGGCAGCCTCTTCAGCGACCCAATATGAAGAAGATTTTTTGTGCAATAAACAGGACCCGACCCATCAATTGGTCCAAAGTATAGTTACTAAACCATATGCGATCTATAATGGAGGTATGAATTATTTTTGCTGGGATAATGAAACTGTTGGCTTCAGTCAAGTCATGCTTGCTGCCGGACCACCTGAAAATGCTGGGCAGCCTGAATATAGCGGACCACCTGAAGGTGCCGAACGAGCTGAAGATGAATGGCAATTACAAAATGGCGGACCACCAAAAGGTTCAGGGCCACCTGACGATGCCGGCACACAATTGGAAAATAGCGGACCACCTGAAGGTGCCGGGCCACCTGATAAAGATGGGAAGTCAGAAAATGGCGATCAACCTGAATGTGCTGGGCCACAGATATCTTGATAGCAAATTTACTGGTCAAGTTAGACCTTAAAAGACATTTTTCTACCCATTCCGCGTGGAGGCTATTAGCGCCAATTTTCAGGACACAAACATCTGCAGTCAACCCAGCAAGGCTGTACCCACTATGTCGGAGTGGGGGTTGATTATCATGTCTGTCTTCATGCTCCTCTCCGCTCTCTGGTTTATGCATCGCCGGCGCTCGGAAATGTAGCTTTTTGAAATTCTTCAGCTTGGCCCTATATGATGGCCACTGATGTTTTTTGCCGCGCCTGTAGCATATATGCTGCAGGCGCTTTTTCTTTGCTGTCTATACTCAAACCAGAAAACAAAGGTGCGATGCGGATAGGGTCATTGCTTTGTGCCTCCCCCCCGAATACAAGAAGGAGAGGATATTGTGATAATATTCGGGGGGCAGGCTGGATCGCAGATCGCCACCTAATGTGCAAAGATTCTTTGATGAATACGTGTTGCGGCACCCGGTCTCAGGTCTGCTGAAGTCAGTCTATTCCGGACTGCTGATTTCCAGGAGCTCAAGCTCAAAGATCAGGGTGGAGTTGGGGCCGATGACTGGACCGGCTGTACGTTTGCCATATGCCAGTTCTGGGGGGATGACCACTTCCCACGTGGAGCCCACGGGCATGAGCTGCAGGATTTCAGTCCAGCCTGGAATGACCTGGTCCAGTGGGAAGGTGGCTGGTTTTTTCCGCTTATGGGAACTGTCAAAAACCGTCCCGTCCACCAAACGGCCTTGATAATGGACAGTGACCCGGTCGTTGGGCCCTGGGGTTTCGCCCTCTCCCGTGGTCAATTCCTTATACAATATGCCTGATTCCGTGCTCTTGACCCCTTCTTGGGCCTGGTATTCCTCCCGGAACTTCCGGCCCTTTTCCAGGTTTGCTTTGGCCTGCTCCTGGAGCTTTTCCTGTTCAGCCCGGGCCAGTTCCTGCTGCAAAGACTTGAGCGCTTCCCTCTTTTCCTCCTGACTGAGCAGTGTTTCCTTTTCCTGGAGAACATCCTGCACGCCCTGGAGCAACATATCGATATCCAGGTCCAGGTCTTTTGCCAAGAGCTGGCTGCCAAAATCCATGCCCAGGGCATAGCTGGACTTTTCCTGGGTACTGTGCTCGGGAGGCGTCTCTGGAGGTGTCTGCTCAGAAAAAGCTGGACAGGCCAGGGCGGTCAGTCCAAGACAGACAAAGCAGGCGGTGAGAATCTTTTTAGGTTGCATAATTACTCCTGTACAAGCTGGTTAGATGGTGTTGCAGGTTGCAGGTCCTCTAGACAGTATTTTACTGTCTAACTAGCCAAAATATAGAATATTGTTCAAAAGAAGGCAAGTAAAAACCAGCCCGCCCAATCAGGCAAGGCAGCAAAGGCAGGCAGTAAAGAAGTAAAGCTGTGCTCAAAAAGTGGATCGGTTGCTCCACGCCCACACCTGACAAGCTTATTCATCTTGGATAAGCGCTAACCTGGGACATTACTCAGCCCCTGTCCCGTTCCCATCAAAAATGTGAATGTTTAGGTTGTCAAAAGCGACCCCTAAGTTACGACAATCAGTGCTTTGGGTGTGAAGACACGGTTGAAGGGTATGGGCGTATTCGAAAACCAGGGAATGATGTCCCGCATGCACAAGGTGACCGGGAATCACCACCTGATATTGATGATATCCTGGCTGAAGGCCTTGCTCTGTGATCATATGCTCATCGAAATATATCTTCATTCTCTGCTGCTTGTCCAGATGGGGTGCTGGCTGCACGCGATAGGTGATTTCCAGGGAATCGGATGCAGGTGCTTTGAACAGGAGTTTGGACTGAGGGCTATTTGACCATTGCCATGTTAATTGATTGTGTTCTTCCGGCTTCGACCATCCTGTCTGTAAGGCCGGGAAATGGTAACCATCAAAATCGAAGTGCAATGGAAGGATGTCCATTTTTTTCTCCGAAGGGGGCGGCCCAAGTTGAAATATTTGCAGGTGATCGTCTTCGTGGATCGAGCGGAGCGGGAAGAGCTCAGTTAATAGCTTGCGCGCCGCCCTTCCTCCTTCCGGCAGATAGCCTTTATGCACAAAGATATATTGTAAATCGAAGAACCATTGAAATACTTCAGAATCTGAAGCAGCTACCGAATCTGTATTTAGGTTTTCAGTCTCCATACGTCGAAAAACATCCATTACTGGAAAGTTGTTGGCGAAAGTATGATATGTCTCGCTCAGTCTTCTGGGATAACCCGCATTGAGCATATTTTTTTCGTGTTTGGTCTGAAAATATAAGTTGATAATTTGATCCATGCGATAGGGGAGATGCAAAACGGAAAAATTGTTCTGATCATTTGCTACAATCCTGTAGGGCTCTGTGGTTGGGATATCCAGCATGTCATGCGGCTTGGGGAAGAAATCGATTAAAAGCAAGATACATGCGGTGCCGATCAATATTTTTTTCAATCGAAAATTATTAATTTTATTATGTATGTACTGTAGCCCAAAACATGCTGTTACTGACCAACAAATCATAGCTAGAATAAAAAAGATACTACAATCACTGAGCACAAAAGGGTTCAATATTTTGTAGTAAACAACATATGGCAAATGATATGATAAATCTAAAAAATGTTTATAATCTCCGGCTATATGTAGCGTAGGGCCTAATGAAAGTATTGAAAACAATAAGGCCATACAAAGAAAAAAGTAATGATAGTGCTTTTTGGCCAATAGTCCAATGAAACTTAAAAATATAACAATCCAACCAATGTATGCAGAATGAAGCACGGGATTGTTGCGCATAAGATCTCTTATCTCTTGTACCACTGAGCCAAAAAGAATTTGGTTTCTGTCAGGTAAAAAAAGTCCTAAAAGGTCAACACTTTGATAAGTAATCTGGCTAAGCGTAACTGATAAATAATCATACCCAGGATCTAAAAGAATGGGTACGACAACAATAAGTGATGGTAAATATATGACAAAAGATAGTGACAGGTGAATAATTTGTCTTTTATATAATTTTTTCCGTAAAAATTGCATGACCAAAAAAAGAAGAGTAAAAATAAAAAGCATGTTCAGGTACTGCAAATAGCCAAGAGTAAGTACTATTGCAGAACAACTTAAAAAAAGTGTATTTCTCACTTTCGGATTTTCTGTGGTTTTTATTAAGAATAAAATATACAGAGGGATGGACCATGCGGTAGTCAGCAATAGAAGATGACTGCTGGCCTGGGCGATCATGATTGGAGAGGAAAGAAATATCCAACCAGCTATCAAGGCAAATCCACGGGAGCCAAGGAGGTATGCGGCAAGTAGATAGCTCGTATACCCAGATGCCGCCAAGGAGATGATAATCAGTACATTGCTGGCCACTTCCAGGGAAAAGATTTGGGTCAAGGGATAAGAGGCAAGGGTGGCAAATATGAGTTGTGAGTAGTAACCAATGGGCATTCCCAAGGGATAGAAAACTTTAATATAAGTCAAATCAAAAGTAGCAAGATGACTGAGGATATCTGGCCCAAAATGCAGGGCCCAAACCGAATACCACCAGTCATGTTGCCATGGTTTGGATGTGTAATTGATGATTTTGGTCCCAAGGTACATGACCTGGGGATAGGTGTACAAGCAGCTCAGGGCCAGATACAAACCAAAAACCCATAAATTCGGCATGTTGGGGAGGTGTTGTTTAAATTCCCGAGCTGAACTCTTTAAGTGCAAAATCTTCATGCTCTGCCGACCCCGGAGGGCTGTTGTGACAAACAATTAATCATTGCGCCGGGTACCAATCTGATCACAGGTGCTTTTTTTGCTCCGGGTTGTTTTTCGTTGGCCCAGGAGATGGAAGGCCTTTGAACGAAACGAATGGTCACACAAATCGAAAAATAAGTCCAGATAATTAAATCTCTCTTCATTACCAGGGGTCTCCCTCGTAATGTCTTCTCTTGGGGCTTCAGCCCCCTTCTTCATTATCTCGCAAAAAAACCGAGGCCAGGGATACAAAAGAGGATGCCCGGACCAGAGCCACAAGATAATGACATCCCCAGGGAGGACTCTGGGAAAAAAGGAAAATGGTTCAAGTGTGTTATTGGCTTTGTACATGATGATTGAATTGACAAGGCAATTCCAGTAGGCTAGATTTCCTGGTGCTTAAGGGAGGGATCACTGCTTTCCGGCAGACAGCGACTCTGGATGCATACTTGGCTAGACTGATATCCGGTATCGAACCAAGAATCCGCAACGAACGTTCGCAAACCGATTTGACTTACCATGCATGACGCGTTGCATTTTGATCACTGGAGGTGCTGGATTTATTGGTTCCAACTTTGTGAATCAACTGTTTGAGCGCCACTCCGATTATACCCTCATTGTCCTGGACGCTTTGACCTATGTCAGTTCCTCGATTTTCCAACAGGACTTTGTGGAGAACAGGTAAACAAATTGTTGAATAGGTGAAGGCCAGGTCGTAAAGTTTTTTTGATAAAGTATATTGCATGTAAACCTGTTGTGAAAAGATTTTTGCAATACTTTATCAATAATTGACCTTAAGCTCAAGTCATAGTGTGACATAAGCAAGCTGAGGACATTGCAGGTTATTTATACATTATACTGAAAAAGTTAGAATAAAATAATTTTGGAATATAGAGGTCATGGCCTTATGCGCACGAGTCATCCCGTGGCAATACTTTCTTTGTACAGTGTTGAAAATCTTGGGGCCAGGTATATCCACGCTGCTTTGAAGGCAGCCGGATATCCGGTCCATCTGATCATGCTCAAGCAGTATTCCATCAATTATTATTCCCGGATTACAGAATTTGAAGTAGATAGCCTTCTGAAAATATTGACTGAGAATATGATCCAGACGGTCGGAATTTCTGTCCGTTCTCCTTATGTACTCTCGGCTGCACGAATAACCCAAAGGATTAATCAAGAGCTTGATCTGCCGGTTATTTGGGGCGGCACGGCCCCGACGCTAGACCCTGAGGAGTGCTTGGCCCATGGCCCAGATTTTATTGTCCGGGGGGAAGGGGAAGAGGCTGTGGTTGAGCTGATGGATGCTTTGAGCGGCCATAAGGGGGATGTTGGAGCAATACGGAATATCGGAAGCTTAGATAAGAGCAAGGAGCGGGGAGTGCATCTCAATCCGGTGCGTCCATTACTGAACGACCTGGATGCACTGCCTCAATTAGACCTTTCACCCCACAATAAGTGGGTCATTGATGCCAATCATGTCCGGGCAGAAGAGCCATTGGAAAAAACAGTTAAATATCAATTCATCGCATCTCGCGGCTGCCCATACAACTGCTCATATTGCTCGAATGCCGCCTTAAAGGAGGTGTATGCAAATTGCGGGTGGAAGATCCGGCATATGTCCCCGGAAAGAGTGATCAAGGATGTGCGGGAAGCCAGGGCCACACTTCCAAAAATCCGATCCATTTTGTTTGTTGACGAGATATTTGCCATGAACTGGGCCTGGACCAAACGTTTTACCGAGCTCTATGCATCCCAGATCGGTATCCCTTTCGAGTGCCAATGTGATCCTCGGACGGTCACTGAAGGCAAGATCCATGATCTCAAGGAGGCTGGTCTGGTAGAAATGACTCTGGGGCTGCAATCTGGATCGGAAAGGGTACGCTATGAGGTGTTTGATCGAAAGGTCACGGACCAAGACATCAAGACATCTGCCCATCTTTTACATAAATATACCATTGCTGCCCGTTATGATCTGATAACCGATAATCCCTATGAACAGGAGAGCGATAAACAACTCAATTTACATATGCTCCTTGAATTGCCCCGACCATATATCCTCAATATTTGGTCCCTATATTATTTGCCTCAAACTGCTCTCACCCGCCGGGCCTTGGCTGAAGGTATCATAGACCAAAGTGACGTCGTCGGCCGGTCAGAATCCGACTACCAATATTTTACCGCCTCATTGGGACAAGCTCGCCCCGTAAGCGACAGGTTCTGGGTGGCTATGTATATGCTGGCTAGTAAGCCGTTTTTACCCGTCTCCTTTGTCCGTCTGCTCTCAAAGGTGCCCGGATTAAAAAGGCATCCTCAACCTCTCATGCTTTTAGCCAGGATATCCTCAATTGTCAGATTGTTTACGGACGGATTGAAGCTCATCCTTTCCGGTCGACTTAATCCAGCCTTTGCCTTGCGATTACTGCGGAATCTGGATTCTTTGTCCAGGTAGGCCTAGCTGTTCAGCATTATTAAATGCTTGATTGACTTATTGGTTAAATTCATGGGCTGGTCAATTCTCGGTTGTCACAGTTCAGTGAGATTCCCTTTTTTGCTCAATTCCCAGCCTTGATTACCATGAGGTGCACCCAACCTAAAAAAATATTTATTGAATTGACAGGGCAATTTCAGTGGGCTAGATTTCCAGGTGCTTAAGGGATGGATCACTGCTTTCCGGCAGGCAACCCCTCTGTCATGCATACCGGGTTGAATCCGGCAACCGATAAAGAGCCCAGGCCCCGCAAGAAACATTCGCAAACAGATCCGACTTACCATACATGACGCGTCGCATTTTGATCACCGGAGGTGCTGGATTTATTGGTTCCAACTTTGTGAATCATTTATCTCAGCGTTATCCTGAATATACCCTCATTGTCCTTGATGCTTTGACCTATGCCGGCAATCTGGACAATTTGAGCGCAGAACTGAAAGATAGTCCCAATTTCCAATTCTGGCAGGGCAATGTATGTAATTCGGGACTGCTCTTCGATCTGGCGGCCCAGGTGGATACAGTGGTCCATTTTGCTGCCGAGACCCATGTTTCCCGCTCCATACACGATGACCGCAAGTTTTTTGAAACCGATGTCCTGGGTACCCAGGCAGTTGCTAATGCGGTGTACAGGTATAAAGATCGCATCGATCGTTTCATCCACATTTCCACTTCCGAAGTCTATGGTTCAGCCCAGTTTGTGCCCATGACCGAGGAGCATCCTTTGCTTCCGTCAACACCGTATGCTGCAGCCAAAGCCGGAGCAGACCGCCTGGTGTACAGCTACTATCAAACCTACAAAATACCTGCCGTTATTCTTCGGCTCTTTAATCAGTTTGGACCCCACCAGCATCTGGAGAAGGTCATTCCCAGGTTTATAACCAGTGCCCTTCTGGACGAGCCGTTGACCATTCACGGGAGTGGCCAGGCGGCACGGGATTGGCTCTATGTCCGGGACACATGCCGGTTAATCGAAGAGGTTTTGCACCTTGATCTGAACCAAATTCAAGGTCAGGTCTTTAATATCGGTTCGGAGCAAAGGATTGATATTCTGGGTTTAGCCAGGGCCATTCTGGATATGTTGCACAAACCCCACACCCTTATTACCCATATGGATGATCGGCCTGGGCAGGTGGATCTGCATCTGGCCGGGACCCAAAAAATACGAAATATCATTCCGAATATCAGGCTTTCCACATTTGAGGATGCTTTAGAGCAAACTATCGCCTGGTATGAGGACAATCAGGATTGGTGGTGGACAAGCCTGAACATGCGACAGGTCCCCATCCGCAATGGCTCAGGGCGCCTGACGTATTACTGATAGTGATAGCCTGTCATCTTTACAGAATGGCATTGACAGGGGGAGCATTGAGGGGCATAGAGATATCCCAGAGGATCTATGCGGGCAACTGCGGGGCTTGCATGAAAGCGGCGTATTGTCAAAGATCACATAAAAGCAGGAAGACAAGCTCATGCCATCGTCAATCCATAACCGTCATGATCTCAAGGAACAACGGCGAACATTGCGGAAGGAGATGACGTCGGCTGAGGCCAGACTTTGGAGTATACTAAAGGGCAAACAGCTTGATGGCCGGAAGTTCCGCCGCCAGCAAAGTCTGGGGCCATACATTGTTGATTTTTATTGCCCAGCAGAAAGTTTAGTCATTGAGCTGGATGGAGAGGTGCATAATGACGGCATGCGCAGAGAGTATGATGCCAACCGGCAAAAGTTTCTGCAGGAACTTGGCCTGAGAGCCATAAGGTTTGAGAACAGGCAGGTTTTTGAGGATATGGAAAATGTAATTGCAGGTATACGGCGGTGTTTTGGGAAGACTGCTGGAGATGATTGAATATTGAATAAGGTTGAAGAATCATCATCCCAACCACCCCTGCCCCTCCTTGCCAAGGAGGGGAGTTAAGAGGATCGGGATTGTCTATGGAATTTGTACTGGAAAGGGTCCAGCTTATCGAGCGCCGTAATTACAGATTTTAAGCTAGATCAGGCACTTACCGTTCCCCTCCTTTGCAAGGAGGGGATTAAGGGGTGGTTGAATAGTGACAACTTCCTTATATTTTAGATATACCGGAGTTTCCGCCAGTGGCGGGACTGAACACTGACAATGTTTTTGTGATGAGTACCCACAGACCAAAATTGGAAAACAGAAAATGGACGGCCAGAGAACGTAAGGATGTTGTGTGCAATGTCTGCAGTTCAGGGCGCTACGCACATATTGCGCAAGAGAACGATTACGATATTGTGCAGTGCACGCAATGCCAGACCATTTATGTGAAACAACAGCCAAGCGACAATGAACTGGCTGCCTTTTATGCCCAGTATGTAGACCAGGGGGCGCATCCCAAATGGGAACAGGCCATGCGCGGCCTGTTCCAGCAGGATATGGCCAGGATCAATACCCTGCATGCCCCTGGAAAAATCCTGGATATCGGCTGTTGCTTCGGCTTTTTTTTGCACACCATGCAAAATTGCGGCTGGGAAGCCCATGGATGTGACCTTTCTCCTGTGGCCACCCATCATGCCCAGCATGAGCTTGGGCTTTCCCATGTCCGTTGCGGCTCCTTCATGGATCTTGAGTATCCCTCCGGATCATTTGATGTCATAACTGTCTGGTATGTCCTCCATCACCTGCCTGACCCCAAAGGGGTATTGCAAAAGATATACGCCCTGCTCAAGCCCGGAGGCATTGTTGCCCTTCGTTTGCCGAATATCGATTTGTTACAGCTTGCATGGTGGCTACAGCGATTCGATTCTCTTCCTCTGCGCACTTTCATCAAGTCCATCCGCAAAGAGACCTCCAATGAACAGGAACCATTCAATGTGTTGGATCCACCCTATAATCTTTTCGGATTTTCCCCCCAGACCATGTGTGATTTGGGCAGACGCCTCGGATTTCACCCCCTGTGGATCACCAATGACGGGATGCTGAACAGAGGAAACCTGATCAACAGGGTAGTGGACAACTCCCTCAAGCACGGGGCCAGCTGCCTCAAACGTATCAGCCGGGGCCGTTGGGACTACTCCATCTCTTTTTCCTATTACGGGCAAAAGCCTAAGCAAGCTGAGCAAACTGAAACGGCATGATTCTCGGTGCCCTGCAGTCATCCTACCTTCCGTGGCTTGGTTTTTTTGAGCAAATGGCCGGGTGCGATGTGTTTGTGATTTATGATGACCTGCAATACACCCGCAAGGACTGGAGAAACAGAAACCGGATCAAGACCCCGCACGGTCCCATGTGGTTGACGGTTCCGGTGGTTGTAAAAGGCCTCAACCGGCCCAGGATCTGCGATGTGCCTATTGATCACTCGTCTTCGTGGGCCAGAAGACACTGGAAAGCATTGCACATGAATTACTCCCAGGCCCGGTTCTTTGCGGATCATGCCGGATTCTTTGAGCGGCTGTACAGGAAAAAATGGACATATCTGGCCGATCTGAACCGGGCCATAATTGATTATCTGCAAACAAGTCTGCACATTCAAACCCGGGTTGTGTATTCCGCAGAGCATGGCCTGGAGCACGAGTTTCAAAACCAATACCCTCCTGGGGCAAATGCAACCGACAGGATACACTTTTTGTGTTCTCGCTTTGGGGCCACATGGTTTTATGAAGGGGCCAGCGGCAGGCGATATATCCAGGAAGACCGGCTTGCCCGCTCCGGGATTAAGATCATGTATCAGGATTATACCCACCCCGTGTATGAGCAGATGTTCGGTGGATTTACTCCATATCTGTCCACAGTGGACCTTCTTTTCAATATGGGGCCGGCAAGCTTGGAGATATTGAAGTCATGACGGATATTCAGCTTTCGGTTATTGTTCCCATATACAATGAAGAGCAAAACATACCAGAGCTGTATTCCAGAATAACGCAGGTTCTGTCCGGAATGGACAGCAGCTATGAGATCATAACGGTGGACGACGGCAGTTCGGACCACAGCTTGCAAGCCCTTCTGGATTTACATCACCGCGATTCCCGACTCAGAGTGGTTCAGCTCATGCGCAACTACGGCCAGCATCCAGCATTGGCTGCCGGGTTTTCCCAGGCCAAGGGGCAGATAGTGTTGACCATAGATTCCGATCTGCAGATTGAGCCCAGCTTTATCCCTCAATTGGTGCACAAGCTCGGGGAAGGATACGATTTTGTCAGCGGGGTGCGCAAGGGCAGTGGAGATTCGTTCTGGTGGCGCCGGGTGCCCTCGAAAATGGTCAATGCCCTGATCTGCAAAGTGGTGGGCAAACGACTTCGAGATTACGGATGCCCGCTCAATGCCATGAATTGCCGCATCGCCAGGATGCTGACTGAATACGGAGAGCAGCAACGCTTTTTCAAGCCCCTGGCCGTCAGTTTGGCCGAGAACATAGCAGAGGTGGAAGTGGAACACAGTCCACGGGAGAAGGGGCAGTCCAAATATCGATTCATGTCCCTTATGGAATTGTTTTTTGATTTTTTAACCAATTTTTCCAGACACGTTTTTCAAAAGACAACGGTTATCGGAGTATTGCTGACTGTGGTAACCATTGTCAGCGGCTGTCTGTATCTGGTCTTGCGCTTTGTCTTTCCGATCATTGATCAGCCCGTGCCCAGAGTACAAGTGCTTATTTTATTTTTATTTATTTTTGGTTTACAATTAAGCATCCTGGGATTTCTGGGGGAATTTGTGATGCGAATATATAAAAATATCCAGCACAAGCCAATCTACAGCATCAAAAAGATCTGGTAAGGCATGAATTATTCCGGTTTGTATCAGAGCCTGGTCAAATATTACAGTGTCCTGCCCAAATGGATCTGCCCTGGATATGCCCTGTCTCCTTTACAGGTTTTTGTCGAAATAACCTATCACTGCAACTTAAGCTGCAATTTTTGCCAGTTTAGCCAGGATGCTGCGGGTGGCAGTCCCCAGCGCATGCATGGCCGACAGGAACTCAGTTCAGAAGCAATTTCCCGTCTGATCGGACAGCTGCCGGCCCGCACCCTGGTGTCCTTTACCGGAGGGGAGCCACTGGTCAAAAAAGGCTTTTACCAACTCCTGCACCAGGTGTCGCAAGGCAAGAAGACCCATGTGTTTACCAACGGCACCTTGATCGATGATCACTTGGCTGGTACGCTTATTTCCCTGGGCAGCAAAAACATTTTTTCCCCAGGCCTGGTTCTGGTGGATGTCTCCTTGGAAGGGGGGCGGGAGACGCACAACACAATCACTCAACGCTCAGCTGCCTATGAGCGGACAGTCGGCGGACTGAGCTCTCTGGTCCGGCACAAGAGGGCTGCCGGGAAGAAATATCCCTTGCTGGAGATGAAGACGGTCATCTCGGCGGATAATGTTTCTGAGCTCTCCGGGCTGTACAGATTGGCCATGGATTTGGGAGTGGATTATTTTAATATCATGACCATGAACACCATCCCCCATCATACCAGACTGCAGGGCAACGGGACCACGGCCGACTGCATGACTGGGCCGGATCCGGTGCTGGGAGTCGATACCCAGGTCCTGGCTGTGGAACTGGAAAAGATCAAGGCGCTGGCTGCTCAATGCCCGGTCAAAATACGGACCACACCCCAGAACATATCTTTTGCTGAGATCCTGGCCTATTATAATCAAACGGCTGATATCAACAACTATACATGCTATTTTCCCTGGTACTCCATGGGCCTGACCGCCTATGGGGATGTGGTCATCTGCCCCTATTGCCAGGTGGGGAATATCCGGCATGGGACTTGGAAGGAAGTCCTCAATAACCCCAAAGCCCGGAGCTTTCGCCGCCAGTTGAAAAAGCATTCCATTTTTCCCGGGTGCAGCGGATGCTGCATGCTGCATCCCAAGAAAGTGGTACGGTCTCGCAACTAAAGAATGACCTCTGAGATACGCTGAGGAAATGAGAGAACATAGCCTGAGTGCTGGCCAGAATTGAATGAACAGTAAAAGCAGGAAACGTAACAGGAGAAGCAAGCTATGAAAACCAGACTCGTTATTGGGCTTTGGATGTGCTGTTTGTTCGTCCCAGCGTGCACGCATACAGGAAAACAACCTCAGGGGGAACCGGTGGAGATCAAACAGGAACTGGGGCAGCGGGTAGAAAAATACTGGCAGGCCAGATTGGATGAAGAGTATTTCACCACCTATCAGATGGAGAGGTCCTCATTCAAAGAGAATACCCCAATCAAGCTCTATGTTCAGCTCTTTGGATTCTATAATCCCTTAAAGGATTTTTCGATCCAGGAGATACAGGTCAGTGCTCATGATGCCAAGGTCATTTTGGAATGTACCTATATTTTGCAGTATGCCCGGGGGAGAGTGACTCAGGAGAAGATAAAAACCCTTGAAGATGAGTGGGTGTATGAGGATGGACAGTGGTATCATGTCTTTCAAAGAATAAATATCTGAAATCCGATCTGTGATACTTATATACATGTGGGTATCGCCCCAAGGATGATACTGAACGTTAGATTAATGCTGTAGCGATATGTGCGACCCGTTGCCGTCATGCCGCTGTAGGCTGGAATCCAGAAAAGATAGAGTGTTGGTTTCCCACGAGTGTTTTGTCACTCCTTAGAGCAAACTTAAAAATAATTTCACACTTTAGTCGGGGGAAAAAATAATTCCAATCAGACAAATCATGATGTCTTTCATTAGATATTGTTTTTAGATTTTAGACTTGGGGACCTCCTTTAATGTCCTCCTGGGCCAGCTTCAAGGGATGGCTGCTGTCCTCAAAGAACTGTGGAAGAGTTTCTGCTTTTTTGTTTGGTACTCTATTCGTTGGCATCCACAACTTTCTGGATAGTGCGAAAAAAGAAAGTGGTGCCTTTCTGCCTGTGATAACTAATGACTTGTCCGGAGCCAAATGCAGGATTATCATTTTATGCCTGCAGGATGGCCGATTCCGGCTTAGGAGTTATTTCCTTCAACTAAAAAACCCCGCATCCGAGCAGGATGCGGGGTTTTTTAGTTTTTCAAGGTATCTATCTGCCTATTAAGTAATTAGCAAATATATCCATTGATTTCTGAATCTATTGAAAGGGCCTACTCCTGACCGACTACAAATCTAGGTCTAGTCCAATGCCAAGTACTAGAAGCACTTCGGAAAGGCACCACGCCTCCTTCAAGCTCATACTCATGAACTCTCGTAGTGTGACCAATAATTGGTAATTGATTTTGGCCATTTCTGAGACGCTGGCTGCTGTCCATGAGCCATCCTGTGAATACGAACTGGCCCATGTGAAACTCGTCTATGCTGATATTATTCTTTGTTAACAGTTCCGATAGGCGGATAATTTCGGATTCATTTGCCCAATCTTCATCGAAGTAAGTGTAAGTTGGAGACAGTTGTTTAAAAGGCGCTGGCGATACCTCGTTGGTATCCCAGAGATAACCATCATAGGCAATTACATCGGTTGTGACCCGTGATCTGAATGCTGCCACATCCTCCAAGTAATCCCTGATTCCTTGTTGCCTGGATTGACCAGCAAATCTGAAGTATGTGCCGTCATTCCAGTAGGGCATACGGATACCGAAATGCAAGTGCTTGGTTGGGAAGGTCATTGTTATGTCAGTTTCATAATAGGAGGTCCGAAAAGGAGTATCGTTGAGATAGAAGGACCAAATAAATCTTTTGGCCAGAGCTTGCTCAACTGGATACAAACTCCAGGTGTCGTTAAACTTTTGACCTCCATCAAAAAATCTAGCTAGAGTATCTCCATCCCGCAAAGTCGGGCCCTTTGTCGTTGCCCAATCCGGATTAAGATAAAAGGCAACATCTACGAAGTTTATGGGTGGATAATTTACATAAGTGCTGCCATTGTTAAGACCCGCAGTGTAGACGAATGGAAAATCGTTGCCAGGAAGGGCAAAGGGCTTTCCACCGAGATACAGATCGGGGTGATAAACGATTGGTCCCCATTGCGTCTGATCCCGGTGCCAGTCTCCTGTTCCTAGGAGATTTGTTCTGAAACGTTGCAGGGCAACAAAGTTATTCACAATATATTGACCAGTTAAAATATCTCCCATCTCAATGGAACCTTTAAGTACATCACCGCAGTCTCGGAGATATCTAAAGGGGACGAAGTAATCGTTATCACCAAACCATCCCCAAGTAGACGCCTCTCTTTCATTCACTGCAAGGCCAGGTCCTCCAGGCCCAGCACTACCTTGATTTTGAACCGTATTATGCATGGGCGCATTTCCCCACACATTGGCCAGGATGTCAAAAATGTTGGCAGAGTTAGCCATCCCGTCCCGAGAATACGTACCAGGATCTATCAGACCTCTCCCTGTGTCTCGGTCCCATTCCAGTTGGTGAATCAAACCATCTAACGGTCCATTTGGGTCCTGCGGATACCATTGAGGAGCAAAGCCATTAAATTGCCACATACCGATGGCTTCTAAATAGCCTAACTGAGTACGCTCATACATCGCTGTGTCGTAATCGGCTTCTGTGGGGTTGGCAATGCCCTCGGTTTGAGCAATTAAAAACGGGGAGAAAGTGTCAACATATTCTCCACCTGCCTCAAACTGGGCTTTGTCAATTAATCCAGAATGATATAATGTTTTCAGGTCAGAGCTGCGTATTTCAACTTGATCATCATCATTAACTACCATGTAGGCCCAGAAAACATCAAACGGGGAAAGCAATATGGGATGATCCCAGACTTCCAGGCTTTCCTGAGATTCCCGAAATCGAAGGTGGACAGCTACCCAATTTGCGCTCGTATTTTGAATTTCAATGAAATTTTCCCATGCACCGGTTCTGGATTCGTCGTTATAGGGATCGACTCTGACATCATAGCTATCGCCCAAGAGCAGGTCACCCACATCTCCTGGTGCTTGGTTGGGAAGAGCCCATGCCTGGAAAGGAATAATCCACATCAGGAACATTGCCGCCACAAACAAAGGATACAGGCACCATCGTTTCGTACTCATCATCAATTTCCTCCATTTACCGGGTTTGACTGAAAACTCTTCGCCTAACATGCTGTCAATAATAAGTTACAATCGCCTCCTTGTAAGGATTTCGTTAGGTTAAAAAATATACTTATGGAAACCGACAACACATAATTTGCATTCTATCTACTCAAAGGGAAAAGTCAATGGGAAAAAGAAATCAAAATTAAAAATTTTCCTTCTGCAAGAAAGGAAAATATCTATTCTTTGCCGTAAAAAAGAATTTAGCTGGTCAAAAGTTCTCCGTCAAGGGTTTTAGATGGTTAATGTAACTTTTTCGATTGTATAAAATTCCATGGTAGAAGCAATCGCATTCGCTGGTGCTGGAATGCAACGATCTGGAAATATTTGGTTTTTTAATAAAAGATTCTTGGCTCTCCCGGCCTGGTCTCGCCAGTGAGACCAGGTTTCTGATATACGACGAATCTATGAGCACGCATAAAGCTGAATGGAAAGGAATACGGCCATACGGCAATCTCGACCTCATTTCGGCCTGGTTAGGCTAGGGCAATAGGTTCAAGGGCGCAATTCCCTCTTAGGTTGGTGTACACTCATTGTTGATAGGTTTTAGGAATTATATCCATATCTGCCTGTGAAGTCAAGCCTATAGACAAGGGTTTTACCATTTAAAATGAAAAGCACTGCCTAACATACTTGTTTTATTGATAGTAACTAACTCCCTTGGGTGCACGTCCCCATTTAAACCGTGGTTTACTAAATGGCCCTTTGGCCTGATGTGAAGCTGTTTTTAAATCCAGGTGGTAGCAAATAAGTTTAAAATGCGTGGTCTCGTTTGAGCCGACAATTTGTTGTCCACGCTGGATTGGTCATGTTCATACTCGGGCTTGAAAGCACCAGTTAGTAGCTCGACCTTTAAAAATAAAAAATACTATAGGGTTATGCTTCGACTGGAACCAGCTTAAAGCCAAACTTAGATGCTTGCTTATGTAGGTTACGAATCTTGGCCTCTTTGTTCTGTTCAAGAATATGTTCTTCACCAAGCTCTTTATATTCTTGACCATGTTTGATGATATTGTATATGGCCTGAAGCATCTTATGCGCAATGGCTATGATTGCTTTCTTGGAATCAAGCCTGGATTTGAGACGGTGGTATTTCGCCTTGTAATACGACCCCTTCTTTTTGATTCCAGCCCAGGCACACTCAACCATGGTCGTCTTAAGAACATGTTTTTTGACCGGACTTCGTCCATGTTTCCGTTTGCCCCTAGTCTGGTTGTTGCCTGGGCAAAGACCTGACCAAGAGCACAAATGAGTTCCGGTCTTGAATTCATCCAGGCTCACACCTATTTCAGCCAGAATGGCCCGAGCAGAGACTTCATTAATACCGGGTATCTGGTCCAATGCCTGGATAAGGGGCTCCATGTCGGTCATCATGTTTTTGATTTGCTCATCAAGCCTCTCGATCATGCGGGTATGAAAGTCGATGGCCTCCAGATTCGTGCGAAGCAAAAACACATGGTGTTCCGTAAAGAAACCTTGAATTGATCGAAACAGTTCATAGCTCTTGCCTCGGACACTGTGGTGGACTATGCGGGCAATCTCTTCTTGGCTGGGGATTTCACCTTCAGCCAGACGATCTAAAAGACAGCGTCCGCTCACCCCAAACAGATCTGAGAGTACAGAATCGAGCTTGATATTTGCTGATTCTAAAAACTTCTGGGTTCGCTGCTTAAAGGAATTGGCCGTTTGGACATGTTTCTTCCGGAGTCTTGTCAGATCGCGCCATTGTCGAATTTGTTTGGGCGGAATAAAGCTTCCTTTAAGCAAGCCATGTTTGAGCAGACTGGCAAGCCATCTTGAATCTTTCACATCTGTCTTTTTGCCAGGTAAGTTTTTGACATGACGAGCGTTGACCAAGACAACCTCGCACACATCCTCTAAAATGTTGTGAACGGGTTTCCAATAGACGCCAGTACTTTCCATAGCCACGATGGGACAGTCATATTGATTGAGCCAATCCTTAAGCTCCAGGATTGAGTCTGTATAAGTTTCAAACTCCCTTAGGTGCTCAACCTCCAACCCGTTTTCGTCAAGGGTCAGCAGGCAGGCTGAAATGCTCTTTTTATGAATGTCCAGGGCACAACAAACCGGATGAACAACAGAAATAACTTCCTGATTCTTTTTAGTCTTCATGGCTTAATCCTCCATTGTTTTTTTTCTGGAGAATATAAGCACGATCTATGGGGATGGGAAGCTTTTCATCCTTGGTTGAGCCCACTTCTTTGTGGGCATGGGGGTTCAAGGGAGAACCTTTTCAGGCTGAGAAATTGATTTCTTCGACCATGAGAAAGGTCCATAGGTCGTCGAGAAATCGCTCTCGGCTGCGGACAAATCACGCCGCAGGCGTGACACGATCCTTACGGTCCCTGTGTAGCTTAATTAGCCGTCTGTAGCGGGCTTAAAAGGCACGCCATTGTCCCCCAGTTAAATGGAAGAGATTTCAGGGCAGGCAAAGTACACGAAGGTAAGTGTTAGGATGTCCAGTCCTCAATATGTAAGCCGGGGATTCTTTGGAATTCGCGAGTATTGTTTGTAACAAGAATCGCATTAATAAACTTTGCATGGGCTGCTATGAGTAGATCGTTGGCTCCTATGATCCTTCCCTGTTGTGCCAGATCAGTCCGTATTTGGCCATATGTTTCTGCTGCCTGGGCTGGCCAGTCCCAGACCCGGCACATGGCACAAAAGTCACTCAAGGCCTTTTGGTTTCGCTTACATTGCTTACTTTTCCAAACACCATAGGAGAGCTCAGCCAGGACAATACCTGAAATGCTTGTTTGAGCAGGGTTGATGCTGATGATTCGTGAACGGACACTCGGAAGTCCCTTCATGACAGCAATGCACATATTGGTATCCAGCATGTAAGCGGTCATAGCTCTTCCCGGGCTTCAAAATGCAACTCGCTCATCTCATCTGGAAAATCATCGCTTAAGGTTTGGGCTGAGGCAAAGTAGTCCTCCCATGTATCATGTTTCGGGGTGAGGATGAGTGAAGTGCCATGTCGGTGTATGATCACTTCACGTACGTTCATTTCGAACTCCTTGGGCAGGCGTACCGCCTGATTCCTGCCGTTTCTGAACAGCTTTGCTGTCCGGATGTCGTCAACTTTGTTATGTTTTTTTTGCCTTTGAGTCATGAAATATCTCCACTCTGTATATAAACATATGTAAATAGCATATGCTGATAAAAGGCCTATGTCAAGAAATTTTTCGCGTATCTTTTCCTTCGGGATAGTCTGGCTACGCCGCTTCGGCGTGTGCGAGGCAGAGAACAAAATTGGGGACAGGTCGAAAATGTTGACAGACCTGCTCATCTCAGGTAAAGTGCCTCCAATCAGATCAACTCAACAAACCTTGGAGACAATCCATGGCCCGGATGCCCAGATTTTTGATTCCCCATCAGCAGACTGCGTATCACGTGATCAGCCGGTCCGCTCTGGACGGTTATCCCTTGGGAGAGCAGGAGAAAAGGCTGCTTTTGACAATTATCCAGCAGCTATCAAGCGTTTATTTCTGCGAGGTTTTAGGCTTTTGCCTTATGGGCAATCACTTCCACCTCCTGGTCACCATGCGGCCGGAGGACGAGGTCTCGGATGAGGAGGTACGAAAGAGTTTTCAGCGCAGATACGGGGACGAGTATACCCTCATGACCGGGCAGATCCCCTTCTATCGCCAGAAATGGACATCTCTTTCCGAATACGTCAAAGAGATCAAGCAAGGGTTTACCCGTGCCTACAACAAAAAACGAGGCCGGAAAGGGACCTTCTGGGCTGAGCGGTTTAAGAGTGTGATCGTGGAAAAAGGCGAGACTCTGATCAACTGTCTGGCCTATATCGATCTCAACCCCATACGGGCCGGCCTGGTGGACAGGCCTGAAGAATACCACTGGTCATCTCTTGGCTATCGGTTCCGGTCCAGCCGCAAGGATGGGTTTCTGTCCTGGAATCTGGGCCTGAAGGAATACAATGTGATGAGCCCCAAGGAACGGCTTCGCCAGTACCGGGAGTTTGTCTACGCCCGGGGAGGTGTGGATATGGGAAAGGGCAAGATTTTGGATGCCGTGCCCCTGCCGGAGAGCGTGGAACGCTTCATCCAACGCACGCGGTTCTTCACCGATGCCGGGATCATCGGCTCTAGGGAGTTCGTCCGCCAGGGATTCGAGCTCTTCCGGGATATCATTCAACCCAAACGGGAACGTAAGCCGCACAGGATCCAGGGTTTGGAGCGGATATACTCCATGAAGCGGTTGAGTGCATAAAGGAGCTGGAATCATGTCCGATTACGCTTGTATCGAGCCGGGTTCAGCCGGCATGAAGTCATTGATCTGTTCACTTTTATCGATTGGGTATTAAGGCTTCCGACTGAACTGGAAGATACGTTGTGGAGCAGATTGCAAGCCGAAGAGGAGAAACGGAATATGCCATATGTAACCAGTGTGGAAAGGATTGGAATCGAAAAAGGCAGACAAGAGGGCATCCAGGAGTTTGTCTGTCGTTTGCTGAAGAAAAAATATGCTCTTGCCGGAGAGGATGTATCTGCTTTTGTGAGCGGTCTTACCCTTGAGCAGCTGGAGGCACTTGGGGAGGTTATTCTGGAAGCAGAGAATGTCTTCCAAGTGGAGCAAGCAGCTCAGTAGAGGAAAAAGGGGACAGTCCCTTTCTGAAAACTTATTTCATCGGGCAGGCCATGTACTCCAAGTAAGAAGTGCAGCTTGGTGGTATGCCCTGGTCAGGTCGCGCTCACGCTTGACCAGATAAGGGCATACCACCAAGCTCACGGTTGCTAATCCCGGCGGGATGGTTGGACTACGCCGTTTCGGCGTGGAAACACACATTTGGCCTGGTGCCTGCCCCATGAAATTCTTGCCCCATGAAATCTCTTCTTATTTCATGGGGGTCTTCCATTTCATCGGGGTAAACCCAGCAGGGTAAGAATGAGTCACTTTTTCCCTTTGTGTATCTTCCCTTTGCGTACCTGGCGTCCTGGCGGTTGGTATGCGTTCACCCCGGTTGAATGGGAAGAGATTCAACAGGGCAAGTGGGGCAGGCGAATGTTTTTTTTTGCCTGGCGGGTCAAACGTCGGGCAAAAGACTTCCACGCCTGCGGCGTAGCCTTTTATCCCCAAGGGAGGCAAGATTGTCGATTTATCATTTCGTACCCAGGAGATATTTCCAAGCCGGTATGATTTGAAATGGTAGCTCCCTTTCAGCAGGCTGCTCTTCATGGCAGACGAGAACTCCTCTTCCTTCAGGAAACGTCTTTTTTCCAAACTGCATGGCTTCAGATTCCCGCTGAAAGGTGACCGGAGAGGCCAGGCTCCAGGTGGTGTTCACATAACATAGAGGCTGATTTTCCATGATCAGGTCTAATTCATGGCTGTTCTGAAAATATGACAGCTGGGTGTTTATTCTGCGTTCATGCAGAAATACGATATTTTCAAGCTTATGCCCTCGGTCGCCGCTGGGGTCCGGACGATAGGCCTGCACGAGACCGACATCGATGAGATGGTATTTTTTGGGATTCTGCTCCTGCTTACGCACTGATTGGGAGTATATGGGCAAAGCAAATAAGAGATGCGCCTCCTGCAGATAGTGGAGGTACTCATAGACTGTGTTTTTCGAGGTTCGAAAACCCATGGATTTGATATCCTTATACAGCTTGTGGGGGCTGAGCAGCGAGGCAGGCTGCGAACAAGAGGTTTTCATGAGCAGACGCAGGATCGGCTCGTTTCGGATATCGAATCGTTCTACAAGATCTTTATAAAAGAGCAGTGAGACATATTCCTCCAAAATCAGAGTCCGCATGGCTGGTTCAGCCAGCACCAGCTCAGGCAGTCCCCCCCCACTGGGTATACGCCTCCAAGGCATGGATCACTTTGCTTTCACTCTGTCTGGAGTATAGCTGAGGCTCAATGCCGGTAAAACGTAAATACTCCCGGAAGCTCAAAGGAAACACTTCAAAAAAGACACTCCGGCCCCGCAAAGCCGGAGCCAGTTCCCTGTCCAGCAGTTCAGAGGATGAGCCGGTCACAAAAACCTGGATATCTTCTGTATCATAGACACGCCGCACATAGCGTTCCCAGCCGGGCACGGCCTGGACCTCATCCAGAAAGAGTTAGCGCGTTTGGTTCAGGACATCAGGATAGAGCTCTGCATGGGCCAGCAAAATCAGATCGAGCTGGTCGGCCGCAACCGGAAAGAGTCGATCATCTTCGAAATTGAGATAGATAATTCGACGGCGATTGACTCCGTTCGCGAGCAGCCTGTGCATGGCTTCAAACAGCAAAAAGGTCTTGCCTGTTCGTCGGATGCCGGTCAGGCAGATGATTTTTCCAGAATCCAATGGGATTTGGAGATCTCGTTTAAAACAATGGGGCAAGGGACGTTCTCGCCATTGAACAAAAAGGTATTTTAAGGTTTCCTTTTGCATAAGGAAACAATATATAATTTCGCTCCCCATGTAAAGGGAAAGAGAAATTATGATCAAAATTGGGGACAGGTCGAAAATGTTGACAGACCTGCTCATCTCAGGTAAAGAGTTTCCAATCAGATCAACTCAACAAACCTTGGAGACAATCCATGGCCCGGATGCCCAGATTTTTGATTCCCCATCAGCAGACTGCGTATCACGTGATCAGCCGGTCCGCTTTGGACGGTTATCCCTTGGGAGAGCAGGAGAAAAGCCTGCTTTTGACAATAAAAAACGCAGGCGGAAAGGTACCTTTTGGGCCGAGCGGTTCAAGAGCGTGATCGTGGAAAAGGGCGAGACTCTGATCAACTGCCTGGCCTATATCGATCTGAACCCCATACGGGCCGGGCTGGTGGACAGGCCTGAAGAATACCACTGGTCATCTCTTGGCTATCGGTTCCGGTCCAGCCGCAAGGATGGGTTTCTGTCCTGGAATCTGGGCCTGAAGGAATACAATGTGATGAGCCCCAAGGAACGGCTTCGCCAGTACCGGGAGTTTGTCTACGCCCGGGGAGGTGTGGATATGGGAAAGGGCAAGATCCTGGATGCCGTGCCCCTGCCGGAGAGCGTGGAGCGGTTCATTCAGCGCACGCGGTTCTTCACGGATGCCGGGATCATCGGCTCTCGGGAGTTCGTCCGCCAGGGATTCGAGCTCTTCCGGGATATCATTCAACCCAAACGGGAACGTAAGCCGCACAGGATCCAGGGCTTGGACAGCATCTACTCCATGAAGCGGTTGGGGACGTAACAGAAATGCTGTACTGACTCTGCTCCTCGATGCTCATATGAGTGAATCTCACTTAAGCAAAAGTTGAGATTGTGCGACATGTTATCCTACTCCCTTGCCGTCATCGAGCCGTTCCTCTATAATCAACCCATGAGCGATAAACTGCCCAATCCACATGACCTGTTCTTCAAGGGTGCGTTTACCCGTATCGAGATTGTCACCGGGTTCATCGAACATTATTTACCGATCTTTTCGACCTCCCGTCGGAGGATTTCTGGCAATACGTGCCTCAATTTGAGCATCTGCTGCACGACATTTCGCACATAGACGAAGAGCGGTTTAAGACGACGACCCTTTTGCGCATTGTGCAGCTGATCATGAAATACATCGATAACCTGGAGCAGACGTACAAGTTACCAGAAATTGTGAACCTGCTTCAGCAGTTGCAGGATAAGGATAAGATCACCGAATACCTGGCTTTGATTCTGCAGTATGTGCTCCGGACCGGGGCAGTAACGATTCAACAAGCCAAAGATATAGTGAGGGATCTGCCTCACGGGGAGGAGACAGTGGAAACGACAGCTGATATTTTGAGGAAGGAAGGCGAACAACGAGGCGAACTGAAAAATTCCAGAGAAATGCTTCTGGAAGCCGCAAGTGAAAAATTCGGTGCATTCAGCTCAGAGCTGGAAAACGGATCACTGCCATTGAATCCCACGAAACGCTCAAGATGCTGTTTAAACAAGTTTTCCGAGTGGATTCGCTGGAGGAATTCAAGGAGCAAGTCTACCGCGCCACCGATAATTAAAAGGCACAGAACTGGTCAGCAGGGCTGTTGAAAATTAAACCCACCACTTGAAAAGGCCACCCTACCCAAATCAGGTGGCTTCACGTCAGTAATTAGACTTTTAATCTATTGAACACAGCTAGCCTGGATTTCCGTGAAGGGCACCCAACCTAACTACTCAACTGGCTAACATTTTGATTTATATGTATAAAGATTACCAGATTGTTATGCTAAGATTTAATTCATAAACACATATCCACAATGTCATATCTATAAGTCGCTAATTGCTCTTTCTCATTCTATTTATAACCTTCTGAATCTCAATGATTAAAAATATATTTGCAATTCACATTGACTTTATGCTTGCTTTTTGACATAGTGGATTTATGTTCAACAGTAAAGAAGAAGACCTAACAGATATGGCCCGGTATTTCCTGGAACCTGTAAACTCAACGCATCGCCAATATGAAGCTCTCAGAGCCTATTTCGTGGACAACATCTCCTCGGATGAGGCGGCCAGGAAATTCGGATATACTCCGGGCAGCTTCCGGGTCCTCTGCCACCAGTTCCGGAACAATCCGGAGCGCCAGTTCTTCTGCCCACCGAAAAAGGCTCACATGTCCCCAAGAAAAAGGACAAGGTCCGGGACAAGGTCATTTTCTTGCGCAAGAAAAATCTTTCCATCTATGACATCAAGGACCACCTCAAAGAGGATGGGGTCAGTCTCAGTCCACCAGCTGTTTCTCAGATCCTCAAAGAGGAAGGCTTTGCCAAGCTTCCCAGGAGGCGGGATGAGGAAAGGACTGATAAAACCAAGGCAGAGATTGCAGAAACCGCCGATGTCCGGAGTCTGAATCTTGAACCCCGGAGTTTTCGGACTAAGTTCGGTGGTCTGTTCCTCTTCATGCCCTACCTGACCCGTCTGCCTTTTGAACGAATCATGGATCAAGCCCAGTTGCCCGGATCGGTGAAAGTTCCGGCAAGCCACGCCATGCGCTCCCTTCTGGCCTTGAAGCTCTACGGCAATGCCCGGTCCAGCCATGTCATGAGTGATGTTCTAGATGACGGATTGGCTCTCTTTGTCGGCTTAAACACAATCCCCAAGCGGACCTTTCTCTCTGAATACAGCTGCAGGGTCGATCCAGCCTCATATCCAAAACTCATAACTCTTTGGTTTGATGCCTTAAGCGGCCTGGGGCTTACCAGAGGCGAATCTTTCGACCTGGATTTTCACACCATTCCATTTCATGGTGAAGAGGCCTTGACCGAAAAACATTATGTCTCCAAGCGCAGCCGCAGGCAAAAAGGTATACTTGCTTTCCTGGCTCAGGACGCAGGGAACCGGGTCTTTTGCTATGCCAATGCGGATGTACGCAAGAGTGATCAAAACGATGAGATCCTGCGTTTTGCCGAGTTCTGGAAAGACAGGACCGGCTCGTATCCTGATGAACTTATCTTTGATTCAAAGTTGACCACCCATGCCAACCTCAATATCCTGAATCAGAAGCATATCCGCTTTATGACTCTTCGACGTCGAGACAAGGGTCTCCTTGATGCCATCCACAAAGAGCCCCTCTCTGCCTGGAGGCGGATTGAGCTGGAGAATGTAACCAGAGCGTACCGGACTCCACGCATTCTGGACCATAAAATCGAGCTCTCAGGCTATGATGGTTTTATCCGGCAGCTTGCGGTCAAAGACCTCGGACATGAAGAGCCGACACTTCTTTTGACCAATCAGCTCAAAGCTTCGCCGGTCAATCTCATCTCTCGCTATGCCAGGCGGATGATCATTGAAAACAGCATCCAGGACGGCATTGACTTCTTCCACATGGATGCTCTGTCATCAGCTGTGGCCATGAAGGTCAACCTCGATTTGCAGCTCACCCTTATGGGCAGCAGCCTGTATCATCTTTTGGGCCAGGACGTGGGCCGAGGATATGAGGTGGCCAAGTCCAGACACATCTTTCGAGATTTGGTGGATACCCCGGCACAGGTCCAACTCAGCAAAGACACGATCAATGTCCACCTGTCCCGGAGGGCGCACAATCCTTTGCTCATAGCATCCGGCTTTAAAGATCTGGAAATGACTGTCCCATGGCTGGGCAATCGAACCCTGAATATTAAGTTCAAATAATCTTCGCGGTGTTAGCTCCAAAAACTAACGCGGAAATCCAGGCTAGCCTGATTGCAGCCTATTCATGAGGTTATTGTAGTCCTCATGTGTACCGATCCAGAACCAGACAATATTCTCACCTTCTCTGTACGCTATGGCCCGGTAGTGATATCCAATTTTCACACCCATTAAAAGGCCCTCTGTCAAGAGAAAATACTCCCCTGTGGCAAGAAAATTCTTTCTTTTTTCTTGCAGAGGAACGGACCGTTGTTGTGCCGTCGAGCCGAGTCAGCCGCTCTTTGACAGTTCCCGTTATTTCTTTTGGACTGGTTGCAGTCTGTATTTATTGACTGCACCACACACCCATCAGGATCTAGGCCAGATTGCTTAATATCAGCTTTTCATCTGGCCCCAATCGTCATTATGACGATCCAGAAAATCTTCGGTTCCATGCCATGTCCAATTGTTCAGGATTCATGGTTGTTAACCAGTGATATCGTGGCTCATGGCATGGGCAGTCAAACTGCCGGCATTCGGCAATATTGAGGAGAAAATGGCTGCTAATCAGGACATTGGTTTTACCAGTGAAACTTTGAGCTGGCCATCTTCTCCAAATTTAGGAAAACATCTTTTTCGGTTCAAAGGGAACATTATCTCGCATGATGAAGTAGGCAGCCCGGCTCATCTTGTGAGCTAGAGCACCATGAGCAATCATCCGATTGGTCTTTGACATTTTCTTTTCAAAAAAGCGCTTGGCTTGGTGGTTGCACATACGGGCGTGCTCTGAAGCTTCTGAGAATGCCCATGCCAAATACCTGTTCCCGTTTTTTGTATTACCTTTCCCTTTGTTTTTATTGTTGCTTGTCCACTTGCTGTCAACTTTGCGACAATAGGAGGCGTAATTGCCAACCTGCTTGAATCGCTCTACAGGACCTGTCTCAAGTAATATTGTTAGCGACAAAATAGGACCTACACCAGGCATGGTCATTAGGTTGAGGTATGTTGTATTGCTTTTGATTTTATCCTTGAGGCTTCTTTCTACAAACTTAATTTGCTCACTAAAGTTATCAATGGATACCTTGTCCATGGCTGCTCTGAGCATGAGATCTTCATGCCCACTGAGCATTTCGGTTATGTCCTCTTGAGAAAGTTTTTTGATATTTTCAGCAGAAATTCTTTGTCCTAAGTTGCGAGCTATCATGGACTTTAAACTTAAAATAATAGCTGTACGCATATTAACGCCCATTAAAAGGCCCTCTGTCAAGAGAAAATACTCCCCTGTGGCAAGAAAATTCTTTCTTTTTTCTTGCAGAGGAACGGACCGTTGTTGTGCCGTCGAGCCGAGTCAGCCGCTCTTTGACAGTTCCCGTTATTTCTTTTGGACTGGTTGCAGTCTGTATTTATTGACTGCACCACACACCCATCAGGATCTAGGCCAGATTGCTTAATATCAGCTTTTCATCTGGCCCCAATCGTCATTATGACGATCCAGAAAATCTTCGGTTCCATGCCATGTCCAATTGTTCAGGATTCATGGTTGTTAACCAGTGATATCGTGGCTCATGGCATGGGCAGTCAAACTGCCGGCATTCGGCAATATTGAGGAGAAAATGGCTGCTAATCAGGACATTGGTTTTACCAGTGAAACTTTGAGCTGGCCATCTTCTCCAAATTTAGGAAAACATCTTTTTCGGTTCAAAGGGAACATTATCTCGCATGATGAAGTAGGCAGCCCGGCTCATCTTGTGAGCTAGAGCACCATGAGCAATCATCCGATTGGTCTTTGACATTTTCTTTTCAAAAAAGCGCTTGGCTTGGTGGTTGCACATACGGGCGTGCTCTGAAGCTTCTGAGAATGCCCATGCCAAATACCTGTTCCCGTTTTTTGTATTACCTTTCCCTTTGTTTTTATTGTTGCTTGTCCACTTGCTGTCAACTTTGCGACAATAGGAGGCGTAATTGCCAACCTGCTTGAATCGCTCTACAGGACCTGTCTCAAGTAATATTGTTAGCGACAAAATAGGACCTACACCAGGCATGGTCATTAGGTTGAGGTATGTTGTATTGCTTTTGATTTTATCCTTGAGGCTTCTTTCTACAAACTTAATTTGCTCACTAAAGTTATCAATGGATACCTTGTCCATGGCTGCTCTGAGCATGAGATCTTCATGCCCACTGAGCATTTCGGTTATGTCCTCTTGAGAAAGTTTTTTGATATTTTCAGCAGAAATTCTTTGTCCTAAGTTGCGAGCTATCATGGACTTTAAACTTAAAATAATAGCTGTACGCATATTAACGAGCTGAAGTCGTTTCCGGCAAAGATCTCTGGTTGGCCTCTCTTCCTTGGGATAGATGTAACCCTTAGGTAGTATGTCTAACCTGTTCATTTCAGCCAGCCAAAAGGCATCATCTTTATCATCTGAATACTTGAGGCCCGAATATTTCTTCATTGCAACAGGATTAGCCAAGTGAACCGTATATCCTTGATCCATAAGCAGGTCGACTATCCAGTACCAATTATAGGTAGATTCTACAGCAATAGCAGCTAAGTCTGGCTTGAATGGCTCAAGTGTTGATAATATTTTTTCAGGAGAATTCGGCAACTTCTTGTAAAATATCCTTTTGCCGGTTTCGTCAATAATACCCCAAAAATTATTGTTTGAATGGAGATCGTTTCCAGCATACAATTTCATAAGGCACCTCCAGGCTAGAGTTTTTGCTTCTCTTTTTGTATAGCCGAGGCTTAAATGCTTGGCTATACTTGGAGGTGCCTTTTAGATGATTATCAGTCCAAACAACGCCCTTTTTCTTGAAGTTAATTGAGGGGTGATAGGGATCTTTTTTGAATAGCTCAAATTTCCTGTTAGCAAGCTTCTGAATCTGATTGGGCAGCCTACAATAGTATCTCCAAAAATCAGGATGAGTATAAGATCTCAGTCCCATTTCGAACATTTGCCAGCTAAAAAGTCATTTTTAACTTTGTCCAAAAGCTCTTTGCCCCTCCCTCCTTCCTCAAAGTCTTTTTCTATTTCATTATCCCAAATGTAACCATCCAACTCGGCCAGCCAACTAGAGAGCCTAACCTTGTCGTTATAAGGAAGGGCCAATATTTCATTTTGAATTTTATCTAAGGTGCTCATTTCTAACATCCTTATTTCATGTAAGATATCTTTTCATAGGTTAAAAATCAATGCTCAAGTATAACTTATCGGATGAGCCTTGTCCACGAGCTGCTCCACAGTGTCTATAAATTGATAATAAAGAATACACCGCCAAGCTCACATTTGCAATCCCTACGGGATGCTTTGATTACGCAGCTTCGGCGTGAAGCCTTTTCCTTTTGCGTCTAACTAATATAGGTGCGGCGTGTGACCGGTTCATGTACTTCTCCGACATACTGATGTGCATGCCGCTTCAGGACCTGGAGCATTTAAGACCAAGCTCAGCTCTATTGTGGATGTGCCGGATGAGTCATTTCTGGCGTATCTCCCGGACTTCGAGTATAGTCTATTTGACGTGAATGTCGAAGATGTCCGGGGATATGCTTTCCACTCGGCCCTGAAGTCCCTGTTTGCCATTTGGCAGATCAGTCCCAAGAGGGAGTTTCTGGATGAGCTCAAAGACGCTCTCATGCTTCTTTTTCAGGACCTGGACGAGAAGCAGCTTGATCGATTCTTGAAAATACTGGTATACTATTTGTCACAGGCACGGCCCTCGGAAGAGCTTTCTGACATTATGGATGTGATCCGATCCCTGCCTGCCGGAGGAGAGACTATGGAAACAATAGCTGATATGTTAGAGAAAAGAGGCGAAGAGAGAGGTATTACTCTGGGCGAACAACGAGGCGAACAACGAGGCAAGCTCGAAAAATCCAGAGAAATGCTCCTTCGGAGCATCAATAACCGATTCGGAACAATAAACCGGGACGTTGTAGAACGAATCACGGATGTTCAATCCGTCGAGATCCTGGATGGACTTTTTGATTTGTCCTTCCGGTTGGATTCGCTGGAAGAGTTCAAAGAGCAGGTCCTCCGGGCCACAGACAACTAAACAGCGTAATACCCACAGATAAGCCGCTCTGGGTTTACCCGGGCGGCTTTTTTTTATTCCCGTGACCCCACAATGCAGGGGAAAGGTAAGGGAGATTATGCTGCCAGGCTTGCCTCACTAAGGGTTCTTCTGACCATTATTCACAGCAGCTCTCATCTGTTTATGGCGGTATAGATCTTGGACCCAGTTAAATCCTGCAGCGGACCCGGTTTTTTACCAATGCCGGGATCATAGGCTCAAGGGAGTTTGTTCGTCAGGGGTTTGAACTCTTCCGGGATATCATCCAGCCTAAACGAGAACGAAAGCCTCACAGGATCCAGGGATTGAACAGCATTTACTCCATGAAGAAGTTGGGGATCTGAACTTTTTGTCAGGGTGAGGTGAAAGGTTTATAATGAAATTTGTAAAATTAATGAGCTTGGAGACAGGCACTCTTGACTTTTAATGATAACGTGTATGGGGGACTGACAACCGGTTTCGCGTGGCCGGTCCTGAAAAGGCCCTTTGCGATGGATTGTACCGCATATCCGGAATAAGCTCCAATCAGGGAATAAAGATGTTTAAGGAGAAAGCAAGATGTGAATAAAAGTTGATAAAGATGCAGATGCACTGTATCTTTGTCTTGATGTGAACAAAAACAAGCGGGTAGGCCAAAAGCACCTCCCCATTGTTTTTGTGCTCTTAAGTGTTGCATAACATATAGAAATTGCCGAGGTTGACAGCCATGAAAGCCATCATCCTGGCCGGCATTCGGGACGTGCTTATCATATCCACCCCCCGGAACATCCAGCTTTTCAAGGATCTCCTGGGTCCTGGAGATGAAATCGGGATGTGTTTTTTCTACGCTGTGCAGCCCACAGCCCGGATGGGCTGGCTCAGGCCTTTATTATCGGCCAGGAGTTCATTGGGGACGATGATGCCTGCCTGATCCTGGGCGATAACCTGTTTTACGGGCATAATTTAACAGCCCTGTTGCGCAATTTGGTGCAAGCCGTGCGGGAAGAACGTAAGTCCGTTATTTATTGATAAAGAGCAACTGGTGACCCTGGCTCAGCCTTTGGCCAAAAGCCAGTACAGACAATATCTTTTGCGCCGGGCTGGGATGTGAGATGCGCCTGCAGCGACCGAGGACCGGGGATCGATGTCCGAAGACCGAGGACTGAAGACCGATGACCGATGACCGAGGACCGAGTGTTGCTGATACCAATCGAAGCGTAAAATTTACAGTGTTTTTACGCTATCAAGGTCGAGCTACGAACTGGCAAACCTGCGCAACACCTTGGAAAAAGGTAGTAATGTGATCGGCAATATGGATTTGTTGATTGCTGCTCACGTTTTGAGCCAGGGAGCTGTTCTTGTTACGCACAATGTAAGGGAGTTTGCACGTATACCGCTCCTACACATCGAAGATTGGGTCTCATCGCGGAAAGCATAGGTTCATCCAGCTCGCGCGGAAAGAGAGCCGTGTCCCTTGCCGTGAGACAGCCGCCCTCCCTTTCTGCTGGCCGATAAGGCCAGGAGGAAAGATTCGAGAAGATTCGTGGATAAAAACTCTTTCCCCACTGAGGAGCGATTGGGACTCTCACATTCTTTGAGGAAAAATCTTGGCCTTTTCTATTGACCTGCATTCTGTTTGTATATAATGATGATCTGTGGGACAGCATCGGAATGCATATCTCACAGAAGGATGTTTCAATGTCTGATGTAGAAAAGGCAATACATGATGTTTGATAGAGTAAAATACAGGGCATGTTCTTACGTATGAGGCTCAAACTTCCCTATGAAATTTGTATCAACTGATATCCCGGACGTCATTATCATCGAGCCCCGAGTCTTTGGCGACCAGCGTGGGTATTTCATGGAAAGCTTCCGCCATGATATGTTGGCCAGCCAGGTCCCGGGGGTGGAGTTCATTCAGGACAACGAGTCTCTGTCCACACGCGGGGTCCTGCGCGGTCTCCACTACCAAGTGCCTCCTTTTGCCCAGGCCAAGCTGGTCCGGGCAGTCACCGGCCGAGTTCTGGATGTGGCCGTGGATATCAGGAAAGAAAGCCCCGCCTTCGGCCATCACGTGGCGGTGGAGCTCTCGGGGACAAACAAGCGCCAGTTGTTTATCCCCCGCGGATTTGCTCACGGCCTTGTGGTTCTTTCCGAACAGGCTGTATTCCAGTACAAAGTGGATAACCCTTACTCTCCGGAGCACGAACGGGGTATCACCTTTGACGATCCAGACCTGGGCATTGACTGGGGGCTGCCCAAGGAGGAACTTATCCTATCGGATAAGGACAGGGATAATCCGCTTCTGCGGGATGCAGAGGTGTTTGACTTTCATTCTCTTGCAGGCTGAGTTATAATTGGACTGAAGTTCCACAGATTCACAATTCGCGGGAGGTAAAGTCATGGACCTGGATAGGGCAGTGGAAAGAATACGAGAGGCAGTAGTGGGGGAACTGAAGGAAGAGTTCAAGGAATTCAGGGCTGCTGTAACCGGGGAATTGGCTGGGTACCGGGTGGCCATAGAGTCCCTGACTGCACGGCAGACAGGAATGGAGTCCGGACTGCGCGATATTTGCCATTCTATCGAGCAAACCAACAAACGCATAGATGAGACCAACAACCGCATAGATGAAACGAACAAACGCATTGATCAGACCCGATCGGAGCTTACGTCCCGTATCGATGAGACTCGATCGGAGCTGAAGGAATTAATCGCCAAGAATACCGAACGTATCGATGAGTACAACAGGCGAATAGATGAGACCAACAAGCGTATTGATGGGATAATGATGGACGTTTCGGAAATCAAAGGAGAGCTAAATAGGGCCTTATCCGAAAAAGTAGTGGTCGATGATCTGGTCCAGCGGGTGAGTCGCTTGGAGGCTCGGACGGTTTGACTGTAAACCTGGCCATGTACTTGAGGAGAAGGAATGAAAGTCATTGTCACCGGTGGAGCTGGGTTTATCGGATCGGCCCTGGTCCGTTACCTGATATCTCACACCGATTACCGGATAATATCTGTTGGAGGCGGCCAGGAACTACTGGTCGGCACTTAACAATGCAGCCAAAAACAAGTTTCGGTTTGTGCACGTGTCCACTGATGATGTCTACGGAGGCCTCGGTCCGGACGATCCCCCTTTTACTGAACAGACACCCTACGCCCCCAGTTCTCCATATTCGGCAAGCAAAGCCTCTAGTGATCATCTGGTACGGGCCTGGCATCGCACATATGGGCTGCCGGTTCTTATCACCAACTGCTCCAACAACTATGGTCCCTACCAGTTCCCGGAAAAGCTCATACCGCTTATGATTTTAAGCGCCCTGGAAGGTAAATCCTTGCCAGTATACGGCAAAGGAAAGAATGTCCGGGACTGGCTGTTTGTGGAAGACCACGCCCGGGCCCTGCACACGGTCCTGGAAAAAGGCACCCCGGGGCTTACTTACAATATCGGCGGCAAGTGTGAAAAGCAAAACATCGAGGTGGTACAGACCATCTGCAACATTTTGGATGAAATATTGCCAGCAGAGGCTGAGAAGTCAAATCTGAACATGGTTTACTGTGTTGTGGATCAAAATTTGAGCCATAGGGTTGTAGTCATTACTGCGTATCCCATCAAATGAGAGAATAGGGACAGTCCCTTTCTGAAAACACATAATTTGTTGGTTGAATTTGATAACAGTGAGAAAAAAAGTATGACATATCAACCTTATTGGCATATGAGATGTTTGAGCCATTAAGGAATCTCGCTTGCCGGAGAGTGGAGAACGGTTCATCCACAGGACCCGGTTCTTTACCGATGCCGGAATCAATGGATCCCCAGTGAAATCCTGCCGTTGGCAGAGAGCCTGTGGCTCATTTCACCGGGCAGGCCCAGTGAAATCATGCTGCGCATGTCACTTCGTGAATTTCAGCTTTGATTGTTAAGCTAATATTAGTTCTATGGGCCGTTCTTGCCAACCCCCGTTCCCTTGTTCTACATTGTCCCGATGACCTTTCAAATAACCGGTTCACATTATGCATGTTTCAAGAGCTTCTTCAGCCGGGAGGAGTTTGTATGGACAAGGGTTTTACCCTTTTGGAAGTTTTAATCGCCCTGACTATTGTGGCCATGGCCGTGACCGTCTATTTTCAGCTCATCTCGGCCGGGACCAAGTTGGAGTATCAGGCCAGGCAGAATATGGACCTGGTTGTGCAGGCCCAGCAGTTCTTTGAGCAGATGCAGACCCGAAATGTGCGCGATGATGATTTTAAATGGCAGGGAGAGCACCAGGGGTGTGCATGGGATCTGGAGATAAAGCCGGTGGATGTGCAGGAATTGCACATGGATCAGGATGAAACAACGCTTAAAAAAGAGACTGAGATTTATTCTTATGTCCTGACCTATGCCTGTCCGGAGCAAAAGGATATGCTTTTTCAGCGCATGGTGGTTGTGGGTAAGGATTTCTTCTCAGATGAGTTTAAACAGGACAGGGGATGGCAGTGAGGAATCAAGGCTTAGGGATCAGGGGGCAGCCGGGCCTCTGGCCCCGGACGCCAGTTTAAGCTCAGGACACAACTCGGGGGTGGGTAGGAGGGGCGAAAGATCTTGCGCCCTTTTGAGACCAGGCTGGAGCTGGCCATCCCAGACGGATAAACCCACAATCCCGAGGCTAACTCCACGTTTCATACTTCAATGCACGTGAGCTCTTATTTGCAGGGATTTTCTTGAAAGGTATGCCGGAAATTTTGAGGGGAAAAAAACCATACCCGACAAAGAGCTTGAGGGCCGGAAATAATGCCGGCTTCACCTTGCTGGAGATGATCGTCTCCATGACCATTTTGTCCATGGTGGTGCTTGTCGTGTACGTGGCCTTTTCCATGGGTGTTGATGTCTGGAAACGGATGCAAGGGCACAAATCGACTGAGCAGCGAAGAGCCGTGGCCATTCGCTTATTAAAAGAAGATTTTCGCAATATCCGGCCCTATACCTGGCAGGGGGAGGAAGGAACATATGCCTTTTACACCGGAGGACCGCAGAGCGTGTTTTATGTGACCACCAATGCCCTGGGGACTTCCCAGGGACAGGGGAGGGCCCTTTTTTTTACCTGTCTTTTTGTGCACTCCACCCCAGAAAACGGATTGGGCCTGTATATATACAAAACCGGGGTGCCCAGCCGGGATATCCTGGACCTGGTGCGGGATTTTCGCTCCGGAGGGGACATGCACCGGGAGAATTACACCCTTCCCGCAGATATTCTGGACCAGAGCGTGCTGGTCCTGGAGGATTTGGAGGAGGGTGCATTCTGGTACCAGGCCCAGGCATATCCGGTCTTTTCCGGAGTCAAAGCTGAAGGGAAAGCCAGCAGTCAGGAGGATGATTCCAAGCTCCTAGCCGAGTCGGAGTGGGTGGACAACGACTTGCCCGGACAGATGAGCTTTCGGGCCCACAAGGGGGAGGATGTTTTCCTGGTGCATACCATCCTCAGTGAGCAGCCGGTACTGAACCGATAGGAGGTTTTTTTTGGGAGGACCCCAAATTACCAGCCAGACTTCTGGGGGCGGGCGGCAGAACACCTGCGATGCAGCGAGACAGCAAGGGCAGGGCTTTATTCTGATAGCCGTCTTGTGGATCACCGCCCTGTTGGCCCTGTTTGCCCTGTATTATTCATCATCTGCCAGGGTACAGGGATTGCAGGCCCTGAATACCGAAAAGTGGCTGACCCAGCTGAGCATCCTGCAATCCGGCCTGGACTGGGGCTACCACGAGTACAGAAAATATGCTGCCAACAAGGACTTGCTGCAAAGTCAGGAGCAGCTGGAAACCATGAGCGGGCAGGAGCTGGACCTGAAATACCCCCGGCAGGAACCCTATATGACCAGTATAGGCAATCAGACTGTGGCCGTTCAGATCATCGATCTGAGTGGCAAAATGGGGGTGAATACTGTTGACGAAGAGCGGATGCGGGATATACTTTCCGCATGTGGCCTGCACGAGGGGGTGCGCCAGACAACGGTGGTTAATTCCCTTTTGGACTGGACGGACGCAGATGATATGCACCGGATGGAAGGGGCGGAAGAGGATTATTACCTCAGCCTTGATCCCCCGTATGTGCCCAAGAATTCTGCGATCCAGAGCATTGAGGAACTCCTTCTGATCAAAGGCATTGACAGGGAGCTGTTGGAAGGGACGTCGGAGAAGCCGGGATTAAAGGATTTTCTGGCTGTGAACGGGGAACAGGCCAAAATGGACATAAATAGTGCTTCTGCCTCCAGTTTTTATATTATTGAGGGTATTCCGGAGCAAACGGTCGAGGATATTATCGCCTTTCGCCGCAATGAGCAGGTAGATGACCTGGCGGATCTCACAGACATTGTGCCCCAAAGATATTTTACGGAATTGCAAGGGTACTTCACGGTCTCTCAATCCGGAAAGATAGAGATAACGGCCAGCATGGTTACCAAGGAGGGGGAGCTTGGACAATCACTGACTAAAATAATCAACCAGAGTGGATCGTAGCGTGCAGAGCAGATTGGTTCGAATGGTGAGCAATATGCACCACGTCTTGTGGGTGTTTCCGGACAAGGCCGTGGTGCAAAGGACAGCCGCCAATCTGGTGTTGTCCTCGGTATTGCCGGTACAGGAGAGCGAGTATCATCGGCCCCCTGATGTCGATGTGGTCACCTTTTTGGAGCGTATCGTTTCCAGGCTTCCGGCTGGACGGGGGGATAAATGGCATATCGGTTTGCCTCTGGAGTATTTCTTCCTGGTCAACTTCAGTCTGCCTCAGGCGGCGGCAGACAATTTGGACCAGGCAGTGAAGTATGCGTTGATGCGCCACGTGCCCTTTGATTTATCCACCACCTATATGGATTACAGCCTGGTGGGTAGTGACGGACAAGTGGATATTGCTGCGGTTGTGGCCCAAAAAGAGGAAATTGATCCAATCCTTCATCTCTTGGCCCAATCCAGGCTGACCGTGAGGTCCATCTTTCCCAGTCTGGTCCAATGGTCCATCCTGGCAGGAGATGATGGGGCTTATCTTTTGCATTCCCGGGGACAAACCGAGATTGTGGTGGCCCAAGGCGGCCAGATATCCTTTCATTTGTGGTTTCGTCCATCGGAGCAAGAAGGGGAGGAGGCTGTTACTCAGCGGGGAGCCACCCTTTTGGAGAATATCCCGGACCATCCAAAAACCTTGTATATCATCGGCCGGGATGCCTTTGAACTGCAGGGGCTGCAATCCTTGCAGTCGTCCTTTGCCCGGTCTGAAGAGATGACCAGGCTCCCAACCCCGTCTGTGCGTGCCCTGTCCGAGAGTCCCTATGCCATCAGCCTGTTATCCCCTGCTGTGCGCAAGCAGGAAAAAATGAGCAGGTATCTGCAGATAAGCGCCTTGGTCTTTGTTTTGCTTTGCCTTCTGGCCTTTCCCACCGCCGATCTTTTGGGGACCATGCGTTACCGCGATCAATTGCAGGACAAGATTGAGTCTGTCCAACACCAGGTGAAAGAACTGGAAGAGATTCGAAGCGAGAACCAGGAGCTGGAGAATTTTTTCGAGGCCTTGGCCCAAAAAGTGCAAACCCAGCCCCGGGCTGCCTTGATCCTCCAAGAGATGACCGAGGTAATCCCGGAAACTGCGTGGTTGTATTCATTTCATTTCGCAGAGCGGAAAGCACGTATCCAAGGTGAGGCGGATTCAGCTACAGCTGTCCTGGAGGCCTTGGAAAACTCCCCGATTTTTGAAAATGTTGAGTATGATTCGCCAGTCCAAAAATCCGGCTCCCGGGATCGGTTTCAGATTCTAGCTCAAGTGAGCTTGTGATGCGGACAAGAAACCGGAGCCGAGTGGGGAGGGAAACTTTTTGCCCAGGACATTGATGACCAAGCTTCAGGGATGGATGGAGTCAACCCGGGGGGGGGGCAATCAATCCCGGAAAATCCTCATTTGTTTGGCCGCAGTTTTATTCCTGGCCGTTGTCTTGCAAACCGGGTGGAATCAATATAGAGATAGACTGCAGTCCTTGGAGGATCAAATAGATCTCAAAACCGTGCAGCTGGAGAAGCAACTCCGGATTGTGGAGCAAAGTCAAGCTTATCAGCAAAAAAACCAAGAACTCAAAGGCCTGAGAGAAAAAATTCTGACCACCAGATTGGTGCAGGGGGATACCCCGGCCTTGGCCGAGGCCAAGTTGCAAAACGTGGTAAATGATCTGGCCCAAGAAACCAAGGTGAACATCTTGAGCATGCGCATGCTGCCCAGGAAGGTGGAAAATAGGATAACAATCTTGAGAATTGGCATCAACGGCAGGGCTGAAATCGGTTCAATCCAAGATTTTTTGTCCCAGATCTCTCAGGACCAGAGGTTCTTGCATGTATCTGAACTGGAAATAAAGATAGTAAATCGCAGAGAAGAGAGATACTTTAATCTCAGCCTGCAAATCTCAGCCTTGGCCCACATCACATGATAAAACCAATCTTTGATCTCATAAAGAGTCCGCACATCTTCTTGCCCGTGGCCTTGATCAGTGCCGGGCTGTTCATTATTTCCATAGCCTGGAGCTCCTACCAAGAGCAGTCTCAGCGCAGTCTGCCAAACTCAGAAACGGCTGTTTCAGAAAGGCAAGAGAGCTCAGGGCAGGAGGTGGGATCTCTGTTTAAAAATCCGCAGGATCTCCAAGACACTTCCCTGGAGGTTATTGCCCAAAAAAACCTCTTTAGCCCAGAGCGGAAGGCATGGCAGCCTCCAGCTCCTAAGGACTCTGAAAAAAATGAAGAAGAGAATCAAGAATCACAGGATGATCGCAGGGCCTCACAAAGATTGCAGCGCATAGATCACTCCAAGATCCGTCTTCACGGGACAACGATTACCGATACGGACAAGATGGCCTTGATGTTCATGGATCCTTTTGAATCCAAGCACAAGTACCGCTTGGCTCGTGAAGGTGAAGTCCTTCGGGATGAAGGAGAGCGAGGGGAGTGGCTGTATTATACAGTAGTCTCCATTCATCCCAACACTGTGGGCCTGGAAATTTCAGGAGGCGAATCATTCCAGATCGGTCTTTTTGATCATCAGCGGGAAAAGCGAAAGGCTCAAAGCAAGAAGACGGACAGGATTCAGGTGGTGGTAGGGGGAAAAGAACCCAAAGAGGGCAGTGCACAGAGGACAGGACCAAAAGCTGGGGAACAAGAACCGGACGAATCATCCCAGCCCGGGTCGAGCCAAGAAGCTGAAGGCAATGCTACCCCCCAAGGATCCAGCCCTCCGGATTCGGAACCAGGACAGGATCAGGGCCCGGACCAGGAGGAGTCTTCCCAGCCCAGAGGCTTGGCCGAAGTGCTCAAGCAATTGGGACAACGGCAAAAAAGCCAGGAAAGTCCCGGCAGCCTGAGTTCAGAAGAGCGGGAACGGCGGGTGGAAGAAGGGTCAATGAAGAAGGTGGAAACACCCTTTGGGACCATTTATAGACCGGTGAATTGATGAGGATCTGGTTGGAAAAACTCTTTGAAAAAGACACTTAGGACGTATCAATGGCTAACCTGGTCACTTCCAAGAACCGAAAGCAGATATCTGGAATAAAGCTCGTAGCGGTTTTTTTTCTCCTGGTTTTGCCCACAGCCTGTGCTCAACTGCAACCGGCAGTCAGAGATAAGGGACCCTCTCCGTTCACATATCAGGACCGAAAAGATGGGGAGAAAGAAGATACAGATACACGCAAGACAGACCTGCCGGCAGGTCAGGAAGATCAGAATGCCACTCAGATTCTGCAAGAGCTTGAGAAAGAAAATGAAGCATTCAATCAGCGCCTGAACTCCATAATGCAGGCCACTGAGCTGGAGAAGGACAAGCCCGGGGCAGAAGGGAAAAAAAGAGACGTTCTCCCCTCGGAAAAAAAAGAGGTCTCCTTTAATTTTTACGATGCAGATCTGGTGGAAGTCATTCGGGTATTTATGGACATGATCCAGGGGGACTATGTTTTGCATCCGGATGTCAGTGGCCGGGTTTCTCTCTCAGTCGACGACACCTTTCATCAGGACCAGTTAGTGGGCCTGTTGCAGGGCTTACTGCGGATCAATAATATGACTATGTTCAAGGGAGATGAGGGGATCTGGGAAATCTTGCCCATGTCCGAGGCCTCCCGCCAATTGACCGATGATAAAATTTTTATCCAGTCTGATACCCAAGGGCAGAAACGGGGGCAGATCATTCAAGTTTTCCGACTCCATTTTATTGCTGCCACCGAGATGATCAAGATCCTTGAACCCTATCTCACCCAAAGCGCCACCGTCTATGCCCACGACGAAAAAGGCGTACTTTTGATCTGTGATTACCCCCATGCCTTGACCAAGGTTGAACAAATGGTTGATATGTTTGACGAAAGCGTCTTTGCCAACATATATGCCCAGGTGTACACCTTGAAGTACGCCCAGGCTGAGGAAGCGGTGGAGGAGCTGCAGGACATTGCCGACAACTTCGGATTGTCGGCAGATGACGGCGGACCCCACAGCCGGGTGGCTTTTGTTCCTTTGGTGCGAACGAATACAGTGGTAGCCATAACGCATGATCCCAAGGTTATGGAATTTGTGCAGGCCTGGGTTCAGGAGTTGGATAAGAAGGTCCCCACTGCTTTGTCCACCCAGCAAGAACCAAATGTGTATGTCTATTATGTGCAGTATGGGGATGCCGACCTCATTGTCGAGTCATTGGAAGGTGTCTTTGGCGATATTGAACAAGAAACCGAAGAAGAGACTAAAAAGCAAAGAGTGGCCGGAGAAATGGAGGAAGAGGCCCAAAAGAAGGAACAGGTATCCAAGACATCGACATCCAGCGGAAAACTGACCGGATCGGTCACCTTCCAAGTCGATGAGACCACCAACTCCATCCTGACCAGATGTAATGCCCAGGATTATTCAAAGATCCATTCCGTGATTCAGAAAATTGATTTGTATCCAAAACAAGTCTTTATTGAGATGGTAATTGCTGAAGTGAGTTTAAACGACTCCTCCAAGCTGGGGGTGGAGTGGAGTTATCTCATGGATGTGGGTTCTGATGCCAAAGGGTTGGTGTCCCTGGATTCCGGACTCGGGGTAATCACGGATGGAACGTCTCAAATCGGTTCGGGGCTGAGTTATGTGGTGGAGAAAACCAATCGGTTGACTGCAGCCCTGAAGGCATTGGCCGAAAGTGGGGAGGTGAACATCTTATCCACCCCCACCCTGCTGGCTTCAGACAACAAAGAGGCCACGATCAATATCGGGGATGAGGTGCCCATTCCCACGACTACAGAACAAAGGACAGACACTAGTGCGGACCGTTTGACGACCACTACCTTACAGTACCGGGATACGGGCATCATTATGAAGGTGACCCCTAAAATCAATAAGCAGGGCATGGTTCGTATGGAGATTGAACAAGAGGTGAGCAATCTGTCCACCCAGTCGGTTGAGGGGGTGCGGGCTCCGATAATATCCACCCGCAATTCGGCCACCACTGTGGCCGTGATGGACAAGCAGACCATAGTTATTGGCGGTTTGATTCAGCAGACCCGTTCCAGGAGTAACTCGGGCATCCCTTTTTTGCGCAATATTCCAGGGCTGGGACATCTTTTCAGTTATCAGGAGGATTCCCGGGAAAGCACGGAACTGATGGTCTTTATTACCCCCCATGTTGTTCTCAGTCAGACCGACACCCGGCTTGTTACCCGCGACTTCAAGGCCCGCTTGGATGAAATCAAAGACCAGATGTTTGTCCAATAGTGGAGAAAAGGACAGACAATCATCTTCTCTCACTCAACATTGAAACCAGAACATAGTTGCCTTCATGCAGTTTATCCCCTCCCAGATCCCGGACGTGGTGATCATCGAACCCAAAATTTTTGGCGACAGCCGGGGATACTTTATGGAAAGTTTCCGTCGCGACCTGTTCACCGCGCATATACCGGAAGTGGATTTCATTCAGGGGAAATACCCTTTCGAGACTCTCTGGGGTCATATTTGCAGGAGAGGATGCCATGCACACCGTTCTCATCACCGGGGTCAAGGGGCAATTGGGCCGGGAGCTGGCGAGGCTGCTGCCGGATGAAACGTGCTTTCCGTCTGGGCGGGACGCCCTGGATATCACCGATGAGGGCCAGGTCCTCGGGTATTGCCGGGCCATCCGGCCGGGGGCAATTGTCAACTGCGCTGCATACACAGCTGTGGATACGGCGGAAAGTGATGTGCAGACCGCCTATGCGGTCAACGAAAAGGGCCCGGAGAATCTGGCCAGGGCTGCCCGGGAGCTGGACATTCCCTTGATTCACATCTCCACGGATTTTGTCTTTGACGGGACCAAGCCCGGGATGTATTCCGAAGACGACATCCCGAATCCTTTGAGTGTGTATGGCCACAGCAAGCTGGCCGGCGAGCAGGTGGTCTTCAGGGTTTACCCTCAGACCATGGTCATTCGGACCGGATGGCTGTACTCCGGGCAGGGGAGAAATTTCTTCCGGACCATCCTGAAGACGGCCGGTCAGCGGGATGAGCTGCGGGTAGTGGCCGACCAGGCCGGCACACCGACATATGCCCGGGATCTGGCTCAGGCTATTGGTCTCATCCTTTCCCGGTGTGCTTTGGGCCGGGGACAGATCTTTCATTATGCCCAGGCCGGGATAGCCAGTTGGTACGATTTCGCCTGGGCCATTGTCCGTCTGGCCGGGCTCAGCTGCAGGGTCGTACCCATTGAAACCCGGGAATATCCCACACCTGCCCGGCGTCCTCAATACAGCGTGCTGAACACCAAGAAGATCAGGCGGACTTTTGATCTGCATATTGACCATTGGCAAGACGCACTGCGCAGGTGCATGCAGGAAAACACGATGACCGAGGACTTGTGGACCGAGGACCGGTGAAGGGACAGGGGCCTCGTTGCTGGCCACATTAACTTTAAAGATTTTGTGTTCAACCGGTTGCAGAACAATTGCCTCTGAACTTGCAAGGGAGAGAGGCCGTGAACTCCATCCTGGTCACTGGCGGGGCCGGTTTTATCGGTTCCAATCTCGTTGTTTATCTGCTGCAGACGTATCCGGACTACCAGATCGTCAATCTCGACAAGATGACCTATGCCGGCAGTCCGGATCATCTTCGCGAGGTTTCAGCCAACCCCAATTACCATTTTATCCAGGCAGATATATGCAACCAAGAGCTGGTCTCCTACCTTTTTTCCGCTTTCAACATCCGCGGAGTCATGCATCTGGCCGCGGAAAGCCACGTGGACAATTCCATTTCCGGGCCTGAGGTCTTTATCCGGACCAACGTGCACGGAACCTTCACCCTTTTGGACGCTGCGTACAGGCACTGGATGGAACACCCGTTCACCCCCAGGTCAGGCTTTGAACAGTGTCGTTTTCTGCACGTGAGCACAGACGAGGTTTACGGAAGCCTGGGAGATACAGGGCTGTTCTCCGAGTCCAGTCCCTATGATCCCAGCAGCCCGTACAGCGCCAGCAAGGCTTCTTCGGATATGCTGGTCCGCAGCTACCATCGCACCTACGGCCTCAACACGGTGATCACCAACTGCTCCAACAACTACGGGCCCAGACAACACCAAGAGAAGCTCATTCCCACCATCATCAGGTCCGCCTTAAGCGGCTCGCCCATTCCCATTTACGGCCAGGGCAGGAATGTGCGGGACTGGTTGTATGTAACCGACCACTGCCGGGGAATGGACCTGGTCTTTCACCAGGGGAGAAGCGGTCAAACCTACAATATCGGCGGAAAAAACGAATGGACGAATATAGATATCGCCCGTCTGATCTGTCGTATCTTGGACGGCAAAGTCCCTTGTCCGGACGGGAAAAGTTATGCCCAACAAATATCCTTTGTCCCGGACCGGCCCGGTCATGACCTGCGCTATGCCATCGATGCGAGCAAGATCGAGACTGAGCTGGGCTGGCGGGCGGAGGAGAGCTTTGCCAGCGGGATGGAGAAGACCGTGGACTGGTATCTGGCCCGGTTGACAGAAGAGCGGTGACCGGCAGAGGCAAGAGGTGGGTCTTGGGGATAAGGCCGCCCGACCCAAAGTCCCGGGTTCCTGGAGGTGACCCTCCGCGATTTTGGGGAATTCAAGAGCGGTATGCTCAAGGAAGCTCACTCTTTGTCAGACAATAACTCACACAGAGGACACTGTGGCCAAGAAAAAATCAGCAAAGCGCAAACGACCAGCAGTTCAGGATGCCCAGCAGGAGAAGGCCCATAAGCGTCAGGTGATACTTAAGTTCATGATCAGCTATGTGCTTCTGATGGGTCTGCTTCTGCTGCTCATTGGGCTGAAACCGGTCAAAGATGTGCTGGATATTGACGGTTTGTATACCCAGATGATTCTGGCTTTGACCACCATGGCCCTGGAACCCTTTGGCATAGTGCAGAGCGTGAGCGGATCGGTGATTGCCCTGTCCGGGATCAGTCTGGAAGTCCGTTTTGGGTGCAACGGCTTGGAGGCCTTTATGATCTATACAGTGGGCATTCTGGCCTTCCCCAGCCCCGGCATGTGGAAAGTCTGGGGCGTTGGGGGCGGATTTGTCATCCTCCAGGTCCTGAATGTGCTGCGCATCACCGGACTGGCCCTCAGCGGAGTCTATTTGCCCCAATATTTTGAGATCATGCACATCTATGTGGCCCAGGGGATCATGATCGCCTTTGCCCTGGTCCTGTTTCTGGTCTGGATGCATTATGCCCCAAAAACGTAAACTGGCCCTGGCTGTTCTGGTCTTCATTGTGGCCTATGCCCTGTTTCTGGCCGCCTGGATCCAGATCAAGCCCTTCTATGGCCGTTCGATAACCCAGGCTTCCGGGTCCCTGGCCTCCTGGGTCATGAAGGCCGATTTGGAGGAGGTGACCCAGCACAAAGATAAGACCCAGCTGACCATTGCCAAACCGGTCCAGGACAGGCTGCGGGCAGGGGATCTGGTCCTGGATCTGCAGCTCTCTGTGGCTGCTTATTCCTTTAACGTGCCTCTGACCCTGGCCCTGATGGTCGGTCTGTATCCTTTGTTCCAGTGGAAGAAAAGGTCCCTTTTGGAAGCTGTGCTCATTCTGGTGGCCACACATATGCTTTTTGTCTCTTCGTATCTTCTGCTCAGGCAGTATGTTGCTTTTGGTCAAGCCGGATTGATCAGTCCCTCTCCAGTACTCAAGTTCAGCCTGGAATTTTTATGGACCTTTACCGACAATCTTATTGTCCGTTTTGAACCCTTTTTGCTGGCCATCTACCTCTGGTTGCGCAACGTCCCGGACTGGAGACTTCCCACTGATATGTGATCTTGAAGCTGGGGCTGGCCTGGCAAAGAATACCTCATTCCCCGCAGCAGGCCGCATTTGGCAGCATATACAATTCTTGGCAGATGTGAATGGAGATGCTACGAGGGATTCCCCTTAAAGAATGGGGACAATCTATTTTCCATTGTGGGTCTTTTTTTAGTGGTCATCAGTCATCTCTCCTTCATAGTATTTGGACATGGAGTTGCCTATGAAAGCCATCATCCTGGCTGGGGGAAGCGGGACCAGGCTCTATCCATTGACCAGAGCGATAAGTAAGCAGCTCATCCCGGTGTATGACAAGCCCATGATCTATTATCCTTTGTCCGTGCTCATGCTGGCCGGCATACGGGACATTCTGGTCATCTCCACCCCTGGGGACATCCAATTGTTTAAGGACCTTTTGGGTCCAGGAGATGAAATAGGAATGCGTTTTTCCTACGCAATTCAGCCCAGTCCGGATGGACTGGCCCAGGCCTTTATTATCGGCCAGGAGTTCATTGGAGACGACGATGTCTGCCTGATCCTGGGGGATAACCTGTTTTACGGGCATAATTTAACAGCCCTGTTGCGCAACTCGATGCAAGCGGTCCGGAAAGAACGTAAATCCGTGATCTTCGGGTACTGGGTCAGCGATCCGGAGCGTTACGGGGTGGTGGAGTTCGACAGGGACATGAATGCGGTGTCCATTGAAGAAAAGCCGCTTAAGCCCAAGTCCAGCTACGCCGTTGTGGGCTTGTATTTCTATACCAACGATGTTGTGGACATTGCTCAGAAGGTTCAGCCCTCGGATCGAGGGGAGTTGGAGATCACCTCAGTCAACCAGGCTTATCTCCAGCAAGGCCGGCTGAAAGTTGAACTCATGGGTCGGGGGTATGCCTGGCTGGATACCGGGACCCACGAAAGCCTCCTGGAGGCAGGAAACTTCATTGAAACCATAGAAAAACGCCAGGGGCTGAAAGTAGCCTGCATCGAAGAAATCGCTTACGAGATGGGGTATATTGATAAAGAGCAACTGGTGACCCTGGCCCAGTCTTTGATCAAAAGTCAGTACGGACAGTACCTCCTGCGTCGAGCGGGAAAATAAGGAGCGCGGGACAAAAATTGGGGGGGGACAGTCCCTTTCTGAAAACTTTATCATTATTTGTCTGGTGTATTTTTTGGGGGGGCTTTTTATTGACGCTATGGCCTTAATAGTGCTAACCATACCATGTATATACCCGGTGGTGTTCAAGCTGGGATTCGATCCCATCTGTTTTGGGGTAATCATTGTATTGGTCAGCGGTGTGGGTGTGATCAGTCCTTCAGTGGGGGCAACGCTTACGTGCTCAAGGGGGGTTGGCCCCGGAGATGCCCTGAGCCAGTATTTTTAAAGGGATATCCTACTTTATTCTGCCCATCCTTAGTATGCATCGCCATTTTAATGATTTTTCCAGGGCTTACCGCATTTTTATTTTAATTCGGGAGTCGATAAAGGAGTTCTATTTATGGTTCCTGAAGTCAAAACAATACTCTTTGTTACCGATCTGTCCCAAAGTTCCCGGCATGCCTTTTATTACGCTGCCAGCCTGGCCAGCTTTTATAAAGCGAAAATTGATATATTGTATCCCATGGAAGACATCCAGGGGAGTATGAAAAATTACATATTTGGCCTTCTCGGGGATGACTTATATAAAAAGTATGAAGAACAGAAAGCAGATCACGCGAGATCTGTACTTATTGGTAAGGAAAAAGATAGCAGCAGGGTGCAAAGGGCTTTGGAGATCCTAAGTGATGATTCCATTGAGAAACTCAGAGAAGACAAGCGGCTTGTAAAGCAAATGATAATTAAGAATAAGGAAACGGATGTCACGGAAGAGATTTACAGCCAGTGCCAGCAAGAAAAATACGATTTGATAGTTGCTTCCTATAAATGCTTTGCCGAGCTGCATGATCTGAGAGCAGGTTCAAAAATAAAAAAGACAATTAAAATGAATAATATTCCTCTCCTCTTGGTTCCCGCTTCCGATGAAGAATTTGCCGATGGAGAAGACTAGGTGCAGGTGCAAAAAGTTTTTGCAGTGACTTCATACGAGATGGCAGGTGCCGATGGACTTACAAACGTACTGTCCCGATAAACTGGTTAGCCCCCAAGAAGCAATAAGTAATATTTCTAATGGAAATCGGGTGTTTATCGGCACGGGGTGCGGGGAGCCCCAAAGTCTCATCCGGACCATGGTGGAGCAGGAGATCCTGCAAGATATCGTCATCTATCAGATGTTTTCCTACACCTTGGCTGATTATGTCCACGACAAGTGGTTCTTGGAACGCTTCTCCATCAAGCTCTTTTTTATCAGCTACCACATGCGCGAAGCGGCCTTTGAAGGCAAGATCGACTACATTCCCGCCTATCTCTCCCAAATCCCGGATCTATTCGATTCCCAGCGCATCGGCTTGGACGTCGCCCTGGTCCAGGTCAGTCCCCCGGACGAATTCGGATTTTGCAGTTTAGGCATCTCGGTGGACATTACTTCGGCCGGGGTCCGAAACGCCAAAACGGTCATAGCTCAGGTCAATCCTCAGATGCCGCGGACATTAGGGGACAATTTCATCCATGTGGACGATATCGATTATTTAGTTCGCAAGGACGAGCCCCTGGTGGAGATGATTCCTTCGGATAAGAATGTGGAAGTAGTGCAGCGCATCGCCATGTACATCAACCAACTGGTGGATGACGGCTCGACCCTGCAGATAGGTTTTGGGCACCTTCCCGATGCCGTGCTCAGGTATTTAGACAACAAGAAGGATTTGGGAATACATACTCAAGTTATCACAGAAGGATTCCTTCCTCTGCTCAAGAAAAAGGTGATAACCAATAAAAAGAAAAACTACCTGCCTGGCCGGGCCGTTACCTCCCTGTGCATGGGTTCTCATGAATTGTATTCATATGTAAACAACAACCCCTTATTCTATTTTCGGCCTTCCGATTTTGTAAATGATCCCAATGTGATCGCCAAAAACGAGAACTTCATTTCCATTAGTTCAGCCTTGGAAGTGGATCTCACCGGCCAGATCTGCACTGATTCCAAGGGATACCTGTTCTACAGCGGGATCGGCGATCAGGTGGACTTCATTCGGGGCAGCAATATGTCCAAAGGAGGTTTTTCCATTGTCGCCATCCCGTCAACTGCCCAAAACGGTCAGGCCTCGCGCATCGTACCCCATTTGAGTGAAGGGGCCGGGGTAGCCACTACCAGGGGGGACGTGCATATAGTGGTCACAGAATACGGGATCGCCGAACTGCATGGAAAAGGCATTTATCAACGAGTCATGGAGCTTTCCCAGATCGCGCATCCCCGCTTTCGGGAGGAGCTCATCGAGGAAGCCAAGAAGAGACGGTACATTTTCCACGATCAGTTGCCCCCCTCCAAGCTGGACCTCATCTTTTTGGAGAACTACAAGTATCATCGGAAGTTGCCGAACAATAAGACTGTGGAGTTCCGACCTCTTCTCCCTTCGGACGAATTCGCCTTCCGGAATTTCTATTATTCGCTGAAGGCGACCACCATCTATTATCGTTTTTTTCAAAAACGAAACGTCTTTTCCCGAGATATGCTCCAGAAGCAATGGGCGGCAGTGGATTACCGCAAGAACATGAGTATCATCGGCTTATTGCCCAAGGGAAAGCATAAAGAGATCATCGCCATCGGGACCTACGCCCAGGTTGAAGACATGAACGACGCGGCTGAAGTGGCCTTTGTGGTCAAAGAGGAATTTCAGGGCATGGGCATTGGGTCCTTTCTGTTGGAGAACCTGGAGGAAATCGCCAGAGAGAATAAGTATAAAGCATTTATAGCCACCGTGCTCAAGGAAAACAAGCGCATGATCCATGTGTTTCAGAAGAGATATCCCCATTACAAAGTCATGCATGAGTATGGAAATGAGATCGTGCTGTATCTGGAGATATAAGCTTGAGGGTTCAAAGTTCCAGGTTCACGGTTGAAGAATAAAATCAAAGAGTTAAGAACAAGGGAGTCGTCCATCTGCATCACGACCTCCCCCATTTCATGTCCCCCTTGTGTGAGCGGAAAATATTTTCCGCGTCTTGCAAACATACAAACCGACCATTCTGTAACCTTTCTTCGACTCTCCTCTCCCATGTTCTGATCGGGCAGTAATACCCCCATGCCGGCAATTTGCCCATATTCAGGGCTTGGTTTGTACCTCCACACATAAGACCGGAGATGAGGCCTGTCAGGGTGCTTCGCGCGAAGAGCGTAATGCCTGTTCTCTGGGGGTTTCAAGTACCCGCGGTATGAGGGGGTAAAGCTCATACCCGAAGCAAGTCCGGAGTCTTCTCTATCTTCAGGTCAGTTCAGCATAGTGAAAATATGGCTGTGTACAAAGCGGTTTATTAACAGGGGGCGATCCCGGAAACTTGGGGCCTGTACTACGCTTTTTAACGATATTTCAAGTTCCTAGCGTATTAAACATACCTAAGTTTCCTGTCTGGTGCTTATATCTAAAAGTTTCGTCGATTCAACATGTTACTGGAATGTGCTTTTTTGGTAAGTAAACAATAAGCTGTTATAAAGCTACAAAATGATCATTCTGGAGTTGACATCTGACTACGTTTATGGTCAAAAGAACAAAAATGAAGTGAATCCATGGTTCGTTCATTATACTACTTTTTTCATCGGAAAATGTGTTTTTTCACTCAACAAGGCAATTGACCTATGCAAGCACGGCGTGAGCACCTTTTGATCGAACCCCAGAAATGTACCGGTTGCCGGCGGTGCATGATTGCATGTGCCATGCAGCACTTCGACAAACCCGATCCCAGGCTCTCAAGAGTCAAGATATTGACCTTGAATCCTCAGGGACTATCCGTTCCGATTATATGCATGGCCTGTGAGCAGGCACCCTGTATAAAGGTGTGCCCCATGAACGCCAGGTTTCGGCTGAAGAACGGCTGTGTGGGAACGAACACGGATGTGTGTATCGGCTGCCGGGCCTGTGTGTATATCTGTCCGGTGGGCAGTCCCACGGTGCATCCATCTTCTGGGCAGACCATGACCTGCGACATGTGCTGGGAGGCCAAGGAAGAGCCTTGGTGTGTGACCGCTTGCCGGCTCGAGGGGGCGCTGAGGCTGGGGACGGACTGGTCAAAGGCCAGGACGGCGGCCAGGAGGCGGGCCAATCAGATCCGGACGGCTTTGCCGGCCAGGCAGTAGGGCAATGCCAAGGAGGACCCCAGTTCAATACGCTTTACTGTCCTATTGGAATTGAACGGGGTAAACCCAGGGAACGAAGAAACCACTAAACCGTACGTTTCATCATTGATCAACCGAAACTGGCGGCTTCTTACGAATAACAAATAACGAATAACCAATAACAGGCCGCCAGAGGCTGCGCTGACACCTGAAACCTGAAACATTAAGTTATAAACTTCCGAGTTTTTTTATGAAAGTCGTCATTGTCGGAAACGGGATTGCGGGTAACCAGGTGGCTTTTTCCATCCGGGAGCGGAGCAGGGACACAGAGTTGAGCATCCTCTCGGCTGAAAGGTTTCCGGAGTACGATCCCTGCTCTTTGCCCTATTTCCTGGCTGGAGATTGCGAACAAAAGGCTGTGTTTCGAAGGCCCGAACGGGACTATGCCAAACATGACATTCAGCTCATGTATGCCAGCAAGGCCCTATCCATAGACCCACAAAGCAAGACAGTGGATACGGAAAGCGGGGACCGGGTGGGATACGACAGACTGGTCCTGGCCCATGGCGGGGACCTGTTCATTCCTCCCATCGAGGGCATCCAAAACCATGGAGTATTCAGCTGCAAACAGCTGCACGAGGCCTTGAAGTTGCGTTCTCATGCTGGGAAACGGGCGGTGATTATCGGATCCGGGGCCATCGGCATAGAGGTGGCCGAGGCCTTAAAGAAGAGGGGCTATGAGGTGTACATCATCGAGCTTTTGGGCTGGATCCTGCCCGCCCTGTTTGATGAACCGACAGCCAAAAGACTTGAGGAAGCGCTCGAAGGGTACGGCATCCACGTGCTGACCGGAGAAAAGGTCCTTCAGATCAAGGGTGACAATGAAGTGAGCGGTGTGGTCACCGACCAGCGGGAGATCGATTGCGATACCGTGGTGGTGGCCACTGGTGTGGTCCCGGGGGTGAATCTGGCCAAAACCGCAGGAATTGCTACCGGGCGGGGGATACAGGTCGACCGGTATATGCAGACCTCGATTCCGGATATTTATGCCTGCGGGGATTGCGTGGAGACAGTGGATGCCTGCACCGGGGAGTCGGCCATGTTCCAACTCAAGCACAACGCCATTGAGCAGGGCCGAATCGTGGCCCGGAACATCATGGGAGACAGGGTGGAGTACCGCGGAGCTTATGCCTTTGCCCGGGCCCACTTCTTTGACACCCATGCCGTGACTTTCGGGAAAACCATGCGCGAGACCGAATGTCTGCTCGGAGAAAAGGAACTCATTGAACAGGAAAATGGCGGGGACTACCTGCGCCTTGTTTTGCTGGACGGCAAGGTGTTCGGTGGACAAGCCATCGGTGCGTTTGCTGATAGTATCGGGTTTTTTATCAGCGCTATGTGGCGGCAGGACGACATGAGCCGGGTGCGGGGCAAGATGGTGGAGCATATAGTGCCCTCCAGTGCGTCTTTGTCCTGGCCCCAGGTGTATATGCAAAGCCTCATGTCCTCTTGAGGGTTCAACCTTCGAAGTTCACGGTTCAATCTTTACGCCTTGAAAGCCTTATGTCCAACCAAGTATAGGCAGTAGCGTAGGGTAAAGATATGACCTCTCAATCAGCGAAGAATTTCGCCAGTCAACCTGAAAAGTGGGGGGATGCATTGTTTATGACCTATAAAAATTACTTTCCAGGGCAGGGGCCGTGGTCCGACGCGGACCAGGTGCTCCTTTATCTGGATACCGGAAGCTGGAGATCCAAAAGACCGGTGGTTGACGTGGAGTCCTGCGTCTATTGCGGGCTGTGTGCTCTCTTTTGTCCCACGCAATGTATGGTCAGCAGGGATGGGGAGTACTTCCAGCCCAATCTGGATTACTGCAAGGGATGCGGCGTCTGCGCCAAGGAGTGTCCTCGTCAGGCCATCATTATGAAACCGGAGGAAGAGTTTCATGACCGCAGCTAAGGAATACAGTTCACAGGTCATGGTCATCACCGGAAATGCGGCGGCGGCCCACGCGGCCATGCTCTGCCGACCGGATGTGGTGGCCACCTATCCCATAACCCCGCAGACCGAGGTCATTGAAAAATTGTTCGAATTTTCGGTCTCTGGGGAATTGGATGCCGAAATGGTCCCGGTCGAGGGTGAGAACTCGGCTATGAACGTGGTCACCGCTGCATCCGTGGCCGGGGGAAGGGTATTCACCGCCACGTCATCCTGGGGACTGGCCTTTATGTACGATGCCATGTTGGCTACTTCCGGGACCAGGGCCCCGGTGGTCATGGTCAATGTGAACAGGGAGACACCAGGAATTATAGCCGTTTCATCCGGCCAGCAGGACATGATCAGTACCCGGGATTCGGGGTGGATTTTCTTGATAGCTGAAAACTGTCAGGAAATCCTGGATCAGGTGATCATGGCCTACCGCCTGGCCGAGGACTTCGATATTCAGGTGCCGGTGATGGTCAACTATGACGGCTTCTATCTCTCTTATATGGCTGAACGGGTTGAAGTCCCGGAAAAAGATGCCGTTACCGACTTCTTGTCCGTCCTGGAAACCCAGCCCCAAAGGCAGGTTCTGCTGCCGGGAAAACCCATCGGCTGTGGATCCCACGGTATCCTGCAAGGGTATGTGGAACTCAGGCACAAACACATTCAGGCCATGGAGAGAGCCAAGGAGAAATTCGAGGCCATAGAACAGGAATTCGAAGAGCACTTCGGCCGCAGCTATGGGGGACAGATAGAGGAATACCGAACCCAGGACGCGGACATTGTCCTGGTGGCCTCCGGGAGCATGTGCGGGACCATCAAGACGGTCATCGACCGCAAGCGGGATGAAGGCCTGAAATGCGGTCTGGTCCGGTTGCGTATGTATCGCCCATTTCCCTGGGAGCGACTGATTGAGGTCCTCAAGGGCAAAAAGAGCATTGGAGTGGTCGATCGCAGTGTGGGTTTTGGATTGCAGGGAGGCCCCATGTATGTGGAGGTCAGCTCCCTGTCGTCCAAGTTTGGGGACATTCCAACCATGAGCTTTATTGACGGGATCGCCAACACGGATGTGACCGCCGATCACATCGAGCAGATGTTGGATCAGTTGCAGGCCGCAGCCAGGGGGGAGGAGTACCCGGAAATGACCTGGGTCTGTTTGGAAGAATAGAGGACCGAGGACCGAAGATAGAAGACAGAGGTCAGAGGTCAGGAAGAAGCTAAGAATGCTGGGATGTCGGAGCGAAGCGAAGATCACGCCATAGCGTGACTGGGATGCTAAGAATGCTGGAGTGCTGGGATGCTGGGATGCTGGGATGTTTACCCCGTTAAACCGGGGGCCCCTTAGGGGTGTTTAACTGGGGCTGGAATGTTGGGATGCATAACAAGAGCTCAGAGGTCTGAGCCGTTGCTGGCTGGAGACTGCCAGCTTGATCGAGCATGCAACTGGTTACGAAGAGGGCTGGCCCGGCACTCAATTGGAGATGTAAGGCCTTCAATCAAGATACACTGATAACTTCTGCAATTGAGTGCCGGGCCGCCCTACACAAAAGACCACGGGCCGGGTTGCTTGGTAGGCCGCCCTTGACCCCAAGGACAGGCCTTCTTCAAAGTTATTTCTCGTTTCATCCGAGAGATCAGACGTCGGAAGACAGAAATCTGAGGTCAGAAGCCAGAAAAAATTAATAAAAATTTAACTGTCATCAGTTAAATTTTTAATGGAGTATGTATGGCCGAGAAAAAGAATAAACTTTCCAAGGTGTTCGACTATCTTCAATACGATGACCCTTTTGCCGGGGGGACGACTTTCTGCGCCGGGTGTCCCCTGGAGCTTTTGGCTAGATTCGTGCCTCAGGTCCTGGGAGAGGACATGGTCATCACCGGGACCCCGTCCTGTTCGGCCCCGGTTTTGCTGGGCCAGAACACCGGTTCCTGGCACCGGCTGCCATATTACGGGACCCTGATGACCGGAGCGGCGGCCAATGCCACCGGATTGGCCAGGATGTATCGGCGCAAGGGGATTGCCAACACGGTTGTTTGTTTTAACGGCGACGGCACGGCCTCGGACATCGGTTTCGGAAACCTCTCGGGTGCTGCGGAACGCAACGAGCCTTTCATCTATATTTGCTACGACAATGAAGGGTATATGAATACCGGCATCCAGCGAAGCAGCACCACTCCGGTGGGGGCCAGCACCACGACCTCGCCGGTGGGCAAGATGTCTCAAGGTAAGGACGTGATCAGTAAGAACCTGCCTCTGCTCATGGCCATGCATAAAATTCCCTATGCTGCCACGGCTACCATGAGCTATCTGGAGGATCTGGCCAAAAAGCTTTTAAAAGCCAAGGAGAAGAAAGAGGAGGGCTTTTGCTATCTGCATGTCTTCTGCCCCTGTCCCACGGGGTGGGGGGTGGCTACGGACGCCTCCCTGGATCTGTGCCGCATGGCCGTGAAAACGAACTTCTTTCCCCTCTGGGAGGCTGAGCACGGGGAAATCAGCTTTACCAGGGAGATCAAGAAACCCAAACCAATAGGGGAGTACACCAAACTTATCAAAAAGTTCGCTCACTTGGATGAAGCAGGAGTGGCCAGATTGCAAAAAGATGTGGATTTTAATTACTCCATTTTGTCCCGGTTGAGTGAAAAGTGCGAGCAAGGAGGACTGGATGATTGAGGTACGCTTTCACGGTCGGGGGGGGCAGGGGGCGGTCATGGCCTCCAGGATCATGGCCAACGCCTATGTGCGCATCGGCCAATACGGGGCCAGTTTTCCCATGTTCGGTTTTGAACGTCGAGGGGCTCCAGTAACCGCCTTCGGCCGGTTCGATGCCCAACCGATCCGGGAAAAGACCCAGATATACAACCCGCATATCGTGGTGGTCCTGGATCCTTCTCAGAAGTACTTTGAAAATGTGTATAAAGGGTTACGTCCGGAGGCCACTTTGGTCCTCAACTCCGGTTCTCCCTTGAAAGAAAAGCCGCATCCGAACTTAAGGGTCGTAGGTATGGTCAATGCGGATCAGATTTCCATGGATGAAGTGGGCCGGGCTTTGCCCAATACGTGTATGCTGGGAGCTTTTGCAGCCACCACCGGCCTGCTCCCACTAAAATCCCTCCAAGAGGCCCTGGGGGACTATTTCCAGGGCAGCAGGTTAGAAGCCAATATCCGCTGTCTGACCCGCGGTTATGAGGAGACGACGGTGAACAATTATTCATAGGGTCACCTTTGTGCCAATGCTCAACAGAAGGGGTATGTTATGCCAAGATGGGGAATGGTTATTGATGTCAAACGGTGTATAGGGTGCTGGTCCTGTGCGATATCCTGCAAGGAGGAGCATTTTTTGCCTCCCGGTGTTTTCTGGAACCGGGTCTTGACCGGGGAGCGGGGGAAATATCCCACCAGTCGGAAACTTATTTATCCCGTGCTGTGCAACCACTGCACCGAAGCCTCCTGTGTCGAGGCCTGTCCTACCGGGGCCACCTATCAGCGGGAGGACGGCATCGTCTTGATCGATTACGACAAATGTGTGGGGTGTCGGGCCTGCCTGGTGGCCTGTCCCTATCAACAACGGACCTACTACGACCAGGCCACCAAGGATGCCGAGTACTTCCCCGGACAGGGCAAGACCCAGTTCGAACTTTTAGGGGAAGAGATCTATCCCTTTCAGGTGGGAACGGTGATGAAATGCAACTTCTGCGTGGAGCGCGTGGACGAGGGCCGGGCCAAGGGCCTGACCCCGGGCAAGGATCTGGAGGCTACGCCGGCATGTGCCAATGCGTGTCCGGTAGGGGCTCGGGTGTTCGGCGACTTGGATGATCCCTTAAGCGAGGTCTCCCAGCTGATCAAAGTACACAACGCCAAACAGCTTCGCCCGGAGTTCGGTACTGATCCGGCAGTTTTATATATCGACTAAATTCCAGGAGGATATATGACTTATAAGAGAGAGAAAATCTGGGAAGACGTCTGGGTGAACACGACCTGTGGCGCCTGTTATTGCGGCTGCGGGATCAGGGTCAGACGAGTGAACGGGGTCCCGGTCAAGATTGAAGGCATCCCGGAATCGACTATGGGCGGAACCAAAGCCGGGGTTTGCGGCAAGGGCGCAGCCGGGATCATGTACTACCATGACCCCAACCGGATCACCAAACCTCTGAAGCGGACCAATCCGGAAAAAGGCATCGGGGTCGATCCGCAATGGAAGGAGATTACCTGGGAAGAGGCCCTGGAAGAGATCACCTCCAGGATGAAGAAGATCATGGAGGACGATCCGAACAAGATCCTGTTTACCAACCAGACCATGCGAGCCAGCGATGGACCGCACAACCATCCCTATTTTTACGCCAAGGCCTTCGGCATAGAGGACAACGGCTGTTTCATCATCGGTGGCGGCAGCCTGCACTGCGGCAACGCGGCCCATATGCTGGGGGGGCTGATTCACGGGGCCTGGTCTGTAGCTCCGGACTGGAGATACACCAAGTACGTGATCAAATGGGGTTCCAGCAAGGGAACGGGCTCCGGACATTCGGCCATGACCAACGCCAGATTGCGGGCCGATGCCGTGCGTCGGGGGATCAAAGAGGTGGTCTTCGATCCCATGTGCAACTTCGCCGGGGGCAAGGCCACGGACTGGATCCCCATCCTGCCGGGCACGGATTCAGCAGTGGCCCTGGCCATGTGCAACCATATCTTCAATACCATGGGCGTCTATGACGAGCACTACATCAAGGCCAAGACCAACTTCCCCTATCTCATCCGGGAAGACGGAACCTTTGTCCGGGATGAGGAAACCGAAAAGCCCCTGGTCTTCGATCTCAAGGATCAAAAGATCAAGCTCTTTGACGACGAGTCCATTGCCGATGAAGACTTCGCCCTGGGTGGGGAGTACGAGTATAACGGGGAAAAAGTCAAACCGTGCTTTACTACCCTCGGCCCGCACTTGAAGCAGTACACCCCGGAATGGGCGGAGAAGATCAGCACCGTTCCGGCTGAAACCATTGTCAGGATCGCTGAGGAGTGGGTGGAGAACGCCTGTATCGGAAGCACCATCACCATCGACGGCAAGTCCTTCCCCTATCGCCCGGTGGCCACGGTGACCTTCCGCGGGTCCCAGGGACATTATAATGGCGTGCATCAAGTAGCGGCCATCGATCTCTTAAACCAGCTGGTAGGCTCCGAGGACGTCCCCGGCGGGACCATGGGCTGGCCGGCCATCAGGCGAAAGTATCCCGGTGGACAGTATGAGCGCTTCCCCCGGGTGGGTCCGGACGGGGTGCTCATCCCGGCTGTCTTTTATTCCCACGATCCCTGGCCTCCACACGAACCTAAGGTGCCCTGTAAGAACGCCGGATGCGTCGACTTCTGGCCGCACTCCACTCTGTCCCACGTACCCTATGTTAAGGAACGGGAAGAGATCTGGGACAAGCTGGGCATGAAAGCCAGACCGGAGATGGTCTTTGGACTGGCGGTGAACTTCATCATCAGTCAGTCCGACTGGCAGGCAGCTGTGGATCTGTTCAAGGACTGCTTTGTGGTCCAGATGGATATCTGGGTTAATGAGACTGACCAGGCCGTGGGGGATATCATTCTGCCCGACGTCAGCTGGCTGGAAAAGGACTGCTGGAGCAGTGAGATCGACGCCTTTTTCTTCAGCGGCAGCCCGTCCTATGAAGACTGGTATGTGCATATGCAAAAACCGGTGGCCAAGCCCATCGGCGAGTCCAGGTTCTTCATGGATGTGTACCTGGATGTGGCCCATAGGGTTGGGGTGTTGGACAAGTTCAATGAGCTTTTAAACAACTACTACGGCATTGAAGACGAAGCGCTGAAGATCAAACCCGGGGAGTATCTGAACTGGAAGGAGATCGGGGACCGTATTCTGCGCTGGGTCTACGGCCCGGACAAAGAGAAGGTGGAAGAGCAAGGATACGCCACCTGGCACAAGCCCATCGAAGACGTGTATTGGCGCTGGTATATACCTTCCAGGTGCCCGGTGTACATGGAATTTATGATCCACGACCAGCGGAAGATCGAAAAGATCTGCAACGAGACCGGCCTGGAGCTGGATCTTTCCCAGCATGTTCCCCTGGCCAGCTGGTTCACTCCCACATCCTATCAGGAGATGGACGATGAGTTCGATCTCTTGGCCTTCTCCTACCGGGACGTCTTGCACACCAACAACACCACCTTTCAAAACCCCTTTATCGACGAGGCCAGCGCCCGCTGCCCGTACACCTTCACCATTACCATCAATACCGATCTGGCGGCCAAAAAGGGCTTTAAGGACGGGGATGTGATCTGGGTGGAAAACAGGTATGGGGCCAGAGAAAAGGGCGTGGTCAAGCTCATGGAGGGGCAGAACCACTTGGTGGTCGGCATTGCCGGTCAGGGTGGGCTGTGGGCGGACAAGCGGCCTATCGCCAAAGGCAAGGGAAGCAATTTCTGTAAGATCCTGCCCACCTACCTGAAGCATTACGATCCCTTGACCGGAAATATTGAGACCTCGGTGGCCGTCAAGGTGTACAAGGCGGAATAATCAAAAAATTGAGCGGACTCAATTTTTTGACATCAAGATGCTCTACTAAGAATGGGGGATATGAGATGACTGCGACAGCCAAAAACAACAGGTTCGGTTTCTGGCAGAAATTGACCCAGAAGAAGAAACAACCTGAATATGAGTGGATGGTCAAGCCCACCCAGCAGGAAGCATGGATCGAGGGGGCCGGAGTTTATCTCTGGCTGGCCTTTTTCTTTTCCGAGATCGGGGCCGGAATCTATTTTCTTTCTTTGTTTTATAACTTTTGGGGCGGCTTTGTCTTAGGTTGGCTGATGACCTTGGTCTTGGGTGGTCTTATTCACATGCGCTACCTGGGCAACCCCAATCGGGTGTTGCGTATTTTTGCCAAACCCAAGACCTCGGAGTTGGCCAGGGGGATGTGGGTCATCCTGATTTTTGCCGTCCTGGGCTTTTTCCAGATCCTGCCCGGGATTTTTCCCGGCCTGCCCTGGACCGGATTCAACTTCATGTACAAGATCATCATGGGCATTATCTGCCTCTTACTTATTATGCACGGCTTTGCCACCATGAACGTGATCCGGGCCCTGCCCTCCTGGAATTCGACCATGATTCTGCCCCTATCCATCATTTCCGGAATCTGGGTCGGCAGTCAGTTCGTGGAGTTCTTTCTCAGCTTTTCGGCTGAGGATCTGGCCGCTTTCGAGATGTGGGCTAGGGTCTTTTTCTTCGTCTATCTCTGTTTATTCCTGCTGTATATCTGGGGGACGTATCACGTCTCGGAAACAGCCCATTTTTCCATCGAAGAACTGCTTAAAGGCAACTACGCTCAACTCTTCTACATCGGGGTGGTGACCATCGGGTTGGTCGTTCCCTTGTTTTTGACCCTGATCATGTGGGCCAAGGTGAACGCTTTTCTCATCTTTATCCGCCTGGTGTTTGTATTTGTGGGCGATCTGCTTTTACGCTATACGATCATGAAAAGCGCGTATTATAAACCCCTTATTTAACTACAAATCGAGGCCTGGACGCTTGGTGTCCAGGCCTCGATTTGTCATCAGTCAATGTGGGGAAAATTCATTATCTCCCCACGTCATGGAATAGAATGTTTTGTAACGCTTGGAGGACAGTACGATGAGAAAGCTGGTTTCTGTATGTACTTTACTGTCGGTGGGTCTGTGTTTTTTTCTGTTCGCTCCCAGCGGGGCAGTGGCCAAAAGTGTGACCTTAAGCTACAGCACCTTCTTCCCTTCCACCCACATTCAGGCCAAGACTGCCGAAGCCTGGTGTGAGGAAGTGGAAAAGCGCACGGACGGCCGGGTGAAGATTCAGTTCTATCCGGGTCAGACCCTGACCAAGGCCGATCAGACCTATGGCAGCCTCAAAGACGGCATCTGCGACATCGGAACCTCCTGTCTGGCCTATACCCCGGGCCGATTTCCGGTTATGTCGGCTGTTGATCTGCCTTTTGGTTATCCCTCGGCAATTGCGGCCACAGAGGTGGCCAATACGCTCTATACCCAGCTCAAGCCCGAGGAGTTCTCCGGAACCAAGGTCATGTACTTCAACGCGCACGGACCGGGATACATTCATACCCGGAAAGAGCCGGTGCAGAGTCTGGAGACCTTAAAAGGGATGAAGATTCGGTCCACGGGCATGAGTGCAGACGTGATTAAAGCCCTGGGCGGATCTCCAGTAACCATGGCCATGCCCGACTCCTATCAATCCCTGCAAAAAGGGGTGGTGGACGGGAGTATCCATCCGGTGGAAACGAACAAGGGATGGAATATCGGGGAAGTGGTCGATTATATGACCGAGACAGATGCCACCGGCTATACGACCACGTTTTTTGTGGTCATGAATAAAGATAGATGGAATGCCTTGGATGCCAAGGACCAAAAAATCATAGAGGAAATCAATGAAGAATGGGCCATGCGCCACGCCGAGGCCTGGGACAGCAGTGATGAAGAAGGCATGGCTTTTTTCAAGGACCAGGGAGGCGAAGTGGTCAGCTTGACCGAGGAAGAAAACGCCAGCTGGAACGAGGCTGTTGCCCCGGTCATTGAAGAGTACAAGGAAAACTTGAACCAGAAGGGATTCGACGGTGAACAGGTCATCGAAACCATCGAAAAGGCCTTGAAGGAATATGAGAAGTAACCGAGGCTATTGGTGAAGATGGGCTGGCCCTCGGAGAGGTCCGCCCTACGGGAAGACCACGGGCCGGGTTGCAACTGCGTAGGCCGTCATTGTCCGAAGGGCTGGCTATTGGTGAAGAAGGGCTGGCCCTCGGAGAGGTCCGCCCTACGGGAAGACTACGGGCCGGGTTGCAACTGCGTAGGCCGTCATTGTCCGAAGGGCTGGCCCTCTTCAGAGGCCCTCTTCAGAGTTCATTCTATGTTTCATAGACAGGGGCACAGCGATGATTGCACAGCTTTTTGACTGGATATCCAAAAAAATGTTGGTTATCGGCGGCATCTTTCTGGTGGCTATGGTGGCCCTGACCTGTGTGGATGTGACCGGGCGCTTGTTTAACCACCCGGTTTTCGGGGCCTATGAACTGGTCAGTTTCATGGCCGCCCTGGTGGTGGTCGGGGCCTTGCCGGATTCACACATGGAAAAGAGACATATCGGAGTGGAAATTGTGATCAATAAGATGTCTCCGTCGATGCAGTATCTTATTGAACTCATAACCGATACAATAAGCCTGATCTTATTTTCGATTGTTGCTTGGCGAATGATTGCCTATGGCATGGGTATGCAAGAATCCGGTGAAGTCTCTATGAACTTAAAGCTTCCGGAGTATATTGTTATTTATATTGTAGGCTTTGGTTTTTTGACTTTTTGTGCTGCCATTTTGAAGAATATTTTGGATACCTTTAAAAAATTAATCAAAGGTTAAGAACATATGAGTCCACCACTGATCGGCACTCTGGGCATTGTGGCCATGTTGGTTCTGTTCATGACCAGGATGCCTGTAGCGTATGTCATGACCTTGATCGGATTCGTCGGGTTCAGCTACCTGACGACCTTTTCCGCCGGCTTTAGCCTCTTACCCAAGGAAATTTATTCCACCTTCGCCAATTACGATCTGACCACCATTCCCCTGTTCATTCTGATGGGGCAATTGGTTTTCAGCAGCGGGATCAGCAGCCGCCTGTATAATACCGCCTACAAATGGCTGGGGGCAATACGTGGAGGCATGGCCATGGCCACGGTGACCTCCTGCACGGCATTCGGGGCGGTATGCGGTTCCAGCCCGGCCACAGCGGCTACCATGGCCACGGTGGGTGTGCCGGAGATGAGGCGCTTCGGCTACAAAGACGCCCTGTCCACCGGGTCAGTAGCTTCCGGGGGCGGTTTGGGAATGATCATGCCTCCCAGTGTGGTCCTCATTGTCTACGGCATCCTTACCGAGCAGTCCATCGGCCAGCTGTTTATGGCCGGCATTATCCCCGCCGTGCTGGTGACCATTTTGTTTATCATTACCATCTGGATCTGGTGTGCTCTGGCCCCGGACCAGGGCCCGGCCGGAGAAAAATCTTCATGGGCGGTCAGGTTTCGATCCTTGTTGGACATGGGTGAGGTGCTTTTGATTTTTTGCCTGGTTATGGGTGGATTGTTCTGGGGACTGTTCACCCCTACCGAGGCGGCCGGGGTAGGGGTTTTCGGAGTCCTGGTGGCCACCCTGGTTCGAAGACAGTTGACCTGGGACAAGTTCAAGCAGGCCATTGGAGAGACACTGCGCTCATCGTGCATGGTTATGGTCTTGGTGGCCGGCGCGACGGTATTCGGCAAATTTATGGCTGTGACCAGAATCCCCTTTGAAATCGCCTCCTGGATCGGTGGGTTCGATCTTCCGGCCTTTGTTGTGGTGGGTATGATCGTTTTCGTATATTTTCTGGGCGGTTTGGTCATGGACGCCCTGGCCCTGGTTATGTTGACCATCCCCATCTTCTATCCGGTCATTCAGCAGATAGGGTATGATCCCATCTGGTTTGGGATCATCATCGTGCTGGTTACCCAACTGGGGGTGATTACCCCGCCTGTGGGTATCAATGTCTACGTGGTATATGGAGTGACTCGGGGACTTCCGGGTGAAGGGGTTCGCTTGGAGACCATCTTCCGCGGGGTCATGCCTTTCTTGATGGCCATATTGGCTTCTATCATCCTGATGACCATATTCCCGGACATCATTTTGCTCTTGCCCAACTTACTATATTAAATTTGTTCAGTCCCGCCTCAGGCGGGACTGAACAAATTTATTAGATACTGCGTTCCAAGTTGATGGTCTGCGAGGGTACAAAGTGATTGGAGCTGAAGAATTGGATTAAGCGTGAATCGTTCCAGTTAACCAAGGTGTTTATCTTGCGTATGCCCACATCCCGCAGGTGGGCAATAAATTCATTGATCAGTTGCTCCCCAACCCCCTTATGCTGGTTATCCGGATCCACGCCGATGGTGTCCAGTGAGACTTCTTCCTGAAAGATGCCGTATTCGCCCATATACGTTTCCCCCATTATAAATCCGACCACCCTTCCGTCCGCACCCTCCGCAACCAGGGAAACCGGTAAATAGTCTTGGGACTTAAAAAGTTTTTCAAACTTGAGTTCATAATAATCCGGGCGGGGTTTGCCCAGTATTTTCCCATCGATTTGGACCACAGCGTCAAAATCATCAGCCCGCATGAGTCTGATCTTCATTGCCTGCTGGTTCATAGCATCTCCTTTATGAACTGATTATTTTCTGTCCAGTTTCCTGGGAATAGGCCTTTTCATGAAATTCTAGCATGTTATTTGGGTATGTCAATGAATAAAACCGGCAGTTGGTATTTTTTTTCAAGGAGGAGGAAATAATGGAAGCCAATAGGATTGATCACATAAGCATTGCCGTAAGTAATTTGGAAGCAGCCCAAACCCTCTGGGAGCCGGTGTTGGGAAAATCTGGGCCGGACGATTTCTATATTGATGAACAGGAAAAAATTAAGGTCAATAGGTACTGGCTGGGTGAGGTGGCTCTGGAACTTATGGAATCGACCTCTGACGATGGTGAGGTAGGCAAATTTATTCGAAACCGGGGGGAAGGTATTATGGTCCTGAGTATCCACGTTCCCAATACCCGCCAAGCCCTGCAGGAGCTTGAGGAGAAGAACTACCCGCTCATTAAGGGTACGCGTACTTTTCGAAACAGCGAATATGCATTCATCCACCCCCGGGGGATGAATAACGTGCTGGTTGAGCTGATAGACGATGCAGACCGGGAGTGAGATTTCGCATCTAGGGCTTTTGGGTTCTGCTCTTTATTGTTTATAATTTCAAGTGACTCAAGTTGTATCGGGACAACAGCGTGCTGTGGTCAGTGTTCAGTGTTCAGCAGAAGCAGCTGAAATCACATAATATTCAATGAGTTGTTTGTCTGATGTCTGAACACTCCAGGCACCTTGCACCTGAGAACAAAATCACCTTGTGTTGTAAACAAACCAGTGTTGACATGTGCCTACAAAATGGCTATAATGCAGCTAGTACTATGCAAATAATAAAATGAGACTTGTAAAAACAGACCCGGTCGTTATAGCTAGAGCCGTATAAGCTAACTTCGAGTTTCATACGAGACTTATCCGGAAAGGGACATAAAAGGCATGGAAAAGTATACTCAACCACCTGAGGGAAATGAACATATAGAGCCGGAAGATGAAACAGCCAAGGTAAAGTTTGAAGTTTACGGTCATGAAATGATTGAAAAAGTCGTCAGGGCCAGCGGGAACAGCGGTCGGATCTACATCCCCCCGGATTGGGTCGGTCATCGGGTCAAGATCATCAAGGTGGATTAGATTTCAGCGCCGCCGCTGGCTGCGCTGAAATCTATCCTATTTTTTTATCAATAAATCGTTAATATGATCCGAAATGTTACATGGCAAGTACAAGATAAGCTAACCTTTTATGCCAGGCCAAGGCCTTGACATACTCTGGGAAATGTAGTCACAATGTAGCTAGAAAGTGTTTGGCCTGGACGTCGAGCCTGTCGTTTCGGGATATTTACTAATAATACAGAAGGTTAATGATTGATGACTCACTGAGTGCCTTTGGAGTGTGAACTTTTGGCGTGGATATAAATGAGGTGAAGTATGAGGTATGCAGAGACAGGTTATGATCTGGAAGTCGATCTCAGTAGGGGGAATATCGAGCGGGTCCAAACCGATCCCAAATTGACTGAGCTGCACCTGGGGGGACAGGGCACAGCGGCCAAGATCCTGTGGGATCGGGTCCCTCCAGAAACCGAGCCGTTCTCTCCGGATAACCTTTTGATCTTCAGTGCCGGCCTGTTGGACGGCACACCCATCCCCGGGGCCAATCGTACCGATGTGAGCACCATTTCCCCTCTGAACAATTTATACAAAGACTCCCTTTTCGGAGGATTTTTCGGGGCAGAACTCAAACATGCCGGATACGATAAGATCATCCTCCGGGGGAAGGCTTCCGATCTGGTCTACCTGTGGATCAATAACGACAAAGTTGAGATACGCGACGCCACCCATCTGCGGGGCAAGGGCGCCCTGGAAGCAGGGGAAATGATAAAGGATGAGCTGGGAGATGAAGACATTCAGGTGGCCTCTATCGGCCTGGCTGGGGAGAACAGGGTGTATATGGCCTCTATTGAGCACGCCAACGCCAGTTCATCCCGGGGGGTGGGGGTGATCATGGGCGATAAGCGCTTGAAGGCCATCGCCGTGCGGGGGACCAAGGATATCAACGTAGCCCACCCGGCAGAACTCTTTGAAAAGAACCTGGCCATGTACAAGCATATTTATGAAAACCCCCATTGCGGTGACTTCATGGCCCATGAGGACGATGAAGAATGGCATGTGGACAATTTCGCCTGGGGCAATGCCCGGGAACGAAATAAGGGATTTTGGAATAAGGAGCGGGAAGAAAGGTGGACGGCCATTTCCGAAAGCTCCAGGCTGCGCTGGAACGCCTGCTACAACTGCCCCAAGGATTGCCACCAGGCCCTGCGGCGTCCGGGAAAACACACCATCTTTCAGAAGTGCTACAGCAAGCTGACCTATGCCATGGCCGCTTATAAGGAACTGGATTTCAATTACGATATGCTCAGCCTGACCCAGGAGTACGGACTGGACGGTTACTCTACACCCCAAGTCCTGGCCTTTGGAGTTGAGCTCTACGAGGCCGGGATTTTGACCGACGAGGATCTGCCCAACTTTCCCGAGGATAATGGAGAAAGGTTCTATTATCTGCTGGAAAAGATGGTTCACCGGGAAGGGCTGGTCGGGGACGCCCTGGCCGACGGCGTGTACTGGGCGGCCCGCAAGATCGGCCGAGGGGCGGAGGAATACGACCACAACACCATGAAAAAGAGCGAGCAGGTGCCGGTCAAGCTGGGTCGGGTCGCCTATCACTATTTCCTGATGTACGCCACCGGAGAGAAGCTGAACATCACTCAGATTGAGGGCTCCTTTCCTCAGATTCCCACCCCAGACCCGAAAGAACGTGAAGAGTTTGTGCGGGGCTGGGAGGCAGCCCCTGAATATTTCCGCAATCTGTATTTGAATTGGGAACCCCGGACTCAGCTGTTGGTGGACGGGGCTGTACGGGTCGTGGACTGGAACGAGATTATGCACTACGTGGACGATTCCATCGGCATGTGCGCCTTTTTGTCCTCCTTTCGGGGACAATTCGGGGGCCGGCCTCCCTATCATCTGTACAATCTTCCAGAGTATATTCACCTGGCTACTGGCATGGAAATGGACCCGGACAAGCTGTGGGAGATAGCGGCCAGAAACCGCAATCTGGTCCGGGCCATTAATGTGCGTAGGGGCATGCGCCGGGAAGACGAACGCCCGCCTGAGGATCACTGGAAGAAAAGGGAACCGGAGATGGAACAAAAGTGTCTGGATGCCTATTATGCCTTTAAGGGCTGGACCAATGACGGCATTCCGACCAAAGGAAAGCTGGACGAGCTGGATTTGGACTTTGTGAGCCAGGATTTGATGGATAGAGGGATCATCACGGGCGATGAAGAGCCGCTGTCTTTTGTAGCAATAGTGAAAGAAGCTGAGCAACTAAGGGGGTGAGGCTGTGAGTGACGGGGGTCAAAAGAAAATTGTGAAACGGATCCATGTCGATGTGGACAAATGCATCGGCTGCCGGGCCTGTGAAATCGCCTGCTCCGCGTTTCACGCCGAACCGAAATACAGCAGTATCAACCCGGCCAGATCCCGGATCCGGGTGGTCTTGGACGAGGTTAATGATGTCTATGTCCCCATCCGGGCCGGTGAATATACCCCGGCCGAATGTGCGGGCCGGCATACGTATACCATAGACGGCAAGGAGTACAAGGACTGCAGCTTTTGCGGGGCCTCTTGCCCGGCCAGGGATATGTTCAAGGAGCCGGATTCCGGTCTGCCCCTGAAGTGCGATATGTGCGAGTCCGACCCTCCCCTGGAAGAACCGGTATGCGTCCAGGTCTGCCGGGTGGATGCCCTGACCTACGCGGAAACCGAAGAGGAAGGCCCGGAAGAGGAAGAGCTGAGCGAACTGGAGATCGGCCTGGACGCCCTGATCAACAAGTACGGCCCGGATAAGGTGGTGGAGACCATGGCCAGGAGGTATGAGCAGGAATAGAGGCCAGGTGTCAGGTGTCAGCCCCGCCTCTGGCGGCGGCTGCCAGTTTGATCCGGGGAGAAACGAATCATTACACCTCCATGAACAATTCGGCAAACTTTCTTCTTTTGCCCGCTTGGGGACAAAAGATATGTCAGATTTGTCGGAGGCAAAGCTGACAAGCGAGGGTTGAAATTGGAAACACTAGCCCCTTTCCAAGAAGTCATCGACGAAATACAAGCCGCCGGGGGATACGATTACAGATTGTGTTTCCAGTGCGGTTTGTGTGATGTGGTCTGTCCATGGAACAAGGTGCGCACCTTTAGTATGCGCAAGCTTATTCGGGAATCCGCTTTCGGATTGTCTGAAATCGAAGGTGAAGATATTTGGCGGTGCACAACCTGTGGACGATGTCCGGAGCAGTGTCCCAGAGGGGTGAACCAGATAGATGTCGGCGTGTCCTTGCGCCGGTTGGCTTCCGAATATGAGATTTTTCCCCCTTCGGTCCGCCCGGCCCGGACGGCCAGAGCCAGTCTTATTTCCGAAGGTAATCCCCTGCAGGGTGAGCGGAAAAACAGAACGGCCTGGACCAAGGATGCCCAGGTGAAGACCTTCAGCGAAGGCATGGAGGCCTTGTTCTTTGTTGGATGTTATTTAAGTTATGACCCTCGGATGAAAAAGGTTGCCGTGGCCATTACCAATATCCTGAACAAGGCGGGTGTGGACTTCGGCATCTTGGGCACAAAGGAAAGCTGTTGCGGAGAGAGTATCCGCAAGATCGGCAGTGAGCAGGTATTTAAGAACTTGGCCCGGGAAAACATCAAGACCTTCATCGACCATGGGGTACACAAAATCATTGTGGCCTCTCCGCACTGCTACCACACCTTTAAGAATGAATACCCGGAATTTATGGTTCACTTCGAGGTGGTGCACATCACCGAGTACCTCTTGCAGCTCATCCAGGAAGGCCGTTTGCAGATAAGCGGGGAGTATACCGGGACGGTTACCTATCACGATCCGTGTTACCTCGGACGGCACAACGAGATTTTGGACGCCCCTCGGGAGCTGTTGGGCAGGGTACCGGGTCTGGAGCTCAAAGAGATGAGTGAGTGGGGCCGGGAGAGCCTGTGTTGCGGCGGCGGAGGAGGCAGGATCTGGATGGATACCCCTCAAAACGAGAGATTTTCGGATATCCGCTTGCGGCAAGCCCGGGAAGTCGGGGCCCAGACCCTGGTCACCTCCTGTCCGTATTGCATTACCAACTTCGAGGAGAGCAAGCTCAATCTGGAGTATGAGGGCCTGCTGGAGATAAAGGACATAACTGAAATCATTCAGGATGTTGTTTCTATTTGAACAAGAATTGACATCGAAGAGGGCCTGTCCGGCACTCACTTGCAGGATGAGACTTTGTACTTTGCAGTGACGTACAAACCGCAAGTGAGTGCCGGACGGCCTACGCGGTTGCAACCCAGCTCGTGGTCTTTGCGGTAGGGCGGTCCTCTCCGAGGGCCAGCCCCTCTTAGGCCTGTCCTTTTTGAAACAGTTTCATAATCGATTAATCCGGCAAAGCTGACAAGGAATGATAAAAATGGATAAAGAACTGCTGCTCAAAGACAGGATCCATCGGCTGTGTTCACGCCGGGACAAGAGCCATTTCGGCGACGTCATGGTTGTCGGGGGAGGGATCAGCGGCATCCAGGCCTCCCTTGATCTGGCAACTGCCGGCTTTAAGGTCTATCTGGTGGACAGATCGCCGGCCATTGGTGGGCATATGGCTCAGTTGGACAAGACATATCCCACCAATGACTGCTCCATGTGAATACTTTCGCCCAAACTGGTCGAGGTCGGCCGGCATCCGAACATCGAGGTTTTGACCTATACCGAGGTGGAAAATGTCCAGGGCCAGGCAGGGGACTTCCACATCTCCCTGGTCAGAAAACCACGGTACATTCGCGAAGATAAATGTACGGGCTGCGGGATTTGCGCCGAATACTGCCCGGTGCATATCCCCGACCCCTATAATCAGGAGATATCCAAAAGCAAGGCCGTGCATATCTATTTTGCCCAGGCCATACCCCTTATTGCCTACATTGATGAAGAATGCCTGTATCTGAAGGAAAAAAAGTGCAGGATATGCGAGGCGGTCTGTGAGAACAAGGCCATTGATCTGAATCAGGAAGAGGAACGTGCTCAGTTAAACGTCGGTGCAATTATCCTTTCTCCCGGGTATGACGTCTTCGATCCCCAGGTCCGGGCAGAATATGGGTACGGCAGATTTCAAAATGTGGTCACCAGCATGGATTTTGAGCGTCTTTTGTGTGCAACCGGACCGTATGAGGGCGAGATCCTGCGGCCTTCGGACCACAAGCATCCGCACAAGATCGCCTGGATCCAATGCATCGGTTCCAGGCGGGTCACTCCAGGAGACAACAGTTATTGTTCGGCTGTTTGCTGTACCTATACCCAAAAACAGGTCATGCTGACCAAAGACCACAATGTCGATGCGGAGTGTACAGTTTTTCACAACGACATCCGTTCCTACGGCAAGGATTTCGAGCTCTATTACCACAAGACTGAACAACTCTCCGGTATGCGGTTTATCCGCAGCTATGCATCCATTGGGGGTGAGGATCCAGACACCAAGAACGTTTTGGTTCGTTACGCCACGTTTGATGACGGGGTCAAGGAAGAGGAGTTCGATCTGGTGGTCTTGTCCGTAGGCCTTAATCCCCCGGCTGGCAATCGAGATATGGCTGGGACCTATGGTATTGAACTTAATGCCCACGGCTTTTGCCAATCCACCCCCAAAAATCCCATCCAGACCTCCCGACCAGGGATCTTTGTCAGCGGGGCCTTTCAAGGTCCCATGGACATCCCGGAGTCGGTGTTCAGCGCCAGCGGAGCCGGTACGCAATGCGGGGAATACCTGGATTCCAGGCGGTGGAAGCTGACCAAGGAGCGGGAGTATCCGGCAGAACGAGATGTCCAGGGAGAAGAGGCCCGTATCGGCGTCTTTGTCTGCCATTGCGGGGCGAACATCGGCCGGGTGGTCAATGTGCCCGCAGTGGTCGATTACTCCCAGACCCTGCCCAACGTGGTCTTCGCCCAGGAACAGCTCTTTTCCTGTGCTACGAATTCAGCCAGTGAAATCACCGAGGTGGCCAAGGAAAAAAACTTGAATCGGGTGGTCATCGCCGCCTGTTCCCCCCGAACCCTGGAGCCTTTGTTCCGGGATACCTTACGCGAGGCGGGGCTAAACCAGTACTTTTGCGAAATGGCCAACATCCGGGAGCACGATTCCTGGGTCCACGCCAAAGAACCGGAAGAGGCTACCCAAAAGGCCAAGGATATCGTCCAGATGTCCGTGGCCAGGGCCAGATATTTGGAACCCCTCCAGGACATTGATCTGCCGGTGAACAAGACCGCCTTGGTTGTCGGTGGAGGGATCGCGGGCATGACCTGCGCCCTGTCCATAGCCAAGCAGGGGCATGAGGTCTGCCTGGTGGAAAAAGAATCGCAACTGGGCGGGACGGCCAGGCGTCTGCATTTTACCCTGGACGGTTTGGATGTTCAGTTCTATGTGACCAATCTTGTGGACCAAGTCTATGCCCATCCCCTCATTCATGTATATCTGGAGACCCGGATCACGGAAGCCACCGGGTATGTGGGCAATTTTCGGACCACAGTTCACTCCCACAAGGGGAAAAGTCTGATCGACCATGGGGCCACGGTCGTTGCCGTGGGTGCAGATGAATACAAGCCCACGGAATATTTGTACGGGCAGGATGAACGGGTGGTCACCCATCTGGAGCTGGAAGAACAGATCGGACAGGGGCGCCCGGAACTCCAGAAGGCTGAAGACCTGGTCATGATTCAGTGTGTGGGCTGCAGGCAGGAAGACCGGGATTATTGCGCCCGGGTCTGTTGCAGTCATGCAGTCAAAAACGCCCTCAAACTGAAAGAATTGAACCCGGAGATGAATATCTATGTCCTGTTTCGGGACATGCGCACCTATGGGTTCAGAGAAGATGCCTACCGGGAAGCGGCGGACAAGGACGTCAAGTTCATTCGCTATCAGCCGGATAACCCGCCGGTGGTGGAAACGGCGACCAGCGAAGAGGGCAAGGAGGTCATCCGGGTGACGGTTCCTGATCCGGTCCTGGGATGTAAACTGGCTCTGGATGCGGATATCCTGTCCCTGGCCGCGGCGGTGATTCCCACAGCGGACAGCACAGAGATCGCTTCCTTGTTCAAGGCTCCCTTGGGTAGTGACGGTTTCTTCAAGGAAGCCCATGTCAAGCTGCGGCCGGTGGAGTTCGGTACCGAGGGGATCTATCTGTGCGGAACGGCCCATTATCCAAAACATATATCCGAGGTGGTCAATCAGGCCTACGGAGCCGCCGGCCGGGTTTTGACCCTGCTCAAGCATGACCAAGTCACGGTCTCCGGAGCTGTTTGCGTTGTGGACGAAAAGAAGTGCATCGGCTGCGAAGCATGCATGAGTGCATGTACCTACGATGCCATCCAGATGCAGGAGACGCGGCAGGGAAACAAGGCCCTGGTCAATCCGGTTCTGTGCAAGGGAGACGGGCTATGCAACGCCAAATGTCCTACCGGAGCCATATCTTTGAAACACTTCACCGATGAGGAGATCGTCAGCCAGATAGACACCATTGCCTCCGAAGAGGGTGTGGACCAGGAATTGGATCTGGCTGTGGGGTAAGAAGAGGACAGAAGACAGAGGACAGAGGACAGAGGACAGAAGACAGAAGACAGAGGACCGAGGACCGAGGACCGAGGACAGAGGACCGAGGACAGAGGACAGAGGACAGGAAGAGGAAGAAGGGAAGAATGCTGGGATGCTGGAATACTAGGATGCATAACCAGAGGACAGAGGTCAGCCCCGCCTCTGGCGGCGGCCGCAGTTTGATCGAATCTGACATATATTTTTTGCGCTCTGGCCCAAAAAAAGGAGACAAACAATGAGTGCATCATCCCTTTTCAAGCCGAAGTTGCTCGGCTTCGTATGCCAGTGGTGAGCATACGGTGCCGCAGATATGGCTGGAGTTTCCAGACTACAATATGCCCCGGAGATTCGACTTATCCGGGTTATGTGTTCAGGGAGGGTGGACCTTGAGTTCATCTTGAGGGCCTTCTCCAACGGAATGGATGGCGTTTTCGTCGGGGGATGCCGTCTTGGAGAATGCAATTACAGTACGGAAGGCAATTATGATGCCTTGAATACCGTTCTTTTAGCCAAAAAGATATTGGAGTATAAAGGGATCAATCCGAAGAGACTGGGTATCGCTTTTATGTCTTCAGGAGAGGGGAATATCTTTGTCCAAAAGATGAACGAGTTTCGCAACGAGGTGAAAAATATCGGGCCACTGGGTGAGGCCGAAGGATTGGATAGACGGCAGCTCAAGGACAACCTCCGAGAGGTTGCCCAGCTTGTGCCCTATATCAAGCTGGCCGAGGGAGAGAAGCTTGGTACACGTCTCAAGGATGAGAGTGAGTACGAGACCTTTTTTTCGGTACAAGAGGTTGATGAACTCCTCAACAATATTCCCTCCTATTATATTGATCCGCAAAAATGTCAGGCCTGCATGATCTGCCAGCGTCGATGCCCGGTAGATGCCATCGATGGAGGCAAGAACAAGGTACACGTTATTGATCAGGATGTCTGTATTCGATGCGGGACTTGTTTGGAGGTGTGTCCGACCAAATTCGGGGCTGTGCGGGAGATCCGCGGGGAACCGGTGCCTGCAGCCATCCCTGAGGAAGAAAGAATCATAGCTCGAAAGGGCAAGAAAGAAAAAAATGAAAATGAAAAGCTCCAAAAGGAGGAAAAATGAAGATACTCACTACAGTGAAAAAAGTCGTGGACGTGGAATTAAATATTCATGTGGATAACGGAAAAGTTGTAGAAGACGGATTGCAATATGTGATCAATGCCTGGGATGAAAGTGGGGTAGAAGAGTCTGTTCAGCTCAAGGAAAATCATAAAGCAGAGACTACGGCGGTGAGCATTGGCGGAGGAGATGTCACGGAGATTATCCGTCGCTGCTATGCCATGGGCATAGACCAGGCTATGCATGTAGATGATCCGCAGCTGGAAAAGGCTGATGCATTCATCTATGCCAGGACTCTGCAAAAAGTTTATGAAAACGGAGAATATGATCTGATCATAACCGGCAAGCAGGCCCAGGATACGGACAACGGCCAGACCGGGATTATCCTGGCTGAAAATCTGGGTTTGCCCTGTGTGAGCAATGTGGTGGGCATCGAGGTCATAGACGACTCACGGCTCAAGGTTTCCAGGGCAGGAGACACGGGAAGTGAAATCGTTGAGGTGGAGCTGCCGGCCGTACTTACCGTGGACGTGAGCATTAATGAACCCCGTTTGCCTTCTATGCGGGGGATCATGATGGCCAAAAAGAAGTCCTTGGACAAACTGGATTTATCCGCTTTGGGAACTTCGGCCGATGAGCTCGGATGTGCAAGCCCAAAGTCCGAAGTGGTCCAGTTCATGGAAGCAGAAAAACGACAGGGCGGGCAGAAGTTCGAAGGCGATTCGGCTGAGATCACCGCAAAAGTTGTGGATCTTTTGGCCAATGAAGCCAAGGTGCTGTAGTAGGAAATGAAAAGTGAAGAGTGAAAAGTTAATACTTCAGCGACAGTTCGGGCATGAACAAACATTGAAAGAGCCAGGCAGGCGCCTGACGATCCCAGAATGGCCAGGGTGGCACCTGGCGATCCCAGAATGGCCAGGGTGGCACCTGGCGGTCCCAGAATGGCCAGGGTGGCACCTGGCGGTCCAGGGGGCAAAGCTTTGGGATCACAATTTGTCGCTGTAGTGTTAATGCAAAGTACAAAATCTCATCCTGCAAGTGAGTTTCGAACAGGCCATTTATGAAGTTAACCCTTGTGTCATACAAAAAGGGGATGAAATATTATGTCTAAAGTACTGGTAGTAGCCGATATTAAGCAGGGCGTTCTGAAAGGAAGCACGCAGGAGTTGTTATCCAAAGCCAAAGGCCTGGGGGCCGAGACTGCGGCCTTGGCTATTGGAAGCAATGTCCAAGGTTTGGCCTCTGATTTGGCTGCAGCAGGATCGGATCGGCAGTATATTGTTGATGATTCCAGCCTGGAACTCTTTTCGGCCGGACCGTATGCAGCCTGTGTTGTGCAAGCGGCCAAGGACTTTGAACCGGATGCTATCTGGTTCGGCTTTTCCGAAAGCAGCAAGGCTGTGGCCCCCCGGGTAGCCGCCCAGCTGGACGTGGCCTGCGCCACGGACATTACCGACATCCAAATCTCGAACGGAAACATTGAAGTTGTTCGTCCGGCAATGGCCAATAAAGTCATGCAGCGGGTCCGGGTCAACAGCCAGCAACTGGTGGCCGTGGTCAGGGCCGGGGCCTTTGAGGCCCAGGAAGGAGTGTCCGGATCTGAAAGCGTGGTCACCCTTTCTCCTCCGGAAGCCGAGGCCAAAGCAGTGGTCAAGGAGGTGATATCTGACGCCACAGGTGAGATCGACCTTGGAGACGCCGACATCGTGATTTCCGCCGGCCGGGGAGTGAAAAATCAGGAAGGCATCGATCTGGTCAAGGAACTGGCCCAAGACCTGGGTGCCGCTGTGGGAGCTTCCCGGGCCATGGTCGATGGCGGGTTCATGCCCCACAACACGCAAGTGGGGCAGACCGGTAAGATCGTGGCTCCCTCCCTGTATGTGGCCCTGGGTATTTCCGGAGCTATTCAGCACCTGGCCGGAATGCAGGGATCGAAAGTCATTGTGGCCGTGAATAAGGACTCGGAAGCCCCGATCTTCAATGTGGCCGATTACGGGATTGTCGGTGATCTGTTTGAGGTGGTTCCCATCCTTCGAGAGGAGATCAAGAAGGTCCGAGGCTAAAATTTTTCAGCCTTGCCTCCGGAGGCAAGGCTGAAAAATTTTAGTCTATTACGGGTGTATGGAACCTAATTTTGGTTCATATACGATCAAACTGGCCGTCTGGGGCCAGTGGTTCCGCCAACTGCGGGACTGAAGCCTGAAACCTCTGAATTCTCCACAGGTATGAGGTCTCCATGAATCCCCTACTCATGTCTCTTTTGCTTATCGTGGCTTTGGCCGTATTTTGCCGCAGCATGTATTCCAGAATCGCCCTGCTTAGGGCCCTGCAGCCTGCTGACCGGGTGAATCAGATCATGGAAAGGATCAAGAGTGTGCTGGTTTTGGCTATTGGCCAGAAGCGGTTGGTCGGCAGGAAGAAAGATAGAGCTTCCGGGATCATGCATGCCTTTATCTTTTGGGGATTTTGCGTCCTGCTCATCCACAGCATTCATTTATACGGCAATGGTTTTGTTCCAGGCTTTCATCTCCCTTTTTTCGGGCAGGACTGGTTATTAGGATATGTCTATATCTTCATCAAAGATATTATGGTGGCCATTGTCTTGGTCATGGTGGTCCTGGCCGTCTATCGGCGGGCGGTGATCAAGCCGGAACGGATGCATAATACCAAGGAAGCATACCTTATATTGGCCTTGATCGGCTTTTTGATGATCTCCGAACTCTTGTATAATGGAGCCCGGTACAATTTCATAACTCTGCACGACAATCCCGCCAATCTCCATTTCTTCGACAACCCCAGATATGGTTTTGAGTTCCTGTGGACTCCGGTGTCAGTGGGTACGGCTTCCCTTATCTCCGGATTAAGCGCCAAAGCCACCTTTTATCTGCTGGCCTCCATGTTCTGGCTGCATGTGACGGCCCAGTTGGTCTTTCTCAATTTACTGCCCCACGGCAAGCACTTCCATGTCATCACCGCCCTGCCCAACGTTTTTCTGAAAAGCCTGGGATATCCCCATGAAAAGCCCGAGGTTTTAGACTTGGAGAATGAAGAGGCCTGGGAGGATGAGTCCCTGGGGATCAATCACATCCATCAGTTGAACTGGAAACAGGGCTTGGATCTGTATACATGTACGGAATGCGGTCGGTGCAAGGAGGTCTGCCCTACGTATTTGACTGATAAGCCCCTGAGCTTGCATGAATTCAACGACAAGCTCAAAGCGGAACTTTTTGATAATGCGGAAAATATCATCCAGCGATCCAAGCTGGCCAAAGGTATTGGAGCGGATACCGATCAGGAAACGGCACAGCAGATCAAAGAACAAATGGCCGAATTTGGGAGTCCCAAGCAGTTGATCGATGACGTCATCGGCTTTGATACCCTGTGGGCCTGTACCACCTGCCGGGCCTGCGAGGAAGTCTGCCCGGTGACCATCGAACAGGTGCCCCGAATCATTGCCATGCGGCAGGGACAATTTTTAATGGCCGAGTCCTACCCCAAGGAACTGAATATTGCTTTCAAGGGCCTGGAACGAAATGGCAATCCCTGGGGGATCGGATACGACAAGCGAGCGGACTGGGCTAAGGATCTGGGGGTACCGGTTATGGCCGAAAATCCGGATGTAGACTATCTCCTCTGGGTCGGCTGCGCCGGTTCTTTTGACGACCGGACCAAGAAGGTCTCGGCCAGCCTGGTCAAGATTCTGCAAAAGGCCGGGGTCAGCTTCGCTATTTTGGGGAAGGAAGAGAAATGTACCGGAGATTTTGCCCGGCGCGCAGGCAATGAGATGCTCTTTCAAATGATGGCCCAGGAGAATATTGAAACTCTGAATGGGTACAATGTGCACAAGATCATCACCGCCTGCCCGCATTGTCTGAATACTCTGAAGCATGAATACCCGCAGCTGGGGGGAAATTATGAAGTCATTCACCATACCCAGCTTATTGACCAGCTGGTCCGGGAAGGAAAGATATCAGTGAATGCAAACCTGGCCGAAGCCCTGACCTACCATGATCCCTGCTATCTTGGCCGATATAACTCGGTGTACCATGAACCCCGAAGCTTGCTTAAGTCCATTGCCAATGGAGAAATTAGGGAGCTGGATCGGCACGGTCAAGAGAGCTTTTGCTGCGGAGCCGGAGGTGCCCGGATGTGGATGGAGGAGACCATCGGCAAACGGATCAATATTGTGCGCACAGAAGAGATCATTGCCGCGGATGTGCAGAATGTGGCCGTGGGCTGCCCGTTTTGTCTGACCATGATCGAAGACGGGATGAAGGACCTGGAAAAGGAAGAAGAGATCAAGACCAGGGATATTGCCGAGCTGGTGGCCGAGAATATGGCCTGATCAATTTCAAATTTATCTCCGGCAAACCTGAAATTCACTCAGGATACATCTAACGCGGGCTTTACCCGCAACCCAAACAAGAAAAGAGTTTTTTGTCCACAGATCACACAGATTGACACTGATATAAGAGATTGAAGAGATATATATTTTTCCTTGCGGGAATAAGAACCCGCAAGGAAAAGGTATCAGCCTTCGGCGGGAGAACACTTGGCTTATGCAGTTTGTGACAAAACAGCTTTTTCATTTTCTTGTTTTTTCTGACAGGATATAATGAGTAAGTCACTAACCGGTCAAGGAGGAAGTAATGGATTTGAGGATGACCGTCGGAGTCGTCGGAGCCGGGAATATGGGCTCTGGGATCGCCCAAAAACTGGCCCAGGAAGGGCTGGATGTTATTTTGCAGGATATGAAGCAAGACTTCGTGGATCGGGGCCTGGCCAACATCAGAAAAACACTGGAGCAGGGGGTGGAGCGCAAAATTCTTACTCCCCAGCAGGTTGAAGCGACCATGACCCGGATTCAGGGTACCGACGATCCCCAGGACCTGGCCAATGCCGATCTGATTATCGAAGCTATATTTGAGGATGAGAAGGTCAAAAAGGATCTGTTTGCCAATCTGGATACAATCTGTGCCCCGAAAACCATTTTGGCCACCAATACCTCCAGTTTTTATGTCTCTGAATTGTCCAAAGCTACCAATCGGCCCGATCGCTTTGTGGGTATGCACTACTTTTATCACCCGGCCAAAAATAGACTCCTGGAAATCATTCCCCATGAGGGCACAAGCCAGGAGACGGTGGGTAAGGCCCTGGAAGTGGGCAGGCTGCACGGCAAAACCACCATTGTGGTCAAAGACGCTGCCGGTTTTTGCGTCAACCAGTTCTTTTCCCCCTTTCTCACTGAGGCCGTTCATGTCCTGCAGGAGGGGATTGCCGACATACCGACCATTGAGGAAGCGGCCAAACAGGCCTTCAAAATCGGCATGGGTCCTTTTGAGCTCATGAATGTGACCGGAATCCCCATCGCAGTGCACGCCTCCACCACCATGGGTAAGGAGCTCGGTTCCCTGTGGGACACCCCTGAACTTTTGCCCAAGCAGATGGAATCCGGTCAGCAGTGGGATCTTTCCGGTCAGCCGGATGAAAGCAAGTTACAAATCATCCAGGATCGGCTGTACGGGGCCTGCCTGGGGGCGGCGGCCTCTTTGGTCAGCAAGAAAGTGGCCACTATTGAAGATACGGACCGAGGAGCCAAGGTTGGCCTGCGCTGGGTCAAAGGGCCTTTTGAGCTGATGAATGAGATCGGGATCGACAAGACCTATGAATTGATCAAGGACATGACCAATCGGTATTCTGATTTTCAAATGCCGGAGATCATTGAGAAACAGAAGCAGGTGGGGAAACCCTTTACGTTTCGCTACGTGGATCTGGAAATCCAGGGCCATATGGCCCGGATTATCTTCAATCGCCCGGAAGCCATGAATGCTCTGAATGAAGTCACTGTGGACCAGCTAGAGGACGCCTTCACCCGGGCGGAGAATGACCCCAACGTGGCCTGCATCGTCTTTCAAGGGGCGGGTAAGGCCTTTGTGGCCGGAGCGGACATCCGTTTCTTCATTCAAAATATTGAGAGCAGCCGGATCGACCGAAATATTGAATTTACTAAAAAGGGACACGATCTCCTTTTACGGATCGAGAACTCGGCCAAGCCAACCGTTGCCGTTCTGGATGGTCTCTCCCTGGGCGGGGGCAGTGAGTTTGCCCTGGCCTGCCAGGCCATTGTGGCCACCCCGGCCGGATCCATGGGGTTTCCGGAGACGGCCATCGGCATCTATCCGGGCTTGGGGGGCATGATCCGGACCGCTCGCCAAATCGGCCCGGAATTGGCCAAGTACTATGTGTTCACCGGGAAGACTTTGTCGGCCCAGGATGCCTATGACTTAGGGCTGGTGACCAAACTGGTCGATCCCCAGGAGCTGGACAAGACCATTCAGGAGGTTTGTGCGGGAGAAAAACCGGACAAATACCGTTCTCGATCAATACCGGAGAGGTTTCAGGAGGCGGTCAAGGCCTGTTCGGACCTGAATGTTAAGGCCCTGCTGCAGGGAAAGAAGCCGGAAGGGGTCTCCGACAAAATGGCTGAATCCACACTGAAAGCGGTGTCCAAAAAAGCGCCCCTGGCGGTGAAGAAGGCCAATGAGCTGATAGATAAACAACAAGGAGTCTCCATTCCGGAAGCCGTGGAACAGGAACTGGCTGAGCTCGAGTACATGTTTTCCACGCAGGATGCCCTGATCGGCCTGAAGTCAGTGGGCAAGAAGCCGCCGCAGTATCAAAGGAAGTAGAAAGACAGAGGACAGAAGACAGAGGTCAGCTTTGCCTCCGGCAAATCTGACATATTTTTTGGGCCAAAGCGCCCAAAAAGTGAATTTGCCGGGTTGATCAATTATGAAATGTACGGATCAGCGTGTAGTAGGGGCGAATAATCATTCGCCCTCTTGGACCTGGGCGGACACAAGGGCCGCCCCTACGGTTTTTTACCCCAGTCTTGGATGAATTCGTAGGGGCGAAGCTTGTCTTCGCCCACAAGTCCGAGCAGAGCGAGGCATGAATATTCTTTCTGGATTCTAGCACTACAGCGACAGTTCTGGCATGAACAAACTTTGAAAGAGCCAGGCAGGCGCCTGGCGATCCCGGACGACCAAGCCAGCGACTCCCAAGGACAGGCCATATGTGGCCTTCGGTTCCATTGTTAAGCCTCGTTTGAAAAATATCATCCACAAAAACCTTAGATATTTTAACCAGACACAGGAGATTTTAACATGTTGTCCAATGCATTCATCCCCTACAAAGGTTATTACAGCTCCCCTTTTGCCCGCTGGCAGGGAAGTATGGCCACGGAAAACTCTATTGTTTTGGGATCGGATACGTCCAAAAAATGGTTAAACGAGAAAGGAATTGATCCTCAGATTTTTGATTATGTCATCCTGGGAATAACCGTGGGCCAGCCCAAGCTGTTTTACGGCGGACCATGGGCAGCAGCCCTGATTGGAGCAGAGAATGTCCCGGGACTCCTGGTCAGTCAGGCCTGTTCAACATCGACCATCGGGCTGTATCAGGCGGCCATGGGCATTGAGACCGGGTTTAATCAAAATACCTATGTATTGATGACCGATCGCTGCTCCAATGGACCGCATACAGTCTGGCCCAACCCCATGGGCCCGGGTGGACAAGTGATTTCCGAGAACTGGATGATGGAGCATTTCAGTTTCGACCCCTGGGGGGGGACGTCCATGATCCAAACCGCGGAGAATGTGGCCTCGGCCACTGGAGTGACCCGGGAGGAATGCGATCAGGTAGCTTTGCGCCGATATGAGCAATACGCGGATGCCCTGGCTGATGATGGCGCGTTTCAGAAACGGTACATGTTTCCAGTGGAAGTGAAGGTATCCAAGAAAGAGACCAAAGCCATCCAGGCAGATGAAGGCATTACCGCAAGCACGGCTGAAGGGCTGTCCAAACTCAAGCCGGTCCTGCCCAACGGGGTGCACAGCTTTGGGGCCCAGACCCATCCTGCCGACGGCAACTGCGGTATGGTGGTCACTTCGCGGGAAAAGGCCGCGGAACTCAGCAGCGACAAGAGTGTTGCAATCCAAGTGGCCTCCTTTGGATACTCCAGGGCCAAAAAAGCACATATGGCCATGGCTCCGGTGCCGGCGGCCCAAATGGCTCTGGACAAGGCCGGGCTGAAGATTTCCGATGTCCCGGTGATTAAAACCCACAACCCATTTGCAGCCAACGATATTTATATGGCCAAAGAGTTCAATATCGATGTGAACACCTTCAACAACTACGGAAGCTCCCTGGTCTTCGGCCACCCCCAAGCACCGACCGCCGGCCGCCTGATTATTGAAGGCATTGAGGAGGCAGTCATGCGGGGCGGGGGATATGTCTTGTTTACCGGTTGCGCAGCCGGAGACACCGGGGCGGCTGTTATCCTTAAGGTCCAGTAGACCTGATCCGGCCCCCCAGCCTTAGTGAGTAGTCAGCCAATGTTCATACCCGGGAGGCCTTTTCCATCCAGACGCCTGGCTGGAAAAGGCCTTCTGTTTTTAATGGAAAAGGACATATATCATGGCCCAGCTTCTGGTTGATCGCAGAGACGTGAGCTTTGTGCTCCACGAACAATTTGCTGCCGGTGAACTCGGCAAACATACTCATTTTGCGGAGGTGAACTCCAAAGCCATAGATATGGTGGTCCAGGAAGCCCGGAACCTGGCCATAAAGGAGCTTCTGCCTACCAACAGGACGGGCGATGAGCAGGGCTGTTCCTTTGCAAATGGGCAGGTAGTCACCCCGGAGGGGTTTCAGAGGGCCTGGCAGCTCCTGGTGGACGGAGAGTGGATAGCCCTGGACTGTTCCCAGGAATATGGCGGTCAGGGCATGCCCAGCATCGTTATGCAATCCGCCTGGGAATACCTTCTGGCCTCTAACATGGCCTTTATGATGGCTCCGATCATGAATCACGGGGCGGGCAAGGTCCTGGAAGCCTTTGGAACCCAGGAGCAGAAAGAGACCTATTTGGGCCGGATATACTCCGGCGAACTGGGTGCGACCATGATGATCACCGAGCCCGAGGCCGGATCCGATCTGGCCCAAATCCAGACCACTGCCCACAAAAATGCGGATGGTACATACTCGCTGAGCGGAAACAAGATATACATATCCCAGGGCGATACGGATCTGACCGAGAACATTGTCCATCTCGTCCTGGCCCGAATCGAGGGGGCCCCGGCAGGGACCAGGGGGCTGTCTCTGTTTTTAGTTCCCAAATACCTTATGCAGCCCGACGGTTCGACAGGGGAACGAAACGATGTCGTTTGTACGGGCATTGAAGAAAAAATGGGCATTCACGGAAGTGCCACCTGTTCCATGGCTTTGGGAAGCAAGGGCGACTGCCTGGGAACTCTTATCGGTCGGGAGAATAAGGGACTGTCCATCATGTTTCATATGATGAACGATGCCCGGCTGATGGTCGGATCCATAGGACTGGCCAATGCATCTGCCTCATACCTGTATGCCCTGGACTACGCCCGGTCCCGAAGGCAGGGGAATAAAGTGGACGACAAGGACACGAAATATGTGCCCATCATATCTCATCCTGATGTGCGGCGCATGCTGATGCAGATGAAAATGTATGTCGAGGGCATGCGAAGCCTGCACTCCTATATCGCTTTGTGCAAGGATTATCGTACTGTTGCCGACACGGACCAAGACAGGGAAAAATATCAAGACCTCATCGACATACTCATTCCGGTGGCCAAGGGATATGTGACCGACAGATCGGTTGATATCTGCAATCTGGGCATTCAGATTTACGGCGGGTATGGATACACCAAAGAGTATCCTGTTGAACAATTGTTGAGAGATGTGCGAATCACCACCATTTATGAAGGCACGAACGGTATCCAGGCCAATGATTTGCTGGGCAGAAAACTGTTCATAAAAGAGGGAAAGCTACCGGAAAGATTGGCTGCAGAGATCCGGAAGGTGGTGGACGAGGCCGGAAAGCTGCCGGAACTGGCCCAGCTGTCCACCAATCTAGGTTCATTTGTGGGTACCTGGCAGCATGCCGCTGACCATTTAAAGCGGGAGATCGGCCACGGGCAGGTGCAAAAGGCCTACGTCCATGCCTATCCGTTCATGGATATCACTGGAGATATGGCTGTGGCCTGGATGCTTCTGTGGCGGGCCTGTATGGCAGTGGGTAAAATGAACGGGGACGGGAAAAAAAAGGACCTCAAATTCTACCGGGGGCAGGTCAAGTCGGCGGAAAACTTTATCGGTACCATCCTGCCGGTAACCTCGGGCAAGGCGAACTCCATCCTGGAGAGCTGTGCCGCGGCCATCGAAATTGAGGATGAAGAGTTCGGAAAATAAATATGAGTCCCGCTGTTTGTAAGAAATACCGGGCCTGGCTCTTCTGTAGGACGCGGTTGACCTCAACCGCTGTCCCTCTTTCCAGAGCTTCAGGGGTCAGCCCTTGAGGGCAAGGGCGACCTACTTGGCATCGGGTTTTTGAATGTTCATCATTTTTCATGTTTGGTTGTGGCTGATACTTTGCAGGTATGAGGGCGAGCGGCCCTGAAATCTATTTTCTTGATTTTTTTAAGCAAAGCGCCAGGAGGGGAATTTGTGAATATAGCCAGTATGTTGGAATATTTTGCAGGATTTCATCCACACTATAGAGCCATCATCTGCGGGGACGATGGTCGGGAATTCACGTGGCAGGAGTTCAATGCCCTGGCCAATAGATGCGCCAATGCCCTCCTGGACCTGGGGGTGGATAAGGACGACCGGGTGGCCGTTTACCTGCCCAATTCACCGGAGTACTTGATTACTTTTTTCGCCGTGGCCAAGATCGGGGCAGTGATCACCCCATTTAATATTCTCTTTAAAAGCGGTGAGATAAGCTATATCTTAAATAACAGCCGGGCCAGGGTCCTTATCGGGGTCTCTGAAGAGACCAAAGCTAATCTTATAAACTCCAAGGAGGAAGTGCCTCATCTGGAGCAAGTGGTCACCTGCGGTGATCCTGTCGACGGTACTCAGAATTTCCATGCCCTGATTGCCCAGTATCCCGACTCTTTGAACATGGTTCAAACCGAGGCTGACGATCACCTTGCTTTACTGTATACATCAGGCACCACCGGCCAGCCCAAAGGTACCAAACTGACCCACGGAAACTGGATGGCCAATGCGGCATTAAATGGTAATGATGTTCTGCATATCAACGATCAGGACCTTTTCTTAACTGGAACGCCGTTTTGTCATATTTTTTTCGTTCTCTCCACTCTCGGCCCTTTATATAAAGGAGCTGGGGTTCTCACCATACAGCGCTTCAAGCCGGATACAACCCTGGAGCTTATATCCCGATACAGGGTGACCCATTTTGCCGGGGTGCCGACCATGTATCTGTATATGCTCAGCTCCTACTCTCCGGAGGCCCATGATCTCAGCAGCTGGCGGTTTGCCCAATCGGCCGCCGCAGCCATGCCTGAGGAATATATTGAAAAGATCACCTCCACCTTTGGGGTTGGCTTTTGCGAGTGCTATGGCTCAACCGAGACCAGCTCCACTGTGACCTACGGACGGCTGGGCCACGGCAAGCCGGGCTCCATTGGGCCGGTGGCCAGGGGCTATGAAATCAACATTGTCGATGAGCTGGATAACCCTCTTCCGGCTGAAGAAGTGGGCGAAATGTGCGTCAAGGGTCCGGGTATATTTCACGGCTACTGGGGAAAACCTGAGGCGAGTATGGAAGTGCTCAAGGACGGGTGGTTTCATACCGGGGATATGGCCAGATGCGATTCAGACGGCTACTATTATATAGTGGATCGCAAAAAAGATATGATTGTCAGTGGGGGGTACAATATCTACCCCCGGGAAGTGGAAGAGTTTCTGTATCAAAATCCCAAGGTCATGGAGGTGGCTGTTCTCGGGGCCCCGGATGCGGCAAAAGGCGAGGTGGTCAAGGCCTTTATTTCCCTCCGCGAAGGAGAGATGTTGTCTGAGGAAGAGGTCATCCAGTTTTGCAAAGAGCGCATGGCGGTCTATAAAGTGCCCAAGTATGTGGAGTTTATGGCCGAGCTGCCCAAGAACGCCACCGGGAAGCTGCTCAAAAGGGAGCTGCGGAAAGAGTGAGAGTTCAGTCCCGCCTTTGGTGGGAATAGAGGCAAAGCTGAGATATTTTTTAACCTGAAGTGACGGAAAAATTTGCCCCGATTGCGCAGCTCTCTTTTCCGGATCTTACCCTGCGGGCTTATGGGCAGGGAATCGAAAGAATCTACGCTTTTGGATGCTTTGTAGGATGCAATGTGCTTTTGCAAAAATTGATGATCTCCTTTTATTGAGACATATAACGATTTTTGCCTGGCCGGGAAAAAATAGTTATGCTGACTTCTTTTTTTCTTCTTTTCTGATTTCCCTGCGCAGGAGCTTGCCCACCTTGGATTTGGGAAGCATGTCTCTGAATTCAATGTATTGTGGTACTTTCCACGGTGCCAGTTTGTCCTTACACCATTTCTCCAGATCCTGGGAGCTGATTCCTTTGACATCCTCTTTGAGGACGACAAAGGCCTTGATTCGTTCTCCGACTTTTTCATCAGGTATGCCCACGCAGCAGGCTGAGATGACCGCATGGTGTTCCTGAAGGACGTTTTCTATCTCGGAAGCAGCTATCCTGTATCCTTTGTGCTTAATGAGATCAGAGGATCTGTCCACGTAATAGAGCCATCCATCCTCATCTATTTTGATGATATCTCCGGTTCGATACCACAGCTTCCCATCCAGACGGATGAAGCACTGCAGGCTCTCTTCAGGCTTGTTCCAATAGGAAGTGATCATAGTTTGGGAATGATATAAGAGTTCTCCCGCTTTCTGGGGAGCAACTTCTTCAAGGGTCCCCGGATCGACGAATTTGACTTCCGTGCTTGGGGTGAGCTGACCGATAGACCCGGAAGGGGCCCTGATATTGGCAGGGGTCAGGGAAATCCGTCCACAGCTTTCAGTGGTGCCATAGCCCTGACAGATATGCAGACCAAACTTGTTTTCCCACCTGTTGCTGACTTCAACCGGGAGGGTGTCCCCGGCGCAAAAGCAATATTGGAGAGAGCTTATATCATAATTGTTTACCCGGTCATGTTCCAAGATCATGCGGTACAAGACAGGGACTCCGAAAAAGGATTTCGCCTTGTATAGCTGAATGTGATAGAGTAGGGCGTCAATATTTACCCTGGGGAGCAGAAGCAATGTGTCCCCGGCAAACAAGGCCCCTATGCCCAGGGCCTGCCCCAGGATATGGAATAAGGGACCTCCTTGAACCATGATATCCTGGCCGTAGTCAATGGTGACGGCATTCATTTGCCGCTGTTCTGTAGCGCTTTGGACAAAGACTGCGTGATGAAAGGGTACTCCTTTCGGTTTTCCAGTAGTTCCACCGGTATAGAGAATTTGGGCAATATCGTCTCCTTGTACCTTATGTTCTGGCGGGGCGGGATCGTCACGTTTCAAGAGTTCGGGAAAAGTAAAGATATTCTCTTCTGCATCGGCTCTGAACTCACCTTTGGGTATCCTATCCAGTCCATATCCAATGAGCTTTTTCCACCACGGAAGCAGGTCAGCCAAAGTGGATACCACAACTCGTTTCAAGCAGCTATATGGTATTATTTCGACTACATAGGAAAAGTTTGTATCCATGCAAAAAAGGGTTTCCGCCTCACTATCATTTATCATGTACAGGAGATCCTTGGCTGTATAAATAGGAGAGATGGGGATAGAAACGCAACCCAGGCGCTGGAGGGCCAGCCAGATAATAATAAACTGTGGGGTATTAGGAATATAGAGGGTGCCTTTATCTCCGGGCCGCATTCCTAACTCATATAAAGATGCAGCCAAGCGTTCGACCATGGTGCGGAGCTGAGCATAGGATATTTTTTTGCCCAGATATATGAGCGCAGTATTATCGCTGTAATCGATTGCCGATTTTTCAAATTTGTCCCAGATAGAGGTATTTTTGTAATCAAATGAATGCATGGACATTGTGCTCCCATTATTAAGTGCTAAAGTATCCGGATCTGACTTCCGGATTATGCATGAGTTCTTCTCCGGTTCCACTGAGAATGACAATACCGTTTTCAATAATATATCCTCGATCGATCAGAGGAAGTAATGGCCTGGCAAATTGCTCGGTGACCAAAACAGTGATCCCTTCATTCCGGATATCCCGTATTGTTTTGACCAGATCAGCCTGGACCGCCGGGCTTAAGCCCAATAGGGGTTCATCCAGGACCAAAAATCTGGGATTGACCATCAAGGCCATGGCAATAGCCAGCATTTGCTGTTCCCCTCCACTGAGAAAACCGGCCTTTTGGTGGGAGAGATTCCGTAAGTGGGGAAAGAAATCCATGGTTTTCTGTGCGCTGGCGGCAATGTCCTTTTTGTTTCGCACATGGCCTGCGATCTTGAGGTTTTCAAGCACGTTGCTGTCTCGAAAGATGGGGTGACGTTCTCTGGTCAAACCCAGACCGTTTTTGACCCGATAGCTGCACGATGCATATAAGATGTCCTCGCCGTTAAAAAAAATTTGACCGGATATGGTTATATTTTGGCCGCCACGCCTTGCCTCTTTTTTCTTCATTTCCAATATGAGCCCGGAAATACAATTTGCCAACGTGGTTTTTCCGGCACTGTTGGAACCGAAAATGCCCACTATCTCACTTTTGTTTGCATAAAGAGATACTTCGTTCAAGGCCAGTGCATTTTCGAAAAACACTGTCAGGCCGCTGATTTCCAAAATGCTTTGAGAAGTATGTTCTGTAACCATATTATGTAACTTCCTCAATTTCAGTTCCGATATAGGCACTTTGCACAGCTTCGTCATGCAGGATTGTATCTGGAGGGCCTTCAGCAATGTTTTTTCCGAAATTGAGGACCATGACTCGATCTGCTAATTGGAACAGTTCTTTGAGTCGATGTTCTATCATAATAATGGTATTACCCTGTTCTTTCATGTTTTCAATAATGGGCAGGGTGGTTGCCACCTCTGACAGGCTCATCCCGGAAAAGAGCTCATCCAGGATATAGATTGTCGGTCGCATGGCCATGCACCGGGCCAGCTCCATGCGCTTGAGGTATCCGTGGGGCAAGGCAGAAGCCAATTTATAGGGGACAAAAGAGTCCCGTTCAAAACCGACTTCTTCCAGAATATCTATGGCTATATCGTCTCTGTCCCCGTATCTTCCCCCGCGGAATTGTTTTAGAACCCGGGGGGAGCGAAGGGCCACGACCACGTTTTTAAAGGCCGGCAAATGATACAGGGGGATGGCCATTTGAAAACTGCGAACAATGCCCATATTGGCTATGGTATGAGGCTTTTGATTGGTAATTTCATGCCCTTGGAAAAAGACTTTGCCTCTATCTGCCTTGATAAATCTGGTAATCAGATTGACCAGAGTGGTCTTTCCCGACCCATTGGGCCCTATCACCCCCAAAAACTCGCCAGCTTGGATTTGAAAGGAGATATTATTGGCCGCATAGGTCTTTCCATATCTTTTGGTCAGATTGTTTACTTCTAATATCGGATCGCTCATGATTCTTTGCCCTCCATTCGGACCCAGATCTCGGTTTGCTGATACTTGCGGGTTAGGTAGTGAAACAACCCTTCAGGCAGGCCGGCAATACAAAAGACCATGACCAGGGCAAATAGCGCGATACGCAGGGTGCCCATAAAACGGAGGGCTTCAGATATGGGGACCAGAATGGCGCTGCCCAGGATTGCCCCGGCAAATGATCCACTTCCGCCCAGAATGGTGGCTGCCAATGGCAGGATGGACATATCCAGGGCGAACTGGGAAATGCCGGCTATCCCGTAGTAGTGGGCCATAAAGGCCCCGGAGAATGACCCGACTAGAGCGGAAATAAAGATGACCTGGGTCTTGGTCCAGTTGATATTTATCCCGGAACTTATCAGGACGCGGTCGTTCTCTTTGAGGCTTCGGATGATCAGTCCGTAGTCTGTATCGATGATTCGTCTAAAGACAAAGAGCACAAAGACCAAAACGAATACTGAGAGCAGTATCTTCACCCATTCAGCTCCCAGTCCAGGCAGGCCGGTCAGTCCCTGGGAGCCCCCCAAAATATGGGTAGCTTCGATTATTTTGGCCAGTATAATGGGGAGGATGAGGGTTATCATGGAAAAGTAGATGCCGCGTAAGCGTAAGACCGGAACCAACAGGCTGGTTCCAATGACCGCTCCAACAACGGTGGCCAGGATCATGGATACAAGGGGTGGAAAGTGGAGATAATAATTGAAGCTGGCGCTGACATATGAGCCGATGCCGAAAAAAAGGGCTTGGCCCAGAGAAAAGAGACCAGCTGAGGCCAAAAAATCCCAGCTCAAGGCCAGGAGACCGACTGCAAAAGTCAAAATGGCCACTTGGATATAATAATCAGCCCCAATGGCCCAAAATATAAATGGAATAAGGAGGAGACAGGCCACCGGCCCGACACGGGGAAAAAGGGTATAGGCTATTTCCCGGTATGAGGTCAAAAGAAATATGGAATCACTGCGCACCTTGATTCCCCGATCAAGCCTCTTTTTCCGATAATTCTCTTTTCGTCTGGTCATTTACACCCTCTCTTCCAATTCTTTAAATTTGCCCAGGAGACCGGAGGGTTTGATGGCCAGGACAAGCAGGATCGAGCCCATAAAGATAACTCCGGTCCACTGGGAGCCGATGTAAAATCCGATCACGGTTTGGGCGTATCCAAGTAGGAGACTGGCCAAAAGAACGCCGACAATGCTTTCCAAACCTCCCACGATCCCTACAGCCAGGGCAAATATGAGGGCGTCGTATCCTTTATCAATGGTCAGTGTCTGCATAGGGAGGATGGTGATGGCGGCCAGAGCAGCAAATGCAGATCCAATGGCCAGACTGATGGCTGCGGTAAAATCAGAGCCGATTCCCAGAGACAGGGCAGTATACTCCTCCTGGGCAATGCCCCTGCATGCCCTGCCTGTTTTGGTGTAATGGGTAAAGAACCACAAGAAGAGGCCCATCAGGATGCCTACACAAATAATGATCAGATTGTGAGTTGCCATATAGATGCCAAAGATCTGGATCGACCCTTCTAAAAATACCGGCAGGTTATAGTGAAATCCAACAAATCCCAACCAACGCAGAAACTCGAGAATGAACAGCCCAGTACCAAAGGTAACAATTGCCTCGGACAACATATTTCCCCTGACGCGGAACAAAATGAGCCAGTATATGAGATAGCCAAGAGCACCGATGATGAGAAGGGTGAAGGCTATGGCCAGGAGGTGAGGGATTCCGATATTTATGAGATACCAGCACAGGTAGGCACTTAATATGTACAGGCCGCCATAGGCAAAGTTCGGTATGCCACTGATGCCGAAAGTGAGGCTGAAGCCGATGGCCAAAACGGCCAATGAGGCACAGTTGATTAAGCCAAATATGAGTAAATCCAGCATGTCGCATTCCCTTTATCTGGAGTTAAGCGGCCCTGTCCCATAGGGACAGGGCCGCTATTGCCGCTGTGGGTAGCTATTTTTTCATCCACGGGGGAAGAATGATCTGGCCTTCGCTGATGCTTTTGGGCAGCACCGGGACCCTTTCACCGTCCTGCCATTGAAAGGTCACTTCGCAGGCGGCTTTTTCCGGGTTGTCCCCATAGATAACTTGATGGTTGTCGTTGAACTTCATCCGGCCACTGACTCCCATATAATCGGCTTTCTCCAGTTCCTTGACCAGCTGATCCGGATTGAGGCTGCCGGCCCTTTCAATGGCATTTTTGAGCATATAGACACTGTCATAGGCTGATGCTCCTGAATGATCGGCGTCCGGATAGTGACCAAGCCTTTTTTTGAATTTATTAAAGAAGGTCACCGACTTGGGATACTTCTCCGAGGGGACCAATCCCAATTCCCCGGCCGTGACCAGTGCGTACTCCACTTTCCCATTCATTGTCTCCCACATGTGTCCGGGGACAATATAGGAATGGTATCCGGCCAACAGAGCAGGAATGCGCATATCGTGCATTTGCTTGACCATGGTTGCGGTTTCCGGGAGACTGAAAATGGCTGCTATGGATTGGGCTTTCGATCTTCTGACTTTGGTCAGAGGCATTGAATAGTCTGTAGCTCCTAAAGCAGTAGAACTCTCACCAACCACTGAATATCCCATGTTTTTGACTTTCTTTGCCAAGGCTTTAGAAACGGCATGAGCCCAACTGATGTCTTCTTTGATGATGTAAAGATTATTAAAGTCATATTTATCTTTAAGGTATGCAAACTGTTCAGCAATGCTGTTGGCCATTTGAATGGCGTTATGGCTGACCCTGAAGGTATATTTGTACTTATCGTAATCAGTTTTAACTTTGTGTTCCATTTTCGGGCTCATGGCAATGGAATTGAGCTCAATGACCTTGTTCTCGGCCAATACATCCATGCCGGCCAGGAAGGCTTCCGACCGATAGGGGCCGACTAGAATGGCCACAGGATCGTTTTGTTTAATCATTTTATTCAGGGCCATGACGGCATCGCTGACCGGCACGCCTGGAGCTGCTGATCTGTCATCTGAGGAGGCGATGGTGAATTTCCTGTGGACACCGTTTACCTCAACTCCTCCGTTTGAATTGATTTCTTCGACAGCCATTTGAACAGCAACCAAGCCCTCTTTTCCATGCGGATATCCCAAGGAGGTCACAACTCCAAGCTGTATGGGCTCTGTTTGGGCGAAAGCCAGGCCGCTGGAAAAACAGAGCAGGAGAAAAGAGGTCAGGCAGCAGAGTATGGTTTTGGTGTTCTTCATGGCAAAGTACCTCCATTGTGTAAATCGTTGCACCGAGCTTTGACCAAAGACAAATAACCACTTCCTAAGACACTGCAAAAAGAGTGCCATCAGATGCCTATATGTAACATTCTTATATAATTGATAAAATATGAAATTGCTTGCAAGCGGGTCAAAGGTGTGATACGATAAGATACAAAACAACTATGTTCTGGCTATGAAATGGTCAGAGGATACGGATCCATGCTCTGTTACCTTCAGAAACACGGTGTTACCTTTGGTAACAAAGATGGGCTGCAAAGGGCTACAATGGAAGATTGTGTCTCTTTGTGCTGAGATAATAGCAATGGATAATTGGTCAGAATTCTCATGAAGAAAAGTCATTCCATATTTTCCAAGCTCATATTTATAATACTGCCTATGGTCTGTCTTCCTTTATTAGCGGTTGGATATATGTCATATACAACATCTGTGCAAAGAGTAAACAAGCTTGTTCGACATGAACAGATTGTTAACGTTCAGGAGGCTGCTCAGAAAATAAATCAAATGTTCTTTTACAGTCGATTAGATTTGCAAACAATGACTAAATTGCCTGTTATAGAGGAATTTATAAATGCAAAACAGTTTAAACTTCAGGTGCAGGCTCAATATAATAAAGAGACTATAAATAGCATTTTTAATGACTTTTTAAATAGGATGGATCATTACAATAGTATAAAATTTATCAGTAATGAAAATACAAATATGGTTGAAGCAAGGAAAGATACAGAATGTAAAGGATGTCAAACTATAGATTATACATCTATGATTAAAGAAATGAACAACATGTCTTCTGGTGAATTCTATGTATCGAAAATAAAAAAATATTCTCCAACAGATAGATATATCATCCATTGTGCAAGTCCGATTATATCCACTTGGAAAGGTTTTTCAGGAATTGTAGTAATAGATATTGATTTTCAGGCTATTACCAATATAGTAGAGGATATTCAAGTCGGTGAAAATGGGTATGGTTTTTTAATAGATCAGAAAGGAAGAATGCTAGTTCATCCTGATTTTGTTCCTTACAGATTCAACATTGAGAACTATCCCAGCATAAGTGTTAAAAGTCTCATACATGATATGATGAAAAAAGATACAGGATGGAAAAATTACACTTATCAAAAGAGAAAGAAAGTCGCTGTCTTTTCATCAGTACCTATTGTTGATTGGTCAATGGCCGTGACCATTGCCAACTCTGAATATAAAAAAGAGGCTTTGGCGATTAAAGAAAACATAACATTGATTGTTTTGATTGTGGCTCTATTTGCCATTGGCATGATAAGTGTCTTATCTTATTGGATCACTCGACCGATTCGCAGACTCGTTGTGGCCACAAACCAGATTGCGGCCGGCAACCTCAAGCAGGAGATACCTGTTCAAAGCAAGGATGAACTTGGCGTACTGACCGCATCCTTTAATAGCATGGCCAAACACCTGTCCCGGGTGCAAAATGAATTAGTCCGCTCAGAAAAACTCATCTCTTTGGGCAGATTTTCAGCCGGTGTGGCCCATGAAATCCGAAATCCACTCAATGCCATCAAAGGGGCGATCGTTTTTTTGCAGCGGCGGCGTTCTGAGGATGGGCTGGTTCAAGAATATATTACCCTGATATCGGAAGAGATCGATCGTTTGAACAGGTTTGTGAGTGAATTTTTAAATTTTGCCAAGGAAAAACAATTAAATATTGTCAGAACTGACCTGAACAGGCTCATTAGGAACGTGCAACACCTGCACTCCACAAAGGCTGAGGATCACAACGTTCGTTTCCTCAATCATCTTGATCCTTTTCTTCCCCATGTTCCTCTGGATTCAGATCAGATGGAACAAGTCCTGGTCAATTGCCTCCTCAATGCCATAGAAGCCATGCCAAAAGGAGGTGAGGTTCATTTTACGACCACTGTCGAAAGAGACGGTTTCTTGAACTCTCAGACGACTATCAAGATCATCATTGAAGACACCGGCATCGGGATTTCACCTGAACACCTGCAGAATATATTCGATCCGTTTTTCAGCACCAAGGAGACGGGAACAGGTCTTGGAATGCCCTTGAGCTTGGGGATTGTGGAAAGCCATGGTGGTTCCCTGAAAGTTACCTCAGACGCAGGTGAAGGAACCAGGGTTGTGATTGAGCTACCGTTTGAACAGGCATCATTGTAGAAGGTAGTTTTCCGGTAGTCCAAGGAGGCAGATCTTGAAGAATACGCAAATATTGGTTGTGGATGACCAAATTAACACGCTGAAAGTGATTTCTGCCATTTTGCACGACGAGGGATATAATGTTCTGCAATCGAAAAGCGGTCATGACGCTCTTGAAGTCTTTAAGAGCAGAAATGATGTGGATGTCTGTCTGGTAGATTTGAAAATGCCCTATATGGATGGATTGCAATTATTTCGTAGGATGAAGGAATACAGGAATCCTCCGCCGTTTTTGATCATGACCGCGTACGGAACGATCCAGTCGGCAGTTCAAGCCTTAAAGGAAGGCGTCACCGATTACATCCTCAAGCCCCTTGATTTCGATGCAATGATCCTCTCCCTACAAAGAGCCATACAGGAAGGGCAGACCTGCGACCAGGCCGCCCTGCCAAGTGATCCTCCGAGCGCTGATGGTGAGCGCCGATCCTTTCACCAGATTATCGGCAGCAGTGAAAAGATGAAAGATATATTTACCTTGGTCAAAAAGGTCGCACCGACAGATGCACCGGTTTTGATATATGGAGAGACAGGAACTGGTAAGGAACTGCTGGCCAAGGCCATCCACCAGGAAAGCCTGCGTAAGGATGCAAAATTCATTTCCCTAAATATGCCTGCTCTGACTGAAAGTCTGCTCGAAGCAGAGCTGTTCGGCTCGGTGAAAGGTGCATACACTGGGGCTACCGTGGACAAAAAGGGCTACCTGGATGTTGCCGATGGGGGGACGCTTTTTTTAGATGAAATCGGGCGAATCAATTTTTGCTTTCAATCCAAGCTGTTGCGCTTTTTGGAAGACAAAACCTTTGAACCTGTGGGAAGCACTGAAACTCATCATGTGGACGTTCGGCTTATTGCAGCCACCAACTTGGATTTACACTCTGAAGTGAAAGAAGAACGATTTATGAGCGATCTTCTCTATCGGATAGAGGTTGTTCCTGTTTTTATTCCGCCTTTGCGAGAAAGGAAGGGAGATATCCATTTACTCGTGCACACCTTTATAGAGAAGTATGCATACAAATATACACGAGATGTTTATGATATCACCAAGAAAGCATTGGATCTCTTAGTACAATATGAGTGGCCGGGAAATATTCGGGAGCTGGAAAACTGTATAGCCAGAACAGTCATATTGGCTTCTACAACTACCATTGAGCCCCAAGACCTGCCTCCAAAGATTCAAGCTCTTGAAAAGGAGCGGGAAAACGAAAAGAGCCAAAGAGATATCATCACCAACCTCCCCAGGGAAGGTGTCCAGATCCAAAAAATGGAAGCTGAGCTGATTGAAAAGACGTTACACAAATATCGTGGCAATAAGAGTCTGTCCTCAGAAGCTTTGGGAATTTCGCGCAAGGCATTGTATGAAAAAATAAAAAGACACGGAATCAATACCCTTAAGGAGTGAAGAGGGGATGTATGAAAGGCACAGCAACTTTTTGCAGTTTTGCCGGTATAGGGAAACGTCTCTTGTATGTTGTGATTGTCGTGGGCGTGCTCTTTACGCCCCATTCGGCCCATGCGAACGATCCACTGGTTCTCGGTTTGGCCACATCACTTTCTTCTCTGGAAGGACGGGAAAGTTACAAGGCCGCGCAAATGGCTGTTGATGAGATCAATTCGTGGGGGGGAGTGCAGATCGGTCAGACCAGGAGAGATCTCCATATTGAAAGCGTTGACTTGGGCGGACATTTGCCGGATATCTCGATCCAAGAGGCTGTAAGCACCTTTGAGCACTTTATACAGACAAGGCACATTGATGCCTTGATCGTAGGTCCTTTCCGTTCCGAAGTGTTCTTGGCGGCTCTGGATGTCCTGGACAAGTACAAGGTGCCTATGATCAGCTCTATAGCCATGTCCCATGCTTCAGAATACATGGTTTTAAAAAATAAGGACCAATATAAATATCATTTTCGAACCTGTCTTGATTCCAAATACCTGGCCAACTATCTGGTTGAGGTTATGAAATTTCTCCAGGATACCTTGGGATGCTCGAAAGTGAGCATCATGATCCAGGATGTTGCCTGGGCTCGTACGACTGCCTCCTTGGTGATGAAATTGTACCTGCAGCGATCCGAGTGGACCGTGGTTGGACTGAACAGTTTTTCGTCAAAGGCAGTGACCTATGCATCTGAACTCAAGGAAGCCAAGGCTAGGGGAGCCGACATTATACTGGCCATTTTTGATTCCTCCAAGAGCATTCATTTAGTTCACCAATGGAGCGATATGAATTCAGAGGCCCTCTTGTTTGGGTTTATCTCTCCTCTGGTTGGTTCAAAGGCCTGGTCCTCATACGGCGAAGCGATCGCCGGAACATTGAACTTGGTCTTTGAGCTGGGCAATATTCCCTCCCTGAAATATTACCCCTCGACTCGATTCTATAATGCATACAAGCGGGCCTATGGACAGGAAATCCAGTCCGGACACGGCCCGGCGCCTTCCTATGAAGCGGTCTATATCCTGAAACAGGCTATTGAAAAGACTGACAGCCTGGACCCCGATATCTTGATCAAGGCCATTGAACATACGGACAGGCTCGGCGTTATGGGCCGGGTGCGGTTTCATCAGGGACACCAGGTTGTCTTTGGGCAGGATCCGCATGAAGCCAGTCTCGCCTGTGTGTTTCAATGGACCCAAGATGGGGAGCGAAAAGTTGTCTATCCTCCGTCCATTGCCGAAGGAGAGATCATTCAGCGTGAGTGAGTCGACGCACTCGTGTGCTTTCGGCAGGCCTGCGTAAGCAAAAAGATTTTCCAGCAGAGGGAGTAGGTTCAATATTTGAGGGTCAATTCAAGGACTGGTCAATTTTCGGTTATCACAACATAAAAGAAGACCGCTAACTGCGCTCAAGGACCAGGAGGAGGGTCTGCTCATATTTTGGTGTCATGGGGAGGAGGGATTATTTGTTTGGGAGGTTTTCGCTATAGTTCCAGGGCATCCATTTCTGTGGAACCGCGAGGCCGTCTTTTAAGTTCTTCTGAAGTTGAGCGAGGTAGTCAAAAGGATTTACTTTGTTAAGCTGACATGTATGCTTTCAATGTGCGTGGATATCTCCAACAAAACACAGACGGAAATCGACTTTTTGGGCGGAAAGGTTGTGGAATATGGAAAGGAGTTGGGGATACCCACACCGTATTACACGACCATGACCAATCTTGTGAAGGCCCTGGAGAGTAATTATCTGGGTACGATGTCATAACATTTATATATCCTCTCACCGCCCGCGATCCTCGGTCCGTCCCTGATCCTTTTTCCGGAACGGGATTCTCAACTTTTTCATCCGGTACCTCAAGGTGTTGGGATGGATGCCCAGGAGGTCGGCTGCACCGCCCTGCCCGTGGATCTTGCCTTTGGAGCAGGTCAAGGCCCTTTTAATGTGCTCGGCCGTCTGCTCATCCAGGGAGGGAAGACGCTGCACGGTTGAAGTCTTGGGGCCTTGAATACCCCTGGCGGAAAGGTTGGTCAAGGAGTCGATCCGGCCGTTGTTGTTCTGGATGAGCTCCCGTTCCAACATGTTCTCCAGCTCCCGGATGTTGCCCGGCCACTCGTAGGCCTGCAGCTCATCGATGCACTCCTTGGATATTCGGGGCTGGTCCATAAAGCCCAGTTGACGACATTTCACTTTGGCAATGTGTCTGGTCAGGGCTGGAATGTCCTCCTTGCGCTCCCGCAAGGGGGGGATGGAGATAGGAAAGACATTTAAGCGAAACCAGAGGTCCTGCCGGAACTGGCCGGCATCGACCATGGCCTGCAAGTCTCTATGCGTAGCGGCGATAATCCGGATGTCCAGGTCAATGAACCTGGTGCCTCCCACCCGTTCCATCTTTTTGTTTTGCAATATATGCAACAGGCGGATCTGGGCCTGGTGGGGCAGCTCCCCGATCTCATCCAGGAAAATGGTCCCGGTATGGGCCAGCTCAAAACGGCCTTTCTTCTGGTTCACCGCTCCGGTGAAGGCCCCTTTCTCGTGACCGAAGAGTTCGCTGTCCACCAGGTTGTCCGGAATGGCCCCGCAGTTGACCTTAATGAACGGGCCGTTTCTGCGCTTGGATAAGGAGTGAACGGCCTGGGCGATGACCTCCTTGCCCACCCCGGTCTCTCCAAAGATCAAGACCGTACTGTCCTTGGGAGCCACCTGATGTACTTTGTTCATCACCTCCTTGAGTCCAGAGTTGGCACCAATGATATTTTCTTGGTGTTTTCTCTGCAGCTGTCTGGTCAGCTGGATATTTTCATCCTTGTCAAAATGGAGGATTGGACCAGGTTCATCGACGAACATAAGAACTTGGCCACCGTGTGTTTATCAGGCCTGTTCAAGATTAGGACCTTATCATAGGGCATCTTTTCTCTGGAGCAATTCAGATCCACCAGCTTGCGGACTTCATCGGTCAAGGGTATAATCTTATTGATTCTTTGCCCTCCCTGGGGGGTGGCCTGAGCCAGGACCTGCAGGCTTCCCTCACTGGGATTGTAGATATCCAGATAGATCTCGTCGGCCGGAATGTATTTGCCCAAGAACTTGATGCTCTCCCGCAGCGACTCTTCGATATTCAAGCTCCCGCAGATTTTAGAGGTCGCTTCCTGGAAAAAAGCCGATGTATCACGCATGAACTGATCCTCCTGGCAGGTCGGGATGCAGGGTTTTTTCAAGAAAATACAATATCTGATAACACAAATTATCAAATGTTGTAAATTGCATAGCATACTGAATAGCAACATATTGATTATATTGCAGATACGATGTGGCACAGATATGGCTACGAGAGGACCGATGACCGAGGACCGAGGACCGATGACCGAGGACTGAAGACCGGGGCCTAAGAACCGAGGACAGGGGAGGGTTCTCTCATTGAGACATGTCACATAGGTCAGGGCACTAGGGAAGAGTTAGCTGTGAAGAGCAGAAGGAAGGCAAAGCTGACAAGGGAGTATAAATGACTGACCTGCTGGAAGGGGTTGTTCCCTATCCGCCTGAGGATGCCCAAAGGTATAATCATTTCCGCTGGTGGTATGGTCTGCCCCTGGGAGACGTCCTGGATCGGGCGGCGGACATTCTCCCGGGTAAAGAAGGGTTTGTGGACAGAACATCCAGGCTGACCTATGCCCAGGCCCGGGATACGGCGGACAGGCTGGCCCTGGGGCTTCTGGAGGCAGGAATACAGCCCCTGGACCGGATCCTGATTCAGCTGCCCAACTGGAATGAGTTCGTCTATGTCTATTTCGCCCTGCAAAAGCTTGGAGCCATCCCTGTCTTGCTGATAGATCGCTACCGGCAGTTTGAAATCGAGCATTTGGGCCGGCTGTCCGGAGCCACGGCCTGGATCGGGCCTGTGGAATATAAAAAGACAGATTATAAGCCTATCATCCAGGATGTTCTGGCTGAAGTTCCGGAGCTGCAGACCGTGATCACGGTTCGAGGCTATGTGGAGGGCTGGTTGAGCCTGGACAAGCTCATGGCCCGGGAGTCGAGCCCGACCGATGGGGAGCGTTTAGCTGCCTTGCGGCCGGATCCCATGCAAGTGGCCCATATGGGTCCAACCGGGGGAACTACCGGGGCGCCCAAGATTGTGCCCAGGACCCACAACAGCCTGATAACCGGCTTCGATTTCTGCTCCAAGGCCTGGCAGCTGCACAGCGAAGACGTCACTCTCCTTCCCGGACCCATCGGGCACGACCTGACTTACAGCAAGGGGTTCATCGGCAGCGTCCTGTCCATGGCCAAGGTGGTATTTTCCGATTCCACCGAGAATCAGTATCTTTTTCAGACCATTGAGCGGGAAAGGGTGACCGCCATCGTTCTGGTCCCCACCCTGGCCCAAAGGATGCTGCAGTTTGAAGATCTGGAAAGCTACGATGTGCGGTCTCTGAGAAAAATGCACAGCGCCGGGGGAGCCAGCCATCCGGATCTGGTCCGGGAGGTGAGCAGGAAGCTGAACATGAAGTTCTACAACGGATACGGGTCCACAGAGGGAATCACCACTATCACCAGGCCCTACGACGATGTGGAAACCGCCTGCAGGAGCGTGGGCCAGCCCACCTGCCCCTATGATACGTACAAGGTTATCGATTCCCGGGGAAATGAGCTCCCGCCCAACCAGCAGGGGGAGCTGGTGCTCAAAGGGCCGGGGGTGTTTACCGGATACTATCGAAGTCCTGAAGAGAACCACAAAGCATTCACTGCCGATGGGTATTTCAAAACCGGAGATCTGGCCAGGATCGATGAGCAAGGATATATCACCTTGACCGGACGTTTAAAGGAGATGATCAACCGCGGCGGAGAAAGTATCAGTGCCACGGAGATCGAGCGGCTCATCTCCGAGCATCCCCGGGTGGCGGCAGTGGCCGTGATCCCCATGCCGGATCGGGATTTGGGAGAACGGGCCTGTGCCTATATAGAACCGGCCCAAGAGGCCCGGCTGTCATTTGATGAGATTATATCCTTCTTGAAGTCCAAGAAGGCCTCGGTCTTGCAGTTGCCGGAACGTATCGAGTTCATAAAGGCCATGCCCTACACCCAGGCCCAGAAATTGAACAAAAAGGCCCTGATTCAGGATATAGAGCGCAAGCTGGGCTATTGATGAAACAAGGCTTAACTTCGAAGAAGGCAGGCCCTCGGAGAGGGCCGCCCTACTGGAAAGACCACAAGCCGAGTTGCCATCGTGTAGGCCGTCCTTCTCCGAAGGGCAGGCCATCTTGGAAGCCAGTTTGAGATGAAGGACGCCAGCATGGCTTTCCGCAAATACATTTTGCGGGCTTTGGCGAAAAAATATTTCATATTTGCCGGAGACGAAGCTGAAATAGATTCAAAAAAATAAAGGGAGACACTATTATGCCGGATCGTCGAGAGATATTCACCGATTGCACGTTGTGTGTTCATAGCTGCGGATGCCGGGTTACGGTCGAAGAAGGGAAGGCCGTGGATATCCAGGGCCTGGAGAACCATCCCCTGGTCCGGGGCGAGCTGTGCCCTAAGGGGGAAGCGGCCCTGGACAGTATCTATCACCCGCAGCGGCTGAAAACTCCCCTAAAGCGGGAGAACGGGGGTTTTGTATCTATTTCCTGGGAGCAGGCCCTGGATGAGATCGCCGACAAGCTCCTGCAATTGAAAGAGGATTTCGGACCTGAGGTTCTGGGGGTTTTCAGCGGCTCCATCGGAGTGGAGAACTACGAAATCGCCGGCCTGACCCAACGGTTTATGGCGGCTTACGGGTCCCCGAACTTCTTTTCCGTGGAGAGCGTCTGTTACCGGATGCGCATCAGGTCCCGTCAGATCACCTTCGGCAAGTACCCAACCGAGGAGCTGGATTCTAACCTGTACATTCTGTGGGGCCACAACCCCGAGGCCTCGGATCCGCCCCTGAAACTGGCCCTGGACCGGAACGTAAGGAACGGGGCCAAGCTGGTGGTTATTGATCCCAAACGCATTCCCCTGGCCGACCGGGCCGATATGTACCTGGGGATCCGGCCGGGGACGGACGGGGCTCTAGCCCTGGCCATGATGCAGGTCATCGTGGACGAAAGTTTGTATGATCAGGAATTTATCCACAAACATACCATCGGCTTCGATCAGCTGGTGCCGTATGTCCAGAATTTTACCCCGGAATGGGCCGAAGAGATAACCTGGATTCCGGCCGATCAGATCCGGGAGCTGGCCAGGCTTCTGGCCACCACCAAAGGGGCCGGGATCTATCAGGGCACGAATACCCAGGACCAGACCATCAACGGGACCCAGAACAGCCGAGCCTTTGCCATCCTGCAGTCCATAACCGGGAATATCAATGTGCCTGGAGCCTGGAGCATCAGTCCCAGACTGAAATTGGGCAACACCACCCTTCCAGTCCAGGGGAAACCCCTGGGCGTGGATGATTATCCCCTGTTTTACGAGCTCTGGGGCCGTAAGAGTCCTTACGGGATCGTGTCCATGGTCCCGGAAGCCATCCCGGACAAGCTGAAGGCCTTTATCGTCGAAGGCGGAAATCCTTTGATGTCCATGCCGGACAGCAAGGCCTTTGAAGAGGCCTTTCAAAAGCTGGACCTGCTTGTGGTTCAGGATATGTTTTTGACCAGGACCGCCGAGCTGGCCCACTACGTCCTTCCGGCCTGTTCCCACTTGGAGAAGTGGGGACTGGCCTATACGTACAACGTGGTCCATTGCATGCCCTATTTGATGCTCAGGAAGAAGTGCATTGAACCGTATCATCAGAGCTGGTCGGAATGGAGATTCTTTACCGAGCTGGCAGCCAGGATGGGCATGGCTGACAAGTTCCCCTGGCAGTCGGAAGAAGAGTTGGTGGCATTTGAGTTGGAGCCAACCGGGATGTCTTTTGATTATCTGCTTAATGACAAGCCGGAAGGAGATTTTTATCAGCAAAAAGACTACACTATTGACGAGAATACCTTTCGCACTCCGTCCGGGAAGATTGAGATCTACAGCAGCACATTGGCTGAGTATGGCTTCGATCCCCTGCCCAGCTACCAAGAGCCGGCTCACAGCCCCAAGAGTGCAGATCCAGGGTTTGTGGACAAATATCCACTCATATTGTCCACCGGAAACAGGAACCTCTATTACACCCATGCCCAGCACCGGAATGTAGAGGCTTTAAAGGAGGAATCGCCGCAACCTGAGGTGGAGTTGAGCCCCAAGACGGCCGAGGATTTTGGTATTCAAGACGGTGATGAGGTACGCATTGAGACCTATACGGGACAGATTCGGATGCAGGCCAAGGTGGAGGACAGGGTCATGGATAATGTGGTCCTTCTGACCCATGGTTGGCCTGAGGAGGCCAACGCCAACTATCTGGTGGACGCCAAGTGCCGGGAACCGATTATGGGCTATCCGGACATGAAATCCTTGATGTGTACTTTACGCAAGGCCTAAAAATATTTCAGCTTTGCCCTGGCAAAGCTGAAATATTTTTATCGTCAAAGGGCTAAAAAAACTTTTTCTTCCTCTTCAAACCGTGAACCCAGAACCGTGAACCTTATCCGCCAAGATCTTGAACTACTTCAGAGAAATTTATTTTCTTGTTTTTTATGACAGAGTCGAGGATAAGGCACTATCCGCACTTGTCACCTTCCCCTCTCAACCTGTAAACTGCCATTATCTTAAGAAAGAATGATTTTTGCATGGGCGCCTGTTCCTGGCATGGACTGACTTCCCAATTGGAAGTGAGTGCCGGGGCCAGCCCTGTTGGGGATGGCCTGTCCTTCGGAGAAGGCCGGCCTACTGGGTTGCAACCCGGCCCGTGGTTTTCCCGGTAGGGCGGTCCTCTCCGAGGACCAGCCCCTGTTTGCAGGTAGCCTGTCCTTCGGAGAAGGCCGGATCAAGGGGGAGTTTATGGCTACGGATTCAGTTCAGTTTTCCCGTACTTTGGATATCTTCAGCCGCAGCGTGGTGTTTCAGGGAGTATCCAAAAGCGAACTGCAGGACATAGCCGGACAAACCTCCTGGGAGCAGGTGGCCAAAGGAGAATATGTCTTTAAGGCCGGAACTCCGTGTACCACCTTTCATCTTGTGCTCAAAGGATTGATCAAGACCTCGGTCAGTTCGATTTCTGGGACCAAAATCACCTATCTGCTTTCCGGCCCTGGAGAGCCCTTGAATCTGATCGGCCCCTTTACCGGAAAGCCTCGCCTCCTGGAGGCTCAAGCCATACAAAACTCCGTGGTAGGAAGCATTCCCCGGCAGGAGTTTATGGCCTTCGTCCTGGACCACACCCAAGTGATCACCAATGTCATCAATACGCTGGGTTTGGCCATCGACAGCGCCAATAACCGGGTCATCGATTTGCTGGAGAAAAAAGTGGACCAGCGCCTGTATAAGGTCCTGTATACTTTGTATCTTAAGTTCGGGCCCAGACTCAATTTCACCAGCAAGGAACTGGCCGATCTGGGTGGAACCACGGTGGAATCGACATTGCGGTCCATGCATACCCTGCGCAAGCTGGGCCTGATTCAGACCAGACGGGGGCATATTCATATTTTAAAGCCGGAGGAGTTGAAAAGATACGAAGATGATGTCCTGTGGGTATAAGATTTCAGCGCAGCCAAAGGCTGCGCTGAAATCTTTATAATATGACGACCATCATAGAACCAAAGCTCCAATCAGGATATGGTCAGCAAAATGGAAGGAGTATTCAACTTATTACCTTCCCAGACAAAAATTTGCCGGAGGCAAAGCTGACCTGGAGCGACTATGTATCCAAAAGCAGATGTTTGCTGGAATCCAGTCTTGGAGACCCTGCCCCGGGAGAGGCTGCAAGCCCTGCAACTGAAAAAGTTCAGGCGCATCATGAAGTGGGCTTATGAGCATTCGCCATTCCATAGAAGGCTGTATCAGGAGGCCGGAGTGGAACCGGGGGACATCAAGTCCATGCAGGATATCGCCAGGGTACCCAAGGTGGAAAAGGCCATGATGCGCGATATCCAGAACAAGGAGCCGTATCCGTACGGAGATATGCTCTGCGTTCCCCTGGACCAAGTCACCGCTTACCGTCAAACCAGCGGCACAACCGGACAGCCGGTCTATCAACCTGACACCTGGCAGGATTGGGAGTGGTGGGCCGAGGCTTGGGCCACGATTCTTTATGCCCAGGGGTATCGGCCTTCGGACCGGGTTTTTCTTCCCTTTGGCTACAACGTGTTCGTGGCTTTTTGGGCCGCCCATTACGGAGCTGAAAAGTTGGGCTGCGAGGTTGTTCCCGGGGGGGTGCTGAACACAGAGGCCAGACTACTCAAGATGCGGGAAGTCCGAGCCACGGCCTTTATGGCCACTCCAACCTATGTCTTGAACATGGCCGAAACAGCCAGGAAAAAACTGAACATTGATCCGGCCCGTGATCTGCATATTCAACGCATAACCTGTGCCGGCGAGCCGGGAGCCAATATTCCGGCCACTAAAAAGCGTATGCAGGAAGCTTGGGGGGCCAAGGTCTTTGATCATATCGGGGCTACGGAGATCGGGGCCTGGAGCTTTGAATGCGCGGAACAGCCCGGGGGATTGCACGTCAATGACAGCCTCTTCCTGGTTGAAATTGAGGACCTGCAAACCGGGGAAATCATCCAGGAGCCGGACCGACCGGGCAAGATGGTTATCACCGCCCTGGACAGATACGCCCAACCCTGCATCCGCTTCGATTCCAAGGACATTATTCAGTGGCATGATCAACAGTGTACCTGCGGCCGGACCTACCGGCTGATCAAGGGCGGGGTAATCGGCAGGGCAGACGATATCACCAAGGTCAAAGGCGTCCTTTTGGCTCCCACGGCCATTGAGGAAGTCGTTCGAGGCATTCCGGAGCTGTGTAATGAATATGAAGTGATTGTGACCAAGAAGGCGGATGTGGACGACATATGTCTGAAAGTGGGATTGTACCCCGAGGCAGAGAGCAAACGCAGCTATGTGCAAGCCAGATTGGAAGAGGATTTACGGCTGAAAACCAACTTGCGGTACAATATTTCTTTTCATCCCCACGAGTCCCTGCCCAGATATGAATTAAAGGCCAAGAGGTTCAAAGACCTGCGCAAGCAGGAGGCAGAGGAGTGAGACATGTATGAGCAGAGCCTGCAGGAGCAAGTGAATACAGTGCAGGAGCTAAAGGCGTGTGCCCAAAAGCTGGAGGAGAATTCTCTGGGTATTCAGGCTCTAGAGGCCAATGTCAGAAGAATTCTGGCCAGTGTGTACATGCTGGAGATGAATCTGGAAGCGGTGGAACTTTTAAGGACAGATGACAGATGACAGAAGACAGAGGACAGAAATTCAAAGAAAGAGATTGCCAATCTTATCTGCATTGCAACATACATAGACATTTCGCAGGATTGTCTCGTCAGCGTTGCCACTGGCGGCGGCCGCCAGTTTGATCGAGTAAGAAAGATATGGAACTGTCAAACAAGGAGGATTCCCATGGCCAGGAAAATCGCAAGATTAACTTTTGTATCTTTTGTGTTGGCAGTATTTATGTATTCAGGAGGGGCCCAGGCCGCAACTTCCCTGGAGTTTGCCTCCTACTTTCCCACGGCGGCCAAGCAATCCAAGCTCCTGGAGGAGTTCTGCCAGGAGGTCAAAGAACGGACCGATGGTGAGCTGGTCGTCTACTTTCATGGTGGGGGATCATTGTTGGGGGCCACCAAGATCTACGACGGCGTGTCTCAAGGCATGGTGGACATAGGTTTTTCCCATATTGAGTACACCAGAGGCAGGTTCCCGGTCACCGAGCTTCTGGATCTCCCCCTGGGCTATCCCAGCGCATGGGTAGCCACCCATGTGGCCAATGACTTTTATAACCAATTCCAGCCCAAGGAATGGGAAGACAGTCATGTTCTGTGGTTTAACACCTCTCCGGTGAACAGCATCATTACCAAGGATAAGCCGGTAAAGAAACTGGAGGATTTGCAAAACATGTCCTTGCGGGGGCCTGGAGTCATCGGGGATGTGGTCAAGGCACTGGGGGCCACTCCCAAGCCGGTGCCCATGGTCGAGGCTTATGACGCCATCTCCCGCGGGGTTGTGGACGGGTCAATGACCCCTATTGAGACTCTGTTTTCCTTTCGTTTGGCCGAAGCCATCAATTATGTGACCAACTGTTGGAGAGCCTCCAATGTGTATACCTTCTTTGTGGTCATGAATACGAAGACATGGGACGCCCTCTCTGAGGAACATCAAGATATTTTCAATGATATCAGCTCGGAGTTTATGGAGAAGTCTGCTCAAGTATGGAATGAGGTGGATGTCAGGGGTTATGAACAGGGCACAAAGGAAGGAGTGGAATTCATTACCCTCAGTCCTGAGGAAATGGCCCGCTGGGAAGAGGCGGTGCAGCCGGTTATCGAGGATAAGATCGACAAGCTGGTCGAAGCCGGCCATTCCCGGGACAAGGTTATGGAAATGATCGAGTTCATCCAGGAGAGGACAGAGCATTGGACCCAGAAACAGATTGAAAAGGGGATCAAATCTCCGACCGGGCCGGCGGAGATGATGATGGATTAGTACCGTGTTTTATAAATTCTGTTTCGGGTGGTGGCATTTTAACATTTAAAATGATGATAATTCTTTTCAAGCTTAATCAATGTTATCTTCGTTACAAGTGTCCTCCCTCGTAACGCACCCTCTTGTGGCTCCAGCCATTCTTCATGGTCTTGGCTGGAGCCTGATAGCTGGATGAAAAAGAGGATGCCCGGAGCCATAAGAAAAAGATGTTCCCAGGGAGGACCCTTGGAACAAAATACATGTAATCTTGAACCTCGAGCTTTGAACCGGCAAGGTCTCAGGAGATCTCCATGGGCGATAGGCAAGGCAACTGGCTGTTGGCTCTGGAAATGAGCACCCATAAGTTGAGTGTGTGGATGGAGAAAGCAGGAGCTATAGCCATTTTTGGAATCGTGGTTTTCCCGTGTATCGACGTGGTGGGCGGAAAGCTGTTTCAGACCCCGTTGCCCGGTTCTTATGAGCTGGTGGTTTTTTGCCAGTTGTTGGGAATCCCCTTTGCTGTAGCCGCCTCCTTACTTAAAGGAAAGCACATAGCAGTGGACATATTTGTGAATATGATGTCTCGGCGTATGCAGGGGGTGGTCAATTCTTGTGTGGCTCTTTTAGGACTTGGTCTGTTCTGCGTCATCTGCTGGCAATCCTTGTTGTACGGGGCCTCCCTGAAGACAGCCGGGGAGGTCAGCGGAACCATCGGTATTCCCTTTTATCCTTTCGCCTACGCCCTGGCTTTATCCTGCATTCCGGTATGTCTAATTTTTATTGTCACGTTATGTGAATCGATAAAGAAGGTGGTCAGCCTGAGGTAGCTGGCGAGTGCAAAAAAACTTTTTGCACTCGCCAGAGGACAGAAGACAGAAGACAGAAGACAGAGGTCAGAGATCAGAGGCCCGCTTTGCCTCCGGCCTGAGACGTTCAGTTTGATCGGGGAAGAAACTTACGGATTCTATCTGTTCTAGATTCTGGTCCCGGATGACGTTCCTGCATGGGAATGACGAGGAAAGAAGAGGGGTTCATACGAGGTTTCAACAAGAATTAGGATGGCTTATGATTTTTTCTTGCTGAACACTGAACACTGAACACCGAATACTGAACACTTTAAGAAATGACCTCTCCAATCACAGGTTAGATTTCATCAGGGTTTTTATGGACAATGTCACTGTTGGTCTGTTGGGCGTTTGTTTGTTGCTCCTTTTGTTTTTGCTGCGGGTGCATATCGCCTTTGCCATGGCCATGGTGGGAACTTTTGGCTATGCCTACCTCATGTCCTTTGATGCCGGGATGAAGATTTTGGTCCGGGACGTGTTTGAGCAGTTTTCATCCTATCCCCTCACGGTCATCCCCGCATTTGTCCTTATGGGCTGTTACGCCTTTGCTTCCGGTATCAGCGAGCGGCTGTACAAGGCGGCCAATGCCTGGTTCGGGCAGCTGTCGGGAGGACTGACCCTGGCTACTATTGTGGCTTGTGCCGCTTTTGCCGCTATCTGCGGCTCTACATCGGCCACAGTGGCCACCATGGGCAAGATCGCTTTGCCGGAGATGAGGAAATTCAATTATAAAGACACGCTGAGTACAGGGAGTATAGCCAGTTCAGCCACATTGGGGATCCTCATTCCTCCCAGCACGGTGTTTATTGTCTATGGCATATTAACTGAACAATCTATTGGGGATTTGTTCGTGGCCGGTATCGTGCCCGGCATTATTCTGACAATCCTTTTCGCTCTGACAGTGGTCATTTTGTGCTATTTGAGGCCGTCTCTGGGACCGAAAGGTCCTTCCGTGGGATGGAAGGAAAAGTTTCGATCTTTGACCGGGATCATCGAGGCCCTCATTTTGTTCCTTTTGACTATCGGGGGCTTGTTTTTGGGCTGGTTCACTCCGACTCAGGCCGGAAGCATTGGGGCGGCCGGGGCCATCATGATCGGAGTGGTCAGAAGGAAGCTGTCCTGGAAAGATTTTGTCAGCTCCACCAAGGACGGGCTGCAGATCTCGTGCATGATCCTGTGGCTCATTGCCGGGGCCACGGTGTTTGGACATTTCATGACCATCTCCAGGGTGCCTTTGATGCTCATGCAATGGGTGCAGGGCTTGCCGTTCTCCGCCCATGTGATCATGATCTTCATTTGCTTGCTCTATTTTTTGGGGGGGCTTTTCATTGACGCTATGGCCTTAATAGTGCTTACAATACCATTTATATTCCCGGTGGTTCTGAGGTTGGGATTTGACCCCATCTGGTTTGGAGTGATTATCGTCTTGGTCAGCGGTGTGGGTGTGATCAGTCCTCCAGTGGGCGTCAATGCCTACGTTATGAAGGGTTTGGCCCCGGAAATCCCTTTGGCCAGTATTTTTAAGGGCATATCCTATTTCATCCTGCCCATCATTGTATGTATTGCCATCTTGATGGTTTTTCCAGGGCTGACCACATTATTGACTTAATTGGTTAGTAAGGAGGAGTACAGCCTATGGTCCCTGAAGTGAAAACTCTGCTTTTTTCCGCCGTTTCGTCTGGAGGTAAATAAAATGGGCACCTTAAAGATACCGGAGCGGTTTAACATAGCCACACATCTCCTGGACCGTCATGTGCTTGAGGGACGGAAGGAGAAGGTGGCTGTTTATTATTTGGACCAGGCCTTGACCTATGGGCAAATGGCCGAAATGGCCAACCGTTCGGGCAATGTCTTGCACGACTTGGGTGCTGAGAGGGAGAGCCGGGTCCTTATTTGCCTGCCGGACTGTCCGGAATTCCTGGCCGTGTATTTCGGGGCTATGAAGATTGGGGCCGTACCTGTTCCGGTGAACACCCTGGCCACTGTTGAGGACCTGGTTTATTATTTAGATGACAGCAGGGCCAAGATACTGGTCACCACTGCTGACGTATGGGATCTTTTGGCCCAAAGCTCCAAACGACAAAAGTTTCTGCGGCAAGTTGTTTTAGTGGACAAACCCAGGGACGGGTGCCATGTACTGGCCGAGAGCCTCTCCAAGGCCTCACCCGAGCTGGAGGCTGAAGAAACCTCTCGAAACGACATGGCCTTTTGGTTGTACAGCTCTGGGACCACGGGAACCCCGAAAGGAGTCGTCCATCTGCACCACGACCTCCCCCACTTCATGTCCCCCCTGTGTGAGCGGATTTTGCAGCTCTCTCCCCAGGATGTGGCTTACTCCATATCCAAGATGTTTTTTTCCTATGGCCGGAATAACTCCCTGGATTCGGTCTTTCTAACCGGTGCATCTGTGGTCTTGTCCCCGGACCGTCCCACTCCCGAGAATATCTTTCGCGTCCTGAACACATATAAACCGACCATTTTGTACTGTGTGCCCAGTTCATATGCGGCCATGCTGAAACATGTGGCCAAATTGGATGATATGCCTGATTTAAGCAGCCTGCGTCTGTGCGTTTCGGCCGGGGAGGCCCTTCCCCAGGTGGTCTTCGAGCAATGGAAAGACACCTTTGGGCTGGAGATTCTGGACGGGGTGGGTTCCAGCGATGTGGGGGCCATTTATATGTGCAACATCCCCGGTGAAATACGTCTCGGGTCCTGCGGAAGAGTGATCCCAGGGTTTGAGTCCCGGCTCCTGGATGAGGACAAACAGGATGTCGCTTACGGAGAAATCGGGACCTTATGGGTCCGAAACCACGGAACCACTCCGAGGTACTGGAACAAACATACCAAGACCCAAGAGGTCATCTGTCACGACTGGTTTTCCACCGGGGATCAATTCTACCAAGACGATGACGGGTATTTTTATTTCGCCGGCCGGGGAGACGACTTGATCAAACCCGGGGGTATCTGGATGTCTCCACTGGAAGTGGAGGGTATACTGCTCAGGCATCCAGCAGTGGCCGAGTGCGGGGTGACCGGGGTCAAGGATGCCCAGCATCTGGAAAAGCCGGTGGCCTATGTGGTTTTAAATCCCGGGTATGCTCCAAATGAGGAATTGGAACATGAACTCAAGGAACATGTCAGACAGGCCACGGCCCACTATAAAAGCCCGCGGTGGATTCAGTTTGTCGACAGCCTGCCCAGGACGGCAACCGGCAAGCTGCAGCGCTATAAGTTGAGGTCTTGACAGGCGTAATTTGCCGGATTGATCAATTAAGAAACGTACGGATCAGCAGGTAGTAGGGTCAAATATTCATTCGCCCTCTTGTACCTGGGCGGGCACAATGTCCGCCCCTACGGCTGTTACCCCAGTCGTGTTTGAATTTGTAGGGGCGAAGCTTGTCTTCGCCCACAAGATCTGCAAGAAATAAACGTCCTAGCTAAAAGTGAGTGCCGGGCCCGCCCTACGAAAGAGCCTTGGCCCCCTAGGCCGTCCTTCTCCGAAGGGCAGGCCCTCTTCCTCTTTATTCTTCGTTCCCAGGGTTTATCCTGAAATTTCTTTCATTTCACTGGGATTCTCCCTGGAGACGTCTTTCTCTTATGGCTCCGGCCATCTTTTTCAGGGTAAATTTTGTTTCATACAAGGCCGGCCGTCCATGAGTAGCTGCCGAACCCGGCTGGGCAGAGGAGCGGCCCGTACCCTGTGGTCGGTAGTATCCAGGACTGTCCAGGCCCGTGTTTCAGAGGCTTTGACCGCGGTCAAAGCCTCTTTTTTGCTCACCAAATGCTCAAGATCGAACACGCAGCGATGAACTGCATTGACCCGGGTTTGGATCTCAATGAGATCATAGGCGTATACAGGATGGAAAAACTGAATGTGCGATTCGACCAATGGTATGCCGACAATACCGTATTCGTCCTGCAAAGCCCTCAGACTTGTTCCTCCTGCCCGCAGCAAGGCGTGCACAGAGGCGTCGAACCACCTGAAGAAGTTGGGGTTGAAGACGATTCCGGAAGGGTCGCAGTCACCGAATTCGACCCGGATAGGGTATCGATTGCTGAGCATGGGCTTGCTTCCTTTTTTTGCCTCATATAGCTATATGCGTGCCACAATATAGATACATAACAATCAGTAGGTTAGTAGACCGTATTTGTGCAAAATACAGGATGTTGTGAGAGGGATTACGATATGTTGTGATTTCAGGCTGCAAAGGGGAGCCAGCGGTAGTCAGCGCAGTTTTTTTCCCGCTTTGGGCCAAAAAATAGGTCAAAATTCGGAAGGGCCACTATGCAGCGGCCAGGTAGCGTTCAACATAATGAACTAAGAAGCGGGCAGATATGTTGTCCTTAAAAAATAAACGAGCAATGGGCAAGGCTGAATGAAGGAGACATTATTGAGTAGCCGGTAGTATGTCTAAAGCAGATGAGTCAAGGTTTGATGTTAGAGAAAATAGAAAAAACAAAGTGTTATATTGAAAATATCGGTGGGGGTTCGGGGAGGACTGCTTGGAAGCAGCCCCTTGCCGCCTAGGAAGGTACCCAAACATGATGAGCGGAAAATGAAATTTTACTGGAAAAAATGTTGACAACAGAGCTTTTTTTGACTTAGAGTTTTCACTATGATGAATTTTAAGGCAGCAGTTTGAATCTTTGGTATAAGGAGTTTTATTATGGGCAACGACAATGCAAAGGTTTCAGCATCGTCATCTCTGGGAAAGACGAGGAGCTACGGGAAGGTCAGATGCCATAACCCCAGCTGTATGGATAGGTTGACCCCTGAGCCCGGGAGCAAACAGATCACCTGTCCGAACTGCGGCATGACCTATCGGCTCTATTGGGTCTCTCCCACCCTGCCGCGAATCCGGGGGCCTGTATGGGACGTGAACCGTAAACTGGCTGAGGAGACCGTGGCCAAGAAGTTGGGCTCCTCCACAGAAGATGAGAGCGAATAGATTTACCAAGGAGACGCGACATGGCTTTGGACAGGAAGATTGCTTACATCGATCTGAGTTCCGGGAAGGTAACCATTAAACCGATCCCTCTGGAAATGCGCAAGAAATACATCGGCGGCCGCGGTATGGATGCCTATCTGCTGTACAACCATGCCCCGCAAGGCTGTGACCCCTTGGGCTCGGACAATCCATTGATCATCAGCGGCGGCCTGCTCACCGCCACCTTGGCCTCGGCCACGGCCCGGACCCATATCATGGCCAAGTCTCCCTTGACCGGGTTGTTGGGCAGCTGCAACATGGGTGGGTTTTTCGCTCCGGAATTGGCCTGGGCTGGATTCCATCACCTGGTTATAACCGGCAAGGCGGACAAGCCGGTGTATCTATGGATCCATGACGGGGAAATCGAGATCCGGGACGCAGCCAACCTGTGGGGCAAATCGACCACCGAGACCCAGTGGGAGATCCGAAGGGAACTCGGTGACGAGGAGATCAAGAGCGCAGTCATAGGTCAGGCCGGTGAGAACCTGGTCCGCTATGCCAATGTGATGACCGGGATAAAAAACTCCGGGGGCAGAACGGGCATGGGCTGCGTTATGGGTTCCAAAAATCTGAAGGCGGTGGCCGCCCGGGGAACCATGGATATCAAAATCGCCTATCCCATGGAGGCCCTGGACCACAATAAGACATTTATCGACCAGATCACCAGCGCCAAGGTGAATAAGACCCAAGGGGCACTGGGAACGCCCTTTATCTGGGGGGCGACGAACTGCTGGGGAGGGGTCCGGACCAGGAACTTCCAATACAATCAGATGGAATACGCCGATGAGATCGAGCCCGAGGCCATTGATGATATCGCCACCGAGACCGTAGGACCCCACCATATGACCGGATGTTTCGGCTGCCAGGTCCATTGTCGGGCCAAGTACAAGATCCCCAGCGGCCCCTATGCCGGCACATACGATGAAGGCCCGGAATACACATCCCAGGGGGCCTTTGGTTCAGAGCCGGACTGCAAAAAGGCGGAAACTCTGCTCACCGGAAACCACTTGGTGAACCAGTATGGAGTGGATAACCTGGAGATCGGAAGTATTATCTCCTGGGCTATGGAACTCTACGAGCTGGGTATTCTGACCGATAAAGAAACCGAAGGCTTGGAACTCCGTTTCGGCAACGACGACGCCCTGCTGGAAATGGTCCATCGGATTTGCAATCGACAGGGCTGGTTGGGCAATGTCCTGGCGGATGGAGGTATATCGGCATCCGAGACCATAGGAAAGAATTCCTTCGATTATCTGATTCAGGTCAAAGGGATGAACAACCTGCATTCCGACGAACGAGCCACTCCGGCCTTGGCCTTAAATATCGCCACCGCATCCCGCGGATCGGATCATTTGCGCAGCCGGCCGGCCATCGACCTCTATCACCTCCCGGAAAATGTGCTGCGCAAGATTTACAGCAGCCCGATTCCTTACGATGGTCCCCTGTCCTCGGAGCATACGGAATATGTGGGCAAACCATGGCAGGTATTCTGGCAGGAAAACTGCTATATGGCCGTGGACTGCCTGGGCATCTGCAAGTACCATACGGTATTTTTGGGGGCCACCTTGCCCAATTTTGAAGATTGGCCCCGGGTTATTTACTTAAATACCGGGCTGGAGTTCACTCCAGAAGAAATTTGGGAAGCGGCCGAAAGATGCAATAATTTGGAAAGGCTCTTTAATTTGCGGGAAGGTCTCAAACGCGACGATCCCAAGAAGGGAGATACCCTCAACCATCGCTATTATGACGAACCTTGTCGCAGAGGGGCCCCGGACGTGATCGGCAAAACCATCGACCGGGACAAGTTCCAGGTCATGCTCGACGAGTTTTACACCCATCATGGGTGGGATAAGGATGGGGTGCCGATGAAAGAAACCCTCGAGCGATTGGGGCTGGAAAAAGAACCCAGCCATAAGCTCTAGAATTTATGCAAGGAGTCTATGATGTATAAAGTGCTTACCGTGGATGCAGAGAAATGCACTGGTTGCCGTCTGTGTGAACAGGTGTGTTCCGTAAGTCATGAAGGGGTCTCCAACCCGGTCAAAAGTAGGATTCAAGTTGTCAAATGGGAGGATGAGGGGCGGTATATCCCCATGATCTGTCAGCAATGCGAGGATGCGCCCTGTAAAAACATTTGTCCGGTAGGGGCTATAACCAGAGATAAAGATTTTGGCTACCTATACGTCAATTCCGAGGTGTGCATCGGATGTCGTTCATGTGTAGAGATTTGTCCTTTTGGGGCCATGAACTATGATCCGACGGCGCACAAGGTCTTCAAGTGCGATTTGTGCGGAGGGGACCCCCAATGTGTTCGCTTTTGTGAAGTGAAGGCTGTGGACTTCGTCCCGGCCTATGCGGTCAGCTCCAAGAAGAAAAGAAAAAGCGCGGAGAAGCAAGCCGCTGCCCAGAAGCAGAGCCTGTTCATGGAAGAACACTCATAACGCGTAGCGCGTGATTGATTCCCTGCCCGCAGACTTCCGCCTGTCCCGTTTAATAGGCTGTAAGCCTAGCCCGAAGGGCATTAAGCTGGGAGCATGCGGGCAGTAAATAATCCAGGAGATCCTGTAAATCCTGCCTGCCCCATGAAATTTCTGCCCATTTCATTGGGGTCAAAAATTCTTAATTTCTGGAGCATTCCACAGCCAGCGTCGAAGAACCAAGAAACTTACAGGCAAAGATTTGACCGCGGTAGAAAAAAATCTGTAGTCTTTCTTCGTTCCTATTGCGCGATAATACGGCTTATGATCTGAGGCTGCCTTGGTCCAATACGTGCCGAAGCTCATCCGCTTTGGTCACCACAATGTCGGCAATGGTCTGCATTTTTTCCGAGTCCATGTTTGCCGATATGCCCACTACCCATAATGCTGCCGGCAGGCCCCGCTGATTGTGCAAGGCCACAGCAACAGCCCGGATGCCCTGAATATATTCTTCAATATCTATGGCATAACCCTGGGAGCGAACCTGTTCGAGTTCGGACATGTATTTTTGAATATCGGTGATGGATTGGGGAGTATATTGGGGAAGTCCATATTCTTCAATAAGGTGAGCAGCATGGTACGGATTTTCCGTTGACAGGAAGACTTTTCCCACGGCTCCGCCCAGCAGGGGAATGGTTGAGCCGACCAAGGCGGAAATTTTCAGGAATTCCGAGGCCTCGGCAGTGGCGATAATCAATACCCGGTTCCGGATCCGAACACCCATGATCACCGTTTCATTGATTTTGTCCCGGATGTCGTTAAGTATGGGCTGGGCCATTTGGGTAACCAGTTCCTGATTCCAGTTGGCAAAGGCCAATTCTGCAATGGTCGGGCCGAGGGAGAGCTTTCTAGCCCCCGGTCCCTGGGTCAGTACGCCCTCTCTGAGCAGGGCATGCACGAGTCCGTGAGTGGTGCTTTTACTAAAGCCAAGCTTCTGGGCCAATTCCACTATGCCCAGGCTGTGCTGGGATTGGGCTACGGTCCGGACCACTTGAAAGGCCTTATGCACGGCCGGTGCCTTGTAGCTGGGGAGGATTTTATTGCTGTTCTGGTCATTTTCTGAGGAGCTGCTTTTGTTCTGCATTGGTATTCCTCAATCCTCTGATGCCATCTCTCCAGGTGAATAATAAAAAATGGAACCTGGGAAAACCAGGAAGTGAAATCTTGTTTACCTCTATAACGTGCTGAATGCAAGGGTTTTCTAAGTAATCATCATTTACGAGATGAGCATGCTGCCTTCCGTCTGGGGACACGATTTGGGTATTCACCTCTATGAACGAAAGCTTCGGTATAAGGGCCCGGAGGATGTCCATGCAATCTTTTTCCTGTGCAGATGACTTCCGACGCTACGAGCGTCAGGTGAGCATCAATGAGATAGGACCCGAAGGTCAGAAACGGCTCCAGAAGGCCAAAATTCTGATTTGCGGGGCTGGAGGGTTGGGGTCGCCGGCCGCTATCTATTTAACAGTGGCTGGAATCGGAACCTTGACCATTGTGGATAAGGATACAGTTGCTTTAAGTAACCTGAATCGACAAGTCTTGCACTACGAAGCCGACATCGGTCGGTACAAAGTTGATTCAGCCCGGGAAAAGCTGGCCCAACTCAATTCGAATGTGACTGTACAGGCTTGCCGGGGGACAGTGACAGCAGAAAACGCGGCTCAGATTTTACATGGGCATGATGTGATCATAGACGCGGTAGACAACCAGGAAACCCGGTATATTGTCAACAAAACCGCCTTGGAATTGGGCATTGTCCTCATCCACGGGGCGGTGAGTGAGTTTGAGGGCCGGATAATGACTATACTCCCGGGACAAAGCACGTGTTTGGGTTGCCTGTCCCGCGGGCCGGTACAGTCATCCGCCGGTATCCCGGTTATTGGGGTCAGCCCTGCGGTCATTGGGGCGCTTCAAGCTACTGAAGCCATTAAGTATATCCTGGGCATCGGAGAGTTGATGACCGATCGATTGCTGCGTTATGATGGATTGCAAATGAAATGGAGAGAATTTCAGGTCAAGAAGAACCCGGAATGTGAGCATTGCGGCATGGTTTAGAAAGGGGACGGATTATGAGTGTGATGCTGAACATACATAAGACTCATCGGGTATATACAGACGATCAAGATGCCATTAGTGTAGAAGGAAGCACAGTTGGGCAGTGCTTGGATCATGTGGTTCAACGTTTTCCAGATATGAAGAGCGCCCTGTTTGATGAGAAAGGGAAGCTGAGAAATCATATTGAGATATATGTAAATGCGGAAAGCGCCTACCCGGATGAGCTGAAAAAGCCGGTAAAAGATGGGGATGAGATCTTCATAACCGTCATGTTGGCCGGGGGGTGAGAGAAGACCGAGGTCAGCTTTGCCTTCGGCAAATCTGACATATTTTTTGCCCCAAAGCGGGCAAAAAGGGGAAATTTGCCGGATTGATCAAGGATGAAATGTGTGTTCTTTTCTTCGTTCCCAGGGTTTATCCCGTGAAATCTCTTTCATTTCACCGGGATCCTCTCACGCCTAGGCGTGAACGTCTTTGTCTTATGGCTCCGGCCATCTGTTCTTTTCAAGCAAAAAAGGAGGGATTCTATACTATGCAAGGACCCATAAACAAGACGGTGTATATGCAGGAAATCCAGGCCTTAAGCCAGGACTACATGCAGGTTCCCTCCTATCAGACGGTCAAAAAGATTGCCGATCTGGCTGCGGCCATTCTGCACGACTATACGGTCTACGGCCGGCCGGAAGAGTTCGACAAGCACTCCTGGCGGGACGACTCGGCCCGGGATGAGTAAGTTATTGACCGCCAATAGATACTCCCTACCAGATTCCAAGCAGTCTCCCAGCCTGAAAGGCCAGAGAGAGGGCGAAGCCCCACAAGACCACCCCCAAAATCCGCATGGTCCAGGTGTACATCCGGCCCTTGACCAGAAAACGGCTGGATCCGACAACCCAGGCCAAGACCATTTTGGCTCCGATCAAGCAGGTATAAAACCCGAGGAGAAAGAGTCCGGTTCCAAGAAGGGGATGAGTGCCCTGGGCGGAAAGAATGGGTGCACCTACCGTGAGCCAGAACAGGTAGGGATGGGGATTGAGGAAATTGGTGATCATGCCTTTGAGCAGGGACTGAGGCCTGGAATGGGGAGCTTGCAGGACCCTGGCACTTATGTGTAGGGTCTCAAATCCCAGATACAAGAGGTATACGGCCCCGAAAAGGGAAAGGACGGCCAGGATCGGCTGCATGTCCCGAACCTGAATGGAAAGGAAGACAGCGGCCAAAATGATGGGTGGATCGGTAAGCAAAGGGGCCAAGGCCACCTTGCAACCCTCCCGGATGCGGTAACGCAAGGTATGGGAGAGGACTAAGGTGAGCATTGGCCCTGGAGCCAAGCCGGCGGTGAGGCCCAGAAGGACTCCGGAGAAGCCGGAGCTCAGAGGGGAGGAAAGAATGGGCATGGAATCAGCGTTCTTTCCACTCCGGTTTCCGTTTGTTTAAAAAGGCCTCCAGTCCTTCCATGGCGTCTTCGGTAGCCATGAGTTTGTTCAGATAGAGGTCTTCAATCTGCTTCAATACCCGTTCCTGTTCATCCTCGATTCCGGTGAGTATAGCCTGCCGGGTGTGCTTGAGCACAACTCCGCTGTGATTGGTAAACTTTTTGATGAACTCCCGAGCCTTGTCCTCGAGTTCGTCGGGAGCCACCACTTCATTGACCAGACCCAACTCTTTGGCCTCCTGGGCCTTGATCACATCACCGGAGAGAATGAGTTCCATGGCCTTTTTCCGGCCCATGATTCGAGGAAAGAGCAGGGCGGCGATGGGAGGAAAGACGCCGACTTGAATCTCGGGCTGACCGATCTTGGCCTTTTCCGAGGCAATGACCAGATCGCAATACACGGCCAGTTCGCATCCCCCGCCCAGGGCGGCTCCATTGACCACGGCAATGGAGGGGACAGCCAGTTGGTCCATGTTCCGGAACATGGCGTGAAAGGCTTCGATCATCTTGGGGGCCATATCGCCCATATGCTCGCCCACATCCACCCCGCCGCTGAAGGACTTGCCCTCAGCCCGAAAGACCAGGACCTTGATCTGCTGTTGCTGAAAGTCTTTCAGGGCGGAGTTGATTTCCTCCATCATAGCGATATTTAAGATGTTCAGGGGTTCACGGTTTAAGACGATGGTGGCCACCCCATCGCTGAGATCAGTTCGGATTAGTTCATAACTCATGGTGCGCAATCTCCTTGATCAAAAATTAACCGATGTATCCGCCGTCCACTGCCAGGATCTGGCCAGTAACATAACTGGCTTCATCGGAAGCGAAAAATACGAAGGCCGGGGAGATATCTTCCGGTTGACCGAAACGCCCGAGTTGGATCCGGCCCAGGTAGATCTCTTTGAGCTTTTCGTCGCTTCGCAGTTTCTCGGTCATTTCTGTGGCTGTGATGCCAGGACAGATGGCATTCACCGTAATGTTATAGCGGCCCAGCTCCCGGCTGGCCGATTTGGTGAAGCCGATGACTCCGGCCTTGGCTGAGCTGTAGTTGATCTGCCCGATGGTTCCGTAGAGCCCGGCAGAGGAGATGACATTGATAATCCGGCCGGATTTTTGTTCTTTCATCTGCCGTCCGGCAGCCTGACTGGCATTGAAGGTCCCTTTGAGGTGGATATCGATGATCTGGTCCCAGTCCTCTTCACTCATCTTGAGCAGCATGCCTGGCTTGGACATGCCGGCATTATTAACCAGGATGTCCAGCCCGCCTAAGTCATTGACCGCAGTATCCACCATTTTATGGGCGTCCTGGTAGCTGCTCACATCGGCCTTGACGGCTACAGCCTTGCGGCCCATTTCCTGGACTTTCTGAATTACTTCCTGGGCCGCGGCGTCGTTGCTGTGATAATTGACCAGGATATCCGCCCCTTCCCGGGCGAAGTTCAGAGCGATAGCCCGGCCTATTCCCCGGCCAGCTCCGGTGACGATGGCTTTTTTCCCTTCCAGTCGCATAGTTGTTTACCTTTGTATCTTCAAAGTTAAAAGTTAAAAGTAGGTAGATCGTAGATATGACCCCGGCCCTCCTGGTAGGGGCAGCCTAGGCGCTTTGGCCGTATGGCTGCCCTATGGAATTCCTGTCTCCTGCCCGGTAACAAATGCCTCTGAGTGCATCCTTGGGCTCCGAGGGGATAAGCTGATCTGACCCGATTTTACTCCTGAGGCTTGGGCATAACCTCTTCGGCAATGTCGTCAAAGAGCTTGCCTTCGGCCAACAGCCGGCGATAGGACATAAAGTCAATATCCCTGGAGCCGGTCATCTTGGCGGTATTAAAGGCGTTGAAGCCGAGGTAGGCCTCGGTATTCATGTTGGCGGCCAGCCAGTAGATCTGGGTGCTCTTTAGGTTGTCCCAGAAGTATTTCTTTCTGGCCCGGACGTCTTCAATAGTATTCATCAGGCAGAGGAAGGTGGTGTTACTCAAGGTCCAGATCATGTAATCGATGTAGCTGTCCAGCTTGCTCCAATCGGTCTGCAGGCTTTTGAGCTCTTCCTTGGCCTGTTTAAAGGTATCTCCGGTCTTGAACTCACCGTAGGCGATGTCCCCGTTTTCATCTACATATCTGTCGGTTATGACCCGGGGGTCGCGCACCCATTCGCCTTTGTCGTTCTTTTTGATGGGCAGGGCCTTGGTGATGGCCCCCACCCGTTCCATTTTGGCCGCACTCCACATCTGATTGGAGGTGGACTGCCACATGGCCTGCTCCATGGTCATATTCCAGGTCAGGAAATTGGTCGACCCCCCAGTAGGAGTTGAGCCGTGGCGGGTTCCGGCCTGGCCGAAGGCAGCAGTGTCCGCGGCCACGCTGAAGTCGCAGGCCTGGCCGATTTCCTGCCCCCCGGCGATGCGCATGCCGTTGACCCGGCATATGACCGGCTTGCGGGCCTTTAAAATGGCGTCGATGGACCCGGAGAAGAGGTCGATGTATTGGGCGTATTCCAGGGGCCTTTTGGTATAGTATTCGGCATATTCCTTGGTATTTCCACCGGTACAAAAGGCCTTGTCCCCAACCGAGGTCAAGACGATGGCCACCACGTCCCGCTCCATGGAGGCCTTGTGCATACCGGCAATGATCCCTTTGAGCATTTTGGTGGTGTAGGATCCGAATTGGGAAGGATTGTTCAAAGTGACCCAGGCGGTATACAAGCCGTCGATATGTTGCCCTTTGGGGTCAACAAAGGGTTTCTTCTCATACAGGATGCCCGGGGCCTCGTTACTGAAATGCTCATCGCCAAACAGGTGATGATCTTTCAACTCATTGTCTCTGGGTAACCAATCTGCTAATGCCATGTAATTTCCTCCTGATGTGCTTTGGGGGACTTGATGCGTATTTGTCTATCCGGTCACTGATCGGTCTTGGGGCTAAAAGTCGGGTTCTAAGATGATACGTCGTTCCGGCGGAGTGCTGTGGGCCTCTTCAAATGCTTCTTGAATGGTGCTCATGGGCCGGGTTTGCACGAATTCGCTTAAGCTGATCTTGCCGCTGACCACCAGGTCCAGGACCTTGGGGTAGTATTCTGGGAGACAGCCCCAGGTGCCGATGAGTTCAGCGTCAAAGGCCATGAGCCGGCTGATGGAGTATTCCACCTTCTGCGGACCAAAGCCCACGACCATCATCTTCCCGGTAAAGCTGAGCAGGGCCAGTCCTGTTTCCTGCCCCGGCTTGGTCCCGCTGCATTCAAAGATCTTCCATCCATGGACGGGAAGGTCGTTCTTTTTGCGGAACTCTTTGAACTCATTGTTCACTTCCTTGGTGCTCTTGCCTTTGGAATTGATGGTTGCGTCCACCCCATAGGAGAGCATCTGTTCCAAGCGCTTGTCGTTGATGTCAATGGCCAGTACGGTCTTGGCTCCCAGGGCCTTGAGTTCCTGAGCCATATACTGACCGACGCCGCCCACCCCGATGACAATGGTGTTGTCTCCAAGGTCGACTTGGGCCCGCTGACTGGCCTGGTAGGGAGTGGTGGCCGCATCGGCCACCACAGCCAAGTGGGACAAAGGGATTCCCTTCCGGTCTTTGACTTCACACAAATCAATGCTGGGAACCGGAATGTGGCTGGAGAACCCCCCGTATATGCCCATGCTGTTGCCGGGCATTTTCTGATTCAGACATCTGTTTCCGCGTCTGGTCTTGCACAGAATGCACTGCCGGCAGGGCATGACCGCCGGGATGATCACTTCTTTGCCCACCCACTTTTCATCCCCGGCAACCACGGTTCCGGAGATTTCATGGCCCAAGGTCATAGGGGGATCGTTCACTGTAGGCACGCCGTCATAAAAATATCCCAGATCGGTATGACAAACCCCACAGCCGGCCACCTGGACCAGGACCTCGCCCGGATTGAGTTCCGGAACGTCTATGCTCGTTTTTTCCAGTTTTCCGGGAGTGACTTGCCCGCTTTCTTTGTCCTCCTTTGTTGGTTGGACCATTTGCCAGGTGTGTATTTTGTCAGGTACTCCGCCCATATCCATCACCTCCTTGATATACTTAAAAGTTTTTACATTTATTTTCTTCTGCCCTCTGACTTCTGTCCTCTGTCTAGGTCCGTTCAAAGACATAGTTAATCTGCCCATTGGGGAGCTTATTAACCACGGTTTTCATCTCCATGCCGATGGACAGGTCGCTTTCCGGAACCTGGTCCGCGATACGTCCAAAGATCTTATATTGGCCAAAGTCCAGGAGGGCGATAATGTAGGGTACGTCGTTCTCAAAACCCATCGGCCCAAATTGCAACTTGCTGAAGCTGACCAGTTTGCCCGGCTTGTCGACCTCAAACCAGTCCATATTGCTGGTCAGGCATTTATAGCAATCCGCCCTGGGGGGGAAAAACATCATTCCGCAGTCCCGGCACCTGGTGCCCATTATTTTACCGGCTTCCAGATAATCGATAAAGTCGTTGATTTTACTTTGGCCGATGAAGCTGACTGTGCCGAATTTCTTGAACCGATCGTCGACTTCTTTTTTGCTCATTGTGGGCCTACCTCCCTAGTATGGTCACATTTCCGTACAGACCTACTCCGCCGATATTGTGGACCAGGCCGATCTCCGGGTCCTTGACCTGCATCTCTCCGGCTTCCCCCCGGAGCTGGAGGACGATGGTTCGGACCTGGGATCCTCCCGTGGCCCCGATGGGGTGACCTTTGGAGAGCAGTCCGCCGTCCACGTTGACCGGTATCCGTCCGTCTTTATAAGTTTCTTTGTTTCGGATGAGCTCCACTCCTTGGCCGGGTTGGGCAAAGCCTAAGTTCTCATAGGCCATGAGCTCAGCAATGGTAAAGCAGTCGTGGACTTCGGCCACATCCACGTCATTAGGGCCGATCCCGGCCATGGTATAGGCTTCTTCAGCCGCGTTTTGGGCCACAGTGAGGCCAGAGAAGAGATTCCGGCCAGCCAGGTTGACCGTGGTGGAAGCAGCTCCGACCCCGAGGACCCAAACCGGTTTTGCGGACAGGGCTTTGGCCTTTTCTTCACTGGCCATAATGATGCAGGAGCTCCCGTCGGCATTGGCACAGCAGTCCCCAACCCGTAAGGGGCTGGCCACTGGGCCGGACATTTTTCGATCCGGCTCTGAAAGATCATCCATGTTTACCGCTTTGCGATACACGGCTTTCTCATTTATTTGCCCATAGGTGGAGGCTTTGACCCGAATAGCTGCTAAGTCTTCGGGCTTGGTACCGTATTCTTCCATATGCGCTCTGGCGTACATGGCGTAATAGGCGGGCATCATGGTCCCAAAAGGGCTCTCCCATTGCAGGTCCGCACCGCGGCCCATTCTCTCCTGGGATTCGGCGGATGAGATCTCGGACATTTTCTGAAATCCGATAACGGCCACCACATCGTGCAGCCCGGACTTGATCAGGGAGTATCCCATCCGAACCCCCATGCTGCTCGAAGAGCACAGACTCTCCAGGTAACAGGTGGGCTGCGGAACCAGACCGAGATATTCCGTAAGGACCCCGGCTGGAGAGCGCTGTTTGTCGTATTCCGGAGCGGAACAGACAATGGACGCCTCGATGTCCTGGGAGGCGATGTTGGCATCCTGCATAGCCTCTCGAAAGCCTTCAAAAGCTAATTCTTTAATCGACCCGGGGTACCCGCGGACGAAAGAACTTTGTCCCACTCCGATTATACCGACTTTTCCCATACGTTTGCCTCCTGGCGGTCACTGTTGAGATAGTGGTTTCAATTTTTCGTGTCTATCCAATTGGCCAAAGGGTCCCAAACTGAACTGTTTTTTTCGTTTAGCAACAGATTGAAATTCATATATAAAACTACATTATAGTCATAAAGTGGCTATGTGTCAAATGCAAAAAGGGAATTGTCAGATGAATCGGGAGAATCGAGGAGTCAGGGCTGGGAGCGGGAAGCGGGGAGCGGGGAGAGCGATAAAGCCAATGAAACATTTTCACGTATTCTGGGAGATTGCTTCGCAGCTACGCTCGCAATGACGGGTGGGGTCTTTGGCCCGTCATTGCGAGGAGTCTTCGACGAAGCAATCTCCAGGGGTATGAAACGAGACTTGGGGATGAACCTCGGCTTGGCCTCTGGGACCGCCAGTCACGCGCAGACGCGTGACTGGCCCAAGAGGGCGAATGATTATTCGCCCCTACTACCCACTCGCCAGTTTCTTACTGGATCAAACTGGCGGCCGCCGCCAGAGGCAGCGCTGACACCTGAACCGGAAGGCCAAAATATCTTGCAGCCTCTTCTGGACAGGCCAGTCAGGCCCAGAAGATATGTCCGGGTTTGGAGGTCTTCCTTGGACTCAATGCAGGCTTAGGTCCTTCTCGGAGGAGATTTAGAAGGGCTTGGCAGAGCGCAAATTAAAAAAAGATTACAGCCTGAGGTCGAAGAATTATGCGTTGTGCTCGTCCTCTGAGGACATTTGTTCCAGATCCTTGGTCAGATTGATGAAGTCACTGCGCTCGAATTGCAAGTGGTTGAAGAAAGACAAGACATCCACGGAATTCCAGGATACGGAAGTATACACCCGTTTAATACCCATCTCTTTATAACGCTTAAATATTTTCTGAGCCAGGGTGTTGCCAATGCGGTGGCCCATAAATTCGGGATCCACACCTAAAGTGGCGATCCAGGCACTTTGCTCGATACCGAAACTAAAGGGCAGAACGTAACTGATCATAAAACCGATAACCCGTCCGTCTATCTCGGCTACAAAACAGATATCGTTCGTGTTCCGGGCATGGTTTTCAATCAGAGCGGTAAACTCTTTACCTAAGGGTTTGCGGACGATGGCCGAATAAATCTGGGCGATATCGTTTGCATCAGAAGCTTCAAGGGCTCTGATCCGAATGTTTTCCATGGAAAACGATCCTTTGTCGTTGAAGTGGATGGTTGGACTCGGTCAAAACGGCGTTCAGAAAATTGTATCGTTTAATCGATGCGCACTATCTTGACGTGTCGTCCCACCCAGTCCGGAGGCAAATAGACGCGGCCGCTGTTCCCGCTGGATTTGACCTCTTTTTCGATCATTTCCTCCCCATAGATTTCAAACTTTACTTTTGTAGTGAGGAAGTTGTTGGGCGGGGTCTCAGCCGTCTGTTCTTTGTGTTGGTCAGTCACGGTGATTCTTTGTCCCTATTAAAATTATGCCAGGGGGGGGTGCCTCATCGTGCTGCTCCGGGCAAAGTCTGGGTCAGGAGAAGGAACTGACTGCGTCTTTTGATTTGGAGCATACCACTATCCTAAAACATTGATCACCGATAAGTCAAGCACTGATTTCATGCTTGGAAAGGAAGTTTTCTCAGACCCTGCCGTTTTGGGTGTACACGATGATATTCAGCTTCAATGTAGGTCAGAAACAATCAAAGAACAAGGCCCTGATTTGAGATTGACCAATCCCTGTTCACAGATGCGCAAAAAAGGGATGGCCGCACTGGTCAATGCACTTAAGGCCAGGAGGGGGTCCCGGAAGGTGACCCCCAGTTCCCGAAGGGCGGTGTTGATGGAATCCAATCTCCGGGCTAGATCGGGAATGGATATATCGGTCATCAGGCCCATGATAGGCAAGGGTAATTCGGCCACAACCCGGTCCTGATCACAGACGACCACACCCCCTTTGAGATCCCGAATCCGGTTGACGGCCGCAGCCATGTCCTCTTCGGAAGCACCCAGAACCACGATGTCCGCCAAATCCCAGCCGGTACTCCCGGCCAGGGCTCCGGCCTTGATCCCAAAGCCGCGAATAAGTCCAACATACTTCTGCCCCGGATTATTGCAGCGGTTGATGGCGGCTATCTTGACGACATCCTGGGATAGATCGGAGCTGATCTCCCCGTCCAGGACAGGAAGGTCGATCCGGGCTTCGGCAGTGACCAGATCAGTGATCATATCAATGACCCTGACGCTGGCTTGCTCAAGAGCCGGATCGGTGGGAATCCGAAAGTCGGCCGCAGTCATGTCTGCTGGCAGGTGCACGCTGTCCAGGTTGGCCTCTTGGAAGCGGTGTTCCCGGGGAGTGACCGTACACTGGCCGTGTCTGGCCATAATTCGGCCCTGGCCTATGACCAGTTCCGGTTGGATGCGGGAGATATCGGGCAGAATGGCCATGTCTGCATATCGACCAGGGGCCAGGCCGCCGATGATATGGTCCAGGTTGAAATGGGTAGCCGGGTTGATGGTGGCCATTTGAATTGCTGACATTGGGGATAATCCGGAGTCGATGGCCTTTTGGACCACAAATTCCATGTACCCCTTTTCCAGCAAGTCTTTGGGGCTCACACCGTCGGTGACCAGGATCATACGTCGCAGGTCGGAAGTTTCTTCTCCCAGGGTCAGGATTTCCTCCAGGTCCCGGCGGATACTTCCCTCCCGAACCATGACATAGAAGCCCAGGCGCAGACGTTCAAGGGCCTCCCGGGCGTTGATGGGCTCATGACAGGAAGTGACATTGGCCGCGGCATAGGCGTTGAGTTTGCTGCCGCTTGCCCCGGCAGAGTGGCCTTCCAGGAGTTTTCCCATGGCCAAGACTGTTTGGAAAACAGGCAGCAAGCGGTCCGGGTCCTTAAGCACGGACTGCCAGAAGGATTCGCCCAGTCCGACAATATCCGGCCGAGTCAGGAGCCTGTTCAGATTCTCCAAGGCAACAGGGGGGAAGTTTTCACTGATGGAGGCGCTGGGTGCAACAGTGCCGAAAAAATGGATGGGTTGATCAGCCAGGGAATTCATAAAGTCGGTCACTCCCTCGTACCCGCCCACTGCATAAGGTTCAACGGTTTCCGTGACGATAGCAGTTGTGCCTCCGGGAATTACGTGCTTGAGGAAAGGCGCGGCAGTGTATCTGTCGGACATATGGGTGTGTCCGTCAATGAACCCAGGAATGACCGTTTTGTCCTGGGCGTCGACGATTTCGGTCTCCGGGCCGATGGACTCTCCTGGTTTGGGACCGACATAGGCTATCCAGCGGTCCCAAACGCAAATAGTCTGATTCTCCAGGAACTCTCCGGTATAGACATTGGCCAAAGTGGCCCGGGTGACGGCCAAATGAGCCTGTTTTTTTCCCAGGGCTACCTCAAAGAGGTGTTTGGTTCTGTGCACATAGTCTTGATCGATCATGGACTGCTCCTTTATTTTTTTGCCCCAAATCGCGCAAAAAAAATCAAGCTTTGCCGGAGGTCCTGCCAAAGGTTCCGCCCTACTCAAGGGCCTACGTTGTTGCAGCCCGTCCCGCGGTCTTTCCTGTAGGGCGGTCCTCTCCGAGGGCCAGCCTTCTTCGCCAGGGGCCTGCCCTTCGGAGAAGTGCGGCCTACCGGTAGCCGGGTTTTTCAGGACGGCCCGTTTTATCCTTATCAGCCCCCGGTCCAGTAGCCATGCGGATCGAAGCGGCGGAGCATGGCCAGTTCCCTGTCCGTGGGTTCCGGAGTGGTATCGACCTCGGAAGCCACGCGCAGGGGCCAATCGGTGTTTTCCAGCACTGTGTGCACACTGACTCCGGGGTGGACGGCCTGCAAGACCATCTCTTTGCTTTGGCTGTCGAAGCCCAGGATGCCCAGGGTGGTAATGACTGTGGACGGTCCCCCCCGGGGCAGGCCGATGCGCTGCCGCCATCCGGGTCCGGCGCCGTAACCTGGGGAGGTGATATAGTCCACTCGGGGCACAAACCGCCGTTTCTCGTGTTTCATAATAATAATATGCCGCTGGGCCAAACTGGCCAGATCGCAGGCTCCCCCGCTGCCAGGCAAACGGGTTGGGCTGGACGAGCCGCCGTTTGTGCTGTATGTCGTGTTTAGGTTGCCGAACCGGTCCACCTGGGCCCCGCCGATAAAGCTGGCCTGGACTTCGCCTTTCTGCAGAAGGCTCATCATGTCCGCCATGTCGCACAGCCACTGGGCCCGATAAAAATTGGGCAGATCGCCCATGGTCAGGATTGGCTCCGGGGCTACTGAGTCCCGGACCAGGCCGAGTTCATATATGCCCACCGCGTTTGGGGCATGGGTGCTTTTGGCCAACAAGAAACCCAAAAGGGGCAGACGCATGCCCACAAAAATGACCTCGTGATCGGCGATTTCCCTGGCTGCGGCGGCGACCATAAGCTCGGGTTGGGTGTAATGATTAGTAGCCATAGTCAGCAGGCTCCGATAGGACGTGGTGTTTGAGGGTCAGTCGGTCCATCCTCTCTTGCCCCAGGACTTCCAGGTAAGCAAAGCGATTGGAGGGACCATCGACCCATTCTTGTTGCCACTGGGCGAACTGGGCAGGAGTTCGGCTGGCGTTTCGATAATCAAGATACATTTGGTGATCCCGATTATAGAACCCCGGCACAGCTGAGGGGTGTCCGCCCCAAGGGACATGGGCCACTGCACTGACCCGAAAACCCGGGGTGAACACCCGGTTGGGGTCACTGGTAATGACTTCGGAGTCCACGATGGTTTCCGCGGTCAGGATTACGTGGTCGCTGGCCAGGCAGGCCTCCCGGGCAATGCCCAGATTGCCCCAGAGGTGGGCATTTCCATAGGGATCTGCCCGTTGGACGTGGATAATGGCCACATCCGGGGTAATGGCGGCTACTGCGGCCAGGGTATCACCAGTAAAAGGGCAGGTGATGGTCTTGAGGTTGTGGTTTGTCTCCATGAGCGAGCTGCCCAGGGCCGTGCGCACCGGGAGGAAAGGAATACCGGAAGCGCCTGCCCGCAATGCGGTTGAGATGGTATAATTGGAGTGGTCTTCAACCTCCAGGCCCCCACTTTCCACCGCCTGGCGAAAATTGTATCCTGATCCGGTGATGACATTGCCCACCCAGGCGGCCCGGACTCTGGATACGCATCCCGCGCCTATGAGCTGATCGAAGCAGATATCGGAGATGGGTCCGACCAGAGTCAGATCCCGCTTTTTCTGGCGCATGATCTCGTGGGCCGCGGCAAAGGGAATCAGGGCTTCCAGACAGGTACAGGCTGCCACAGTGCTTCCGCTGGGAACAAAGCGGTCAATGGCTGCAGAAAGGTCTATGAGTTTGGATTGCATAAACAGAAGCTCCTTAATCATCATTCAGGTTACTCGTGCATACGAAAAGCGGATCGGGATGTCAAATGCCGGGGCAGGACTTTTTGGTTCTGCTTCTCATTGTAAACAATTTCAAAGGATAGGTATATGTCTCAAAACAAGAAAAAGAAGAAAATTGCCCGCAACGATCCATGCCCTTGTGGTAGCGGAAAAAAGTACAAGAAATGCTGCCTGCTGAAGGAAGAACAGGAGAAATTTGAAGCGAAGCGCCTCGAGGAGGAAGATCGCGACGATCTCCTGTTCGAGGATCTGGAGATAGAGGATGAAAAGGAACCGGGAGAGATAGACCCGGATTGGCGGGACCAAGACGAGTCAAGTGATTTAAGCACCACCCGGATGGAAGATGAGAGCAAGGCGGACCAACTTATGCTGGATGACACCGCCCTTGTAGCTGATGAAAACGAAGAAGACGAATCCGCCGGCTTGGTGGATCTTGACGAGCTTGATCCCGAAGACCGAAAGCTCGTTGAAATCTGGTTTCGGGAGCTGGACAACAAGCAAGAGGACCCAGAAGCCCTGGCAGCCCATTTCGAGCAGGCCATTCAGGAGCATCCCGGCCTGGCCTATGCCATGCGTTTGCTTGGCGACGACATGTTCGTTCTTCAACAAAAGCTGGCTGCAGCTGACCAGGAAGAACGGTATCTCGATATTCTCTCGCAGGTCAAAAGCAGAGCTCCGGAGTACTACTGGCAGCGGGCCGGAATCTTTGAGCGGGATTTCATCATTGCCAAGATCTTGACCGGAAAGACCGAGGAGCTTGAAGAGCACCTGGCCATTTATAAACACGATCCCTTCCGGCGTCCGGATGAGATGTTCGAAGCGATTTTCTTTCTTCTGAGCACCAACTGTGACCAAATCCTTGTCGACCTGGCCGAGGCTATCTATGAGAGGTACTGTCGATCATCCAGAGTGACCCAGAGGGGATGTGAAGAGCTGCTGACCATTCTTGTCGACAACGCCTTCATTTCCTGCCTTCGGAAGGACACGACAGCACAGGAGTTTCAGGAGCTGGCTGAGACCTTCAAAGGCTTTCGCATCGAACTGGCCGACAGACTCACGAGTCCGGACGGCTTGCGCCAGATCAATCGGGAGATCTTTCAGGAGCCACCACAATGGAGCGTTGCTGACTGCAACACACCAGAGAAGCTGGAAAGACGCTATCTGGAAGTAGCCAGGAACTTCATGCGCTTTGTGCACGAGAATAAGAAGCAGAGCTGGATCGCTGCAGGCTTTTACCGAAACCTGCTGTTCGGTTATTTAAAGGATGTGGTGCCCAGTGGTAAACGCCCGAAACGGCCCTTTGTCTTTACCAGAGACCGGCTGAACAGGACCCTGACCCGCAGGACCAAGCGGATGTTCTTTCCCGAACCCTCCCTTTTGTTTGGGAGCTTGAACAGCGTGTACTGGTTCAGCGAATACCTGGAGCAATCAGGAAACCTCGAGGCTGTTGAAGGAGAGAGAATCCGGAAGTGGTGCCGGGAGATTCACGGCAGGGCCATGGAGAGGCTGAAAAGCGATCTCAAAACCAAATACTTTGCTGAATTCCCTCTGGTGTAGTACCCGGGCGTTATTGCGGCGGAGGCGGTCAGGCGGACAAACTGAGTTTTATAGTCAAGCTTGGCCGCAGAGTGGAGGATCCGGATGCACGGATGGCCAGGATTGAGGCTTGGCTGGGTTCCAGGTCGGATGTCGAAAACTGGAAGGTTGGCCCGGAGTTTGATGTTTGGCCCGAGGATTATGAGGATATCGAAAAAAAGTTGAATAAAACAGACAGACATTTTCAGTGAGAACAGTGTCTGATGCAAGAAAATTACTTATTCCGCACTTTACCATTCAAACCAACCAGAACGTTCAGCAGGCCCAAAGGCTGGCCCTGCTCAAAAGGGCTACTTCTTTCCTTGACCGGGGTCTGTTTGCCTTGAACGGAAAGACATTTGCCTGAATGTTCAGTGCATAAGGAGCGAAGTATGCCTCAAATAGAGACTCTGCCTTTTGGTCAAACTGGACATCACAGCACGCGGACCATTTTCGGTTCCTTTGCCCTCAAGGATGCCAGCCCGGATCAGTCTGCTCAGGTCCTGGATCTGCTCTATCGTTACGGCGTCAATCACATTGACACTGCCCCAAGCTACGGCGATGCCGAGCTCAGAGTTGGGGAATGGATGGCTGAGCACCGTCAGGACTTCTTCCTGGCCACCAAGATCGATGTCAACGATTATCAGGGAGCCAAGGAGCAGTTCCAGCGCTCATTGAACCGCCTCCAGGTCGACTCTGTGGACTTGCTCCAGCTGCACAATCTGACCGACGAAGCACAACGGGAGTTCGTCTTGGCTGAAGGCGGAGCGTTTGAATACCTGTTGGAAGCCAAAGAAAAAGGGTTCGCTCGCTTTATCGGCATTACCGGGCATGGCTTGAAAGCGCCCCTCAGGCATCTGGAAACCCTGGAAAGGTGCTCTTTTGATTCGGTTTTAGCTCCCTGCAACTACCTGCTCCTGAAAAAACAGGAGTATGCTGACTCTTTCGGAAAGCTCCATGACTCCTGCCGGAGGAACGGTCTTGCGCTGCAGACCATCAAATCTACGGCCCGGCGCAAATATCCAGGCCAATGGACTCATGCGACCTGGTACCAGCCTCTCAGCGATACCGAAGCCATAAAAAAGGCAGTTACGTGGGTGTTGGGCATTCCGGATGTTTTTCTGGTTACCACCGGCGATGTAACGGTCTTGCCGCACATCCTGTCCGCAGCTGCTGAATATGACGCCCCGCCTTCAGATGCAGCCATGGGTACCTTGGTCCAAGAGCAGGAGATGGAGCCTTTGTTTACGTAATCCGTTGTCTATTCCCCACATCCTGGAAGTGTCTTTTCATACGAGCTTTGCCGCCGGAAGAGCTCGCCCAGGAGATCGAACGTATTTGCAGAACTGTATCCTGCTGTTGCCCTGGTAGTGCGCTGTGAGCTTTCCGTTCAAACATTGCTGTTTTCTTTATAAAAGGAGAATAATTGGTTGCTGAATTTTTTTTTAATCTTTTTCAGGGCCTTGGCTTCCAGTTGCCGAATGCGCTCTCGGGTGACATTGAACATCCTGCCCACTTCTTCCAGAGTGTGCTCTGACTGTTCTTCACCAAGACCGTACCGCTTCTTGAGGATAATCTCCTCCTTGGCCGGCAGTTCGGAGATCGCCTCCTGAATCAAGCTCTGCAGCTTCACGTATTCGACTTCCTGGGTCGGTGCCGGGACTCCCGTATCTTCGATCAGGTTGGCCAGACTGGTGTCTCCGTCTTCTCCCACTGGAGAGTCCAAGGACACGGGCTGGCTGGAAACTCGGCGCAGCTCTTTGACCTTGGTCTCTGGCAGTTGCATGGCCTCCGCCAGCTCGTCCAGACGCGGCTCCCGGCCAAGCTGCTGCAACAGTTCCCGAGTAGTCCGCGCGAGCCTGTTTATGGCTTCCATGGTATGCACAGGTATGCGGATGGTTCGGGACTGATCCACAACGGCCCGGCTGATGGTCTGCCTGATCCACCATGTGGCATAGGTGGAAAACTTGTATCCCCGCTGGTATTCAAACTTGTCCACGGCCTTCATCAGTCCTACGTTCCCTTCCTGAATGAGATCCAAAAAGTGCAGATCCTTATGGGCGTATTTCTTGGCGATGCTGACCACCATGCGCAGATTGGCCTGAGTCAGCTCCTGTTTGGCTTGATTGATCAGGTGCACATCCTGCTTCATCCTCCACAGGATCTCTTGGACATCCTGCATGCTTTGACCGCATTGCCATTCCAGCCTGGCCAAGGTCTCCTCTTCCTCTGTAACGACATCCCGCAGGGAAAAGAGCTCATGTACCGTCATGCCCCAGGATGAAGCCAGGGAGGCTTGATCGGTCTCTGAGTGTTGTATCCGTTTACATATCTCGTCCAGCTCTTGCTTGGAGGTCCCCACGAGGTTGAGGCGATCGGCCTTCTCCATATCCAGGAAATACATCCTGCGGACATAGTCTTCAATGTATTCAATGAGCTGGGTAGCGATGTTTTTGTTCATCTTGACTGCACTCAGTCTGTTCACCACATCCTGCTTGTACTGCAGGACCTGATCCTGTACGCCCCGGACTCGATGGGACAAGGTGGCTGTTTGATCCAGCTTGGAAATGATTTTTTTCTTTTTTGGATTAAGGTGCTTGATCTCCTCCAAAAGGGCGATAACCCTTTCCCGTTGACTGCTCACCTCTTCCTCAGGATCGTCTTCTTCTATGGTCACGACCACATCTTTGAGCTTGATTCTGCCTTCTCTGAGCTTGTCGCCAATATCAATGAGATATTCCAGGGCAATAGGAAGCTCGGCTGCCGCGTACAAAAAGTCATGCTCAGCGAGTTCAATCTTTTGAGCTATGCGGATTTCTCCTTGCCTGTCCACAGGATGGGCTCGATTCATTTCCTGGAGATATATCCCCACCAAATTCGATCCAACCCCACTCTCCTGATCCGGCGTGTCTTCTTTGTTGGTTTCTGGATCCGCCGGTTTTGGTTCATTCTCCCAGGGGGCCTTTTCTGGTGTATGTTTTTCGAGATATATGTTCTCTTCATGCATATAATTACCTGCTGGAACTGAACTCAGTTGAGCAAGTCTTTTACCTTGAACCGATGAAATGTATACATTTGGTCCACTTAGATGGTTGTCGAAGTCCTTTATTATTTTTATAAACATATATCAGAAAATGTCAAAGCATATTGGCCGCATAAGGTCTCTATGATCAGCCCCCATGGGTTCCTGGTCAATCAGCCCACGATATTGACGCGGCAGCTGATGAGGTTATCTTTTTAGACAGCAAGGACCTTAATAAGTGTGGTATCCATATGCAGGTACCAATGGAAATAAGCTATAAAGACGTGGATAAGGCCGAGTGGATCGAAGAGTTCATCCAGGAGCGGGTGGACAAACTGCAGCGTTTGGCCAAGGATATGATTTCCTGCCGAGTGGCTGTGGAGATGGATCACAAAAGACGCCAGGGAGGCAATCCCTTTTACGTACGAGTGGAGACCAGGTAACCAAAATTGAGAAAAAGTTATGCCCACTCCAGCCGTCATAGATACCCACGCCCACTGCGGGATCATGGATCGCAACCCGCCTCATGCCATTGAGGATTATGCCCGGGATCTGGTCGATACTGATATTCAAGGCGCAGCTTTCTTTTCTCCAGTGGCTGAGATATACGACCGCTATGATCCCTTTTTTGAGGATAGCCCGCAGTGGCGGTCCAGGAGGCGGGATAGCAATGCGTACCTGCTCTCCCTGAATCCTCGGGATTTGACCGTTACAGTTCTCGTGTTGATCGGTGTGGCTTGCGCCATGCTCACTCGTCAACTAGAGCGCCTGGCCCAAGACTTTGAAAAGCAGGGCGGATTCACCGAGCGGCTCTATCGGGTGCGTACAGCCAAGCGACGAAGAAAACAATGAAGCGCAAATGCACTTGAGGCTGCACCTATGGCCATCCCCATTGTTGTGGATGACCGGGAACAGAAAAGCCCGGTTGTCTGTGCCCTTGCGGAGCACGAAGACGTTCAGCTGTCTATCCGGCGGCTCTCGGTGGGTGATTATCTGGTCAATGAACATCTCCTGTTTGAGCGCAAGACCTTGCCTGATTTGATGCAGTCCATTATCGACGGCCGTCTTTTCCGGCAGGCAATTCGACTGGTCTCCTCTGACTTTTCGCCAGTCCTTGTTTTGGAAGGAACCCACTATGATCCTGATAGTCCTGCTGTATCCCGGGAAGCGGTGCAGGGAGCTCTGATCAGTATCAGTCTTATTCTGGGCATACCGGTGTTGAGATCCTTGAACAGCCAAGAAACGGCCTGGCTTATGCTCTGTGCAGACAAGCAGGTGCGGCGTATTGCAGAGGGAGGGGTACAGCGCCCGGGATATCGGCCGAAAGGACGGAGAAAAAGGCAGCTGTACATCCTGCAGGGCCTTCCGGGAATCGGCAGGGACAAGGCCGAACTGCTCCTTGAGGTTTTCGGCAGTGTGGAAAAGGTCTTTATAGCCGAATATGAAGATCTTCGCCAAGTCAAAGGGATTGGGCAAACGACAGCTCAAAGGATTCGGGATATGGTCCAAGAAGTTGCATCAGATTATAGATAAGTGATGTATGCGATAAGCTTTTACCAGACGAAAGAAAATCCTGGAGATGAGTCAACGATCCAAGGATCAATGGAGGACCTATATGAATACAGAAAAGAAAGAGAAGGAAAGGGGGTATCTATATGCAGGTACCAATGGAAATCAGCTACAAGGACGTGGACAAGTCCGAATGGATTGAAGACTTCATCCAGGAGCGGGTGAACAAGCTGCAGCGTTTCGCCCGGGACTTGATTTCCTGCCGGGTAGCTGTGTAGGAGGATCATAAGAGACGCAACGGAAGCAATCCATATTATGTGAGAGTGGAGACAAGCCTGCCGGGAAAAAAGAGGTTGGCTACGGCCAGTGAACCCTTGGAGGCCAGAGAAGACAGTAATACTGAACTCCAAAGTGCTATTCGGGACGCCTTTGATTCCATGGAA
>JAXHMO010000017.1:0-215773 GCA_034521385.1 Desulfovermiculus sp.
ACCAGGGGCAACGCTGACTTGGGAATCTCCCCTTAATGTGCCCCGCCCGGGGAACTTATAATGTTCTGCAGCGGGCGGATGATTGAAAAATGAACGGGATACCTGAGATTGTGTTTCCTCATATGCAGAAGAGAAGCTGTAATCATCTGATGCCGTTTTGTGCAAATGGTCTGCTGTGGACCACCCTTTGTCCCGACCCTTGAGCACTTCGTTCAACCCCAGTGAAGCCAGACTGCTGCCGGCAATAACCCCCAGGTCGGCCAGGCGCAGTGGGGTCAGGTTGAGAAAGGTTCGCAGTCCGGGGACAATCTATGGTCAGCACATGCAATCCGATGGATCCGCGCAACTGCTGCGTGCAGCCAAGGGTTGCTCTTTTTCGGCCTGCTGCCCAGACGGGATCCGGCTGCGGCAGGAATAGGCATGCAGGAGCTGAGATAACGTCAACGAATGAAAGGCCAACGCCCCGGCATGCAGCCCGGGCCCGTATTTGAGCAGGCCGAAAGTATAAGCCCCCATGGCATTGGCCGTGATCACTCCGGATTCCCGGGCCATGGTCAGGTAGTCGCCTGTACTGAACAGGGGGGCCTGGGGATCCCGCGGGGGCTGGCTGAGACGCATCCGGATCCTGGGGTTCCATGGACAGGGAGAGGCCGGGGAAAATATCAGAGATGAGATTAATCCACAGCAGCTGCATAGAGGTCAGGGGCGAGCCGACCCCGGCGGCAATGGCCCCGGACATGAGCATGGTTTCACTGAAATTGGTGGACAGGAAGAAGTGGACCGACTTCTTGATATTGGTGTAGGTGGTCCGGCCCTCGATCATGGCCTGGATCATGGAATCCAGATGGTCATATTCCAAAATAACGTCAGCCACGTCCCTGGCCACATCCGCCCCTCCGTCGGCCATGGCAATGCCCACATCTGCAGCCTTTAAGGCCGGCCCGTCATTGATTCCGTCCCCGGTCATGGCCACTATGCGGCCCTGGCTTTGCAAGGCCTGAACGATTTTCAGCTTATGGGCCGGACTGACCCGGGCAAAGACATGCACCCCGGCAGCTCGCCGGCTGAATTCTTCGTCGCTTAAGGCCTCTATTTCCGTAGCATCCATGATCTGCAAGGGCTTTTGCCCGCTCAGGTTGATCTGCCTGGCCACAGTCTCCGCAGTCAAGCGTTGATCACCGGTAATCATCACCGTGGCAATCCCAGCCCGGTGAAAGGCCTGTACCACCTCAGCCACTCCTTCCCGCAGAGGGTCAGCCATGCCCACAAGCCCCAGCCAGACAAACCCGTTCTTTTTGCTCATATCCCGGGTATTGGCCACAGAACGGGTAGCAAAGCCCAGGACCCTGTAGCCCTTGTGGGCCATACATGCGTTTTCAGCCCGGATGGCCTCCATGTCCGCCTGCTGCAAAGGGGTCACTTGACCATCTGTGAATTGTTCCTGGCACAAATCCAGCACTTCCAGAGGATTGCCCTTGAGGGCATGCAGATAGCCTCCTTCCGGAGCGGCGTGCAGGGTACTCATGATCTGGAACTTATGGGAGCGGTGATTGACTTGAATCAGGGCATGTTTCTTGCGCAGGCCTTGCACATCAAGTCCCTGTTCCAGGGCCAGGCGGACCAAGGCGTTTTCCGTGGGGGAGCCCAGAAGTTCGGGGCTCTCTCCCCCCTGGCCATTGATCTTGACCTGGCTGCACAGGGATCCGACGGTCAAAATCCGGTGCAGGGTCTGGTCCTCCCAGACCTGGAGCTGATGCGAATTTTCAAACAAGGAATTTTTTGTATGCACAATACGCCGGCCACCGCAAAAAATCTCTTCCACATGCATTTGGTTGCGGGTAATGGTCCCGGTCTTGTCGAAACACACGGTCTGCACTGAGCCCAGGGTCTCCACTGCCTCCAGCTGGCGAATAATAATTCCTTCCTCTCGCATTCGCCTGATGCCCAGGGCAAAGGTGGTGGTGGCGGCAGCCGGCAGGCCTTCGGGGACAGCCGCCGCAGCCAGGGAGACAGACAGGCCCAGCATATTCCAGACCGTAAATCCGCGGATGAGTCCCAGCAAAAAAACCGCCCCGCAGATCCCGCACCACAAGCTGACCAACTGATCCCCGGTCCGAGCCAGCTTCCTTTCAATAGGCGGTCTGGGCCGCTCGGTTCGGGTCAGGTGCCAATACAGCTGTCCCATTTCCGTATCCTGACCAGTGGCCACTACCACAGCCCAACCATGGCCGCCGGTGACCACAGTGCCCATAAAAGCCATATTTGTTCGCTCAGCAACCGGAAGATGCTTTTTGGGCAAGGCCTTACTCACCTTTTCCACCGGCAGGCTCTCCCCGGTCAAAATGGATTCGTCCACGGTCAGGTTTTCGGCCTGGATGATTCGAGAATCAGCCCCTACGTATGTCCCGGGCTGCAGGAGAAGGATATCTCCAGGAACCAGCCCGGCTGCCGGAATGGAGGTCTTGTGATCATTGCGCAGCACCCGGGCCGGAGGTGGATCCAGTTTTTGTAAAGAGGCGATAGCCTTTTCCGATTGGCGTTCGGTGGCCAAGCCGATAAGAGAATTGGCCACCACTACCCCGGAAATGACGGCTGCCTCCAACAGCCCGCCGGTGAGAATGGAGATTCCGGCAGCTGCTCCCAGCAAGGCCACGGGCAGAGAGAGGAACTGTTTTGTAAACATGGCCCATCCGGATTTTTCCTCAGGAAGGGGCAAGGTATTCGGGACCATAAATATCCAGGCGCCTCTGGGCCTCCTCTTCCGTAATTCCATGGGAGAGAGAACTTTCTACTACCTGCAGGGACCGTTTGGCACTGAAACGATGATATGTGAGGTCTGTAGAAGGGGCCGTTCGGTCATGGGCGGAAGACGATTTGTTCTTGGCCTCGGCCAAGACCTGGGCAATCTGGTCCATAATCTTTGACCAGACTGTTTCCGGATGGAAATGGACCAGCAGGCTACCATTATTGGGATTTCCTCTGACTGCCTTGATCGTGGATGAACCTCGAAGGCCACGAACCAGACCTTGAGTCAGCTGTTTATTGAACTTCAGGCCGGCCACCTTAAAGCGAGCCCTACCGGGAACACAGGTATGGACCGGAGAAATCAATGTTTCTGTATTGGCCGGACTGTTCATAAATCAAATCCTTGCTCGTGGTCAGGGACATGGGAATCATCACTTACAAATTTGGTGCATACGCCCACGGCGTACCAGAAGGCGGTGTACCAGGGGGAAGGCCCAGATTGCCCCGGGCAACCTGGTAAATCCCGGTACCCATGAGAATGAGAAAAACCAGGCTGGTGATATCGAGTTCTCCCCTGGATGATCGCCTGATGGTTGCATTCATTTCCCCCACCCCGCGGTGAACAGCTTTGGTGGCTGACATTTTGGGAGGTAACGCGGTCACCTGGAAAAGATGTTTCTCCCGTCCGGTTCGGACCAAATCCTCAAAGCGTTCAACCCCAATACACAGCACAGAACCCGTCCGGAGATTGACCTCTACCTGGGCCTGGGGAAAAGCAGCACGCAGGGTCTGCAACACCTGTTCGAAATAGACCCCATCGCCCAGCTTTTCCTTTCACCCGCAAGCGAATACGTTCAGGAGAGGAGTGGACGCAACGGCCTAAGGGGAGATCCATGGTTTTTCCCTGGTTGGGGCCATTTAAAGCCATCATTTTTCAATTCCCTGTTGAGGAGCTTTCATTTTTTGCCGACGTCCCTCCGGTCTGAGCCGATTTTTCAGCACCGGCCGATGCTTCAGCTTGAGCCTCAGAGGTAGCCTGAGATATGGAACTCTGAGCCTCGGCATACAGGGCCTTCGATTTGTCTACTGCTATCATCCCCCCTTTAATGACCTCCTTGAGCAATGGTTTCCCCGCACCGGAGAGCACCCGAGCGGCCAAAGGCACAAGGGTGACCGCCCCCAGACCGACCAGAAAACCAGACCCAAAACTTCCAGGCATGCGAAAAAAAGCCATAACTGAACCTCCTTTATACGAGTGTCTGCCGATTCCCTATTCCTGAGCCTTAGTCGGCAGTTGCTTGGACTGAGCCAGTTCTGAACGAGCCTCAGCTGATAGGTCCTCGAAGGATTCCTTGGCCTCGGCCAGCATGGTCCGGCTCTGATCAAAGACATACATACCGCCCTTGACCGCTTCCTTGAGCAAGGGGCGGCCGACACCGCTGAGCATCTTGGCCGCAATGGGAGCGGCGATCATAAAACCGAGTCCAAAAGCGATTCCTGTGGTCGCGTTGCCCAACTTGAAATTCATGGCGTCCTCCTGATGAATTGTTTGGGTTTTATATCAACATGTTGCCTCTTGCTTACTTACCAATGAAACTCAGAATCCTGAGAAAGCGCATTGTGCCCTCCTGGTGCAGCTGTTCACGTCTTTTGATTTTTGAGCCAGATATCCATTTCAATTCTAGACAATCTTTTGAGTTCCATGTCAATAGGTTTTCAGAATTATGACAAAATTTTTCTGATAATCATTACTATTCTTTTGTAACACAATTGTCACCTCTCCTTCACACAAACTCAACAAAAGAGGTGTAGACATATGCTTAGAGTTTGTTCCTGGTCATGAGGTGGAAGTACTCAATAAGTATTTCCCCTTACGTGAGGGGGGGCAACCCCCTTTCATTGAACGCAAATTTTACCGGACAAAAAAAATGGAGGTTTTGGAGATGAAGCACTATATCCACCATGTCCCTGGGAGAGTGCGGATGAAAAACCCGGATTTTAAGGGAAATACAACCCTGCTGCAGGAGGTGGAAGGCTGCTTTCAGGGTCAGGAAGGCATCAAAGACATAGAAACAAACTCCCTGACCGGGAGTGTCCTAATTGTGTATGACCAGCAGACTATGCCTGTACAGCACATGACCAATCTGCTTCAGGAATGCAGGTACATTGACCACCAGCAGGTTATTGGCTTGGATCAGAACCTGCAGAAGTCCTTTTCCCAAGCTGGACGCTACATGGGCAAAATTGGACTGAGCCTGGTGGCCGACTGGGCTCTTTCCGGCAGCCGCTTGAGCTTGGTTACCGCCTTACTCTAAGGAAATCAGCTATGTACAAAGTACTCATCATCTGCACCCACAACAGCGCCCGCAGCCAGATGGCCGAGGCCTACCTCCAGCAGATAGGCGGGAACAATTTTCAGGTGGAAAGCGCCGGATTCGAGCCCAGACCCATCAATCCCGATGTGATCAAGGTCCTGCTGGAAGACGGTATCGACATATCCTCCAAGTCTTCCCAAAAGGTATTTGACCTCTTCCGGCAGGGCCGGATCTTCGATTTCGTGATCACCATCTGTGAGCAGGAAGAAAACCGATGTCCAATCTTTCCAGGCCTGACCCACAGATTGCATCTTCCTTTTCCAGATCCTTCGCAAGTGAGCGGTGAGGAGGAACCCAGGCTGAACAAAATCCGGAATATCCGGGACGGGATCAAAGAAAAGATGCACGAGTTTAAGAGCTGGGTGGAGAGTGAAGAACCACCTCCTTTGAGCCAGCAGTGGGTGCACAAGTAAGGCCGGACCTTCAAATCTTTGCCCCAAAGCGGGAAAAGATTTGAACTTTTGCCGGAGCTCAAGCTAATGGCGGTACTTGCATGAAACAAGGTCCTTACAATTTCAGCGCAGCCGGAGGCAAAGCTGAAATTGTAACAATCTGCTCACTTCTTTGTCATACTCCCTTCACATTTTCCTGGCATGTTTTTCCTGATGCCGGAAAATACAAGCCTATCCCTCAATCCCTGCCTGGATCCTTCGGCCAGGACTTTGGACTGCCGCCTCGGGCCTTGGACTGAAGTGGGTCCCCGCAGCCGCCTTGTGGAAAGCAACCTGGGTGCATACTCCTATGTCATGGAAGACTGCCAGATAGAGCGATCCCAGGTTGGTAAATTCTGTTCCATAGCTTCCTGTGTGCGCATTGGCCCGGGCAACCATCCCACCTGGCGGGCTAGCCAGCACCATTTCACCTACCGGAGCTCTCAGTATCATCTTGGATCCGACGATCTGGACTTTTTTGAATGGCGTCGGACCCATTCGGTGCACATAGGCCATGACGTATGGATCGGGCACGGGGCTGTGGTTCTGCCGGGTGTGCATATCCAAACCGGAGCAGTGGTCGGGGCCGGGGCTGTGGTCAGCAAAGATGTCCCTGCCTATTGCATAGTGGCCGGGGTTCCGGCTGAGACCAAACGCCCGCGCTTTCCCCTGCATATTCAGCAGGCCCTGCTTCGCATTTGCTGGTGGGACTGGTCCCATGAGCAACTCCAAAATGCTCTGTTTGATTTTCGGTATTTATGTATCCAGGACTTCGTCCATAAGTACGATCCAGTTCAGCTTTGCCTGGGGCAAATCTGATTTTTTTGGGCCAAAGAACCCAAAAAAATATTCAGACAAAGAAGGTTATAGTTAACATGCAAAGCAACCCGAGACAGGGAATCCGGCTGCGACCGGCTGGAAGAGGCGATCTGTCGATAGTCAACCGATCTTTTGTCCCATCTGGGGTATACTCCGAAGAGGCCTTGCCTTTCTCAGGCCTTTGATCAGGCCCTGACAGATGAAAGCCTGCATATCCTCCTGGCTGCAGACAATGTCCAGTGCCTGGGCCTTATAACCCTGCGCACCCAGGTTTGCTTGCGCCTGGCCGGTACCCTGGCCAGCATCGAGGAGCTGGTGGTCCATCCCCGGGCCAGGGGGTTGGGCATTGGCAGCCAAATGCTGGAATGGGCCAAGAACCAAGCCGAAGCTCTGCGGGCAGCCCGCCTGGAAGTGATCATCAGCACCTCCAGACAGAGCTTTGAGCGCCGGTTTTACCTCAAAAACGGCTTCACCCTGGCTCATTCCCGTCTGTTTCGATGGTCAAAGGAAAGGGAGAGCAGTCAAATTGAGTAAATACTGTCTGTACGGAGGACCGCTTTTCGATGGGCAGAACCTCCATCCCAGCGGTCACGTGTGCATGGAGGGGGGCAGAATCATCGGATTTGGACCCGGCCGGCCTCCAGAAGCCAATCGGATCTTTCGGGATGTGGGCGGCCGGCTTATTTGCCCAGGATTTGTGGATCTGCACTGCGATGCTTTGGAAAAATGCATCGAGCCCCGGCCAGGAGCCACTTTTGACTATCAGTACGCCCTGCAGGGTCTGGATCGGCGGCTGGCTGCCAGCGGAGTAACCTCCTTCTGTCATGCAGTGGCCTTTTTGGATGAAGAGATGGGCCTGCGTTCCCCGCACACCGCAGCGGACATGATCAGAGCCATTTGGAGTTTTCAGGCTTCAAACAGAGCCTTGGTCCGGCACGAAGTACATATCAGATTTGAAGTGGGCGGCATCCTCTCGGCTGAAGTCATCCAGAACCTGCTCAACACCCAAAACAGCACTTTATTCTCGGTTATGGACCATTCCCCAGGGCAGGGCCAATTCAAGAGCCTGGAATCCTTCATGTCCTATTTCGGGACCGCATACGCCATCTCCAGACAGGAGGTAGAGGCCCTGGGAATAGAGCGGGCTGAGAACAACCACAGGGCCTGGGAAGATTCCCTCGACCTTATTCATGAGGTGCGGGCCCGGAACATCCCAATTTTCAGTCACGACGACGATACATCGCAAAAAGTGGAAAAGGTCCGTGATCTGGGGGCGGCCGGCTGCGAATTTCCGGTTTCCCTGCAAGCGGCGGAACTGGCCCGGGATATGGGTATGCTGGTGTGCATGGGGGCCCCGAACCTGTTGCGCGGATGCTCCACCAACAACAACGTCACCGCGGCTCAGGTCATACATGGGGGTCTGTGCGACATTCTGGTCAGCGACTATTTTCCGGAATGCCTGACCCAAGCTCCGTTTTTCGCTCATCGGGAGCTGGGTATGGCATTGGCGGAGAGCTTAACGACAGTGACTGCCAATCCCGGACAATTACTGCAAACAGAGAAAACCAGTCCAGGCCGTCTGCAGATTGGAGCAGAAGCGGACATCGCCGTTCTGGACACCGGGCCGCCATGGGTCAGAGTCTGGGAGACCTGGGTTGGAGGTCAGCGGGTGTATGCAGCGCATTGAGCAAGAAGAAAAAAGACTGGATTCCCGCCTCAGCGGGCATGACGAAAAAGAACCCTCCCCTGGCCCCTCCCTCCCGTCTGAAGACAGCCGGCAGGGAGGGGAATCAAGAAGGGAAAGCCCCTGCCGCCTTAAAGACAGCCGGCAGGGAGAGGAATCAGAGGAAGAATTGCTCCAGTGCCGACACAGAACAATACATATATGACGCAGTACGAGTGTATTAACGGAGAGATATATGTCAAAGACTCAATTCTCCGAGCAAGACATGACCCGTGAGCAATGGTTGCCGGCTTTAGCCTGCCTGAGTCCGGTGGAGCTTCGCAGCACTGTTCTGCCCATCATGGACAGCTACGTTCTGGAACATCAGGCTTTGCCTGAAGACGGATTGGGCCTTTTGAAAATCAAAGACGGGGCCTGGGGGCAGTCTTTCTATCTCGGTGAGTTTCCTCTGGCCTCAGCTCATATTATCCTGCGAACACCCCAGGGAAGGGAGTTTTTTGGAGCGGCTCAATATCTGGGAGATAGAAAAGAAAAGGCTATTCACATGGCTGTGTGCGATGCCGTTTTGAATCATAATCTGCCTGAGAGCCATATTGTTTGGGACTTGGTCAAGGCTGGAAAAAAGAAAAGAGAAGAGATCAAGCGCCAGCGCCAGGCCATTGTCTCCCGGACCCGGGTCGACTTTGATGTGCTGTCTCCGGCCCAGGGTGGATCGGATGTCGATTGATTCACTTTGGGACCCAGGAGTCCAGCAAGCCGTCTTCCGCCTCCTGCTGGAAGCTACATCCCGGCCGGGTCGGATCTACGAACTTTCTCCAGTATTGAACGATACCCCTGCCTTCATGGCCATTCTAGCCACCCTGGTGGATAAGGGAGTCACTTTGCATGACGGAGCCAGGGGTTTAAAACAACGGGAACTCAATGTTTTGCAAGCCGTTCCGGGAGAGGCGGAAAAAGCCAACTTTATTCTGGCCTCAGGAGCCCAGCCACCTGAGTTCAAACCAGCCATCGGGAGCCTGGAAAGTCCGGAGACAGGGGCCACTCTGATCCTGACCGTGGCTGCTTTAGGCCAGAGACAAATGCATGTGTCCTGCACAGGTCCGGGGATCGAAGACCGGCACATATTTCAGGTTCAAGGCCTGCACCCTGAATGGATCCAGGCCCGGGAAAAGTGGAATGCCTGGTTTCCCCTGGGAGTGGACATCTATTTGGTGGATGCAACCCAGGTCTGTGCCTTGCCCCGGACTACGTGCATTGCTTGAGAAGGAAGGTGTTGGTCATTATACAACCACCCCTTAATCCCCTCCTTGCGAAGGAGGGGAGTCTTACTCGTCTGATATAGCTGAAAATATACGTTTGCAGTTTTCGATAAGTTATACACCTGCGGATAAAAAACGTCCAGACAACCGCGGTTCTCTTAACTCCCCTCCTTGGCAAGGAGGGGCAGGGGTGGTTGGGATTATGATTTTGAAACCTTGAAAGTGACGGAGGATACCTATGGCCTATGTGGCCATTCAGGGCGGAGAAGAAGCCATCCGCCAGGCGGACAGGCTGCGGGAATACCTGCGCACCCAGCAGGAAACCGACGGTCGGCCTTTGGAGCTGGAGGATGTGGCCTGCCAGCTGAGGGCCCTGCACAGCCGGATTCTTTCCGAAGGCGGGCTGTATCATGAAGACCTGGCCTCCCTGGCCTTGAAGCAGTCTATGGGCGATCCCCTGGAAGCTGCCTTTGCCCTGCGGGCCTACCGTTCCACCCGGCCCAGAAATGTGGAGACCAGGGCCCAAGCCACGGACAGTATGCGCCTTGTCCGGCGCATTTCCGCCGCATTCAAGGATATTCCCGGCGGACAGGTCCTGGGAGCCACCCCGGATTTTTCCCTGCGCCTTTTGCGCTTTGAACTCATGGATGAGTCTGATCAGGTCTTTGTCCGCTGCGCCCGGCAGTGGCTGATTGATCTGGCGGCTGAAGACGTGCCCCTGACCATGCCCAAGGTGGTAGAAATCCTCCGACAGCGTGGACTGTTGTCTCAAGTGGCTCAAGATCCGGCCCCGGCCTTTGATATTACCAGAGAGCCCCTTATCTTCCCCGTTCCCCGCTCCGCCGCCCTGCAAACCATGGCCCGGGGAGAGACCGGAGGCATGCTGGCCCTGGCCTACTCCAACATGCGTGGATTCGGAGATCTGCATCCCACTGTGGGTGAGCTGCGGGTCGGCTATCTGCCGGTTCGCCTGCCCCATCCTATCTCCGGGCAAGACATAGAAATCGGAGAAGTATTGATGACCGAATGCGAAATGATCACCAAGTACGAATCCAGAACTGATGGACCGCCGCAGTTTACCTTGGGCTATGGGGCCTGTTTCGGGCACAACGAGACCAAGGCCATAGCCATGGCCGTCCTGGACCGCTGCCTGCAGAAAGGAGAGCGCGACGGGGTCGAGCATCCGGCTGAAGACCAGGAGTATGTGCTCCTGCATATCGACGGTATCGATTCCATGGGCTTCTGCAATCATTTCAAGATGCCCCATTACGTGACCTTCCAGGCTGAAATGGACGCCCTGGACCAAGTCCGGAGAGGGGATGGATCATGAGCAATAGCAAAGCAGGGCAGGAGCCGGAAGCGGCAGCCAGGGATATACCTTTTGGCTTTCTGGATGCTTACGCCAAGCGGGAGATCCGGCGCAGCGTGCTCAAGGCCTTATGCCTGCCCGGATACCAGGTCCCGTATGCCTCCAGGGAGATGCCCATGGGCCGGGGGTTTGGAACCGGCGGCTTGCAGTTGACCCTGTCCATCATCGGTCCCCGGGACGTGCTCAAGGTCATTGACCAGGGCAGCGACGATTCTGTGAATGCGGTCAACCTGCGCTCCTTTATCCTCCGCACCTGCCCGGGGGTGGAGGAAACCTCCCGCACTCAGGAGGCCACGGTTATTCAGACCAGACATCGCATTCCGGAAATATCCCTTCAGGAAGGACAAACCCTGGTCCTGCAGGTTCCCATTCCCGATCCCCTGACTCCGGTGGAGCCCTCGGAGGGGAAGCGAAAAACCATGCACGGGGAGGCGGACTACTCCCGGATTCTGGTCAAGCTGTACGAAGACTTGCGCGAATTCAACCAGGTGGCCATTTCCAGCAGCTATCCGACCAGGATCAATGGGTACTACGTCTTGAGCCCTTCGCCCATTCCCCGCTTTGATGTGCCCAAGATGCATTTTTCCAGGGCCCCGCTCATCTTTGGAGCCGGGCGGGAGAAAAAGATCTACGCTGTTCCCCCGTATACTTCGGCCGAACCCTTGTCCTTTACCGATGTGCCCTTTGAAGTGGAACAGTTCGGGGATGAACATGGAAAACGCCGGGAGTGTTCCCGGTGCAGGGCAGCGAACAGCTATCTTGAGGAATGTGTGGCCGGGGACGGAACCCGGACGTATCTGTGTTCGGATACCGACTTCTGCCGGCAGAGGACCGAGGGCTGAGGGATGTATAAGAATCATAATCCCAACCACCCCTGCCCCTCCTTGCCAAGGAGGGGAGCCAAAAGGACCAAGCTGAAAGACATAAGTCATCTTTCTTTTCTTTCTTCGTTACGAGGGTCCCCCCTCGTAACGCACCCTCTTGTGGCTCCGGCCACCTTCTTAACAACCCGGCAACAGCCTGAAATCTGTGTCGATCGGTGTGATCTGTGGACCTAAAATCTTGAAGTTTTCCGTTTCGGTACGGTGTTTCTCCTTGGGAACGTAGCAAAGCAGGAGATTATGAACAAAATCCTGGAAGTCTCCGGTCTGACCCGAATTCACGGACCCGAATGCATTCAGTGCCTGAATACGGCCCTGGAGCCGGACCCTGATGACAATCGCTGCGGGCAATGCGGGAGTGTGGTGGCTGCCCGGGATATCTCCTTTGACCTTTATGAAGGAGAGATCCTGGGAGTGATGGGCGAATCCGGCAGTGGAAAATCAACTCTGGTCAAGACCCTCTTTTTTGACGACCAGCCTACCTCCGGAACAGCGCACTATTATCACAATGGTTCCTCATACAGCATGTTCGAACTCAATGCCGCCCAGAAGCGCTGGCTTCGCTACCACTGCTTTGGAATGGTCTATCAAAATCCTCAGCTGGGGCTGAACTTCATGGTTTCAGCCGGAGGGAACATCGCCGAGCGGCTGTTGATGAACAACGTCTTTAACTATCAAGAGATCCGGGATCGGATATCAGCCCTCCTCCATCGCACTCAGGTCCCCAGCGATCGCATGGATGAGCTGCCCGGCAACTTTTCCGGGGGCATGCAGCAGCGGGTGCAGATCGCCAAGGCCCTGGTCAGCAATCCTCCCTTGCTCTTCCTAGACGAGGTGACCACCGGCCTGGATGTTTCAGTTCAGGCCAGGATTCTGGATTTGATTCTGGAACTGCAGGATCAGATGCAAACAACCATGATCGTGGTCACCCACGATCTGGGGGTCATCCGCCTCCTAGCCGGCCGAACCCTGGTCATGAAGTGCGGCCGGGTGGTGGAATCCGGGCTTACGGATCAGATCCTGGAAGATCCTCAGCATCCCTACACCCAGCGCCTGGTCTCCTCGGCCTTATAAACACGCTCATCCTCCCCTTTGTAAGCGTCACTCAATCTTCATATCTTTGTCATACGCTCTTAATACTGCCGTTCTATCCTTTCCCCTCAAAAGGCCAACACCCTGAGCTCGTATGAGCTTTCCTTGAACGGAGGACAACATGCTGCACATACATGGCCTGAGTAAACGCTTTGGAGACGTCTGCGCAGTTGACGGGCTTGATCTGCGCATCGAGTCCGGAGAAATGGTGGGCATCATCGGCAGCTCCGGAGCCGGCAAGTCCACTTTCCTGCGCCTGATCAACCGCCTTCTCGACCCCAGCCAGGGACGGATCGATTTTCAGGGCCGGAACGTATCGGCCTTGAAAGGACGATCTCTCCTGCAGTGGCGGGTGAAATGCGCCATGATCTTTCAACAGTTCAATCTGGTGTCCCGCCTGGATGTGCTGACCAATGTTCTGGTTGGACGTTTGGGATACCGGAAGACCCTGCCCACGCTACTTCGCCTTTTCTCCCGCCAGGAGAAAGCTCTGGCCATAGAGGCCTTAGACCGGTTGGATATGGCCCACACCGCCCTGCAGCGGGCGGAAAACCTGTCCGGAGGCCAGCAGCAGCGAGTGGCCATTGCCCGGGCCCTGGTCCAGGAGCCCGACCTGATCCTGGCTGACGAGCCCATTGCCAGCCTGGACCCGCACAACGCGACCAAGGTCATGCAGGCCCTGCAGTCCATCAACCTGGAGCAGGGGATAACGGTCATGGCCAACCTGCATCACCTGGAGACGGCCCGGATGTATTGCCATCGGATCATCGGCATGCAGCAGGGCCGCATAGTGTACGACGGCCCGGCCCTGGAACTGAGTGACGAGCGGGCCAGGACCATATATGCGGGCAGTGGAGAAGAGGAGATGGACAGTGTGTGGTCCAAACATCCGGGACCGCAGGTTATGGAGCAGTCGGAAGAGCTTTTGGCCGCTTCGGCCTAGTAATCAGAGGACAGAAGACAGAGGGCAGAGGGCAGAGGGCAGAGGGCAGCGCCGCCGCTGGCGGGATCGTTATTCGTTATTTGTTATTCGTAAGAAGCCGCCAGTTTGATCAAGGGTGAAACTTACGTATTCCCATTCATGTCAGTGCCCGGCCCGGCACTCATCCGAGTACACCGGGATCAGACTCGCCTGGCAATCTAGGGGAACAGTCGTTCCATCTGCTCTAGATTATGGTCCCGGATCGTGGTCCGGGACCGCCCTACTGCGCGGGAATGACGAAGACAGCACGAGGGCTAGACCCATGGATTGACACATCAATCCATGATGTCTGATGGATAAGCCAATCCTTGTGCCAATTTGAAAGAGCGATTGTCACAAATCGTTGCAGTTTCATCCATATCAGTTTCAAACGAGCTTTGCATCTGGCAAATATAACATTGTCCCAAAAGTCCAAGTCAACCATGTCACATCAAAGGAGAAACATGATGCGTACACTACAGATGATCACAATTCTAGCCTGTTCTCTGGTCTGGTTTTTGTCCTCCATGTCCCCGGTCTGGGCCGGATCCTGGCAAAATGAGTATCCGGAGATCACCGTGGGGGTGATCACCGAAGAAAACGCCGAAGACCGGCAAAAGAGATGGCAGCCCTTTCTGGACTACATGCAGGACGAGCTGGGCGTGGAAATGACCTGGCGGGAAGCCACTGACTACGCCGGCGTCATTCAGGCCCTGAAAGCCAAAAAGATTGAGCTGGCCTGGTTCGGGCCGGCCGCCTTCGCCCGAGCCTGGATTGTGACTGACAAGCAGGCCGTTCCCCTGGCTGCTGAAATCGATAAAGACGGTGGATTTGGTTATTACGGGGTCATCATCGTCCGCAAGGACAGTCCGTACCACAACCTGGAAGACCTCAAAGGTGTCAAGTTCGGATTTGCAGACCCCAACTCCACATCCGGTTACCAAGCCCCTCGCTTCTTCCTGGAAAAAAATGAAGGGCTCGACGTGGACAGCTATTTTGGCAGCACCACCTTTTCCGGGAGTCATGAAAGCAGCGTAAAGATGCTCATTGATGGCCAATTCGACGCTGTGGCCACCTGGTGGACCAACGAAAAAAAGTCCTCCATGAGTCGGATGGAGAACAAAGGTATGATCGAGCCCGGCCAGTATCGGATTATCTGGAAATCACCTCGCCTGCCCTCGGACCCTTTTACCGTCCATGCATCCGCACCTGAGGACATGAAAAAGGACATCACCCAGGCCCTGCTGCATATGCATACAAAAGATCCCCAGGCCTTTAAGGCCCTGATGGGTGCCTCCCAGCGCCTGCAAAAGGTCAGCCTGGAAGACTACCAGCCGGTGATCGACTTTGTGCAGGCTAATATGAAGTAGATAAGCGTGCGTATTGGCATGGTGGAAAATATTAGACAATCTGAAGGAATAACCCTTGCTTTTTCTTCGTTACGAGGGTCCTCCCTCGTAACGTCTTCTCTTGGGGCCTCAGACTCCTTCGTATCATCTGGCTGAAGCCCGAGACAAGAGAAGAAAAAAGAAGATGGCCGGAGCCATAAGATAAAGACGTTCCCAGGGAGGATCCCGTTGAACTGGAAGAATGTTCGCAGGATAAACCCTGGGAACGAAGAGAAGAGCCAGGACGGCGCCTGGCGGTCCATGATGAGCCAGGATGGCACCTGGCGATCCTTGAAGAGCCAGGGTGGCACCTGGCGGTCCGGGGAGCAAAGCTTTGGGATCACAATCTGTCGCTGTAGTGTGAGTTACAGGACATCAATAAACCCAAAGATCACTTCAAAACAGTTTGTTATACGTTCACTACGTAACTTCTCAATAAGTCCTGGCAGAGCTCATTGCAAGAGAGGTTCTTCACTCGAAGACTCGTTCAGAATAACCACAAAGACAACAGATTCCGTTATAATCTGTCATTCTGAGTGAGTCTGCGAACGAAGGATCTCTCTGCTGGACTTATTGAGAACAGACTTCACTTCTTTGCAGGGGGGCTACCCCAACGGTGGTTGAATGGTGACTACTCCCTTGAGAACAAATTTCAATAGCAGACCTCACGAAGCCAGCCAATCCCCGGCATTTGCCCGCTTTGAGCAGGCCGAGGCCGAACAGCGGCAAATCAAGCACCGCCAGAATCTTATATTCGGAGCTCTCTTTGTTCTGGCCTGCATTCTTTCGGCCTATGTGGGCGAAGTGGATATCCCGGAATTTGTGGACGGCCTTCCGGCTTTTTTCCATTACTTCCGGGATACAATGCCGGAGATTGGCCTGACTACAATCCCCCAGGATGTGGCCGAATGGTACAGGGGATGGGACAAATGGCTACAAGCTTTATGGGATACTGTACTCATTGGTTTTCTGGCCACTTTCTTGGGCTTTTCCGCCGCCTTTATTCTCTGTTTCCCAGCCTCCAGGAACCTGAGCCGGAACCGAGGCTTGTATTTTGTGAGTCGGCGCATCCTGGAAATTGCCCGCTCGGTGCCGGAGCTTGTCTATGCTTTGATCTTTGTTTTTTCCTTCGGCATCGGTCCTTTTGCCGGAGTCCTGGCTGTTGCCCTGCATACCACGGGCGCCCTGGGAAAACTTTTTTCTGAGGTCAACGAGAACACCGCACTGACCGCAGCTGAAGGAGTAACTGCCTCTGGAGGCAACTGGTTCCAGGTCATTCGCTACGCGGTCGTACCTCAGGTCCTGCCCAATTATTTGAGCTATTCTCTGCTCCGATTCGAGATCAATGTCCGGGCCGCATCAGTGGTCGGATTTGTCGGAGCCGGAGGAATCGGTCAGGAGCTCATGTTTTCCATCCGTCAATTTCTGTATACCGATGTCTCAGCCATTGTCCTCATGCTGGTCCTGACCGTGATCATCATCGATATAGGATGTGAAAAATTGCGGCATGCCATTCTTTAAGCCAAAGGCCCCTGTATGACTGGTAAAACCATACCCACCCCCGTTTCATCCGAACTGATTACCCAGCAAGCTTTGTCACCTTCCTGGTCCCAACGCCTGATCAGATTCCTGGGTCTTATTTTTTTGTTTGGATTTACTCTGTACTCCTTGTACGAGCTTGATTTCTTCAATCTCCCCATGATCTGGCAGGGGTTGACCAAACTCTTTGACACCCTGCAGTTTATGCTTCCCCCTGCAGCACACGGTCGCACTCTGGATTTTCTGGTGGCGGTTCTGGAAACCCTGGCCATGGCCTTTTTGGGCACGCTTCTGGCCACCATCATGTCATTAATTTTTGGATTTCTGGGAGCCAAGAACGTCATCGGCCAGCCACTCTTTCATTTTTGTATCCGCAGGGTCATGGACTTTTTGCGGGGAGTGGACGCCTTGATATGGGCCCTGATCTGGATCAATGTGGTCGGACTGGGGCCGTTTGCCGGGATTTTGGCCATTGCGGTTTCCAATACCGGAGAGATATCCAAGCTTTTCTCCGAAGCCATTGAGAATGTAGACCGCGGCCCGATTCAAGGGGTCCGGGCCACAGGAGCCAACCTGATGCAAACCATCTGTTACGCCATCCTGCCTCAGGTCCTGCCCGTTCTGTTGTCCAATTGTTTCTATTACTTTGAATCCAACACTCGCTCAGCCACCATCCTGGGCATTGTGGGGGCTGGAGGGGTGGGGCTGATCCTGGCCGATCGGATAAGGGTCATGGCCTGGGATCAGGTATCCTTGCTCATAATCATGATCTTGATCACCGTGTATATCATCGACAACCTAAGTGTTTTTTTACGTTCCCGCTTCATCGGTTCCAGCAACCGGGGATTTCGGCTTGGCCATATATAGTGCGAGTGCATAAAAGGACAGACATGGAGTACCAACCCTTACTGCAAGTTATCGATCTGGAAAAACATTTTTATCTGCACGAACAGAAAAAGCACATTCCTTCAGCTACGGGTGTGCATCTGCAGGTGCATCCAGGACAGCTGACCGCCTTGATCGGGCCCACAGGATGCGGAAAATCCACTGTGCTCAAAAGCATCTACCGTACATACATCACCTCCCGGGGCCGGATTCTTTACCGCTCGGCCCAGGAAACAGTGCTGGATCTGGCCCTTTTGGATGAACACCGGATCATGGAACTGCGCAAAAGGGAAATCCGTTTTGTAACTCAGTTTCTGCAGCTTGTGCCCCGGCAGCAGACCATGGATGTGGTGGCCGCCCCCTTGTACAAGCTGGGGTATTCCCGGGAAGAAGGGCGGGCCAGGGCCCGCCGGCTTCTGCACCGCCTGGGCATTCCGGAACGATTATGGACCCTTCCTCCGTCTACCTTTTCCGGGGGCGAACGCCAGCGGGTGAATCTGGCTCAAGGGATGATCTCCAGACCCCGCCTCTTGCTTCTGGATGAGCCCACGGCCAGTCTGGACCCCAAAACCCGGCGGGAAGTGACCCGTATTATCCGGGAAATCAAGTCCTGGGGCACGGGTATTCTGGCTGTGCTGCACGATATGGAGCTCGTTGACAACCTGGCAGAACAAACGGTGGCCCTGGATTTGCCGGTCATTGGAGAGTCTTTCGATGATCAACCCGTGCCCTTCGTGGTTCAGGCTTGTACCTGATGCCTGGGAAGCTTTTTTTTATCATGGGCCCATCCGGTGTGGGCAAAGATACCTTGCTGGACTACCTCCGCCGGCATCGTCCGCCTGGAGTGCTGGTTGCCCACCGCTACATCACCCGACCGGTACAAAACGGCCCGGAAGCGCATATCCCCCTGTCTGTAGATGAATTTTGGGAACGCCGGTCTTTGGACCTTTTCGCTCTTACCTGGCAGGCCCACGGGATGTGGTACGGTATTGGGCGGGAAGTGGACATGTGGTTGGAAAATGGAAGTCACGTTGTTTTGAATGGTTCCCGGGAGGCATTTGCCCTGGTCAGAGATCGATTTCCCGGGTGCATGGGCATCCTGATCCAGGCCGATCCTGATGTTGTCCGGGCCAGGCTGGAGGCCAGAGGGCGGGAGGATGCCAAGGAGGTGGCCAGACGCCTGGATAGAAACACTGACTTGAACCTCAATGACAAAAACGTGATGATAATCTGGAATAATGACCGTCCAGAGCTGAGTGGAGCTCAACTGGTGCAAGCCATACATCAAAACATTCAAGCTACAGAAGTATGCATCAGTTCATAAGTAACTACCTTAAGGAAACCCTCACCCTTATCAAGGCCAAAAAATATATATGTAACCATTCTGGCATACTCCTGTGAACACAGTCAGCCAGACTGTCCGGACCAGAGAAACCTACTTATTAGAGGAGGACTTGCCATCATGGAAAAGAACATTGATCGTCGATGCTTTTTAAAGGCTGGGGCTTTGATCGGGGCCGGAGCACTTGCTTCTTCCATAGCTCCACGCATGAGTTGGGCCAGTTCCACTCATTACACTCCAGCCAAATTTTCGGATGTTGTGGACATGGATCAGATAACAATGGCCGAGCAATCCGGCTTGGTCATGGATTCGTGGAGATATATTCAGGAAACTGTGCAAGGCATAAAAAACCCAGCCATTAAGAAAACGGTTCAGGATATCCTCAAAAATCCAGCCCCCACCTTCATGGGCAGATTGGGGGATAAAGAGCGCAAGCACGCCTATGATCAACTCCTATCCCTGGGGCTGATCGAAGATATTAAGCTTAAAAACTTTTTGCCACCCACTCAGGCAAGCACCATCAGTCCCCAACCCTTTTACTCGGCTCCAGGCAGCGGATACTCCAGCCATCATGCCTATCCGGGCGGAGTGGTCACCCACACTGCCTTTAATGTCCACGTCGCATTATCCATATACGACGGATATCGCAATACATACGACTACCTTTTGGACCGCGATGTCATCGTTGCCTCCCAGGTTCTGCACGACCTGCACAAACCATGGGTCTTTCAGTGGCAGAACAACGGCGCTTCGCGCGATGAACAAAAGCTGGCCGGAACCGGAGAGCATCATCCCCTGAGCGTGGCTGAGAGCATGTACCGCGGCCTCCCGGCAAATCTCTGTGTTGCTCAGGCCTGTGCCCATAATCATCCCGGCTTTGCCCAGAACGAAGAGGACCCGGTGAACTGGATCAAAACCGCCTCAATCCTGTTGGGTAAGGATCCTGTGCAGGAAGGATGGCTGCATAATGATGGTAAAAGTCTCCCTCAACCGCGGACCATGGAGAATTTCATCTGTCACCTTGCAGACCATGATTGGGTTTTATCTGTGCCTGCTGCCAAATGGACTATTCCCCTCATGGAAAAAATCGCAGTAACGCATTACAATATGAAAGACTCAGAGCTGCAAGGTAGATTCAATCAACTGCGGAATTACGTTTTCGCCCAGGCCTCAATCATGAGCCTTTATGAACTCTATGTTAGCCAAGGTTTTGATGCTTTGTCTGAAACTGTGCTCTCCATCGTCAAACCAGCATAAACTGCTTTTAACCTCATTTAAGAATTTAACACATTAGGAGGATGTTATGCGAAGCTATTGGCGATCAGGCCTGCATGCAATGTTTTTTCTGGTCATCGTACTCCTTATTCCGCTCACTGCCTGGTCCGGACAGGTCAAGTATGTGTTTGTGTTCATCGGGGACGGAATGGGCATACCCCAGCGCAGCGCGGCTCAGGAGTATACCGGCCGCACTCTGCTGATGAATACCTTTCCGGCCCAAGGGGTGACCACCACTCAGGCCGCGGACAGGTTCATCACCGGCTCGGCCGCCGCCGGCACGGCCATAGCCTGCGGACAAAAGACCAATATCGGTTTTGTGGGCTTAGATCCCCGGCAGAAAGAGGTTGTCAGCTTGGCCGAACTGGCCAAAGAGCAGGGCAAAAAAGTGGGCATCATCTCCAGTGTGTCCATCGATCATGCCACCCCGGCCTCTTTTTACGCCCATGTTCCAGCCCGCGGACAGTATTACGACATTGCTGTAGCCCTGGCTGAAAGCGGTTTTGATTATTTCGCCGGCGGAGGGCTCAAGGATCCAAACAACAGCGCAGGCAACTCCCGGGAATACAAAGGCAACGCTTTGGATCTGATCCGGGACAATGGGTACGCAATAGTGGACAACAAACAGGATTTTGAACAGCTCCAGCCGGGGGCAGGAAAAGTCCTGGCCATGAATGCCTGGCTGCAGGACGGTAAGGCCCTACCCTATGCCATGGATCAGCGGGAACAGGATATCAGCCTGCCCGAGTTCACTGCTAAGGGTATTGAGCTTCTGGACAACGAAAACGGCTTCTTTATCATGGTCGAGGGGGAAAGATCGACTGGGCCTGCCATGCCAACGACGGGGTGGCCGCCATCCACGACACCCTGGAGTATGAAAAGGCCTTGCAAGAGGCCTATGATTTCTATGAGCAACACCCGGAAGAAACCTTGATCCTGGCCACCGGCGACCACGAATGCGGGGGCATGACCCTGGGATTTGCCGGAACCAAATATGCAACCCACTTTGATGTCCTTTCCAACCAGAAGGTTTCATTCCAAAAATTCAGTCAAGAGATCATTCCCGAATTCCAGAAGCAAGGCCTGGGTTTTGAGCAAGTCCAGCCCGTGATCACCGAGGTCTTCGGGCTGAAGTTCCAGGGTGATCCTAAAGATCATATGGTCTTAAAACCCCATGAGGTACAAAAGATCAAAAAGGCGTATGAACGCAGCATGGCCGGCACACAGGAACGATCCGACAACGAAGAGACCTACCTTCTTTACGGCGGATACGATCCCTTAAGTGTGACCCTGACCCATATCCTGAACCAGAAAGCCGGGATCGGCTGGACTTCCTACAAACACACCGGAGTACCGGTGACCACTTCGGCAGTTGGAGTGGGGGCTGAAAAGTTCAACGGGGCTTACGACAACACAGATCTCGGGTTGCGGGTTATGGAGATCATGGGCTTTGAACCCAAGGTGCACTATGCCTCAGATGCCCAGATGGTTTTTGCTGTCAACTGACAAGATTTGATGGAATCATTACCAATAAACAGAACAAAATTATTGATACATGCTAGTAGTTACTACTCCAATCTTTTGTGCAAATTCCACTTTTTTGTGCAATTCCGTCTAACAATCTCATGTTCAATCTTCAGGGGCGTCTTGGACAAGACGTCCCTTTTCATTTGAAAACTAAGCACCAGAGGCCATCATGAAAAGAAAAACACCCTGGTCCCGGGATCTACTCTTAGTCTTGGCCTTAAGTCTGCTCTGTGTTTCTCTGTACTTTGTACCCACCGGGTTTGAAGCTGAGGTGGATGAACAGGCAATTCGCTGCACAGCCGAAGTGGTGAAGGTGAATAATGCCCAGGTCCAAAGACACGGTTTGGTTCAAACCGGGATCCAAGGCCTGGATCTGGAAATTTCCAGCGGCCCCAAAGCTGGTCAGGAAATACGGGCTAGCAACAATTTGTTGGGCCAGATGGACCGGGAGACTCTGTTTCAGAAAGGGGACAGTGTGCGGGTTGTTTTATCCCTTGATGATGACAAGAGAATAGTTCATGCCAGCGTCCAGGACCACGCCAGGCTGGGATGGGAGCTTCTGTTATTGGGCCTGTTTGCCCTGTTTTTGTGCCTGTTCGGTGGATGGACCGGCGTCAAAGCCTTGCTTTCTTTTCTTCTGGCCGCCTTGTTGCTGTGGAAGGTACTCATCCCCAGCATGCTGCGGGGATGGGATCCCCTGTGGGTCACCTTGGGTCTAGTGGCCCTGCTCTGCGCCAGCATCATCTTTCTGGTCGGTGGGGTGAACCGCAAAGGGCTGGTCGCTTTTTTGGGCTCATTCCTGGGCGTGCTCACCAGTTGTGTATTGGCTGTCATTTTCACTGATATTCTGCACCTGCGGGGTGCGATCATGCCCTTTGCCGAGACCCTGCTGTATTCAGGCTTTGCCCATCTGGACCTGACCAGGATTTATATCGCGGCCGTTTTTCTGGCCTGTTCCGGGGCGGTCATGGATTTGGGGATGGATGTGGCCGCCAGCATGCAGGAGGTGGCCGCCCAGAATCCGGGGCTCTCCAGGCTTGAATTGATCCGCTCCGGTTTAAATGTGGGCCGGGCCGTGGTGGGAACCATGACCACCACCTTGCTTCTGGCCTATTCCGGAGGGTTCTTGACCCTGCTCATGGCCTTCATGGCCCAGGGCATACCCCTGGATACCACCTTCAACTTCATCTATGTGGCTGCTGAAGTGGTCAAGACCATCGTCGGAAGTTTCGGCCTGGTCACCGTTGCCCCGTTCACGGCATTGATGGGAGGACTGCTTTTGGCTACTTCGGCATCTGCCGAACAGCAAGATCCCCAGAAGTGACCAGACAATAACTACTTGTGCAACTTGAATAATAACTTTTCCATTCTCACCAGGTTTGACTCTCCCTTGCAAATACGCAATAAGGGTGCTTTGTATTCTTTGCTCCTTCCTCTTTACATCCCAATCCCGGCGTACAGTGAATCACGTCACATGAGGATGATGAACCTATGAGCTTATCCACGTTCAGCTTACGTACCAAATCCATGCTGGCCCTTGTTGTGGCCTGCCTGCTGGCCCTGGTGCCCACTATTTGGATGGGACTGGAGGTACTGGACAGAGTACGAGAGCAACTGGGGCAGGCCTATGCCCAAAACTTCACCCTGCTCAACGCCCAGAAGATCGAAGCCCCGATCAGCAGGGAACTTGCATTGGCCCATCGCTTTGCGGACTCTCTTCTCCTCCGGCAATGGCTGATGGACGAAGATGCCCAAAGGAAAAGATCCCGTTTTTTTCAGGAAGCCGATGGGTATCAGCAAGCCTTCCAGGGGGGGAATTATTTTCTGGTCAACCGGGAAAGCCTGGCCTATTACTACAACGGCCCGGACAAGGAATACAGTCGGGATCCACGCTACGTCCTGGATCCGGAAAATCCAGACGACAAATGGTTCTTCACCACCATAAAGGACTTCGATACCTTCACCATCAACGTCAACCCGGACGTGCATCTGGGAAATGTGCAGGTCTGGATTGATGTCATGGTCTGGGATGAGGACCAAAAAATCGGCATGGCTGGAACGGGTCTGGAGCTGTCCAAATTCTTAAAGGAATTCATTGCTGCCGAGGAACCTGGGGTCACGCCAATGATTGTGGACGACCAAGGCCTTATCCAAGCCCATCCGGACAAGAGCTTGATAGCCTATGGTTCAGGGGCAGAGGCTGATAAGCAGAACTCTTCTGCCCCCAAGCAATCCTCCCTCCAGCAACAGTTTTCAAAATCATCAGAGGCCGAAAAACTGGCCCATGCCATGCAAAGGGCAGAAAAAAATCCGGGAAGTGTGGAGACCTTCTGGGCCGGGCTGGGCGGCACAAGGCAGCTTGTGGCTTTGACCTGGATCCCGGAGCTCAGCTGGCATGTGCTCAGCGCCGTGGATCTGCAGGCGGCCCAAGTGTTGGACGGGATGTGGATTGCGGTAGGTCTGGCCGCTTTGACCGTCATGTTCTTGATTTTGCTGTTCGTCTTCGGTTATGGGGTGGAAAAGCTGGTTTTACGCCCTTTGGGAGAGCTACATGCCTCAGCCACGTCCTTGGCTCATGGGAACTACGACGCCCCTCTGCCTTCCGCCGGGCGGGATGAGATCGGGGATTTAAGCCGGGCCTTTTCTTCCATGGTCCAGGAGATCAAAAGCCACACCAACGAACTTGAATCCAAGGTCAAGGAGCGGACCAACGAGTTGGAAAACCAATCTATTCTTCTGCAGGAGGCCAAGGAAGAAGCGGAAAACGCCCACCAGATAAAAACCGAAATCCTGGACAAGGTCATGGAGAGCATCCAGTATGCCCAGACCATCCAGCAGGCCATTTTGACCACTGAGGCCCACCTTCAAACCCTTGTTCCCGAATGTTTCACCCTTTGGAGACCCAAGGACGTCATCAGCGGGGACATGATCTGGAGCAAGGAGAATGACGAAGGCTTTGCCCTGGCTGTCATCGACTGCACCGGTCACGGAGTTCCCGGAGGGGTAATGACCATGGCCGCGGTTTCATCCTTGAATCGAGTGGTCAGCGAGATCGGGATCCAGAGTCCGCAACGGATTCTGCAAGAGGTCAGTTGGGTGGTGCAAAGCATGCTTTCCAATCAGGATGGATCCAGATTTTCAGAGGACGGTCTGGATATGGGACTCTGCGTATATAGCCGCACAAATAAAGTCCTCTTCTTTGCCGGCAGCCGCTTAAGCCTTTTTTACGAACAAAACGACAATCTTGTGGAACTTAAGGGCGATAGGCAAAGTCTGGGTTATCGATCCTCAGACCCTGATTTCCCTTTTCAAATCCATACAATTCAGCTACAAGACCAACTGACCTTTTATGTGACCACTGACGGAATATTCGACCAGATCGGAGAAAAAACGGGGTTGCCCCTTGGCAAGCGACGTTTGCTTTCTTTTTTGAACGACATCCGGAAAAAACCCATGCCCGACCAAAAGGAAGCCTTAATCCAGATGGTAAAAGACTTTCAGGGTCATGAAGAACAGCGCGATGACGTCACAGTTGTCGGCTGCCGCATAAGGGTATAGATCCCAAAAACTGCATCCCCAGTCTGACCTGAGGTAGGAGCGGACATTGACCGACGATTCCATATTTTCTAAGGAAAAACAGCTGCTAGAAAAATCTGAATCCATTATCAGCAATGATGATTTTTCCGAAAATCAGCTGCTCCAGCCCTATTTGGAGCTGTTGGCTGAGTACAAAAAGCTTCTTCGCCAAACCCAGCGCTTGGTGAAGATGAGCGACCGTATGCATCAAAGTCTGAATGAACTAAATGCCGAACTGCAAGAACATAAGGAAATCCTGTCCCGGATGTCCTATGTGGACGGACTGACCTCCATTGCCAACAGGAGACGGTTCGATGAGTGCATAGAAGCCGAATGGAAGCGCAATCTTCGAAAAGAACTCCCGCTAGCACTCATTATCCTAGACTTGGACTATTTTAAGCAATTCAACGACCACTATGGACATGGAGCAGGGGACGAATGTCTTATTCAGGTCGCCCAGGCGTTGACTCATTCGGTGAAAAGACCCAGTGATCTCGTAGCTCGGTATGGAGGGGAAGAATTCGTTGTTTTGCTTCCAGGAACAGACTTTTCAGGAGCCATGAGGGTTGCCTCGCGGATACAGGAGAAAATTCACAATTTGGGCATTAGACACGATTACTCCGACGTTTCTCAGTTTGTAACTGTAAGTATTGGGCTTGCAATCATGACACCGGAGACAACCAGAACACCCCAAGAACTTAATCTTGAAGCTGACAAGCAACTTTATACAGCCAAACAAGCTGGCAGAAACCAGATCAAAGGAAAGGTGGTCAGCAATAATGCATCAAATCCAAAGATTTTACGAGCAACTTAAAGAGGAAGGTATCATTTTCAGTTTCAGCGGCCCTGTATCCCAAAGCCTTTTGGAAGGCATTGGAGAAACCCTGAGACAGAAAATGACTTTGGAAGAGACAAGCACCACTGTGACCCAAAAAGTGTTTTCAATTTTCGTTGAACTCATGCAAAACGTGATTAATTATTCGGCGGAAAGAGGCTCTGTGGGTGCAGAAGAGCAAGATCTCAGCTTTGGAATTTTAATTATTGGAAAGCGAGGTGAGCACTTCTATATTCAGTGCGGCAATTATATATCTGAAGAGCAAAAAAAACCGCTCACCGAAAAGCTGACTAAGATTCAATCCATGAAGAGTGATGAACTCAAAAGATACTATAAAGAACAACGCCGAAAAGAAGCAACAGACGGAAGTAAAGGAGCGGGCCTGGGCTTTATCGAAATGGCCAGGAAGGCCACCAAACCTTTGAACTTTGATATCATCCCTACCCACACGGAAAGAGACTTTTTTGTGGTTACCGCAACGGTTTGACGGGATATGGTTTCGCCCTTTTGATTCAAACGGTTCCGGACAGTGAAGAATTCCCTCCAGGGAATATGCCTGAAGAATGGGAGTCAACCATGGAAGTTTTTGAGCGCGAAAAAAACAAAGCAACTCCGTGGATCAAATTGGATCCAGAGCACAATTACTTAGAAGTGAGGGGAGAATCATATCCGGAGAATTCAGCCAAATTTTATTCCCCCATGCTGGAATGGCTGGAAGAATATTTGCAACAGGTAGGAAATAACCCCATCCACGTTGATTTTGAGCTCGTATATTTCAACAGCAGCAGCTCAAAAATATTTATGAATTTTTTCGACATGCTAGAAGATGCAGCCCGAGAAGGGACACAGATAACAGTTCATTGGAAATATCATCAAGACAACGACATAGCCCTAGAATGCGGGGAGGAATTTCAGGAAGACCTGGAGCATGTCGCATTTCATTTAATTCCATTGGAGTCCGGGGAATAGACAACTGACAAACCGGGTCTCATGGCTGTCCATGAAGACTTCCGGCAAATACGAAGGCACCTTGGGCACCTTTGGTGGGGTGTTTACTCCCAGCATTTTGACCATCCTGGGCATCATCCTCTTTTTGCGCCTAGGAGCTGCAGAAGAAGGGGAGGAGAAAGGATGAAAAAAGTAACTATTGAATTTTTGGCTGTTGAATGGATTGACCGGCCCGGAGCTGCCCAGGCCAAAGAGCAGCTCCGGACCATGGCTGAAACCTAAGGACCTCCGCTTACGGCAGCCAGAAATCCATCTGTTTCGGATGGGTGCGGATATAACGCAGGGCCTTTTCATAAGGATATTGGCCTTCGTCATCATGTATCCAGACCATGAGCTGGCCCATGTCTTCGGGCTCCCAGTAGAAATTGTCCAAAAACTCATACACCTCCGGCATGTCCTCCTCCAGTCCCTGGCGGACGACAGTGTTGATGTGCTCTTCACCGCCAAAGACATTCTTGGGATCATCCAAAAACTTGAGTTCCCATCTGGCGAACTTCCAATGCGGTACCCAGCCAGTGACCACGATCCACTCCTGCCTGCTGATGGCCCGGTCCAAGGCCCGAGTCATGGTCTGCTCGCTGCCCTTGGTTAAATTGAAATCATCCAGACCATACTCTTCCATAGCTTCTTCCGCATTGTGCATAATCCCGGCTTCCGGATCAATGCCCACAATTATGCGATGAAACTTGTCTTTGTATTTGGGCAGATCGGCAATGGATTCAGCCGTGATATAGGGTTTGTTGCGCAGCCCGGTAGCAGCGGTCTGGCGACCCAAAGTTACATTTGGCACCACCAGACCTGTCCGCGCGCCTTCCAGGTTTGGGCCCAGATCCACACACTGTTCCCCGTATTCTTCGTAATATTCTTTTTGGGTATTCGGCAGCCAGGCCGAGACCATGCCGTCCACCTGGCCTTCAGCCACTGCCTGCCACATCTCATCGGCCTGCATGGGAATGATCTCGCACTGATAATTCATTTCTTCCTGTAATACGGCCCGGACGAGGTTGGTGCTGGCAATCTCTGAGGACCATTGGACATAGGCCAGCTTGACCTTGCCTTTGTCCGCTTGGGCTGACATTGCCAAGCAAACAATGAAGATTGGGATGCAAAATATCAGCCATAATCTTTTATCTTTGAGACAGGTCATAAATATTCCTCCCGTTAAATTACGTGAAATGAATGATGCAGGTATTTGCATCTGCATTATTAATCATCCCAGCCGTACTTTTCTACATAGTCACGCAAACCACGGACCACAGACCAACACATCAAAAGCACCACCAGAGCAAAGGGCAAACCTGTGGTAATGGCTGCAGTCTGCAAGGCCACCAAGCCCCCGCCCAAAAGAAGGACGGCCGCCACCAGGCCTTCGGTTATGGCCCAGAACAGCCGTTGCGGCTTGGGCGGATCTGGATTTCCGCCAGCTGTAATAATATCGATAACCATGGATCCAGAGTCTGAAGACGTGACAAAGAAGGTAATAATCACAAAGATGGCCAAAAGAGAGGTGAAGAGTTCCAGGGGAAAGCTTTCCAAGAACACAAACAATGAAACTGGAATGTTGTCCTGCACAGCCTTGGCTAGCCCGCCCATACCGAATTGCTCGATGAAAATTGCACTGTTTCCAAATACAGTCATCCACAGAAATGTGACCACACACGGCACTAAAAGGACGCCCAGGAGGTATTCCCGTATCTTACGGCCATAGGAAACCCGGGCGATGAACATGCCCACAAACGGGGACCAGGCGATCCACCATCCCCAGTAAAAGACGGTCCATCCGTTCTGCCATGATCCTCCTGTATATGTTTCGTTCCAGGTGGCCAGGGTGGGAAAATTCTGGATATAGCTGCCGACATTTTCAATAAATCCGTTGAGAACAAACAAGGTGGGGCCCAATATGAGGACGAAGATCATCAAAGCTGCGGCCAAAGTCATGTTCACCTGGCTAAGGAATTTAATTCCAGCGTCCAAACCACGGACCACAGACCAGGTAGCTATGGCCGTGATACCGGCAATGAGCAGAACCTGGACCCATGGATTTTGGGGGATATCAAACAGATGACTCAAGCCGGCATTGACCTGCTGCACTCCAAGCCCTAAAGAAGTCGCCACTCCAAAAAGACAGGAAACAGTAGCCAAAATATCGATGAAATTACCCACGGTTCCGTATATCCGGTCTCCAAGCAAGGGATAGAAGATATTTCGTATTGAGAGGGGTAAGCCTTCAGAAAATCCAAAAAAAGCCAACCCCAGGCCGACCATGGCATAAATCCCCCAAGGATGCAGTCCCCAATGCAGAAAGGTCAAGTCCATGGCCTTTTGAGCGTTGGCTGCAGTTCCTGCTTCAGTAAAAGGATTGCCCACGAAATGAAACATGGGTTCGGCCACCCCATAGAATAAAATTCCGATCCCCATCCCGGCGCTGAAGAGCATGGAGAACCAGCCTATGGTGCTGAATTCAGGTTCCGCATCCGGGCCCCCTATGCGCAGACTGCCGTATCTGGTGAAGAGAATACCAAAGCAAAAGAGCAAAACCACATTCATAACCAAAACAAAGAACCAACCGGTAAAATTGGCGATCCAACTCTGCATGTTGCCGAAAACGACCTCAGCGGTTTCCCCCATCACGATGGTCAACACCACACAAAGGATAATAATCCCCGCTCCGCCAAAAAAGACCCACGGATGCACATCATACTTGAATATCTTGTTGTCCAAGTTTTGAATGGTCCGGGTGGTGCGCCTGGTGCTCGAATGGTACTCTTCGGCCATTTTGGACTCCTTTAGTTTATTTTTTCCAAGACGACCCGCCCATCGTCTTGCTCATACATTTCAAAGGCGTCAGCAGGTCTGAAATTCGGCAGGACCAAAGTGGACGGAGAGCATACGGTGCCCTTACGACGCCGGACAATGCGCATAGCAGCTTCCTGGTCCTCTAAAAGGCCGGGGATCTCGTAGTATCTTTTATCCTTTTGCTGGAGCAACAGAAGATGTTCCTTGAGGGTAAATCTGGAAATGCCAAAATCCTTCATGAGTTGCCTGGCTGTTTTACCTTGGGCAATCTTTTTGCGCAGGAGTTCGGGATTATATTTGGTGGAGTAATCACCTTTGGCCATGGAGTTCCTCCCTATGGAGAGCTCTTAATCAAGATGTTTACAATATGGCAGGGGCCAAAAAGAGTGTTTGGACGGACGTATTCACAAAAAAAAAAATCGATAAGAACCAGGTAAAGAAAGGGGAAGAAATCTGAAATTATGTGACTTTGGTTAGGATTATTTTATCTTTTTCCACCGTCATTTCAAATCGATCACCAGGTTTAAATCCCGTCTTATCCAGCATATTAGGCGAAAAAATTATCCCTTCCCGCATGTACGAAGGATGTTTTTCCCGTCCCTCATCGTGGAGACCAGGAATTTCATAATAGGTTTTGTCTCTGTGTTGAAGCATGAGCAAATGCTCTTTTAAAGACCAGCGGGAAATGGAAAGTTCCTTCATGATTTCCTTGGCTGTCTTTCCTTGCTTGATTAATTCACGAAGTGCATCCGGCCGGTAGTTGTGACTGAAATTTCCCAGTGTCATTCCGTCAGCTCCTTAACAAGTTATAATTTTTTCCTCGGGTTACCCATTCACATTTGGAGCTGCACAAATATGAATGTTGTCCAAAGACGTGCATCCCCAAAACACGAAACTCAGTTCACCCATGAGCTATCAAAGAGCTTCACCTATGTCAAAAAGAATTTATTAAAGAAAGGTATTTTGGTCCAAATCCAGGAGCACACTGTCCTGTATCCGGGACGGGAGGGCGTTAATGGCCGCGTAAAGGCTCTGCTCTGGAGATGAAAAATCGAGGTTTTGCTGAACGAAAGAGTCGATCTGGTCAGCATTCTCCGCGGTTAATTCACGGACCACCGCATGAGTGGCTAAGGGGGCGCCTTGGTACTTATTCAGAATAAAGGCGAAAGCCAGGGCGGTACAGAGCATGGGCATGACCGTCAAGGCGGACAATCCTCGTTCCAGACAGAGATGGGCCGCATAAATGGCATCCACGGCTGCGTGTTGAATCATAAATCCTTGATCCCAGACATCATGGCGTATCCCTTTACTCAAGGCCACATCCCATTGCCTGGTTCCACCTGCCCCGGCATTTAAAAAATCGAAAAATTCGGCCTGCTCTGAACCGGATAAAGATTCTTCAAAGCACTCGGATTTTAAGGCCGCAGCCGAACACATGCCAGTCAGTCCGTTAAAAACCATCAGCTGCCCGATGAGTTTGACCTCTGCCCCGGCAGTGACTTTTGGACCAAAATACTTCGGCCTACCAATTTCATTGAGGGTGGGTTCTAATCTGTGATACACATCCGGGTCCCCACTAGCCAGGATAAGCATGGAGGCTGCTTCCGCTCCAGCCGGACCTCCGGTCAGGGGATAATTAACGTAGGTCAGTCCTTGAGCCTGCAAATATTCATAGGCCGCCTGAACAAAACTGGAGCTCACCGTGGACAAATGGAGGACAAAAGGCCGTGAAGCGCATCTCTGATTCAGAAGCGGAGTCAAGGCCCGCAACACCTGGCAATCATCCCCGTTTTTCCCGGCGCAAATCACCACACCATCGAATTCACCGTCGCCAACCAGGGACTCCAAGTCAGGGACCAGTTGAGCTCCGTGAGCCTGCCAGGCCTGGCGGCTGGCATCCCGGCGCGGATCTTGGGTACCGCGGTCGTGAATACGGATGAATGTGGCTGTTTTTGAACTAGATAAATGCTTGGCCGATGGACTGAGCATAAGCCCCAATCCACCGATTCCTATCAATCGCAGGGTCATGGCCCGCCTCCTTGGGTATGGATCATACAATAACTTATAAATTGCAACTGCATAACTGCTTCATTTTATATATTTTTTTTAAATATATTGCTAGGTTATTGACAAGAGATACATCTGATCATACTTCTTGAGTGCCCAGTATGACACTCAAGTGAACTGCAATGGGCATCAAGAGTATGAGGGCTACGTTATTTAATAATATCGAGTTCGTTTCCGGAACACAAAGAATATTTCAGCCAAGTATTTGATATATATTATGTATTGGACAATTATTATTCTCGTTTTGTCGTCACTTCTCTCATTTTTCCTGTGGAAAAGGATCAGAGCAACAGAAAAGGACTCCGGTTCCCAATCAGCCCTCTTGATCAAAGAAACAACGGATCAGAACAAAATCTTGCCCCTTGTTTTTTCTGATCAGCAGGAAAACGAGCATAAAGAAGCCCAGGAAGCCAGGCTTGGAAACAATATCGATTTGATGCTCGAAGCCTTAGAACACGAGACATATCTTATTGGACGTCATCTCTTATTTCGAGACATCATAGCCCAGTGCTTTCCCAAACGAAACCAAGACCCGCGAATGCGGGAGATATTCTTGAAAACAGCCCAGGCCCACATCCAAGAAATGCCCAGGATAATCCCCGAACTTGTGGACCGATTTGGAAGCCAGCCCTACTTTTTTACATTTAGCTACTATAGCATAGCCCTCACCGAGGCCATGGAGTTTGACCAAGCTCTAGAGGTTTGCCGCCTGGCTTTGGCCTATGGGGCCAAGGATGGCCTTGGCGTTGGGTTTGAGCAACGCATAGAACAAATTGCCAAGCATAAAGAGAGAATGCTGGCCAGCCAGGCGGCATGACGTGTTTCATCAGCAGGAAAGACATTTCTCTAGCTTTATTGACTCAGGTTTTGCGCCATCTCCTGCATCTCGGTAAGGGTCTGCTGCATCCTGCTCCAGCCATACCACAGGGCGTAATCCGGGTTGGAGTGAAAGACTCCCTGGAAGGAGCGCATCCGGTATTCCTGGAACATACGGAACAGCTTTTGCTCAATGCTGCTGGGTGCGTCGTGAAAGGTCAGGACATCCGGAAAGGCCTGGGCATAACCGGATGGCTTCTCCAGAATTCCCTGCGCATAGAGATCGGCCACCAGATCAATTCCCTGGGCCATGAGCAGATCCACCTGTCGAATCATTTCATCGCCTTTGGCCAACTCTCTTTGAGCGAAGTTTTGTGAATGGCAATCCCCACACACCACGAGCATTTCTTCTCGCTCCTGGTTCCAGCCCTCTTCGGTTTGTCTGAAAAAATCCAGATCGGCAAACACTGTGAAACGATCCGTGGGTTTTCCTTCCTTATTCAAGACTCCGAGGGCCTGAAAAACTTTAGTTCGGGCTTGAGCCCACTGTTCATCGTCCTTGGGTAAAGGCATCCTAAGACCCAAAAATCCCCACGCCGTTCTGACCTCATGATCTCCTTGCTCCATATGGCAATTTTGGCAAGTGGGAGCAGCGGCGTTATCGTCCAAGACACCCAACTGTTTGAGTTCATTTCTGGTTCCATGTTTTGACCCCTGATACATCTCCCATTGAGGATGATCGAAACCGGTGTGACAGGTACGACATGCCTGTGGCTGGCGGGCTTCCTGTACGGAAAATGTGTGCCGGGTATGGCAGGCATCGCAGGAAGCCAAGCCGAAACCGCCGCCTTCCTGCTTCAGATCTGCTATTTCTTCCTGGGTCTTGAATCCAATCTTATGACATCCGCCACAACCCTTCATCCCGCTAATCAAAGACATGGGCTGCCAATGCATGGTGGGCATGGCTTGCATTGCTTCCCAGGCCTTGGAATGCTTCCCCCGGCTGAACTGCTGCCACTCCTTTTCATGACAGGTCTGACAAGTGCGAGAGGTGACCGGTTCAGCTTTATGCACATCGTCTGGTCCCATATGGCTGTCTCCATGGCATACCGAACAGGACACGTCGTTGATTTTATCACTGTGCGCACTCAATTTCCAATCCTGGACAATGCGGGGAGTAACGCTTTTATGACATTCAATACATTCCGTCCTTGATGCGGCCTTGGATTGCAATGGATATCCGGCCTTTTGCCATTCTCTGAGTCCGCCTTTTAAGGCATAGACATTACCAAACCCCTGATCCATCAATTCCCGCCCGGCCCGGGCGCTGGAACTTTCATTGGGTCAGGCACAATAAAGGACAATCGTGGACTCTTTATCATACTCCTCAGCCCATTCTGAAGCCTCAAAAGAACTGTGATGCTCGGCTCCGGGGATTTTTTTCTGACTGGCTTTCCATTGGTTGAAGAGGCGGGTATCTAAAATAACCAAATCTTTTTTTCCCATAATGTCCTTGAGCTGATGAATGGACATTCGAGGTACCCCATCCTCTTCCGCAGACTGAAGATCATTTTTTTGAGTAGCCACACAGGCACCCAGCCAAATAACCAAACCAGCAAGTACCAAGTGATACAGTCTCATGCGCATACTTCCTCCTTTTGCCAATATTAAGTATAACAATCTGATTTTCCTTGATTTGCTAACTGGTGCCAGAAACCTCCCTTAAGTACATTCCCAAAATAACATATCCTTAAGAATCGGGCATTTGCAAGCTGAACACTGATCCCGCCAAAGGCGGGACTGAACACTCCAGGCACCTTACACCTGAAAACAACATCACCGTGGTGTGCCCCAGAGCTTGTCTTGACAGAGCAAAGTTCTTAGGGTCAAATTTCGATATTTTCCGGGTTGATGGTTTTTCCAACAAAAAAACAATGGGGGAAGATGATGTTGAAAAAGTACCTGATCCTTTTCATTTCTGTGCTTGTTGTCCTTTTCGTCGTTCAGCCAGCGGCGGCCAAGACGGTGATAAAATTGGCCAATGCCGGTCCGGATGAGCCGGATAATCGAACGGTTAAAGCCGTGGCCATATTTAAACATATGGTGGAAGAAAAGACCAACGGAGAAATTGAGGTCCGGGCCTACCATGCCTCCAAATTGGGTGACGAACGAGAGGCCCTGGAAGGGATCCGCATGGGCACCATCCAGATGGGCACCTTGACCTCCGGCCCTGTACCTGGATTTTTCAAACCAGTCATGCTCTTTGATATCCCCTATTTGTTCAGCAGCGCCCCGGCTGCTTGGGAGTTTTTCCGCGGTGAAACCGCCCAGGAATTTAAACAAGAATTTCGAAAGAAAACCGGGGTGCGCATCCTGGATATTACCGAAAACGGCTACCGGCACTTCACCAACAATGTCCGGACCATCAAAACTCCATCTGATATGGACGGACTCAAAGTCCGGACCATGCAGAATCCTGCCCACATGGCTATGACCAAGGCATTGGGTGCCGATCCTACCCCCATTCCTTTTAGCGAACTCTATATGGCCTTGCAACAAGGAGTCGTGGATGCCATGGAATGTCCGGTGGTCCTTATCCATGACATGAAATTTTACGAAGTCCAGGACTATATGGTCTTGGACGGTCATTTGTACAATCCGTTATTCATTTTCATCAATGACCGCTTTTTTAGCAACCTCTCATCAAAACAGCAAGAGATTGTCCAGGAGGCGGCCCGAGTTCTGGCTGCTACCCACAACGGATTTAGTCAGGAGGCCAATATCCAGGGCATTGCCAAGCTTAAAGAAAAGGGCATGCAGGTGTATAATCCCTCGGCTGGAGAGTTAGAAGAATTCAGAGACCTGGCCCAGCCGGCCGGACTGAAATTCATTTCTCAGGAAATAGGGGATGAGTGGGTAAACAAGGCCTTGCAGGGAGCGGAAAAAGCCGAAAAGAAAATCGGTGACCGGGCTGAGGATATTGTTCAGGAACATATCGATCTGGCCAATGAAAAGTACTCGAGATGTTACGGCATCGAGGTTCCAGAGCCTTCAGCTTTTCCGGAAAAGCTGAACTCTGAAACCTATGGGTCTTATTGAATCGGAATACTTTCAACCTCTTACCTTGCGCCTTGTCACTTTACATATGCACCTTCTCTCCTACTGGATAAACAGGACCGCCAACGCCCAGGTCCGGATCTGTTCCGCCTTGCTCTGCGTCTTGGGGGCCTTGATGAGCCTGATCATCTTCCTGCAGGTCTTTTTCCGCTTTGTCATTTACGTTCCTTTCCCCTGGAGCGAGGAGTGCGCCAGGTACATGATGGTCTGGATGGCCATGTTGGGCAGTGTGGTCGCTTTGCGCTGGGGACGGCATATTGGAGTCCGAATCCTGGTGGAAAAGATTCCCGGTCAGGGCTATGACCGATTCGTGGTTCCCTTGGTCCAGCTGTGCATGATCGCCTTTCTGGTCATATTGGCCAAACAGGGCCTGAACCTGACAATCTTTAATGTGCATCAACGCTCACCGGCCATGGAAATCCCCATGCTCATTCCTTATTTGTCCCTCCCGGCCGGCGCCTTAATGATGATCCTGGATATCATGGCCGATATGTTTCAGGACAGATTTCCCACCCCGGCCGGATCAAACGCCAATATCGCCACCCCGGCTTTGGGTGCAGACGATGCAAACAAGCCCCAACAATAGATTATGACCATCATTTTGGCCTCTGCCTTTCTCCTAACCCTGATCCTGGGATTTCCCATTGCTTTCTGCCTGGGGATCACTTCTTTGGCCGCTTTAATATGGCTGGGCGATGTCCCCCTGGTTATCCTGGCCCAGCGCATGTTCACCGGTATCGATTCCTTTCCCCTCATGGCCGTACCCTTTTTTGTCCTGGCCGGTGAACTTATGAACCGGGGTGGAACTACCAAGCGGCTCATCGATTTCGCCAATGTCCTGGTTGGCCGCATTCCCGGGGGACTGGCTCATACCAATATCACCGCCTCAATGTTCTTCGGTGGGATAAGCGGATCGGCGGTGGCCGATGCCGCGGCCATGGGCACCATTTTGGTTCCGGGCATGGTCCGCAAAGGGTTTCCCCCTGGATTCAGCGCGGCCGTCACTGCCGCCTCCTCCACCATGGGCCCGATCATCCCTCCCTCCATCCTCATGGTCCTCATGGGAGTGACCACCGGATTGTCCATCGGTGGACTCTTTGCCGCCGGGATCGTCCCCGGACTTATGCTGGGGCTGTCCATGATGGGTCTTAGCCTATTCATGGCTGTGCGCTATAAGTATCCCCGGGAAGTCTTTCCCTTCACCGGGCGCATGTTCTGGCAGTCTTTGGGCGCAGCCATGCCCGCCCTTTTGGCCCCCCTGATCATCCTGGGCGGCATTTTGGGCGGGGTCTTTACTCCCACCGAGGCTGCGGCTGTAGCCGTGTTCTATGCCTTTTTCCTGGGACTTTGCATCTACCGGGAGTTGAGCTTTAAAGATCTGGGCCAAATATTTGTCCACAGTGGAGTGACCACGGCTGTTTTATTGCTCATCATCGGTATGGCCAATATCTTTTCCTGGGTTCTGTCCTCGGAGCAGATCCCTACCCGTATCGCCCAGGGTATGCTAGCCATTACCCAGAACCCTTACCTCATCTTGCTGTTCATCAATATCTTTCTCATCTTCATCGGAACCTTTCTGGAAGGAGGAGCGGCCATAATCATCTTAGCCCCCACTCTCCTTTCAGTGGCCAATACCGTAGGCATCGATCCCTTGCACTTCGGTCTGGTCATGGTCCTGAATCTCGCCGTGGGTCTCTTGACTCCGCCCTTGGGAGTCTGTCTGTTCGTGGTTTCCGGGGTCACCGGGCTGCAACTGTCCACTATCATCCGTTCCGTGCTTCCCTTCCTGGCCTTGGAACTGGCGGTTCTTTTAGTCGCTACCTACTGGCCGGGTTTGATCCTCTTTATTCCCCGGATGTTGGGCTATTTGTAAATACGAGGCACCCTGGCCAGCGGTCAGAGGCCAGAAATCACTAAAAAATAAAAAAACAAAGGCATGTGAAATGAGTAGCAATCAATCCAAGATGGAGAATAAAATCTGCTCCAGAATCAAGGGCTTGCAATTCAGCGTCATTCGAGAAATGAGCCAACGGGCGGCGAACATGACCGACTGTATTAGCTTGGGGATCGGTGAACCGGATTTCGACACCCCCCAAGAAGTCATTCAGCGGGCCATGCAGGACGTCCAAAATGGTTACACTCACTACGCTCCGGCCCAGGGGGATCCGGAACTTCTTAAGCTCCTATCCGAGAAGTTTTCAGCTGAGACCGGAATGGACATTCCGGTGGCCAATATCGTGGTCACTCCCGGGGGTATGGGGTCCCTCAGCGCAGCCTTGCAGGCAGTCCTTGAGCCGGACGACGAGGTACTCATCCCGGAACCTTATTTCCCGGCCTACAAGGCCCATGTGATCATGGCCGGGGGACGGGTCGTCCCGGTTCCCACCACATTCGACAACGGATTTACCTTGCGGGCTGAGGATCTCCAACGAGCCGTGACTTCCAAAACCAAGGTTTTGATCCTCAATTCCCCAAACAATCCCACCGGCAATGTCCTGGACCGCCAGACCCTGGATGAACTGGCTGAAATTATCAGGGACAAAGAACTTATTGTCCTCTCCGACGAGGTCTATGACCGCATGGTATTTGAAGGGCAGTTCGAATCTATAGTTACCCGTCCGGGAATGGCCGAGCAGACCCTGGTCATCAAATCCTGCTCCAAGACATTCGCTATGACCGGATGGAGGGTGGGATTCGCCTTTGGACCCAGTTGGCTCATGCCCCAGGTAATCAAGGTGGTCAACTACGCCACCACCTGCGTGAATACTCCCGGGCAACGAGCCGCTCTGGCCGCCTTAAGCATGGACCAGGAACCGTTTTTAGCTATGAGTCAAAGTTTTCAGCGTCGGGTGGAATTTTTATGGAGTCGGGTGCAGGATATTCCCGGAATTCGCTGTCATCGGCCGGCCGGGTCTTTTTACCTCTTTCCGGATATATCCAGTCTCAATCCGGACAGTACGGCCTTTGCCCTCTCCCTCCTGGAAAAGGAAAAGGTTTTGGTCATCCCTGGGTCAGCTTTTGGCCGGTCCGGGCAGGGGTGTGTGCGTATTGCTGGTACTGTGGGCGAAAAGCGTCTGGAAGAAGCCATGAACCGTCTGCAAAGGTATGTAACCAATGTTGGCCAAAAAACTGATGCCTAACTTACGGTCTCATGTATTTTTTGCCTGGGCACTCCTTTTTTGGGGTGCCTTTTTTTGCTTGGACGTTTTTTCTTCTTTCTTTTTAATAGAAATATGTCTTAGAATTGTAAGATATTATAAGGGCGGTTCCTTTGTTCTTTTTATTCATATCTCATTAGAATTATTGGATATCAAACGAACATAACAATGAACCGGATGGTAACGCTAAGAACATGAGGAGAGGAAAGGAAAAAAACCGGTTCAAGAAAGCACATGTTTCTTCATCGTTTTCCACATCTGGTAGATTTTATAATTAATATACTGAAATACATTGCGATTTGGCTCCTGGGTTCATTGGAATTATCGGTGCTGCCCTGGTTGAAGCATTTGATAAAGTGCGGAGCCTGAAGCTTCGGGTCGGTGCACTCCCTCAACATCCAACGGGACTTCTGGGGTACGCCTTTAACTGGTCACCAGAAGGAGTCGTTAACGAGTATTTAATGGAGTGCTATTTCCTGGACAACGGCTGCTTCAGTGTGTGCTATCGTAGAGATGGTGTACAATGGTTCGCTGCCGAACAGAGGGTTTATCAAACAAGAGATGGTTTCTTTTGAGGCCTTTCTGAAAACTAATAATGGCCGCATGTACAACTCTGAACCACATGGCGGGCAAAGAATTTAGAGGCTATTTCCTCAATAGGAGATTAACCAATGCCAAAAGTACTTATCCCTTGTTGAAAAAGCCAAATCGTTGGGCGCAGGAGAAGAAAGGAAAAAAGGGGCCAGATTTTTATTGAACGATTATGTGAACATCTGTTTAATATCGCCAGTTCTGAAGACATGATGTCCACAGCCACCACACCAATATTACAAAAGAAGATTATGTAATTCAGTACGTTGCGATTGTGAATGATGTGGTCTCGATCTTGCTAAATCCCATCATGGGCGCCTAGAAGACACACTCAGGAGGTATCCGGGAATGACTCAGCCAATCAAAATTATACTTCCCTTGGTCATCAGCTGTATTGTATTCACCTGCCTGGCTGCGGTCGGGTCGGAAAGTCCGGACCAGGAGATGGTGGATAAGCAGTGCATTCGCTGTCACGGAGATTATAGCCAGGAAAAGGACATTGTGGCCGGGACCTTCATCAAAAGGTCTCAAAAGGCCAAGACCATCCAGGTCAAGGTGGGCCCGGACAACTTCATGGTCAAATACGATGTGGACACAATCTTAAACATCGCTGATGAATTGTCGCCCAAGATCCCCATAAAGATCAAGCTTCGGCCGGGCCAAAAAGATTTGTGGGCTGATGAACTTTGGACCATGCCTCCCATCGAGATTCCGGAGGACAAATTGGTCTCCACCCAGGAAATCGAAGAACTGATTGCCGGAGAGGGCGAGCAGCCCTATATGCTCGTGGACTCCCGGCCTGAAATGCGCTTTCATGAAGGGCACATTCCAACCGCCAAGTCTATTCCTTTTACTGTCATGCATACCAGAAAGTCCGAACTCCCTGAAGATAGAGACACCCTGCTCATTTTCTACTGCGGTGGACAACACTGTACTTTGAGCCCCATGGCCTCTCAGATGGCTGAACAGTGGAGATATTCCCAGGTCAAGGTCTATCACGACGGTGCCCCGGTCTGGAAGAAAAAAGGAAACATCCTGCTCACAACCAGGACTTATTTAAGGGAAAGGAAGGGCAACTATGTGCTTCTCGATACCCGGGACCGGGAAAGGGCCAGTCAGGGGCACATCCCGGAAGCAGTATCCCTGACCCTGCAGGAAATTTCCGCCCGCAAGGACCGTTTCCCCTTGGATCGCCAGGCCCCGATCATCCTCTATTCTCAAAACACGGATCGCAGCCGGCTTCAGTCTGCGGTTCAGACCATCCGCTCCTGGGGCTATAAAAATGTGTCAGTTCTGGACCAGGGCTTTCAGGGATGGGTGTCCGCCGGTGAAGAGGTGGAAAAGGGCCAGCCGGAAAAAGAGATTGTCTACCAGCCCAAACCTTTGCCCGGGGAGATTCCCAACCAGGAGTTCGCCATGATTATCGAGAACCAGCCGGAGGATAAGGTCATCCTCGATGTTCGGGCTCCAAGCGAGGTAGCGGCCGGGAGCCTGCCCAGTGCAGTGCAGATCCCCTTGGATGAACTTCAGCTGCGGATGAACGAATTGCCCCGGGACAAGGAGATCATAGCCTACTGTTCGACCGGAATGCGGGCGGAAATGGCTTATAACATGCTGAAGAAAGAAGGGTATAAGGTTCGATTTTTGAATGATACCATCGATATTGTGGGCAAGAAGGTCTATCTGGGCACAACCGTGGAGCTGTCCGAAGATACCGCAGATATAGATGCCTTGGCGGAGATCGAAATCGAGGTCTCCACTCCGGATTCCGCCTTGTGCGCCAGGTTGATCCGCCACGGCCAGACGGCCTTTGAACGTAGAAAGTACCAGGAAGCCAAGAAATTGTTTTGGAAGGCTATCATGGCAGATCCTACTTCCCAGTTGGCCTGGCGTTCCTACGATATGTCCGTTATCTATGCCTTGGCCGAGCGGGCTGAGAACGATCCCGGATGTATAGGGGCTCCGGATGTTCCGGTCTCAGAGCCGGGAACTCAGAGCACTGGGCTGTTTTCCAAAGAAGATGAGGGCTGTTAGGGGAGAGATGTGATGAGCAAAGAACCCAGTGTTTTTTATAATATCGTCGCCCAGGGATGGAACCGGGTCTTTGTCCAGCCCTGGTCCATGATGACCGGCGGCATCCTGGTCGGGATCCTCTCGGTCATCACCTTTGCCTGGTCCAGGCCCTGGGGCGTGGTCGGAGGTTTGCGCAATTGGGCCGATTGGTTTTTCTATAGTCTTGGAGTTTACGGCGAACGGCCCTATTCGGCTCTGGTGTCCACCAATTCCATCCTTACTTTGGGCCTGATAATTGGTGCTCTGGCCGCCTCCCTGATGGCCAAGCAGTTCGCCATTCGCATCCCGCCTTTGTTGGAAGGGATCAAGGGAGTGGTTGGAGGTATTCTTCTGGGGACCGGGGCTGCCCTGGCCGGAGGATGCAATGTCGGGGGGTTTTTCACCTCCATCAGCGCTCTATCCTTCAGCGGATTTGCTATGATGATCGGCTTGATGCTCGGGGCAGTGGTTGGTTTGAAGTATCTGTATTGGGAAATGGAAAATGTCACTTTTGGAGGTCCGAAAAGCCGGGCTTCGGAGGCTAAGCAATCCGGCCTGGACTGGAAGAAAATTCAACCCTGGGTCGGAGGCGTAATTATTATTCTGGCCTTTGTGGCTTCAGAGGTGTATACCTTTTACGGATACGTCTTTGTGGGCGGGCTTTTGCTCTGCGGTCTGGGTTTTGGTTTCATCCTCAACCGCTCCAGGCTCTGTTTTGCCCGTTGCTTCCGGGAACCGTTTATGACCGGAGACGGAGAGGTGACCCGTGCAGTTATTGTCAGTATCTTGATCAGCATGCTGGGATTTGCCACTTTGAAGTGGGTTGGATTACGGATGGAAGGGTTCTACGTGACCCCCAACTTCGGCCTGGGGGGCCTGGTGGGCGGCTTCATCTTCGGGTTTGGGATGTTGGTCACCGGAGGGTGTGGCAGCGGAACGGCTTGGCGGGCGGCGGAAGGTCAGGTCAAGCTCCTGCTGGCCCTTATCTTTTTTGCTCTTTCCAACTCCCTGGTCCGGGCCGGAATCGACAGTTCCCCAATGATCGGCAAATTCGTCGGTTTTGAGGTCTTTCTTCCTGATTTCCTTGGATACCAGGGGACCTTGTTGGCCGTGTCCGCGTTCATGATCCTCTGGTACCTCCTGGTTACCTGGAACGAAGAGACGGAACGGTTCGTGATTGAGGTGTAGGCGGGCATGTTGCCTGCATTTCACTTCGATCCCGTCTCCTATGCAAGGCTGAGCATAGCATAGCATAGCATAGCATACATATAAAGCTGGCTACGCCCGCAACCCAATTGGTCCGGCAAAGACTTGAACCGCTCAAGGAAATTTTCTTGTTTTTTATGGCAACGATTTATGGATAAAGCCGTGGGACAAGGAAGTTGTCATTCTTAAACCTTCAAAAGGCCCGCTAGTGCCTTGGCACATATCACGTGTCGCAAAAAAAAACCCTCCCCTGGCCCCTCCCTCCCGCCTGCAAGACAGGCGGGAGGGAGGGGAATCAGAGGAAGAAAGGTTTCGTGCCGATACCGGACAATGCAAATATGACTCGGCGCTAGCTCTCTTATCTTTCCTGTGCCTTGTGGTATGTATATCCGGATGCCAAAACCATTTTGAACAGGAGGTCACCGACTGTCTCAGCTGCCACCAGGGTATTGAGTCGGCTGGCAAGGGACATGACTTTGCCTGTCGAATATGTCATGTCCTTCCCAAGCATAGGGATCAGGCCCTGGTAGACCATTCCAGGATAATGAGAAACCCGGCCAGGTTGAGCTCGGCCCAGGAAATCTGCTTTCCCTGTCATCAAAGCCAAGTGGAGAACTTTCAGACCAGCCTGCACGCCACCCTGGCCGGGATGATCAACCAGACCCGGTTTCTCTTCGGAGCTCAGGCCAGGGCCTTTCCTCCTGTGTATGGTGCGGGAGGGAGTTTGCCCCTCATTCCAGCCGGTAAAACCCGTATCCAGGAGCCCGCAGGCCTGGTCGATGACCTCCTGCGCCGGAAATGCCTGGGCTGCCACGTGGAGGCGGCCGAAGCGGAGCATGCTCCGCCGTATAGATCCAGGGGCTGCGCGGCCTGCCATGTAATCTACGCATCCGACGGGCGCTATCACGGTCAGGACCAGGCCATAGACGGCTCACGCATAGGATACCCCAAAGTCCACGGCTTGACCGCCGATATTCCGGATTCCCAGTGTCTGAAATGTCATCGGCCCAACTATGCTGGCTCCGATGCCCATGGGCTTTTTGAGCGGGACTTTGATTCCTTTTTTCAGGAGGCTGTCCTGGGAGACCGTCCGGCCCATCAGGGTCCGCATGGGGCCGTCCATATCCTGGCCAAAGATGTGCATATCCGACGCGACCTTATGTGTGTGGACTGTCACTCCCAGGACGATGTCATGGGCGATGGACGTTTGGCCGGTTTTGCCCTGGACAGTCCGGGGACATCCTGTCAGGAATGCCATGGCGGATTTGCCCGTTTAGAGCCGAACCCGGAGGTCGAAGGTCTGCACATTGAGGCCGGGGCGTGGTATCTGGATGCCCGAGACGGTTCACGGCGGCCGGTGCCCTTGTTTGAACCGGATAGCCCCTCCCACGACCCTGATGTGCATTCCCGATTGCGTTGTAGCGCATGTCATGCCCAGTGGACGGCCCATGATTACGGCCTGAGCTTGCAGCGCCAGGACGGAGGAGATTTCCGGGTCTGGACCTACCTGATCCGACAGGGAGATCCCCGGTTGGAGGCAGAACTGGAAAAACTCTTGGCCGATGCGGACAGAACGCCCACCTCTCTGGATCTGGTAACCGGGAAAAGAGGCCAGGGTGTCTGGCTCAAAGGGTATCGATTCCGCCGCTGGGAAAATATGGTCCTGGGGGTCGATCACCAAGACCGGATCAGCCTGCTCCGGCCATTGCACCAGTATCGGATTTCTTACGTCGATGAGCAGAGCCTGGTTCTTCTGGACAGCGTCATTCCCCAAAGGGGGGACGGACGAGGAGCGGGGTGGGCCTTTATGCCCTTTGTTCCACACACCACGGCCGAACAGGGCCGGCCCTGCGAGACCTGTCACGGCCAAACCATGGCTGCCGGGCTCGGCTGGAGCGAAAACAAGGGTCTGACCGCGGGAACCGATTTTGGCCTCCTCCGGCCCAGTCCTCCGGCCATCGATTCTATGCGTCTGTTGAACAAAGCAGAGCGCCGTCGCCTGCTTGAGCCCAAAAGGGATATGGGAAAAAGTTTTTCCAGACCAAAAAATATTCCAGCTTTGCTGGAGGCAAAGCTGGAATATTTTTTGGTTCAAAGCGGGCAAAAATGGACAATTTGCCGGATTGATCAGTGATGAAAGGTGCGGTTTGGGAAGTAGGGACGAATAATCACTGAAACCTGAACACTCCTGGAACCTTACACCTGAGAACAAAATTATCGTGTCGAGGGAGCGGTGACCAGACAGCGATTTCTGCAATGGCTGCTTCGATCTTCGGCCTGGGGTGTCCTCCTGGCCGCCGGGGGCTGGCCCGTGGTCCGCTTTGTCACCTGGCAGGAGCGCAAGGTTCGCATCGTGGATTTCTCTTCCCAGGAGCAACGGCCTTTTCAGATAAAAGACGGGGTCATTTTGGTCCCGGACAAAGACTCGCTGATCGCCCTGTCCACCAAGTGCACGCATCTGGGATGCCAAGTGGAATATAGCCAGACCCAAAACGAACTGGTTTGCCCCTGCCACAAAAGCGCCTACGATATGCAGGGAAACCGGTTGCGAGGTCCGGCCCGGTCTGATCTCACCGTTTTACAGACCCTGAAACTGGAAGGCGGTGCTCTGCAAGTAACCGTGCCGATCAAGAGCTGATCATGCCCCGCTCGCGACAGGCAATAAAGATCAGCCGGGTATTGCTCCGGGCCGCTATGGCCGCCGGATTGGTCTGTGCGGGTTCCGGCTTGATCCTGGTTTTTCAATACCAGCCCTATGGCCATGTCTTCGCCCAGGTGGAGGCCATTACCACTCAAATATCCTATGGCTGGTTCTTTCGCCGCCTCCATTTTCTTTCCGGAGAGGCCTGCGTTGTCCTGACTCTCCTGCATGTCCTGGATCACTTTGTGCGGGGCAATGAGCGCCTGGTCTCCGTGGCTGAGTGGGCCAACCTCTGGTTGGCCTCTGCCCTGTCCTTTTTCCTTTTGTTCACCGGTTATGTGCTCAAAGGGGACAAGGAAGGCTTTTTGGCCGGGACCATTCTGGGCAACCTGGCTGCCTCCATACCTCTGGTTGGTCGGCGTTTGGGGGCGCTGTTTATTGGTTCGGGCCCGGATTTCTTTTTTTACCCCTACCTGTGGCACTGCTGGCTGTTGCCTCTGGCCCTGGGCCTGCTGTTGGGAGGCCATATCCGCTCCTGGCTGCCTCGGGGCAACTTTCTGCTCATCGCTTTTTTCCTTTCCAGCCTGGGAGCCTTGATTATTCCCATGCCCCTGGCCCTGCCTCCGGATGCCGCGGTTCAGGAGGTTTATGGGCCGTGGTTTTTCCTGGGACTGCAGGAGCTGCTCAAACACTTTCCGCCCTTATGGGCCGGAATCGCCGGACCGGGATTCCTAGCCGTCCTCTTCCTGGGCCTTCCTTTAACCAGAGGCCAGGTGAGGCAGACTGTCAGGTTATGCCTTTTCGGAGCCCTGGCCGGGTACACGGTCCTGAGTCTGACCGTGTATGTCCAGAGGAGTATGTGAGGTGAAAATCCGGCATATGCTGCTCATCGGCCTGCTTCTGGGGGCGGTTTTCATTCTGGATGCGTATCGCCCCGGTCCTGGACCGGAGATTGAAGAAAAATGCCTGACCTGTCACGACCAGGTCAGCGACCCCGATCCTTCCCATCCGGTATCCGCCCTGGGCTGCGCCTCCTGCCATCTGGGAAACGCCCATTCCCTGGACCAGGAACGGGCCCATGCCGGGATGGTTCAGAACCCCGGAGATCTGCGGGCAGTCGATCAAACCTGCGGCCAGACCGAATGTCATCCGGACATCGTCCCCCGGGTCAGGGCCTCGATTATGGCCACCAACAAGGGCATACTCAATACCCTGTATTACCATTGGGAAACCGATGAGCAGCTAGCGGCCGCGCCCAGGGCGGTGTCCGGGATGCTTCAGGATGCGGACCGGCTGAGCCTGGCCGAGGACCAGTTCGCCAAGATGTGCGCCTCCTGTCATCTATGGAAGGTCCGGGAAGGTGAAGGGGAAATCGGATTGCGGGGCGGCGGGTGTTCAGCCTGCCATGTGGTGGAAAAGGGCCAGACCGGGGACGATCCAACATTGAGCTCATTTACCCATTCCCGGCTGTCGGTCAAGATCCCGGAGGACAATTGTCTGCGCTGCCACAACCGTTCGGCCAGGCAGGGACTGTCCTATCAGGGGAAATTTGAATCCGAGGGATATGGGACCCCCTATGTCCGCGGCGCTCCAGGGACCAGACGCCTGTCCGGGGGCAGGTTCTACCTGGAAGGACCGGCCGACGTGCATTTTGAAAAGGGGCTGACCTGCATCGACTGCCATACCCATTGGGAGCTCATGGGGGACGGGCGGGAACACGAGTATATGGAAGAGCAGACCGAGATTTCGTGTGCGATGTGTCACGATCCGACATTTGAATCCGTACGTTCCGGAGACGAACTGTCCGAGGCCCTGGTCGGATTAAACCGGTCCGTCCCTCAGCTGGAAGGGGCGAATATAGTTTATTCCCCCAAGGGTGCCCCCCTCTATCACCTCCGTTCCACCGACCGGGGGGCGGTCCTGTTCCGCAAGCTGGACGGAAAGCCAGTGCCCATAAAATCAACGGAGCTTTCCCAGCCCCATCACACTCTGCCCGGACATGAGCGGCTCAGCTGCCAGGCTTGCCACAGCAAAATCATGCCCCAATGCTATGGATGCCATTTGGAGTACCGGCGGGATCGGTTTCAAATGGACAAGCTGTCCGGGCAAGAGACCAGAGGGCAGTGGAAAGAAGGACGATCCTACATGCGCCTGATAAAGCCCACATTGGGGGTGGACGGAGGAGAAATCAGGCCCTTTGCCCCCTGCCAGGTCATGGTCTCGGTTTTTGACCGCCAGGGCCGCCATCAATCCCAGGCCTCCAAGGCCATTCCGGCCATGACCACCTTTGATCCTCACACCACTGGGAAAGCGTCCCGAACCTGCATAGATTGCCACCTGGATCCGAAAACAATCGGCCTGGGCCAGGGCCATCTGTATACAGGTCAGGGGCACATAACCATTCAGCCCCTGTACGACTCCCAAAAGTCCAAATTTGGGCTGCAGGTCCCCCCGGAAGCGTTTGTCAGCCTGGACGGCTCTCAGCTGCAGACGACTTCCCGGCCCGATCGCAGACCTTTTACCCGGGAGGAGTTGCAGACCGTTTTCAGGCCCGGACCCTGCCTGACCTGTCATCATGGGTACGCAGATCCTGTATATGTGGATTTTGAAAACAGCCTGCGCCGGATCAAGACGGGAAAGGCCCCGGATTGTCCTGTGAACATGGAGGATACGCCTGTTCAGAGGACCAGGTAGCGGTCGCTTTCCTCCAGCATCTCCGCATTCCGGGCCTGGGTCACAAACTCTTTGAACCCCACGCCCGGGACCTCCTTGCCCTCCAGACCGTTGGCCCGGAAGCTGACATCGCAGACATAGAGCTGGGCCTTGCCTACCAATTCTTTGAATTCTTCCTGCTGGGTCAAAAGGACGGATCGGCCGGTGAAGAAGATCTTGACCCGGATCTCTTTTTTGTGGGCCGCAGACGTCAAATTGATAACATAGTCCAGGTGCTTGTCCGAGCTGACCATAATCCCGAGTAACTGTGCCATATGTATATCCTGTTTTTTTGCTGACCTCTGATCTCTGACCTCGGCTACCACCAGCTGATCACTTTTGGGGCTTCAAAGATGGCATCCACCACCTGCTCCCAATCCACATCGTCCAAATACAAATGAAGTACTTGGGCTTCCGGCCCGGATACTTCCTGGATTAGAGTGGATACGGTTTCATCCGGTTCGGTCCGGCAAATATGCAGTATTTCCATGATGCTCCTCTATCAAAAGGGGATAACAATATCCGCTTCGTTCACTTTGTGACCCAGTTCAGGTAGGGTAATGGGCTGAAAGCCATATTTGTCTACGTTGGCCTGATGGTTGGAAAAACGTTCTCCTTCCATTTCATCTAAAAATTCCATGTTTTCCTGGTAGGCTTCGTCCATGTTGGACACCTCGTGATTTAAGACCACCATAGAGACCGAGGCCATTTCCAGCAGGGCCCCGAGACTGGTCCTCAGCCCTTCATACTGTTTTTCCGGCTCGTTGATGAGCACGATGATCGATTTCATCCGTTTCTCCTACACACTTGAGGGTTCAAATGACGGTGCAAAAGGCCTTTTGCACTCGCATGATCTTTAGACCACCTTGACGAAATACCGGGTTTTACCACCCTCTTCGTCCACATAGCCCAAGAACTCGGCATTCCCTTTATTGCAATATTCAGGGATATCGTTTTTGGATCCCGGGTCGGTACCGATGATCTCCAAAATCTGGTTGGCGGACATGGCCTTGAGCACTTTTTTGGTCTTGAGCAAGGGCATGGGGCAGCTCAGCCCGCTGGTGTCCAATACCTGATCGGCTTGAATGTTTTGAACGTCCATACGTGTCCTCCATCTTGGATTGTGGTTTATTTTTTTTTGGTCAATTGCAGGAGATACCATCCGTCTTGCTTCTCAGGTCCTGTAAACTCCAGGGGATATTTTTTCAGAATGGTCATCAAGTCGGCGATACTTTCCGGATCAATATGCTCAATGCATAAGGTGTCTCCCGGATCCATTTTGTTAACTACCTGAATGGCCTTAAGATGGGCCAAAGGGGAAAACAGCCCTTTGACATCAAGGCGAAAGTGTTTTCCTTCAGCCATGTTCCCAGTCCGTCATAACCTTCAGCTCAATACCCATATACCCTGAAACCTTTCACCATGTCCAAAGACAGGTATTCTTTTAAGTATTAGCAATATCGATGCCAGGTCAGGTATTAACGGTTGAGAACGGAAGTCATCAAGGATCAGGCTTGAGCCATACTTTGGGCCTTGGCAATCAAGTGTTCACATGGTAGTAAAAAGTGAACAGGTGTACAGCAAGCCAGGGGAATAAATATATGTTTGAACAGGATATGAATACGTATTGGAAGACAGTGGTGGATACCATCCAGGAAGGGGTGGTGGTGGTCAGTCCAGACGGACAGATTGTTTCCGTCAATCAGGGTATGGAGTACCTGACCGGCTATTCTCGGCCAGAAGTTTTGGGTAATTCCTGCCTTATTTTCAATTGCGACATATGCACGAAGGTCCGCAAAGAGGAAAAAGATTATTGGTGCTCCCTGTTTCGGATCAAAACCTTGCGTATGCGGCACTGCAAAATTCAGCACAAGGATGGACACTTCATCCCGGTGGTCAAGAATGCCTCTGTGTTGACCGGCCAGGACGGGTCAATGATTGGGGCTGTGGAGACTCTGACTGACCTCTCGGAAGTGGTGAAAAAAGAGCAGCAGCTTGAGGCCTACCGCAAAGAACTGGATACAGCCGGCAGTTCCTATGGACTCCTGGGTAACTCACCAGCTATGCAACGCATCTTCGGTTTGATTCCCAATGCCGCGAAGTCCGATGCTCCAGTCATCGTTACCGGGCAGAGTGGAACGGGCAAGGAACTTGTGGCTCAGGCCATTCATGCTTCCAGCGATAGAAAAGACAAACCCCTGATCAGGGTCAATTGCGCCGCCCTGCCGGAATCTCTTTTGGAAAGTGAACTCTTCGGACATGTCAAAGGATCCTTCACTGGGGCCGTGGCCAATCGGGAAGGCCGGTTCCAGGCCGCCCAAGGAGGATATATCTTTCTGGACGAGATCGGGGACATCCCGCCGTCTACGCAAGTCAAGCTCTTGCGGGTACTGGAGGAAAGAGTCATCGAACGGGTGGGGGACCACCGGCCCGTTCCGGTGGATGTTCGGGTCATCACAGCCACGAACAAAAATCTTCAAGAATTGGTCCAGGTTGGAATATTTCGAGAGGACCTTTATTACCGGGTCAATGTCATCCCCATACACCTTCCGGCTCTCAAAGACCGCCTGGAGGATCTCCCGCTCTTGGTCGAAACCTTCTTTCATCGTTTACAGGTCAAAACCGGCAAGAAGATTCAAGGCATAAGTCCTGAAGCCATGAACATCCTTTATGCCTATCCCTGGCCGGGGAACATCCGGGAGCTGAAAAGCGTTTTTGAATATGCCTTTGTGGTCTGCGACCAGCCGACAATTCAGCCCGAGCACCTGTTGCCTTCTGTATTGGAGACCGAAAATCAATCACCGTCCCCGTCCTCGGTTCAACCCATGACCCGCACAGAAAAAAGGAAACAGGAACTTATTCAAGCCCTGAAGAGAACAGGGGGCAACAAGTCCGAGGCGGCCAAGCTGCTGGGGGTTTCCCGGACCACAATCTGGAACCGGATGCGCAGGTTCAAGATCGCCTGTAGCCACACGATAACTGATAAAGACCAATAGGTCGCCCTTGACCCCAAGGGCAGGTCCTCTTCAAGGTTGGCCTTAGCTTGATACGAGAAATCGGGAAAGAGACGACTAATCCAGCTGCCCCTTCTTTAGCCCAGGGATGGACAGCCGGGTTTCGGCATAGTCCAAGAGGAGAGAAATGATGGTTACCGCGGCCAGATAAATCATGGCTGCGGCAAAAAAAGTGGGAAATAACTTGAAGGTCTTATAGCCGATCATCTTTGAGACTCCAAGCAGTTCTTCAACTCCGATGGTAAAGGAGAGGCTGGCAAATTTTAAAATACCAATGCATTCGTTGGACCAAGGAGCTATAACCACCCGAACCGCTTGGGGAATAACCACTTTCCTGATAATTTGAACTTTGTTCATACCCAGAGATTCAGCGGCCAGGATCTGCTCACCCCGGACAGTTTCAATGGCTCCCCGAAAATACTGGGCCTGGTATCCGGAGGAATTCATGGTCAAGGCCACAGCCGCAGCCGCAAATGATGGCAAGTCGATACCAATACTCGGAAGTCCGAAATAGATCAAAAAAAGCTGGACCAAAAGAGGGGTGCCCCGAAAAAACTCTGAATAGCCGATACAGGCCAATGAAATCGGCTTGTTGCCGTAGACCTGTCCAAAGGCCAGGAGTAGTCCAAAGACAATTCCCAGCCCGATGGCAATAGCCCACAGTTCCAGGGTGACCAGAAAGGCGTGAAGTAACTGGGGAAGAATGCTGATGATATAGTCCATAAGCCCAAATTACTTATTGTTCTTCGATCTTGCGCAAAAACTGCCTGGTCCTTTCCTGGACGGGGTCGGAAAACTGTTCCGGAGGGCCTTGTTCTATGATCTTGCCGTTTTCAATAAAAATAATTTCATTGGACACTGCTTGGGCAAAGCCCATCTCATGGGTGACGATAAGCATGGTCATACCTTCTTTGGCCAAGTCCTTCATGATCCGCAGGACTTCTCCAATCAGCTCCGGGTCCAGGGCTGACGTCGGCTCATCAAAGAGGATCAATTGGGGCTGCATTCCCAAGGCCCGGGCAATCCCCAGCCTCTGTTTCTGACCGCCGGAAAGCTCAGCCGGATAATTAAACATTTTGTCCTTGAGGCCGACCTTTTCCAAGAGTTCCAGGGCATACTCTCTGGCTTGTTTGCGGGGAACGCCTTTCACCGTGGTCGGACCCAAGGTCACATTGTCCAGGGCAGTCAGATGAGCGAAAAGATTGAAGTGTTGGAAAACGAATCCGATCTCCTGGCGGCAGATATTTTTGTTCTTGTTCCGGATCAAGACGCCGTCCAGGAAGATTTCTCCCTTGTCGTAGGGGGTGAGGAGGTTGATACACTGCAAGAGGGTACTCTTACCCCCTCCTGAGGACCCTATGAGTACTTTAACTTCATTGGGATGCAGCTGAAATGAGATCCCGTCCAAGACCTTGCCGTGTCCTTTGTAACTTTTCTCCAAGTCCTGGACCAGCAGCAGAGGCTGTCTACCGTTCATTGAAATCCCTTTGTGGTCACACCGGGAATGGCCAGTTTTACTTCCAGATAGCGTAAGAATTTGTTGCCGCTGGCGGTTATGATCAGATAGAACACAGCCACAGTCAAAAAGATAGGGATGGCAATACCGGTTCGGTCCACAATCATCTTGGCCCTGGTCATCATTTCCACCACTCCCAAAACATACACCAGAGATGAGTCCTTAACCATGGTCGACCATTCATTGGACCAGGCAGGGATGGCCCTGCGCAAGGCCTGAGGCAATACCACTTTGAAGATGATTTTCAGCTTGCCCATGCCCAAAGACTCGGCTGCATCAATCTGATCTTTGCCCACTGATTGGATCGAGCCCCGGAAGATTTGAGATTGATAGGCTGAACTGCGAATGCTTAAGGCCATCACTCCTGAAACGAGGGCGCCGAGTTCCAATCCGAGATAAGGGGCCCCGAAGTAAATCAAGAAAATGGAAAACATTACCGGGATCCCTCGGATGATTCGTTCATAAATGAACGTGAGCACGGCGAGTGGACGCCAGCTGTAGACCTGAATGGAAGCATGTATATAAGCTACGAGGAATTTCTATGTTCAACAAAAGCCAGGAACTCTTTCCAGTCAAAAAGCATCTTGCCTATCTCTCCCACTGCAGCATCTCGACGCTGTATGAACCTGCCCGGGAAAAGGCAGCCGAGGTTCTCATGGCCCAAACTGAGCGAGGTATCTTGGGCAATAAGGAATACAGTTATGTCTTGGACAGCCTGCGCACTCACCTGGCCTCAATTTTAAGAACAGATCCGGATAATTGTGCCTTTGTCAAGAACACCTCTGAAGGTATGGGTATGATCGCCAATGGATACCCCTTCAAAACCGGAGATGAGATCATCAGCTACATCCATGAGTACCCGGCCAATTACTATCCCTGGAGATTACAAGAACAACGCGGTGTCAGCTTGCGATTGCTGCCCAACCGGGATATGACGCCTGATGGGGCCAGTGGTTCCATGCCGTGCGGCTGGTCCATAGAGGATCTGGAAGCACTGCTTACCCCCAAGACACGATTGGTGGTCATAAGTCACGTTCAGTTCTCCAGCGGCTTTGCCGCTGACATCAGGCAACTCGGGGATTTGTGCCGAAAATATAAGATCGACTTAGTGTTGGATGCAGCCCAGAGTCTGGGCTGTTTGCCTATAGAACCCGAGGAGTGGAACATCTCAGCTGTGGTGGCCTCGGGTTGGAAATGGCTTTTGGGGCCTGTGGGCACGGGGGTGATGTTCACCACTCCTGCTTTTCGGCAGAAACTCGATCATGTCCTGACCGGTGCGGAACTCATGCGGCAGGAGAGCGACTACCTCAATCACACTTGGGACCCGCAAACCAGTGCCAAGCGCTTTGAGTACAGCACTTCCCATGTGGCCTTGGCCGCAGCCCTGGAAACCTGCCTGGGGGAGATTCATGCCCAGTACGGAGTGGAGGCACTGAAGTCCGAGACCTTCAGACTGCAGAATACTCTCTTAAGCGGACTAGATCAGGACAAATACACTCCACTTGTGTTTGCAGATGATCACCGTTCCGGCATCCTTTCCTTGATCTGCAATCAGCAGGATCCGGAAACCGTTCAGGATACACTCAAAGAGCAGGGGGTTATTGCCTCAGCCCGCAGCGGATATCTGCGTTTGGCTCCTTTTTACTCCAATACGCAAGAAGAGATGGAAAAAGCGGTTTCAGCCCTGAATGCATAACAGAAGAGGTATGGTGAATTTGCAAGTTTTAACGTGTAAGTGAATTCCAGGCCGAAGCGAAAAAGCCTCAGGAACCGGCAGCGGCAATATCATCGGCGGGCGTTCCGCAAAAACGCCGAGATCCTCGGGCTGGGAAACATCCTGGGCACCCTGGAGCCGGCCAAGTGGGCTTCATTCGTCTGCTTCTTTCCGGATGAGGTCTTCAATCCGCTTGGACTTCGACTTGCCGGCCACAATAAGTGAGACGGCTGCCGGGGAAACTTTGGCTTTTTCAGCGATCATTTTTTGGGTGATCCCGGCCTTGGCCAACATATCCCGCAGACTGATCTGAGTGGGTTGTGTCTCGGTCATAAATTCCTCCTTTGTAAGTAGTGTTTTTAAGGATTCATGCCAGATTTGCACCAATAAGTCAATAGTCAGCTTTGCCTCTGGCAAATCTGATATATTTTTTGGGCCCAAGCGCCAAAAAAACGTTTTCCGGATTGATCGAGTACATCTTGTTGCCTGGAAAGGTTCGCTGCTTCTCGATATTTTGGGGGCCGCAGTTTAGCTGATTGACTTCTGATGGAAAATTTTTATGAGAGGAAGATGTGTAGAATCACATCGGTATCCAATATTATTCGAGTAAGGAGCGAGGAATGAAAATACTCCTGGCTCCGCGCATGGAGCGGTGCATAGGCTGCTATTCGTGCTCACTGGCCTGTTCCCGTCTGGTGCATGGAAGCGTGTCCTGGAAGCGGGCGGGAATACGGATTCACACCTCAGGAGGCTTGAGCACCGGTTTTGAAGCTCAGGTGTGTTTGGCCTGCAATCCCGCTCCCTGTGTTCAAGTCTGCCCGACCGCGGCCATGCGGCAGCGAAAGGGCGGCGGGGTGGTCTACAAGCAATCCCTGTGCATACAATGCGGCGAATGTGCCAAAGCCTGTCCTGTGGATGCCATCTATATGGATCCGGAAAAGGTTGAACCGGTTGTGTGCATTCATTGCGGGCGCTGTGTCCCGTTTTGCCCCCACGATTGTCTGGAGATGGTCCAAGTGGAAACCGGGTCCAAGGAGGAAAGCGATGGCTGATATGGCCAGAGTCCTGCATGTCGATGTGTCAACCGGCCGGAGCACAGTGCTTGATCTCCCTGGTAGGCATCATTGGGTTGGGGGATGTGGTTTGGCGGCCCTTTTATATGAACGTTTCGGGCATCCAGACCGTTCGGCAACCGATCCCGAGCAGCCAATTATTTTCGCCGTCGGCCCCTTAACCGGCTATTTCCCCTTGCAGAGCAAGGTGGTCTTGGGGTTTACCTCCCCCTATACCAATGAATACGCTGAAAGCCATGCTGGAGGCCGTCTGGCCCTGGCCTTGCGATTCAGCGGATTTGATGCCCTGGTGGTCACCGGTCAAGCCGCCCATCCCTCATGCCTGATTGTGGGCAGCAGACAAATCCAGATTAAAGATGTCCATTATTTGTGGGGAGCCGATATTTTCAGTGCCGGCAAAAGGCTGCGCCAGATTCACCGCCAACACTCCGGACATCGCAGCATCCTCCGGATCGGTCCGGCTGGAGAGAATCAGGTGTCTTATGCCTCCATCAATGTGGATACCTACCGTCATTTCGGCCGACTTGGAGCCGGGGCGGTCATGGGTGCCAAGCTCCTGAAGGGAATCATTGTCGCCGGTGACTCGAGCCTGGACATCCCCAAAGAGCACCAAAAGGCTTATGCCCAAACCTACAAGGAAGTCTATAATAGTATAACCTCCCAGGATACGATGCGCAAATACCACGATCTGGGGACTGCGGAAAACCTGGAGCCCCTCAACGCCCTGCAAGCTCTGCCCTGGCGTAATCTGCAGGCTACATCAGATCCGGGAGTTTCGCAGATTTCCGGGGAGGCTTTCGCCCGGAATCTTCTTTTGCGGCAGACGGCCTGTGCCGGCTGCCCGGTTGGCTGTATCCATGTGGGGCTGTTGCGGGAGAGATTCGGACAAGAACATGAATTCTTCTATCGTCAGGTAAGCTACGATTACGAGCCCATTTTCGGCCTGGGTTCCATGCTCGGCATACAGCATGCGCCGGATGTTTTAACTTTGCTGGAAGATGCGGAACGGTTGGGTCTGGATGTCATCTCCAGCGGGGTGGCTCTGGCTTGGGCCACGGAGGCCCTGGACAGGGGGGTGGTCACGGAAAAAGAGACTCTGGTCTCCTTGGAGTTTAACGTACTGGCCCCATATCGTCAGGCCCTCAGGCATATTGCAGGGAGAACAAACCGGTTCTACCAGGCCTTGGGCAGGGGGATTGAGGTGGCTGCTGCATATTACGGTGGACGGGAATTTGCTTGTCTGCTCGGGCAGGAGATGGCCGGCTATGCCACGGGTGAAAACTATTTTGTCAGTCAGGCCTATGGATTTCGGCATTCCCATCTGGATAGCGGGGGGTATGCCTATGATCAAAGACAAGAGGGCAAAAACGTGGACCAAGCGGTGCAAGCCCTGGTCGGCGACGAACACAGCCGGGTGATGCTCTGTTGTATGGTCGGTTGCCTGTTTGCCCGCAAGATCTATACGCCCGAGCAGCTGCAGATCTGCCTGGAAGCAATTGGAGACCAGGAGCTGGCCGCCAATTTGGATGACAGGGCGGCCGGCGTGCAGGCCAAACGGTGGGAACTGAAGTTCGCTTCTGGGTTTGATCCGGATAAAGTAAGTATTCCCAAGAGGTTTACCGAAATTAGGACCTGGAAAGGAAGTGTGGACAAGGCATATATGGCTCAACTGGCGGATGCCTATGTGCAAAAATTAGGCGATATGGCCCAAGAAGCCCCTGATTGGTCTGCCCTCACATGAAACAAGGATTGCAAGACGAAGGAAAAACCAGACAGAGCGTGAATTTCTGGGCAGAATTCACATGAGAAGTATGAAGATAAAAAGCAAAATGCATAATGAATGTCTTCGTCAGAAGGAACATGCGAAAAAGCCTAATCAAGTCATGAGCGATCAAAGCCATTCTTTTCCCCTGCCACATCCGTAACTGCACAATTTACTCTGCGGCCTTCAGAAACTGCACAAAGTCTCTCAAGTCCCTGGAAATAAGCTCAAAGCAATCCTGCACACCTTCAGCCAGCTCAGCTACGCGGGAAGGGCGGAGGTTGAAGGTATATACATTACGAACCAGATGGCGAAAGGCACGATATTCGTCCAGACAGATCCGCGTGTCCTGGCTGATGACAGCTGGACGCAAATCTTCCAGCTGAGCAGCCATTTGCTGCAACAACTCCTGGTGCCAGTTTCCACCAGTCGGCAATGCATTGTCTACTGTCCGGCCAATATCTTCGAATACTGCTTCAACACCGGTGTAAAAGCTGTGTAAGTTGAGAGCGGTACCGTCCTGATATCCACTGTCTCCGGTTTGCTGGGCTTTATTGTGTAAAAGCTCAACCCGTTGCACAACTTTCTGTATATCGTGCACAAGCTGCCCTATCCGTCCGGCCAGAGCCCTGTATGCTCCCCCGGTCATATATGTACCGCCTCGGTTTCAATATGTTCACGCAATGATGGGGAGGCCTCTTCCACTGCGATCAAATCGACAGATATATCCGGATCAAGGCTGGTTACTTTGGCCACTGCCTGCAAATACAGGCGTTCATCCAGGCCCCAGACCGCCAAATCAATATCCGAGCGCAAATGAAACAATTCCGGATGAACTAATGAGCCAAGGACAGCCACATCCCGGGAGTGGAATTGGTTACAAAGAATTTGAGCTGCCTGCCGAGCCACTATCCAGGCCCGGTCCATACGCTGAAGGCGTTGGATTTCGGCAGTCTCCCGCCGCTTGCGGGCAGTTTCCCGATACTTTTCCATGTCTTGATCAGATATTGACATAATTTACTACATTGTTCTGTAATCTGTCTTTCTTCTGGTCATACGAACAGTCTCAACAATTTAGGCCAATCCCAACCAGAAAGCTATAAATCGATTGAGCCGCACCACTGCGGCTCAAGGTCCCGATGGCGGACAGCTGGCCCAGCGGATCTTCTGCCTTTTGTTGATTCGAACTAATGACTTCGAAGTGCATGACGGGCAAAATACAGCTTCCAAAAGTTTATAGTTCGAGGATGCATGTTACATCTTTTGGATCTCATCAATTGATCAAAAGTTTGAGCAACAGTGTCCAAGCCCAGCTCTTGTTTCAGCAACAAGAAATCATCAAAATCTCCATACTTCAGGACAGCCTCTATGACTGCATGTTCTCCAAGCTGAGTCTTATCCCCCACACTCCAAAACAGAAATGGTTTTTTTTGCACAATCTTTTCGTAGACATTTTTATTCATCATATAAATTACCTTAAAATACGAAGTTGGGTTGGTCAAGAACAGATGCCCTGTATGCCCCCCCTGATCATATATGGGTCGCCTCGGTTTCAATGTGCTCAGGCAATGATGGAGAGGCATCTTTCACTGAGATCAAAGCAACCGAAGGGGATATAGCCATGATTTGCCTACCTGAGTCCTTAAAGGGCATTCCCTCGCGGATTAAAAAATCGGTCCAAAGCCATTGAACCCTTCGCGGAAAAGGGAATTCTTGCCGGTAATGCCCTGTCCCCGAGGTGGAGATGGCCGGACAGGTTATAATCTATGGATTCAGTCTTCCCATTATCCTTGGATGTTCTCAGGCCCTGAAGAAATCTGCTGACTATCTGCAGGGATGATGCATACACGGTTACGTCCACCAGGCCCGTCCCAAAGGCCGGGATGGTTGCCTCAGTCTCAGTCACCCCGGAGGCCAGGCGACGTTCATTCACTTCAAGATCGCAGTCCAGGGCTTTGATCACCAAAGGCACATCGTTATTATTGAAGATCCGCAGCTGAAGCCCAAAGACCGTCTCAAAGGTCTTGATTTCCTGGACCGTGATATTGGCCAGATTGATCTTTGGCGGTTCCAGGCTTTTGCCCAGTCCTGCACACCCGGAAAGGCTGAGTGCGAGGAAAGCAAAACCGGCGAGACAGAGAAAAAAACAGACATTGCGTGAAGTTCCGGAGATGTACATTGGAGTCTCTTATGTTACAGTGTTATCTATGTATGCTCCCAGTCATAAACATTGCCTGTACTTCTTCATTCTTTCTTTTACATGGGCAACCATTTTTCTCTCCTTGTATTTAAGACATTTGGTAACATGTTGCAGGCGTGGCGTCAAGGTTTTTCCGCCGCAACGATTGGGGATTCTCTCAGAAGCGACTCAGAGGACGAGGAGCCACTTTTTCGGGAATTCCGGAGGTATCTGGTTGGGAATCATTGGGTTTTGGTAAAAATTCAAGATGAAAGACTTCTAATTCTTGTTGTCCAGGTCGGGCATCGGAGCAAAGTTTACCAGCGGTAATATGCATTATAAGTTACGCATCATGTATAATATTGTAAAAACATGTTCACTATTCAAGGCAAGCTGTTTCTTTGAACAATACTTGACAGGAGCAAAATGAAGCCAACAGTATATATCGAGACCACAATGATCAGCTATCGCATTGCAAGGCCCAGTCGTGATTTGATAATTGCAGCGCATCAGCAGATTACGCACGACTGGTGGGAGATGGCACTTCCTCAGTTCGATGCATTTATCTCGCCTATTGTGTTGGAGGAAATATCCAGGGGATATCCCGATGCAGCCAAGCTCAGAATGGACAGCATTGCATCTTTTCAACTTCTGGAAGTCTTGTCGGAGGTCCGTAAACTTGCCGACGCATACTTTGCGGCCATCGAAATCCCTGAAAAAGCGAGGGCAGATTCATATGACCAATCAGCTCAAAGCTCCGCCGGCCAAGCTCATCTCTCGCTATGCCAAGCGGATGATCATTGAAAACAGCATCCAGGACGGCATTGACTTTTTCCACATGGATGCTCTGCCATCAGCTGTAGCCATGAAGGTCAACCTCGATCTGCAGCTCACCCTTATGGGCAGCAGTCTGTATCACCTTTTGGGCCAGGACGTGGGCCGGGGATATGAGGTGGCCAAGTCCAGACACATCTTTCGAGATCTGGTGGATACCCCAAGCGTATTGATTCTTGACCTGATTCAAAACGAAGCATATATTGAATCAAGATCTGCATTCAGTTGTGGAGGTTTCAAAATGACCCAGATCACACTCAGAGGCCTGGATGCCCTGGCTGAAGACCAAATTAGGAAAAGGGCCAGGGAAACAGGCAAGTCCTTGAATCAAGTCGTGCTCGATATTGTCCATCAGGCCCTAGGAGTTGGTGGGCAACAAAAGCGACCGGCAGGGGAAGAGCTCCGTTTCTTAGCCGGAGGGTGGACTCAGGCCGAGGCAGAGGAAGTCATGGCCGGAGTTGTACAATGCAGGCAGATTGATGAGGAGCTATGGACATAAAGATCCTTCTGGACACTTCGGCCTATGTGGCTTTCAAACGAAACCATCAGGGGGTGGTGCAGACGGTTGTGCATGCAGATGTGATCTTGATCTCTCCTGTAGTCCTTGGCGAGCTTTTCTTCGGTTTTCGCAGAGGAAGCCGCTATGAGAAGAATATGCAGGAGCTGGACACATTTCTCGCTTACCAAGCGGTTCAAGTAACCTCGGTAACCAGAATAACTGCCGACCGGTACTCAAGGGTTCTGCACGAGCTCAAAAGCCAGGGAACACCGATACCAACCAACGATGTATGGATAGCTGCGCAAACCCTAGAGTTGGGGGCTGAGCTCATTACCCTCGATCAGCATTTCAATAATGTCCCCGGCTTACCCCGAACAGTATTTGAAAAAGATTGAGCAGAGATGATTCAATAACTCAGTAAGTAGTGTAAATATCTATCAACGCTAGCCGGGGTCAGACCCCCAAGCCGAACGCATCTCGGTTACACGATCCCGCCGCAGGCCGACGCCAGGTGGATCGGTGAGGCCGGTCCGGGCCCGTCTTATGCCGACAAGAATTCCGGCGGGCCGGAAAACGACTTCACCCAGCGCAACACCACTATCTGAATTGGTTTATGATGCGGTAAATCTTGAAGGTATACCTTTCACCCTGCCTGAAATTCAGACGTTGCTGGATGGCATAACTGTTGGAGGACATAAGGTTACCGATCAAGAAATAGCCTTGAATCAGGCAAATGCCTGGCGCGCTCTTTTTCGATGGGTGGAGCAAGGGGATTTCTCTATATCTGCGCAGAGGGCTTGTGAATTGCACGCAATAGCCGGCAAAAACGAAGCTCTTGCCTGGGGCAAGTTTCGCACCGGGTCTGTTACTATTGCCGGAACCGATTATATGCCGCCGAGTTCCGAGGATCTTCCGTTATTGTTTGAGTCTCTCATCAATGAAATACCACAAATTGTTGACATTTATGACCGAGCCATCCATGTCTTCCTCACCATGGCGAGAGGCCAATTCTTTTATGATGTCAACAAACGCATGGGACGGTTTATGATGAATGGACTTTTGCTAAGTGAAGGATACCCAGCCATCAATCTTCCTGCGAAACGTCAGTTGGAATTTAACAATCTCATGTTGGAATTTTATCAGACAGGTCAACAAAAACCCATGAACCATTTTTTACGATCATGACTCGATAAGAGAACAATCAAAATAATGAAGGAAGAGTAATATTCAGAGGAAAAATCGATATATTGAAATCCTTCTGACGATAGAATAGTTAGGGGAAGATACACTTGATTTCAACCAAACCATTCTGCGGACACGCCGCAGATGTTCACGTTATGGGTAAAAAAAAAAGCAATGACCTCATAATCCGGTAAACCTGAGAGGGGAATGATGATAAAAAACAGTTCTGGAAACGAAGACGGGCAGCAGGAAACCGGCAAGGCCATCTATTCCTTTATGGATGTGGTGGCGGGGGAGGCCGAACACTATGCCGGAGGCCACACCACTCCCATGTCCCCGGTTCTTGAAGAGATTGAGCGCTACACGCTCAAGGCGGACTTATTCTTGCTGACAATGCCCTGTGGTACGGCAAAATCTTTGACCCCCAAGACGAGGACAGCAAGGCCATGGCCCTTTTTAACGAAGAGGTGAACGCTGACAACAGGGCGGAGAAACTCTTCCTCACCCTCCGCGACGGCATCTACCTGATCAGGAAAAAAACAACTGTTGAAATAGTCGATTATCATTGAATATTAGGAAGGACTTCTTGCCGAAGATATTTGCGTGCCGTTTTCTCCGACATCCCAGATTTTCCTGCTGCTGCCGATAAACATTGTTCTTTCTGGTTCAACTTCATCAGTCTCCTCACTTGTTGATCTGTTATCACCCTTTGTCCTCAATGAAGATACGAAGAACCTGCCAGAAACGGTCTATTTACATATCTATCAACAGGTTATAAGAACTCGCAACATAAGGGACAGGTAAAAGCCCGGAGGATGTCAAAGAAGGCACGGAAGTATGGATAAGGTGGCTTACGCCCCCTGCCCCTTGGCCAGTGCCTTTTCCACCTCTTCCCGAATAAGGTCTTCAATCCGTTTGGATTTCGATTTGCCGGCGACAACGAGTGAAACAGCTGCCGGGGAGACTTTGGCTTTTTGAGCGATCTTCATCTGAGTGATTCCGGCCTTTATCAGCATGTCGCGCAGACTGAGCTCTTCGGTCTGGCTCTCGGACATAGTTCATCTCCTATGCTTTCAAGTTGATCAATTCATTGAGTCTTATAACTTATAAGAAAAAAATGTCCAGCTTTTTGACTCATTGTCATTCCGCTAGCCATTGAATTTATGCTGGAACTTGACATTCAATTGAATTTCAGGAATGAAGAAACATAATTTATTTATTAAGGTATTACTGCATGCCCATTTCACGTTAGACGTCAAACGTGTTTAAACTTCGTTAGGTAACAGAGAAATGCATGGATATTAACTTGAGCCCTTACCAACAAAGCGATCTTTTTGATGCTGTTACCGACTTAATGGCTGTTTTGGATCTGGAATTGCGGATACAGTGGGCTAATCGAGCAGCAGGAGAATCAGTGGGTGAGGATCCTGAAAACCTGCTTGGACGGTACTGCTACCAGGTATGGCTTGGCAGAGACACCCCCTGCGAGCAATGTCCCGTCCAATCCACCATACGAACGGGCATGCAGCACAATGGCGAAGTGGAATCTCCAGATGGCAAGGTCTTTCTTATAAAGAGTTATCCGATGCGGACACCGGAGGGAGAGCTGAAGGGGATAGCCGAGGTGGCCCTGGATATTACTGAGTACCGGAGGGCCGAGGAGAGCCTTTGTCGCCAGTCCAAGGAACAGGCCCTGCTTCTGGAATCCGTTCCCACCCAGATCTGGTATCTCACGGATGTAAAGACCTACGGAGCGGTGAATCAGGCCCGGGCGGATTTCTGCGGCCTGAGCCGTGAGGAGATGGAATACAAGAAACTGTGGAATTTTCTCTCCGAGGATGAGGCCCGGATCTGTCGCGACAGCAACATTCGGGTTTTTCAGAGCGGGGAGCGGATCCATACCGAGGAGTGGTTACACAATGCAAGCGGTGAGCAGCGCTTGGTGGAGATCATCAAGACCCCCAAGCTGGACACGAGCGGAAAGGTAGAATACGTGGTCTGCTCAGGCTCGGACATCACCGAGAGCAAGCGGACCGAGGAGGCCTTGCGGAAAAAATCCTGGGAGCTGGAGGAGCGGGTAAAGGAGCTTGACTGCCTGTATCGCCTGTCCCGGTTGCTGGAACAGCCCGGCATCTCCCGGCAGGATCTGATGCAATCCGCAGTGGAACTTATCCCGCCTGCCTGGCAGAACCCTGATATGGCCTGCGCTCGTCTGCTGCTGGATGGCGAGGCGTTTTACAGCCGTGACTTCCGGGAGACAGCGTGGAAGCAGTCCGCAGACATCGTAGTGAATGGCAACAACGCGGGCCGCATCGAGGTCTTTTATCTGCGGGAGGCCCCTGTGTGTGTTGAGGGGCCCTTTTTGAGGGAGGAGCGCGAGCTGATCGAGAACATCGCGAAAAGCCTGGGCCATTATCTGGAGCGAGATCAGGCCAGAGAAGTCCTGCGCAGGTCGGAGAACTACTACCGCGCCATCTTCGAGAGTTCGGGTACGGCAATGTTCATCATTGAACATGACACCACTATTTCCCTGGTTAACTCTAACTTTGAAAGGCTGTCTGGATATAGTCGGGAAGAAGTGGAAGGAATGATGTCCTGGACGGAATTTATACACCCGGAAGACGTTGTCTGGATGAAGGAGTACCACTATCTGCGCCGCCGTGATCCGGGTGCTGCCCCACGCCACTACGAGTGCTGTTTTATTGATCGCTACGGACAAAAACGTCATCTGTTTCTGTCGGTGGATATGATCCCCGAAACCAGTCAAAGCATAGCTTCCGGCGTGGATATCACCGAGCGCAAGCGGGCCGAGGAAAAGGTCTACAGCTTGACCAAGTTCGACAACCTGACCGGGCTGCCTAACAGGGAGTTCTTCCTGGAACTTTTGGGTCAGGCCGTGTCCAGGTCCAAGCGCTTCGACGAGTGCGGGGCGGTGCTCCTGGTGAATATCGAGAGGCTCAAATCCGTGAACGACACTCTGGGGGAGCAGGCAGGGAATGAGCTTATCCGGGAAGTAGGGCGGCGCATCTGGGGCGCGCTTCGGGAGCAGGACACAGTCGCCCGGGTTTCCGGGGATGAGTTCATGATCCTGGCGGAAGGGATAGACTCCGGGGAAAACGCCCTGAAACTGGGGCTGCGCGTTCTGGAGCGAATCGGAGGGGAGCTGGAGCTGGCCCGCAGGCGAATCTATCCAGAAGCCAGCATCGGATTTACGCTGTTCCCCCACGGGGCTACGGACCCGGACAGCTTGATCAAGCAGGCGGATATGGCCTTGAGCGAGGCCAAGAAAAGCGGGAATAGGATCCAGCAGTTCTCGGGAGATGAGGAAGGAATATCCAGGGAATTCCATTTGGAGCAGGATTTGAAGAGCGCCCTGGCGAACGAGGAGTTCCGGCTCTGTTATCAGCCGCAGATTGATCTTCAGAGCGGCAAAATTGTTGGCCTGGAGGCCCTGATCCGCTGGAGCCATCCCCAAAGGGGCCTTGTCTCGCCGGGTGAGTTCATTCCGTTGCTGGAGCGCAGCGGGATGATCGTCTCGGTGGACGCTTGGGTCGTCCGCAAGGTCTGCGAGCAACTGAGGTTTTGGCGGGATGAGGGCTTTATGTTGAGGACCTCGGTCAACCTCTCAGCGCGGGATCTTGAGAATGACTCGATTATCGGTGTTATCAGCTCCGCCCTGGAGGAGAATCGTCTTCCCGCGGATGCTCTGGGTGTCGAGATCACGGAGACGGAGCTCATGGAGAATGTGGTCCAGGCCTCGGGGATCCTGCGAACGCTTTCCGGCTGGGGGATCCGGGTGGCCCTGGACGATTTCGGAAAGGGCTACTCCAGCCTGAGCTATCTGCAGCGACTGGACATCCATGTCATCAAGATCGATAAGGAATTCGTGGCCGGGATGCTGGAAAACGCGGACTCCCTGACCCTGGTGCAGACGATCATCGCCATGGCCCACAATCTGGGCAAGGAGGTCCTGGCCGAGGGCGTGGAGCGGGAGGAGCAGAGGCAAAAACTTTGTGAGATGGGCTGTGAGTATGGGCAGGGTTTTCTGTGGGGCCGCCCGCAACCTGCTGAAAGCCTGTTGCTAATGGACAGTTGATCTGGGCCAAAAGTTGCTCACATCAGGATTACAGATGAGTTAGAGGGCTATAGTCCCAGATTTTGAATTTTGGGGTGTAGTGAACATAACGGATATTTGTCCGCACCCAAATCTGAGATTTCAAGGCGTCCTTGAGGATGTGCAACGGGTGCTGGGGATCGACCGGGGCTGAAATATCCATTGGCAATCTTCTTCTCTGTTGTATTTGCCATGGGTACAGCTCCCTGTTTTTGTGTTTTTTTGTCTTACAGGAAGACCCATGGCATATCATGTCCATATTTATCGATAGGATACAGTGTCATTTTGCAACTCGCCCTGTTTTTCTTCTTTTTGGGGCCGGCTTTTGGACCCCACAATGAGCTCCATCGAGCTTTGTTCCTTGGAGAGATCTTCCAGGCTTCCTGGATTGGGCGAGACCAAGCTCCTCGGCCAGCTGGAGATGCTTGTTCAGCCATTCTTCCATGATTGAAGGTATCAAAATACTGAGATCAATAATGAGGAAAAGGGGCTTGTCTGCAATGAGCTTTCCATCCTGTATCTTGGCACAAGCGAAGCAATTAACCCAATTGATAATGGTTTGGGGACAGGGGGGCTTTTTCAGTCCCAGATAAGGGGCAAGGACCTCAAGGGCTCTGGAAACAGCCCGAAATCCGATCGAGGCCACAAGAAACAGCCGAAGAGCAAGGAAAACCTGGTCTTATTTGTTGGTCACGGTAGGCAGGTTTTCTCGTTCCTCGTACTCTTTCACCTTGGCCTTGTTTTTTTGGGCCTCATTTTTATAGAGCTCTCTTTCTTTCTGAATTCTTGTGCATTTTTTCCGCAAATATCTGTTTTCTTCGCCCCTGGAAGTAGTTTTTTGTTTCCACAGGTCACGACTTTTGTTCAATTTAGACATTTTGCTCATGTCCTGCCCTTCTTTGCTTTGCTTTTTCAGGAGGATAGGATATATCAGATGGGATGTCCAGCAAACTTAATGGGTTAAAGGTACAAGGAATTGTGACTCCAAAACTTAACAAACTCCTGATGAGGTACAATTTTCGGGAGAGAAAATTTACTCCAAACAGATATTTTTAGACACCCCACATAAAACCCTTGATAAACAGAACCTGTGAACATAATTATTTTGAATCGTGTTGTAAATCACTTTACGGTATGAATTCTGAAAAACCATAAAACCGCTTTGCCACATGTTGTCAGAAGTTCTGAATGTGCCGCAGGATTATTCACCAGATCCATACCTAAAATCATCAGCATTGATATGACCCCAACCACGGCTGTGTTGGTCGCTGATAACGATACCGGCCAAGTTTCCTTTATAGGCCGAGACATCCCAGGTAACACGCTGCATGCTTTCATTATTATGTCCTGTGACCTTGAGGACCTCTTTTCCGTCCACCACAAGTGCCACATAAACCGAATCCGGCCGTCTCCCTCCACCGATGAGAAAAGAGATATGATCACCGGATATCTCAAATGAAGCTGAGGTCAGGGTACCGGTGGGCCTGTCGCCCTGGGTTTTTCCAGGTTTCTGTCCGGTAGTTCCCTGATACTTTTCATAGGTGCCGATCCAGTAATCTCCCTGGTGGCTTGAGGGCTGTCTCCGGCGCCGGGCCGTGGGATTATCCCCTTTTGTGGGCTGAAAATCAAAAGCATCTCCAGACGGAGTCCAGTTGGTCAGATCTCCTGCTTCAAAATCGCTGTTATGGAAAAGCAGTCCCTTGGCCGACGATGTTTGGATGTCCACATTTTTATGTTCCTCCTCCTGGAGGACGGTTTCAGGGCCTGAGGATGCGGCGGCATCAACCGGCGAAGGCGGTGACTCCGGAGAGGGTTCTGTCAGTTTGAGTGAATAAAAGGTTTTGAAGTTCCCTTCCATGCCTGGGTCATCTGCTGAGCTGACCGTCAGCTGTTGCTCGCCCCGGGTGAGAAGCAGAAATCCCTCATTGTTCTGGATATGGCTGCCGCTGTTCTGCCATCCGTCCGGATCCAGTCGGCCTTCATAATATCCGCATACCTGCGCCAGGGAAGACTGCGTGCCCAATACAACATAGTAAGAGCCGGGCAATTGCATTTCACTGCCGATCCGGTCCCCGGAACGTTGGGGAATGATTTGCCACAGGCCATCGGCCGCACCTGAATCCATTTCGATCTGCCGGGATTCATCCAGGGCATAAGAAAGGGCTTCACGCATCTCGGCCGCCTGTTCCGACTCAACGCCGAAGGCGGCCATGAGCTTGTCCATGATTTGCATCATGTCCTCGGTTTCCGTATCCCCTGTATCGTCTTGGGAAGGTTTCCCGGCAGAATTCTGCCGATCGGTCAAGGATCCGGATTTTTCGGTCCCGGTTTCCGGCATTTGTCCGTCTGAAAAATCCATTCCCATGACCGCCATCATATTGTTCACCCGAGTATAGCCGGTCATGGGCCTGAACAGTTTTGATGGCGGCGTTTGGGTAACGATGTTTTGCAAATGGGAAATATGGCCATCCTCATTCCGGATTTTCAGGGGCATTTCAAACCTGTCAGACTGCCAGATTGTTTCCGTGGTGGTGATGTTCATCCCCATCACACTCATTGTGGTTGTCACTTTCTTTTTGGTGCAGGGATAGCCGCTGACCTTCTCCTTTCCAAGAATTTCCTCTGCATCGACATTTTCATAGGATTTGAGCAGATCCATCATCTCCTGTTCATCCAAATCCGATTCATAAACCAGTTTTTTGTCATGATTGTAAATGTACTGCCGGTTCTGGTCTTTGAGTCCCAGAATGGTCATATCCTTGGGCATGCCTTGCTGTCCCGCCCCCATGGGCATCCCGTCCATGCGATAGGCTTCAGGGGTGATGAAAAGACTGGATGTGCCTGATACTTCACCGGCGGGTGTTATCATCACCAGTTCTGCTGAATAACTGGTGATTTTACTTTTTGAAACTGCCGTTGTCGGGAAAAGGGATACTAAAAGCAGAGCAATGGTTATCCGCAGAAAGGTGGGCCATGATTTTGAAAACATACCGGTATCTGGTGTCATGTTAGTCTCCTTGAGCGTTTTTTTTATATGTATGGTTATTATTGGTCCAAAGCATATGCAGGCCCTTTCATGCCCGCACAGCCAGATTCTGAACATCAGGGCTTTATTTTGATGACGGATCAGGAAAGGTCAGCCGGAACTTTCCCTTTTCCTCACAATGAATCACCACGGGGGTACTGTTATTAATCCCAGAGGGAGCACCTGTTTTTTTCAGCTTGCCAACATCTTTGACAACCCCTTTGAATTGCTGCCCGGGTGTTACCTCCATTACGGGGGTTTGAATGTATCCCTTGTTCAATGTTACATCCGTTTTTTTCATTATTAGTTCCTTTTTTCTGAATCAGCCCTGTTGAAGGTTTGCAGTTATTTCCCCCCCCGTGTGACCTTGATCACCACGGAGAACTCGCCAGTGTTGTAATAATCCCCTGTAAACGTGCAGTCATTGATCCCGATGGAAAGAGGGCCTTTTCTTCCGGTCATGGCTCTGTCGCTGCCGACAAAGTACATGCCGTAGTCATCTTTAGCCAGTAATCCGGCGTGACCTTCCCATCCGCTGTATTCATCCCCCATCGGGTCATCGCAAAATCCCCAGTCACCCGGCTACTCCTGCCAGTAGTGTTTCCGGACGTATTTTTATAACTTTCAGATATCAACCAAGCCTGCCGCCTGTCATTCAGCCGGCCCCTGTTCCTTACCCGGCCAGGTTGCGGCATTGTTTTTTAACTCACTGAATTTGGAAGATACCCGGGCTAGCTTTTCCTCCCACTCAGGGTTGGCAACCTGTCCTTCAGTCACTTTGAAATATACCTGCATCAAGGCGGTCATGCCGATGGGTTCAATCACCGCCTGTTTGATTCCCCATGCAAAGACGAGTGCCACAACCAGTGTCAAGGGGCCGGCTGTGCCCGGAAAAAGTCCTACCAGAAGAGCAGCCGGTGCCAGGACAACCAAAAAGACAACAAAGGTTGCCGTCCAGATGAACAGTGCCAGCCATACCGCGTTTTTAAGGAACACTGTGTAATTCTGGGCATAAAGGATAAGCGCGGTGCGGCTGGAATCCCAGGGATTATCAGCCCGGGTTTTCAGAAGATACGCCAGGATAACTTCATCCAGATAGGTCAGGGACAGCGTGATGATGGTGTTGGCGATCTTCATGATGCCGGCAGTCCCGGCGATGGGTACAATGGCCGCAATGCTCAAAAATGTCCGGTTAAACGCCTTGAGAATACCTTTGATCAACTGGTCCAGTCCAAATAGCACTGACGAGGTGGCAAATCGATCCTGCACCTGTTGGCGGGCATAGGTGATCTGGCTTTTACCGTCAGGAATCTCCCTGCCTTCCACCAGTTCTACAAGCACGGCGATATGCCCGGCTTTGACCAGGTAAAGCAGATATTCACGGATAAAAAACATGACTGCGGCGGCCAGGCCCAAACCGGCCAGGCCACCCCACATACCGCCAGTCGGTCCGTTATCTGCAATCATCCCCAGGCCGAAGCCGATGCCTGCTCCAACTCCGCTTGCAATCACAAACGTTAGGGTAATGGCCAAATAGATCAAAAAACGAAAAAAAAGAAAAGGGGCTGTTTTCATCATCAACCCCAGAACCTGGTTGAAACTGAAATCTTTCATTCACTGATAATGTCTTCAGGAATGGCGACCTCCGTGCATTCACCAGACTCTATCTATGCCGGAAGTCACGGGATTGGAAATACGAAAAGGAGTGGCGCTTCTTCGCAAGTCCGCCAGACTCATTCGTGGAGTTCGAGCCGCCCATGCTTTCGGCGATCATCTTCGGCTGGAAGATGGCGGACGACAGTCGACAGTTGATCACTGCTTGGGCAGATGCCCTGCACCCCAAGCCCAAGTTCCTGTGCGCAGAGCCCTGTGCAGATCGGTTTCGGATGGACATCACGGCAATGAAATCTGATTAAAGGTTCGGGTGGTGTTCGTAAAGTTCGATGGGCATCAGCGGGTTCGGGAAAGAGCGGTGGTATCAGAGCCATTTACTACTGGAAGAAATCTGACCACGAGATATGGATGCTCACGCTGTACAGTAAATCAGAGCGCGCCAGTATTCCTGGCCACACGCTCAAGCAGATAGCGGAGGCAATCAAAAATGGTTGACAGAAACCTTGGTGCAGAGATTCTTGATGGTATCAATGAAATCAAGCAATTCAAGAAGGGTAAATTGGCCCTGCGAACACATGAGCTTTCAGAACCTTCACCGCCCAAAGTGATCAGGCTGAAATTGCACATGTCGCAGTCAGCATTTGCCGGTCTTATGGGCGTGAGTGTGCGAACCCTTCAGGACTGGGAACAGGGTAGGCGCGAGCCGCAGGGTCCTGCGGTTGCGCTTCTGCGCATTGCTGAGCAACACCCGGAAGTTTTTAGTCAGCTTCACTGACCAAAGTGAGGTGTAACAAACAGAATTTATGCAATTGATAAAATGTATTCGTTTGACCAATGATCAATCCATGCTCTAGCTTGACGGCAAATGCAACGCACTTCTGCAAGCCTGAAACAGCGGAGGATTGAACATGGAGAATCAAATCGAACTGTGATCTGTAGCGTTTTGACCCGATGTGAAACATTAAGACTAAAGGTATAAAAACAAGAGAAGGGATGCACTTATGACAACCCAAAAATTGCAATTGTTACAGCCGGTGGTTCAGGGATGGGGCCGGTGCTGCCCGAAAGCTGGCCAAGGATGGGTTTCAGGTGGCGATTTTGTCCTCGTCCTGAAAAGGCGAGGCCCTTGCAAAGGAGCTTGGCGGTATCGGGGTTACCGGATCGAACCAATCCAATGACGACCTTCAGCGTTTGGTCCATCAGACGTATGACAGCTGGGGCCGTATCGATGTGCTCGTGAACAGTGCGGGGCATGGACCAAAGGGACCGGTTCTCGAGATCACGGATGACGAATGGCACACTGGCATGAAGGTACTGAATCCGACAAAATGGAAATCGCGGTTCACCGGCCACGCCCAAGTATTCATAAGGATGATGCGGATAACCTTGTCCGGATGAGTTATAGCATAGGATAGGCCGATGGGGGCCACCCCAGTCCTGCAGGACGAACGTGATATCACTCAGACCCAATCCGTCAATCAGCGCGGACAGATTCTGTGCGTGATCTTCCGGGCGATAGCTCCAGTCTTCAGGATTGTCCGACAAACCAAAGCCTATGTGATCCGCAGCGACACACCGATACTGGGGTCTGAGTCGCTTGATGAGATTGCGATACAGGAACGACCACGTGGGATTACCATGGACCATGACAATGGGACTGCCGGCCCCTTCGTCCACGTAGTGCATCCTGCCCGCCGACACCGCGAAGTAGCGCGACTCGAACGGATATTTTTTCCGGTCAATCCAATGGATCTCGCTCATGATTCTCCCTGCCTTTGTTACCCCAGACACGTGAAATCATTAGCGTGTTCCTCTGAAACAATGTGCATATCTTGGCTTTTTCCATTTCACTTGTAGGTGAGCAGGTCAATGATTAAGCATCTCGTTCTGTTTGCATCCGGCGCAAGAATTGGTCAATATGGAAGGGGTCAGAGGGTTTTCAGCTTTGGAGGGGACTCATCGGCCTCATCCCAGGGTCCCAGGTCGTAGAGCCGGACTTTGCGGCTTCGAGGGAACTCTTTTTTGAGCAGCTTCTGGAGCGTCTTTTTCAGCTTGCCGGCCGGCACAGTGAATCTTTCCTGGCTGAAGCCGTTTTCGATGATCCGATAAGCCTCTTCTGTCTGCTTCAGGACGATCACTGACCGGTTTCGCTTGTAGGTCCGCAGGTCCAGGGCGTGTCCGCAGGGCAGCTTGTCCAGCCTGGCCAGGACTGCCTGGATGACGGCGCTTTTGTCCAGCATGAACGACAACCAATAATGAGTGTGGGGGCAGAAACCATGAAATTTTCCGAGCTGCTGATCGTCCGAGAGAGCGTTCGGGACTACGACCCCCGGCCGGTGGAAGACGAAAAGCTCGAGCAGCTCATCGAGGCCGTGCGGCTGGCCCCCTCGGCCTCGAATTCCCAGCCCTGGACGCTCATCCTGGTTACAGAGCCAAGGCTCAGGGAGCGTCTGGCCCGGGCCACCTTCAGCCGGCTGGTCTCCTTCAACTCCTTCAGTCTCCGGGCGCCGGTCATGGCCGTGCTCACCCTGGAGAGGCCTAAAATGATCACTCAGATCGGAGGCAGAATCAAGGACAAGGAGTACCCCCTGATCGATATCGGCATCGCCTCCTCCCATCTCTGCCTGCAGGCTGCCGAGCTCGGCCTGGGAACCTGCATGATCGGCTGGTTCGACGAGAAAAAGGTCAAGGAGCTGTTGCGCATTCCGAAGAAGTCCGCGGTGGGTCTGCTTTTGACCATTGGCTACCCGGCAGCGGATAAACCGATCCGAAAAAAGGTCCGCAAGCCGCCCGAGGCCATGAGCAGATTCAACGGCTACGACAACAACGGAGATGCGTATGCCGTCACTTGATTTTGACAAGGAAGTACATAACTTCCGAGGTTTCTACGCGGATAATCGGCATAGATTCGAAAGTGCGGCCACCCTCTTTGTGAGCCTGATCAGTTCGCTCACTGCGAGTGTGGATGGTTTGGAGGCACCAACTGTCAATGCGCGGGTAAAAGACCTAGAAGAATGCATCAATAATTTTCCAGACTATGAATTTGATGGATTCGATGTGGACATTTTCGTGCATGAAATCAATTGTTGGCGATTGGCTTGAATTTGGCGTTTTTTCGAAATCCTGACCACAAGATAACGTCATCATTGAGCTTTGATGCAGATCAAAGAATGGACCATGGCGTTCAGGCATTTTTGGACTTCGGATTGATGATGGATTAAGCCGCATAAGGCACAAAGATGAGCAAAGGGGCCAATCGGATCAATCTGTGCTGGGGTGACCATAAGGAATCGTTTGAGCCAGCGCATATTGTACCTCGAAATCAAGGGAGAATCATCGGGCCACCTCTGTGACTCCCTCCTTGCCCTATTCCCCTTATGTAAAGAACTATTTGATGTGGATCAAAAACATTTGATTGATTTCAGTTTATAAGATCAATGAAGTCAAGCTGCTGGTGTATGCACAAGGAGAAAAAATATGGCTATGAATATTCCACATGACAAAGAGAGCGGGGATCAGCTTCCTTGGGGCCTGGATCCCAAGGACTTGACTGATGAGGATGTCCTGGCGGCCATGCAGCAGATTTCCGGGTATCTGGACATTACCCCGGGCGATTTTAAAGAAGTGTATGCTGTCGCCTATTCCCAGGCCCATAAGCGTATTCTGTCCACTCCGGCCCGGGAAATCATGTCTAGCCCGGTACATTTTGTGTCGGATGATCAGCCGGTTATGGAAGTGGCTAGACTTCTGTCCCAGGTCCAGGTAGCCGGACTTCCAGTGGTGGGGGCAAAAGACGGAAAGGTGGTTGGTGTCATCTCGGAAAAGGATTTCATACGCCGGATGGCTGGAGTAGAGCAGTCATTTATGGGCCTGGTGACCGCCTGCATGGGAAGCAAGGGATGTCCGGCCCTGAAGATCAAGGGTCAAAAGGCGGCGGATATCATGTCTTCCCCGGCTGTGACCGTGTCTCCGCAATCTCCGGTGCACGCCATGTATGCCCTGATGAGGGAAAAAAGCATCAACCGGCTTCCGGTCTCAGAGGACAGCCGGTTGGTAGGTATTGTTTCCAGAGACGATCTGCTCAGGGCCTTGGCTTTTGTGCCGGAAAAAACTTGAGTCGCTGATTACACTCATCGGCATGGCTCTATGGCTCTCATTCATTTCTTATCCCCATATGTCGGGGATTATTGGGGCATCATCATGAACTTTTTGCATAAAATGCGCGGAACCACCACCAGCCCGCCCAAGGTGAGCATTCCGGAAGTTATTTGGTCATGGATCGGCTCCTTTCTGGGCATAGCCGCCGTGGCTCTCATTCATTTCAATTTCCTGGCTGAATCCGATCTGGTCATGATCATCGGTTCTTTCGGAGCATCGGCAGTGCTTATCTACGGAGCGATCAAGAGTCCCCTGGCCCAACCCAGAAACCTGATCGGCGGACACGTCATCTCCGCCCTGATCGGAGTTGCTTGCTTTCAGCTCCTGGGGGGGCAGATGTGGCTGGCCTCTGCCGTGGCTGTGGCCACGGCTATCGCTGTTATGCACCTGACCAAGACCCTGCACCCGCCCGGAGGAGCCAGCGCCCTGATCGCAGTCATCGGCAGCGATCAGATCCATGCCCTGGGCTATCTGTACGCCTTGGTTCCGGCCGGGAGCGGGGCAGTAATCATGCTCATCGTCGCCCTGGTGGTGAACAACATTCCCAAGAGCAGGTATTATCCGGAGTTCTGGGTATAAGAAGCAACATTACCCGCGATTTTATAATGCATAATCCGAAGTTTTATCTTACAGGAGATACCCATGCCCATCCCCGGAAATCTCTTAACCACAGCCATGGCCGTTATGCCCCATACGGATGCGCAAAAGGCCCAGGAGCTGGCCCTGTCCCTGGACATCCCATACTGGCCGCAGCTCCCCCTGCTCAGCTACTATGAAGATATGTACGTCCAAGCCTCGGAGCACTTTCCGGGAATTATACTGGACGTGGAGAATCAAAAGTCAGACTTTTCCACCCGATTTTGAGAACCATAAAGATAGGCCAATTTGAGAGCCAAAATCAAAAGGCATACTGATCTTTGACTTGAATTTGAACGCCTCGATTTCCCCACCAGGAAACGCGGTTGAGGCCTGCTTCTTTTCGTCTGGTCAGGAGCTCGGCAAGTCTCTTTTTTATCCCCTGCCGATCTCCGTCCAGATATGTAATGAGCAGATCGCCGGAGTCATCAAGACTCAACTCACAGTTTTGATTGCTAAAGATACTGGTGCGGATGGTTGACAATACACATTCCCAATCTTCAGGACTCCGCCACTGGGGCGTGCATAACTGAGAGCGAAAATAATCTACAGCCAGTCGAGCAAGCATGATGCAATAGTAATGAGCCTCGACTTTTTCTGGTGATGTGCCTGTGGGCTTGTTCAGGAAATAATTCTCGATGAGGTCTTTAATGCCCGTCTCCACCGGCCAGCGGATGTGGTAGGCATCCAGGATCTTAATCGGACTGTAATCTGTATGGGTGCTCCCAAAGCAGCGAATCTCATTGGTCTCCTTGTTTTGCTTGACCACAAAACGAAAGGACTTTCCTGTCTCTGGGAGAATGAAGTCCTGACTGGCAATACGGTATTGCTCCCGGTAATCTTGCCAGACCCCTTTTTGGATTGTTTCTTCTTTCCAACGCTTGATCTTGGGGTTTTGTTTCAGGCACATGGTAATGTCCGATTCCGAACGAACAGTCAAATATATCAGCTGCTTCTCTCCGGTATATTCGGAATCTGCATAAATTTCTGTGATCACGTCCGGGTCAATGATCTTAAACAGGTTTCGCTCACAAAAGCGGTACAGAGCTGACGGAGCCCTGGACTTGCCTTCACAGTAGGCGATATTGATGATGGTGTTGGTCATGCTGTCCCAGAGGATTTGCGGCCTGTGAGCGTAGGTCATATCTCCGTTTTTATCAGGAGCCTTGCTCAATGCTTTGTCTTCAGGGAACCGACTATCCGAGGGATCACAGTGATAATCAATGGCGATCTCTTTGCCCTCAATGATTCCTAGCTCTCTGGCCCGGCAAGAGGCATCATTTCGAAGGTGCTGTAAATGGCTGAAACGAAGGTCGTCGAATGCATCGTAGAATCTGGTTTTCCCGGGGTTGAGAACCAATCCTGAGGCCACGGCTACAGAGCGGTCAGCATTGAGTGTAAAGTCATGGATGCTGGGAAAACCAGCGATAATGCGCATGACATTCACGATAATATTGTTGGTGATCTGGGAAGTGCGAAGGCTGTTTGGGCCGTAGGTGTGCCATGCTTCAATGACCCCGAGTTGGTCCAAGAAAGGAGCCAGGAGCAAGGTCCCTGGATTGCTGATGACCACTTTGCGGTAGGCCAGGCGCTTGATGAATTGGAGGAAAGAACGGTTTACTTTGAGCCCAGAGCTGTCAATGAGATCAGAAAATTTGGATTTGGCCGAGGCTTCTACCGGTGATTGTTTCTCAGTCACCTGAGTCGGAACCGGACTGGAGATAACTCCTCGGATGGCAACGGGCTTTTTGAATCGTGAGAGCTTCCATCGGGTATAGATCTTTTGGACATTGGCCCGAGAACATTTCAGGTTGAGCTTTTTTATCATCTTGGCTGTGGACAGGGAAGGATCCATCAGCCTTTCTTCGATTATTTGAAGCTCCAGCTGGGGGAAATCTTTTCGCCGCTTTGCCCCTTTTGGACAAGATCAGCCAGGCCCCAGACCCCATAGAGCATATACCGATTTTTCAATACGTAGAATCGATTGGGGGCCATGCCGAATTCTTGGAGCACTGGGCGGATCTGTCGTTTCTTTTCAAGTTGGGATAAGGCCTTGAAGAGCTCAACTCGATGTTGAAGGTGGTCACGCTGATAATTGAAAAAAGTTCCAGCTCGATCGTGCAAGTTATGAACTGGCTTGGCTGGCGGTTTTTCTTTTTGTTTGGTGACGGATTCCAGGATGTGTTGCAGGCCGGACCAAAAATCAATGTCTGCTTCATCCATTCGCTGACCATAGCCATAGGAACGCTGAATCTGGCGGACACGTTCCAAGGATGCACCTTCAATGTCCAGAGCCTCGGCCAGTCGCAAGGCGTAGTTGGCACGTTCATGTGGCCTTGAAAGCTTGATCAGGATAACCAATCGCTCCAGAGCCGGGTCAACCTGCACATGGGAAACTTCCGGTAAAAGAGCGACGGTCCCATAGAGGGCGAATGAGTGATCCCAGTCCTTCAGGGTACTTCGACTGATGGTTAAAGACTCAGCGACAGCCCTCTGTGGCTTTCGATTTTTCCATACATCAGTGACGGCCTTATAGGCAGTGAAGAATGGCTCATCCTCGTAAGTAAAAGGAACTGACGTAAGAGAGGTGACAGCGGCCTGTCGCACCCTAAACTGAATGGATAAGAAATAATCCCGAGCATCATCTGTGAGGACCATATCAATATACACCAAGTAGTACGCAATTTCAGCCCAAAATCGCCTTATCAGTATATAGGATATGGTACGCATGTTTTCCCTAAATAGCAAGCGTTTTTCAGGTGGAATCATGTCAATTCTCAAGACATAACAGATGAAATCGCTCACAGGCCTACTCGCAGAACAAAATTATTAACTGGGTTACAACCTCGTATTCCGTATTTATTACAGCTAGTTAAACGGTAAGAACAAGCAATCATGGTATCTTTTTAAGGCTTGAAAAAGGCACAGGAAAGACCTTGCCCGGGGTTAACGTTACTTATAAATGCTGCGTACTATTTCATGGAGACAGATAGCTACGAATTGCCACTGTATTTGTATACTCATGAGGGGGTCATTTGAAAAAATTAGTCATGTATAACCTGTTGTATTTTAATGCTAATAATAGCAAATTTAATCTATTCATTATAGCGTAGCGAATATTTTTGCCCTTGTTTTTTACTTATAAAATGGACCTGAAAAGTGCCCGGAAATGTCTGAAAGTTGAGCTTTTCCATGGAAAAATTCACAGCTGAACTGGACGAAGCCATGGCCCATTTTGACGATCCCGAATATTTCGACATCACTCCGGACTACTCTGCGGTCTATCATCATTTTCTCGAATTGGACCTGAGCGAATATAAAGCCATCCGGGGTCAACTGGAGGGTCCGATCAGCTTTGGATTCAATATCGCCGACCAGAACGACCGACCCATTCTGTTTGACGATACAGTTCGCCCATTTCTTCTGGAGTTCATGGCCAAACGGATCAATGTCCAGCTGGACAAGCTGAAGGCCAAAAACGAAAATGCCTTCATGTTTGTGGACGAGCCCGGCCTGCAGTTCATCTTCAGCGCCCTGTCCGGATATAATGACTTCCAGGCCAAGCAGGACTTGGAGTACTTTTTCTCCCTGATCAACCGCCCCCGGGGCATTCATCTCTGCGGCAATCCGGACTGGGACTTTCTCTTGAACCTGGATCTGGACATTCTGTCCCTGGATACATACAGTAATGGTGAGCGATTTGTGGGCTACACTTCCGGAATCAAACGCTTTCTAGACCGGGGCGGGGTGATTGCCTGGGGCATTGTGCCCACAAACTTCGAACCCTTTGACCAGGAAAACCTGGATTCATTGAGTTCGCAGCTGGAAAATCTGTGGGAAAAATTAGCAGCCAAGGGATTTGACAGCGATTTTCTCCTCTCCAGGAGCCTCATCTCTCCGGCCACCTGCTGTCTGGTCAATCCGGACAAGACCAAGACCGTAGAGAAGGCCTTTGCCCTAATCCGCAACCTGTCCGCGCAACTGCGGGAAAAATTCAACCTTGAATAGAGGGGGAATGCAAAATTTCGCTGTGCGCTGAAGTCTCTTCAGAAGGTTTTCGGCAGTGCTAACATGTTCCAGGAACACTACAGCGACAGATTGTGATCCCAAAGCTTTGCTCCCCGGACCGCCAGGTGCCACCCTGGCCATTCTGGGATCGCCAGACGCCTGCCTGGCTCTTTCAAGGTTTGATTTTTATCTCGTTGGTTCTTTTGCCTCTTCTCCTGCGTCCTGTGGCAAGTTACCTACTTTTTTTGGGTGTAAGAATTGTGAGTCTCATGGCCAATCACGCCCGGTATATGTGCTTGATACCCTGTTTTATCCAAAGAGTTACGCATGGTTTTACCATCGAGAGCCAATGCAGAGTCTTTGTGCCCCTGAGATTCATTCCACCTTTGCAGAGATTGGTCGAGCTTGACCGGATCAACCCGAACTAAAGTATCTCTGATCACGTACTCGCTTGGGACCTCAAAACGACCATCGACCATACGGCATCCGAAACGCTGACGAGCATTCTGTCCCAAACTGTTTGCCCACTCAGCTTCATTTTGGAAAAGTATTTTTGGAAGGTATATCCTTTAAAACAGGATGGCCAAAGTTCTTTTGCCAGTCATGAACAATGCGCTTTTGAATCAAAGAAAGGACTTTTGAGCCCAAATTTGGTATGTGCCACTCTGGCAGGATGAGAAATCGACTGTTAAGGACCGTATATGACCAGGAAAGCCTACCGGATCAAACTATGCTGGGGGTTGGAGAAAGGTGAATGCCCCAATCTCCTGGACCAGGATGAAGACCTGAAAACGGACCTGGAGTCAATCCTGGAGTCCTCGGACTGGCCACAATGCTTGAGCAGCTGCTTGCAGCGTGAAATTAAGCCACTTGATCGGTTTTCGGTCAGTGTGTCCGGGTGTCCCAATGGTTGCTCCCGGCCCCAGATCGCGGACTTTGGTCTGCTCCAGGCCCAGTATCCGGAAGTGATTGCCCACAGGTGTACCGGTTGCGGGGAATGTGTCCAGGCCTGCAGGGAAGGGGCCATTGATCTGGAGACCGGTGTTGCCCGCATCAATCCGGTCAACTGCCTGTCCTGCGGGGTGTGCATCCGGACCTGCCCGGAACAGGCACTTGAGGCTGTTCAGCAGGGGTACAGGGTGCAGGTGGGAGGTAAGCTGGGTCGGCATCCGCGATTGGCTGAGGAGCTGCCGGATATCCAGAACCGGGAGCAGATGCTGCTGATTCTGGACCGGTGTTTGACACTGCAACAAAAGCATTATCGGCCGGGGGTCAGGTTCGGTCAGGTGGTGGCCGAGCAGGGTATTGGGCGGATAGTGCAGTCCGCCTCAGAGCCCTGATCCCTGAATGAAACAAGGTTTTAGCCCGGTTATATTGATGACCTCCCTTATTATCCGGAATTTTGGGCATGACCCTTTCCACCGATTTGCTCATCTATTGCCTAACCTACCGACGATAGTGCTTCCAGTCCGCAAATATCGGGTACTCTGGAGGAAACAGGGCCACCCTGTCCCCGGAGCTCACGATTGCATCCATGGCCGCCGGGCGGTGATTGAGCATGACCAGCTGCACCTGGTCCCGGGAAATATCCAGTCTGTGCAGGAGCTCAGTCAATGGGAGCTGAGCATCCGGATGGACGTCTTCCAACCGATCCCGGGTATCTTTGAAAACCGGTTGCAGGGTGCCATAGGCGTAAACTTCCACATGCCTGTCCTTTATCTCAAAGATCGTCAGGAGCTTGTGATTGACAGACAACTGTGTTTCTTCCTTGGGCTTTCGCCTTGTACAGGGTTCTGTCGGCTTGGCCAATCAAGGAATCAAGCTTCATATCCTTATTCGAGATACGGGGGTCAAAGGCAGCGAGACCGAAGCTGGCAGTGATCATGACGAGTTTTTCCTGCCATAAGATAGTTGCCATTTCGATCTCCTGGCGTATCCTTTCAGCTAGGGAGAAGGCACCCTGTAGGTCTGTTTCCGGAAGAACAATCAAAAATTCCTCGCCGCCATATCGGAATACCCAATCAATGCCTTCCCGGATCGAATGTCTGATCATTTTTGTAAACTCAATCAAAACATGGTCTCCGCATTGGTGGCCATACTTATCATTGACTGCCTTGAAATGATCTATGTCGGTCAACATAACTGATAAGCATCTATTATATCTTTGGGATCTCTTTATTTCCAGGTTAAGGGCCTTATTCAGGTGCTGACGATTGAAGCATCCTGTCAGGGGGTCTTTCTGGGACAGCTCTTCGGTTTTTTTCAGGGCCTGGTTGAGCTCCTCGGTTCGTTCTTCAACGAGGTGTTCCAGATATATTTTATACTGCTTGAGCTCGTTTTGCGATTCCTGAAGGAGGGACAGAGCTCTGGAGTACTGAAGATTTCGGTATCCCAAGGCGGAAATCTGCTGCGAAACACGCCAGAGAAAATCAAGCTTGGAATCAAATTCCCTCTGGGACATACTATTCATTGATAAAAATGCATTCAGCATCTCATCTTCGTTGGCTCCGATTTCCCGGGCATACTGGACAACCCGCTGTGAATCGACATCAGCAAGGTTTGCCTGTCCAACCAGCCAGTTAGCAATATGCTTGCCTTTAACGATGATTGGGGCGGCGGCATCGACGAAACCTATACTGTAACAGGGACTGGCATACGGGCGCTTCAGCTCATGTGCTTTTTGCCCCAGGATTTTTCCAGACCGCATGCAGTTGTCCAGCCCTTTGGGCGTACTGCGGATAATCCGGCAGATCCGGGAGTGGTTGCACGGAGGGACGATGGGGTTTCCTTGGAGGTCTGCCACGGTTGCAGCAAAACCGATGGCCAAGGCAAAGGCCTGGTTCAGCTCATCAATCTGATCCAAGTCAATGATGTCCTTAAGTTCAAAATGTTCAATGTCCTGAAAAATTGTGCTGACTTCTTCATTTGGGTGCTGTTGAGCCATTCTTGTATCCTCAGGAATCACTATTACATTGAAAGATGGAAGCCCCTTTCGTCTTCGTGGGCATAACGGATTATGAGTTATTAGGCCAATGTTTGGTTTGCATCAGTAAGATTGAGACATGAGAAGCTTATCCATGGCCTGAATATACTCCTTTTGCGGACATGGCTTTGACATATGATCTACACGAGGGTCTTGGTTTTGTAAGGTTTTGATTGATTCTATAAATTCCAGATTCCCGGAAATGAAGAGTATTGGAATCTCGGCATTTGTCTTTCTGATGTGACGATAGACATCCATGCCGTTTGTTTCTCCCGGAAGGACATAATCCAGGCTCACAAGGTCGTATGGATTCCTTTCAAAGAGATCAATGGCCATGCGGCCATTATGGGCTATATCTACTTTGTGATAACAAGGCTCAGTGGTGAGAATCTTGTACTGCACATCTGAAATGGCCTGCTCGTCCTCAACAAGGAGGATGTGTTTATTAAAATGAAAGGCTGTTTGTTCAATTTCAGTTATTTCGCTGGGTGATAACTCTTTATGAATGACGGGTAAGCTGATCACAACTTGTGTACCTTGTCCGGGTTCTGATTCAACTGAAATACTGCCAATGATCTTTCCATCATCAATTCGGGTTCTGAAAATCCCCACTTGAGCATTATGAAAGAGGTTGCGATATGTTTCCTCGCTCTCTCGTAGCAGCTTTTCACTTTGTTTACGGTATGTTATGTCTCGACCGATCCCCAGGACTCCGATCAGTTTGCCGTCAAAATCAAAGAAGGGGGTCTTGATGGTTTCCAGGATTTCCTTGTGCCCGTCCTCTGCAAAGGCGATTTCCTCTTCATTCATGCATGGTTTACCGGCATCCATGGCTGCTTTATCCTTGGCCCTGAAAAAATCGGCCAAATCTTTGCTCACAAGGTCATAATCGGTTTTTCCGATGATCTCTGCTTCCCTGGCTCCGCAAAAACGTTCGAAGCGCTGGTTGCATCTTAAATACACCCCTTTCTGATCTTTGAGCCAGACCAGGTCAGGCAGGGTATCCACCAGGGCGCGAAGCTGGGCTTCACTGGTCTGTTTCTCTTTTTCCGCTTGTTGCATCCGGTCGGTTACATCCTCGCACACCTCGAGGACAGAAAAGCTTCCATCCGGGTTCGCAAGCCTGGTGGCAGTTCCCTTCAGGATGCGTCCGTAAATCTCAACGGATCCGTCTCGGCGGTAGAGGCGAGATTCATGGTTCACAACCTGCCCCTCGCTTTCCACAAGCCGCTTGAACTCTTCTCTGTCCTCGGGATCAACGTACATTTGGCCCCCGATATCAGTGACCGCAGTCATGAGCTCCTCAGGTGAATCATAGCCGTACATCCGGGCCAAGGCCGGGTTGGCATAGAGATATCTGCCCCCGGGTGTGGTTTTGAAGACCCCGACTGGGGCATTGTGGATGAGGTCTTGGTTTTCTTGAGTGTCCTTTGACCCTGGCTGATTGCCGGCTGCATGAAATTTTTGATCCTGGGGCATATACAATCTCCGCTGCATTACCAGGATGATGAGTCTCTCATCTATTGATGAGTGAGGATATTGGGTATGATAATCGAAATATCCATTTTGGGAAAGCCTCGTATGAAGCTTTATACCGAAGAGGTCCTGCCATTGGAAGTAAGGACGGCCTACCTGCAGATTCTCCTGAAGGGCAGAGCTCTGGCCGTGATTGCCACTCCTCACTGTTGATCTCCTGCTTTAGTCCACGTTGCGGAAGATCCGGGTCCATGGAATTGTGATATCCAGGCTGGAGAAATGAAGGGCATGTTCTGCAGGTATGTCCCTCAACTCCCATGTATTTTCTTGAGTGCGGCGATAGAGTTCAATCTGCCTGCGTTCCGGATCGAGGAGCACAAATTCCTTGAGAGAAGGAAGGCCACGATAGATTGCGGCTTTCTGACCGCGGTCAAATGCTGCGGTTGAATCGGAGAGGACCTCAATTATAAGAAGAGGTGAGCATAAGTAGTGATCAGCCCGGTGATCCTGCGGATCGCAGGTGACCATGACGTCAGGGTAGAAATAGATGGACTGCTCCTGTACCTGCAGTTTCATGTCTGCCATATAGGCTCGGCAGGGCGAGTTTTCAAGAGAACGGTCAAGTTCAACAAAAATGTTGCCGGCAACAGTCACATGCCGCCTGGATGCCCCGCCCATGAGAAAGATCTCCCCATGGATGAACTCGTATTTTTCTGTCTGCGCCGGTTCCCATTTCAGGTATTCATCAGCAGTCATGAATCGGAATGACTGAGCTTCTCCCATGATCGGCCTTCCATGAAACTGTTTAGGGGTAACGGAAGTAAATTTTTGGTAAAACATTGCGTATCACTTTGCATACACGGTTCTCCGAATAATAAGGCACAGCCTCAGTATAATCAATCACAAAAAGGTTCAAGAATGTTCAACTATGAGAAAAATAAGAAATCCTTTGAGCCAGCGCATATTGTGCCTCGAGATCACATGGGCATTATTCAGCCACTCAGGGGAACCCCCATTGCCCTGATCCCCTTTTTGAGAATTTTGGGTATGACCACGGCCACCGATTTGCTCATGTGTTGCCTAACCTACCGATCGATAGTCCTTCCAGTCCGCAAATATCGGGTACTCTGGAGGAAAAAGGGCCACCCTGTCTCCGGAGCGGACCACAGCATCCATGGCCGCCGGGCAGTGATTGAGCATGACCAGCTGCACTTGGCCCTGGGTAATATCCAGTCTGTGCAGGAGTTCAATTAATGGGAGATGAGCATCCGAAAGGGCATCCTCTAACCAGTTTCTGGAATCTTTGAGGACCGGTTGCAGGGATCCATAGGCGTAAACTTCAATTTGTTGCATCAGGGCCTCCTCCTTAGACCAAAAGATTAGCCACCAACAAAACCACCGGTATGACCCATGCGGCCACAGCCGCCGATGCCAGCAGCTTGCGTTTTTGGAGTAATTTGCGAATTTTGGAGATATCATCAGGGTTGGACAGTTCGTCGGCCAGCTGAGCCAGCATATTTAATGCGCCTGCAAAAATCAGAGTACGTCGCTAACAACCCCCTTCTGTCCATAATAGCGCCCGTAGATTTCTCAGCGCGGACTCGTCCGCGCTGAGAAAAGTCATTCTGTTTTATTTCCCGGCCATCATGGCTTCAATGTCTTCCTGCACATTGCCGATGGGCTTTATGTCGAACTTGTCCACCAGGACCTGGGCCACTGTTGGGGATAAAAAGGCCGGCAGGGTCGGGCCCAAGCGGATGCCCTGCACGCCCAGGCTGAGCAGGGCCAGCAGGACGGCTACTGCCTTTTGCTCGTACCAGGCGATATCATAGGAAATGGGCAGGTCGTTGATGCTCTCCAGACCAAAGGCTTCTTTGAGCTTTAAGGCGATCACGGCCAGAGAGTAGGAATCGTTGCACTGCCCGGCGTCCAGAATCCGGGGAATACCGCCGATATCGCCCAGGTCAAGTTTGTTGTAAATGTGTGCAGCGCTGGGATAATTGACCACTCCAGTAGTAAACAGCCGGTCCAGATAGGTATTGTCCTTCTTGATCGGGATCAGGCAGTTGGTGGTCAGGACAATAGGTCCGTTTTTAATTTGGGTAGAGCTTTTGCAGCCGATGGAGCTGGTTATGAAATTGTTCGTGTCTTCTCCGTCCAGCTTGCGGATGTTTCTCCAGGAGCATGTGAACGGTTATATTGGATGGAATGTTCGGGGATTTAAGTGACATGGGCAGACTGTACAACCCTTAAGGGGCGGTTTCATTGCGCTGGCGCAACTAAGCTATGCTGTTTTGGTCAAGATTCTCTTGGTTCACGGTACGTTCGTTTGATTTTTTGGGCTGCTGAATGCTTGCATTTGATGTAGATCAAAACTCTGTATTCCGTGGTGGTGTAAGGGGTATTTTTGTTTTTGGATTTATTCCTTTAACTCCCTGCCGTGGTGTGAGGATATCTTTTCGACTATCCCGAGATCACCAAGGATCATATACATGCAGGGAATAACAAGTAGCACCAGGACCGTGCTGGCCATAAGCCCAAATGTCGTGCTGATGGCCAGGGGAATAAGGATCTGGGCCTGCAGGCTTTTTTCAAACAGCAGGGGCAAAAGCCCTGCAACTGTGGTCGTGGTTGTGATCAGCACTGCGCGGAATCTTTCACCGCTGGCGCGGGCCGCTGCCTCGTAAATCGAAAGACCCTCTTGTCTGGCTTTTTTAAGAAAAATCACCAGCAGGATCGAATCATTGACCACCACGCCACCCAGGGCGATGAATCCAAGAAGGCTTGGCATGCTTATGGGCACGCCCATCAGTCCGTGGCCCCATATTACGCCGATCAGGGAAAGAGGAATTGCCAGCATGACAACAATCGGTTCGGTATAGGTCCTGAACTGAAAGCTCAGCAGGATAAAAACACCGATCAGGCCAAATAGCATGGCGCGGAGCATGGATTTTCTGGTGGAATTTACCTCCTCCAGGGAGCCGGCAATGGACAGCTTCAGATCCGGATATTTTTCCCTGAATTCGCCAAGGTAGTTTTTCTGGAAAAGATTCATGAGTTCATTAGTGTTAATCAACCGGGTATCCGTGTCTCCGCGAAGAGTTACAGATCGCATGCCGTTGAAATGGGCGATCCTGGCCCATCCCCTGGCAGCTTCCCACTCTACAACCGATTTGAGCGGAACCCGGCCTCCGTCTTGCAGAACTAGCTCAAAGTCTTCAATATCCTCCAGGCTGCTACGATCGCTGTCGCTAAACCGGACCTCTATTTCATAGGATTCCGGGCCGACCTGGATTTCATCGACTACGGCTCCCTGGAATGCAGCCCGGATCTGGCGGCAGACCTCTGCGGCGCCAATGCCTATGCCGTGGGCGCCTTCCTTCATCATCATGCGCAGTTCTGGCTTGCCGGGCCGCAGATCGTCTGCCAGGTTGATCACCCCGCTGAATTGACCGAACCATTCTTTAAGATCAGTGACCGCTTTTTTCATCCGCTCCAGGTCGTTTCCCCGCAAACGGACTTCAATGGGCCGCCCACCGGGTCCAAATCCCGGTTCTCCCAGAGTGAGACTGATCACATCAGGCAGGCTGTCTATCTGGCTTCTCCATTCAGCCAAATAAGCGTCAATTGTTCCCTGGCGCTTTTCCGCGGTAAGAAGATCCACTGTAACAGTGGCTACATGAGGCCCGTTTTCAAAGGCCTCGGTATTTTTGTTGTACCGGACGTATGCGTTTTGAATCAGATCCCGACCTTCGGGCTGCTGGGACTTGAAATGCGTATTGACCCCTTCCAGGGCATTCATTATTTCCGTGACCGTGGCCTCGGTTTTGGACAGGGGCGTTCCCTGCGGCAGAAGGAGCCTGGCCATTACCACGTCTCCCTCAAGCTCCGGAAATCCCTGGAACTTGATTTTTCCGGAGACCACCATGCCTAGCGACAGAGCAAATATAGCGATGACACATGATACAAACAAATACCGCCACTTGAGCAGGACCCTGACACTTTGGCCCAGCAGGCGATCGCGTACCCAAAAGAAAACCGAATCAAAACGTTTCCGGAAACGGCCTGATTTATCCGAATTAAATCCGTGCATGGCGTGGTTCAGATGGGCCGGCAGAATCCAAAATGCTTCTATCAGGCTGACGGCCAGCACCAGGATCAGCATCATGGGCACCACGCGAAGCACCCTGCCGATCTGGCCTTCAATGAAAGCCAGCGGTCCCAGTATGCAGATGGTTGTGACAAATGAAGAAATTACGCCCGCGGCAACCTCTTTTGTGCCCTCTATGGCCGCTGCCGCCGGGGATTTCCCCGCCTGCCTGTGCGCCATTATATTTTCGGCAATCACAATGGCATCGTCCATCAAAAGCCCCAGGGCCATCAACATGCCCACCATGGTGAACATGTTGATGGAAAGACCCAGATGCGGCAGCAATATAAAAGCGCCGAGAAAGGAAACAGGCAGACCCATGGTCACCCAGAAAGAAATCCTAAGGTTGAAAAACAGCCACATAGTGGCAAACACCAGGATCAGGCCCTGGACCCCGTTTTTGATGAGCAGGTTCAGCCTGTTTGCCAGGGCCTCGGTCTGATCCTGGGTGACGGTCAGTTCCATTTGCGGATGGCGCACCTGCTCATCCCGGAGAAAAACATTGACCTTTTTGGCCACTTTGATTGAGTCTTGGAGCTTGGCCTTTTCTATGTTCAGAAGCGCACTTCGTTTACCGTTTCTAGTGATTTTTTCTTCATCGAGTTCAAACAGATCATCAATTTCTGCGATGTCGCCCAGCCGGATTTCCCCGCCTTCCGGACCGGCCATTATGACAAGTTTTTCAAGCTCTGCAGGTGTTGTGCGCTGCTCGTCAAAACGAAGCAGGATGTTTTTTTCGCGTGTTTCAATTGTTCCCAGGGGCATGTCCCTGCTCAGATCGGCGATACGTTCCGCCACCTGGGAGGCGCTTATCCCAAGTTTGCGAAGTTTTGCATCAGAGAGGGAAACCCTTAGCTGATGTTGGGAAAAACCTTCGATTTCCACTAGGGAAATCCCTGTTTCCTGCATCCGGTTTTTTAAATCTTCGCAGTAAGCCTTGAGATCCGGCAGGCTCACAGGCCCGGAAACCAGCAGCGACATGACCGGATCGGTCCGGCCAAGTTCAGTTATCACGGGCTCTTCGACTTCGGCGGGGAAATCGTCTATGGCCTCGATCTCGGTTTCAATGTCCCTGAGAAAGGTCTGTATATTTCCTTCCGGGGACATTTCCACAATTACAGAGGCAAAACCTTCCCTGGCATCGGTCCTGACCTCTTGGACAAAACTGATGCCGTCAATGGCGTCCTCCACCCGCCTGCACACAGCTTCCTCGACTTCCTCAGCAGTGGCTCCTGGATACTTAATGCTGATTTCCACTTCGGTCGGCGTATACTCCGGCTGGGTTTCGCGCAGGATACCGGGCAGGGTAAGAAACCCGGCGATCAAAAAGGCCGCCATAAAGAGATTTGCAGCCGTGGGGTGCCGGGTAAAAAACCGGATCATCAGTGAGCCCCTTTTGCCTGACTCATTTTCATGAGATAGCCTCTTAAGCTGTCATCAAATACAGGGTCAACTTTCATGCCGGCAATGGCCGGTGAGGGATCGGATACAACCACCTTTTCGCCGCCTGAAAGGCCGGATTTGATCACCACAAAATCAGACTGGGCAAAATCCACGCTCACCTGTTTTTTTTGAAGCCGGTTTTGCTGGTCGACAACAAACACAGTTCTGTCGTGTACAGCAGATCTTGGCAGCACAACGCTCTCAGGCCGGGCAGCGGCGCTGAGGCTCACTTCGCAGAACATTCCAGGCGTTAGCGGCGGGCGCACTCCCGGCCTCGCTTTTTCATAAGGTTTGTCAACGGCTACAACCACTCTTATTTCCCTGGTTTTTGCATCCATTGTCTCTCTTACCCGGTCTATCCGGGCTTCCCAGTCTGCCGGCCAGTCTTCGTTCTGGAGGCGGATTGTTGCATTCACCTTTCGGAATAATTCTTTGAAAGTCTGGTTTCCCACCCCTGGCTGAAACTGTTGCCGTTTATCTTTTCCGAGCAGCCTGCGGAGCTGTTCGGGCCGGAACCGGGCTTCAACTTCTGTAACCCCGGTTCCGTGCGCCTTAAAAAGTGATTGGCCCGCACGCACGAACTGACCGCTTTCGATTTCCACATTACTCAGTCTGAGGTCAAAAGGCGATTTTATGGTGGTTTTGGCAAGATCGATCTTGGCCTGTTCAAGGTTGGCCTGGCTTGCTTCCAGGCCAGCTTTCAGAGTTTTTCTTTTGGAGGGGATAAGAGCGAGGGTGTTTTCCATTTGCCTTACTTTCTGTTTCTGCTGTAGAAAATTTCTTTCTTCCCGGTCCACTTCATCCGGAGAAATGTTGTTTTTTTCAAGTAACTTGCGCCTACGCTCCATAGATTTCGCGGCCAGTTCAAGGGAACGCCTCTCAATTTCAAGAAGCCGCTTTGTATTTTCCTCCTCAGCGCTTAATTCCGAGATCTTGGCTCGGACCTCTTCGATATTTGCTCTAAGCCGGGCCACGACAAGTTCATATTCAGCCTGATTAATCTGCACGAGCACGCTTTTGGCACTGATCATCTCCCCTGCTTTCAGCTTGGGATGCGTGGATACAACCGTGCCCTGGACTTCGGTCACAGCCTCCCAGACCTGTCCGGGCTCAGCCACCCCGTATCCGCTCGCCCTGGGAATAAGGTCCACAAGGGGAGTTTCAATGATTCGAAGAGTTCGGACAGACTCCTGTACAGATCTTTTTTCTGGCCCTGGCCTCTGCATCACCAAATAGCCAACTATTATAAGTGCAGCCACAATGGGCAAAAGGATCACAAAGCGTTTGGCATAGACATATATGAAGCTTGGCATGGAAACCTCAATGTATGATTAGTGAAAGATATCGTGTCTTTAACACTACAGCGACAGATTGTGATCCCAAAGCTTTGCCCCCGGACCGCCAGGTGCCACCCTGGCCATTCTGGGACCGCCAGTCACGCGTAGACGCGTGACTGGCTCTTTCAAGGAGAACCCTCCCCTGGCCCCTCCCTCCCGCCTGAAAGACAGGCGGCAAGGAGGGGAACCAGAAACTCAGCGGATTGCCCATGAGATGCGACAACAGAAAATTGACGCGGCACAAGGCCCGCAGCAAATCATTTGTCTTTAAAATCATATCCTGGCCACCCCCAGAAAGAGGGTATGGATGCTGACAATCACAACCACAGAGAAAAGGGCCCAAATCCTGGATCTGATCGGAGCTGTCTGGGCAGCATTCAAAAGTTTGTACCCGACAAAGCAGGCATATATACCCAAAACCAGTATCTGGAGCATTCCGCTTCCAGGCAGATAACGGTCGGCGAGGAGAATGGGCAGAGGAGATGTTTCCCGGACCAATAGTAGAAGACCAGCTGAGAAGCCGAAAATCCAGACAAGGTGTTGTATATCCTTCATTTACGGCCTGCAAACCAGTTCTGCATAGTTGGGGTGAACATGAGAATCAGGGATCCGGCCATAAGTCCGGCCACTGCCCCCATAATAGCCAGCAAGAGACCGTACGGGGAATCGACGGCCAGTCGAAAGCGCAGCAATTCGATTGTGACCCTGAACCAGAGAAAGAGGCCGAGCATGAGGGTGAGGGCGCAGGCATGGCGGACCCAGGGCCTGCGCCAAACAAGGATCAAAACGGCCATCAGCAGCCACCCGGCCAGAAAGACAAAGTTCCCGACCCTGAGCTCATGAGCGGCCAGGAACAGGTAGCTCAAAAACGGGAAGATGAGCAGGATTCTAGTACTGTGTCTCAAAAATGTTGCCCCAATTTTTAGCAATTGGTTCTATTTCATTTATAAGATTATTTTTAAGTCCATCAAATTCGAATATCGAAATCCGAAATCCGAAACAATCGGAACAAATGACTTTACCCCGTTCAATTCCGACACCCATTAAAAGGCCCTCTGTCAAGAGAAAATACTCCCCTGTGGCAAGAAAATTCTTTCTTTTTTCTTGCAGAGGAACGGACCGTTGTTGTGCCGTCGAGCCGAGTCAGCCGCTCTTTGACAGTTCCCGTTATTTCTTTTGGACTGGTTGCAGTCTGTATTTATTGACTGCACCACACACCCATCAGGATCTAGGCCAGATTGCTTAATATCAGCTTTTCATCTGGCCCCAATCGTCATTATGACGATCCAGAAAATCTTCGGTTCCATGCCATGTCCAATTGTTCAGGATTCATGGTTGTTAACCAGTGATATCGTGGCTCATGGCATGGGCAGTCAAACTGCCGGCATTCGGCAATATTGAGGAGAAAATGGCTGCTAATCAGGACATTGGTTTTACCAGTGAAACTTTGAGCTGGCCATCTTCTCCAAATTTAGGAAAACATCTTTTTTGGTTCAAAGGGAACATTATCTCGCATGATGAAGTAGGCAGCCCGGCTCATCTTGTGAGCCAGAGCACCATGAGCAATCATCCGATTGGTCTTTGACATTTTCTTTTCAAAAAAGCGCTTGGCTTGTTGGTTGCACATGCGGGCGTGCTCTGCAGCTTCTGAGAATGCCCATGCCAAGTATCTGTTCCCGTTTTTTGTATTACCTTTCCCTTTGTTTTTATTGTTGCTTGTCCACTTGCTGTCAACCTTGCGACAATAGGAGGCGTAATTGCCAACCTGCTTGAATCGATCTACAGGACCTGTTTCAAGTAATATTGTTAGCGACAAAATAGGACCTACACCAGGCATGGTCATTAAGTTGAGGTATGTTGTATTGCTTTTGATTTTATCCTTGAGGCTCCTTTCTACAAACTTAATTTGCCCACTAAAGTTATCAATGGATACCTTGTCCATGGCTGCTCTGAGCATGAGATCTTCATGCCCACTGAGCATTTCGGTTATGTCCTCTTGAGAAAGTTTTTTGATATTTTCAGCAGAAATTCTTTGTCCTAAGTTGCGAGCTATCATGGACTTTAAACTTAAAATAATAGCTGTACGCATATTAACGAGCTGAAGTCGTTTCCGGCAAAGATCTCTGGTTGGCCTCTCTTCCTTGGGATAGATGTAACCCTTAGGTAGTATGTCTAACCTGTTCATTTCAGCCAGCCAAAAGGCATCATCTTTATCATCTGAATACTTGAGGCCCGAATATTTCTTCATTGCAACAGGATTAGCCAAGTGAACCGTATATCCTTGATCCATAAGCAGGTCGACTATCCAGTACCAATTATAGGTAGATTCTACAGCAATAGCAGCTAAGTCTGGCTTGAATGGCTCAAGTGTTGATAATATTTTTTCAGGAGAATTCGGCAACTTCTTGTAAAATATCCTTTTGCCGGTTTCGTCAATAATACCCCAAAAATTATTGTTTGAATGGAGATCGTTTCCAGCATACAATTTCATAAGGCACCTCCAGGCTAGAGTTTTTGCTTCTCTTTTTGTATAGCCGAGGCTTAAATGCTTGGCTATACTTGGAGGTGCCTTTTAGATGATTATCAGGACAGCGAAGCGTATTGAACTGAGGTTTATCCAGTGAAATTTCTTAAGAGAGTGGCAGGAGCCACAAGAGGAGACGTTACGAGGGAGGACCCTCGTAACGAAGAAAAGCCATATATCAGCCTGCAGCTTATCCTTGGAGATCCCCCTGGGCCAGACCTGATCCACCAGGACCCGAACTCCGTCGTCCTTGTCCATTGAGCTGTATACCCGTTTGAGCTTGATATTCATGATCGCTCCGTGTTGTTTGGTGGCTTACTTCTTTACAATAAAAAACTGTATCTGCGCCGCAAACTGCGGCGCAGATACAGTTTTTTAGGCAAATCCCTGTTCCTTGTGTTTGGCGGCGATGGAATCGGCCAGAGCATCCAGGGCCTGCAGATCCTGCTCTTGAGGCAGTCCCTTGCACAGGACCGGATCCAGGACCTCCACCTTGAGATTGGAGATCATTCCGGCCAGGGTTTCCACAGTCTTACCGCCCCAGCCGTAGGAACCGATGATGGACACAAACTTGGCCTTGGGCCGCAGGGCATTGGCCAGCAGAGCGGCATAGGCGGCGTAAGGGTGCGGCCCGGCATGGATAGTGGGCGTGCCGATGACAATTGTCCCCGCATCCACCAGGGTGATGGCCAGCTTACCGATATCGGTCACCGTTAAATTAAACTGCTCCACCTTCACCCCACGCTCGACCAGAGCGGCAACCAGATGATCGACCATGACCTTGGTGCTCCCGTGCATGGATACATAGGGCAGAACCACCGTGTTGTGGGGTGTGCCGTGCACCCAGTCCTGGTAGGCATCCAGGATAAAGGAGGGTTCAGGATAGATCTGTCCGTGACTGGGGGCGATCATGGAAATGTCCAGGTCTTTCAGCTTGTCCAGGTTTTTGGCGATCTGGCTGCGAAAGGGCATCATGATCTCGGCAAAATATCGCTTGGCTGCTTCATAGACCCGACCCTGGTCCGAGACATAGAGCTCGCTGGTTGCGATATGGGATCCGAAGAAATCGCAGGAAAAAAGAATCTTGTCCTCTTCCAGATAGGTAACCATGGTTTCCGGCCAGTGCACCCAGGGGGTGTATATAAACTGCAGGTTTTTGTTCCCCAGGGAGATCTTTTGTCCATCCTCCACGGGCATGAACCTGTCCTCAGGTATTTGAAGCAAGTCCATGAGCATTCCCTTGGCCTTGGTGGAGCAGACCACCTGGGCCTGGGGAAACTTCTCCAGGACCAATGGCAGAGTGCCGGAGTGGTCCTGCTCCGCGTGATGGGAGACCAGGTAATCGATGGAATCCACATCTTCCAGCTGGGCCAAAAGAACATCGGCCATGGCCGGATCCACGGTATCCAAGAGAGCGGTCTTTTCGCTGCCTTGAATCAGATAGGCATTGTAGCTGGTTCCATCCGGCAGGGGGATCAGCGAGTCGAACAGCCGCCGGTCCCAGTCCACAGCTCCCAGCCAAAAAACTCCTTGAGTGATTGTCCGTTTTCTCATTGTCTGTCTCCTGTGTTGATTACATGTGTAACTTATTGATGCTTCCCGTGTGTAAATAGACTCAACTCCGGTCGCCGGCTTGGCCATCCGGGACCACCAGTTACGCGTCTGCGCGTGGATGGTCAAAATGAGCCAATGATCATAAACATCTAGCACGCCAGCCGCACGTTTCACCCTCGATCGAACTGGGCGCATGCGGCCAGCGATGGAGCTGTCCTCTGTTCTCTACTGCGCCTGCAATTATTCCCTATTGCAGGCCCATCTGCATTGACGCAGATCAAAATAGTCATATGCGCCCCTTTTTTGTGATTGCCGGCTTTTTTTTGACCCAGATCAAGGCCCGACTCTGAAGCAACGCGATAAAATTATATTGAAACGGAGAATGTTTATAGCCCAAACCGCAGCAGTGGCTGGCAGACAGGTCATAGTCCGATACAATGATCAAACAGGATTTTACAGGTCTCTGGGCAGCTGCCTTGACCAGGCCATCAATGCAGAGTATATGATCCAAAAATGAAAAAAGTATTCTGAGAGGGGGTGAAGGTGGAGCAACGAGAATCAATATTAAGTCTTGCAATGGATTGTATGGGAGTGGCAGTGACGATCATTGATATAAGCGGCGTACTGCTTTATTACAATGAACATGCTGCTCAAGTTTTGGATCGGAAACCGGAATATATTGGAGAAAATGTCTATTCGCATCATTTCAAATCATCTTCGAATAATAAGCTGACCTCCATGCTTCAAGCCTTTCAAAATGGACGGACTGAACCTTTCCACTACCAGGCGACACCTTATGGAAAGACCATTTTGGTCACCCTTGCCCCCCTGCTGCAAGACGGCCAATGTCTGGGGTATGTTCAGTCTGTTATCCTAAAGGAGGAAATAGATTCTGTCTTGACCTAGTGCCGCGTCATATGGGCACTGACCCATTTTTGATACGAAGGCTTTTCTCCTCTGATTCCCCTCCCTGCCGCCTGTCTTCCAGGCGGCAGGGAGGGGTTAGGGGAGGGTTCTTTGTTTGCGACATTTGAGATGTGTCAAGGTACTAGTACCCTGGCTTAAAAGTTATGCGCCTAATATTGGCAAAATAAAAAGCATAAAAACCCATTGACAAATAACCCATATTGGCGGCATAATATGTTCATTAATGCTTATATATGATGCATTGCGTCTAGACAATCTTAGATAAGTGGGTCAAATATGTCTACGGAGACCTTATTCCCAGATTGCCAGAAGCCCCAGTTATCGGCTGAACTCTCAAAAACTCGGGTGGCTCAAGCCCAGCAGTTCCTTGGACCCCGCGTTGTTCAGCGCATCCTGGCTTTCGCTTTGTATTTGCTTGGTGCAAAACGAAGCTCTATTGGCCAGGGCCTGAACATACCTACTGAAACGGTGAAGTCCATGATCAAAACCATCAATAGAGACGGGATCGCAGGCTTAGAAGACAGGCGATGTGCGTCTACAAAGAACCTGGAATCCCCAAAACCAGCACCAGTATCTTGCAGAGAGGAAGATAACTCTCTGGTAATTGATTTCGGTATTCCAGGAAGAGAACTTAAAATTCCCCGCAATGATCCCTTGCTCCTCAAAGCTGTTATTGTCTCCATGGCCAATAATCGCCTCTTGTCCAAGCGGGAAGCAGCTCAGGCCCTTAATGTCACATCCTCATATATGAGCACCCTTACGCGAAGACTCCAGGAAGAAGGCGCGGCATCACTTGGAGATAAGCGGCAAGGACAAAAACATGATTACAGAGTTCCTGCCCCTGTCAAAAGGGAAATCATTCAGCAGTTTGCAGCAGACATTGTCTGTCATGGCCAGACATCAAGCGACAAGATTTCTGCTGAACTTCAAGAACGATGCGGGCTTGAACTCTCGCCACGAACGATACGGCACCACTTGTCCCTGTTGGGCCTTAAGCCGGTCAAACGCTCATTACCTCAGCTGATAAAGGCTGTAAAAAAAACTTCAAAAACCTCATCTTGTTGATGAAAAAAGGGCTTCTCTTGGCTCTCCTGAAGAATTTTAAAAGCCATTCCCCCAGCCTTTCCATGGGAGAAAGGCTCCAAAAGCGAGCTGCCATCGTTTCTTTGGACACAGAAAAGGTTGCTCATCGAAGTATTTCCATCTTCACTGCCACTCATCCCAAAACAGTTCGCAGATGGGTGAAAAGATTTCATAATGCAGACCCATTACTTGATATCCAACGCTCTGGCCGGCCACGCCACTATGGGGAAGGATCAAGACTCATGGTTATTGCTGTTTACTGCCAGCAAAAACCACCGCTCCCCGGGGTCTTGAGATGGTCCCTGCGCGACGCTCAGAAATATTTCAAAGAACATCCAGAGATCCTTAATGAATCGATCAGCAAGGCAAGTATTCAGCGAATTCTGAAGGAACATGCCTTGAAGCCGCACCTGAGCAAATATTATCTTCAGATTACTGATCCGGACTTCTTTCCGAAAATGGAGCATATTATCAGCTGTTATTCAAGGCAGTTACCAAATCTCTACTGTTTCGATGAATGTACTGGGATTCAAGCCCTCAAACGCCTAACGCCCACCTTGCCAGTGGGCCCTGATCAGCCCGAGCTTCAAGACTTTGACTATATCCGAAATGGGACCACTGATTTGCTCGCTTTCTTAAATCCAGCAACAGGCAAAGTTTATGGGCAATGTACCGATAATCACAACAGACACACATTATGTCAGGTCTTCACAACCCACGTTCAGATGCACCCCCCTGATGCCACTATTCATTATATTATGGATAACTTGTCTTCGCATTATCACGAAGACTTTTGCCAAACAGTGGCTTACCTCAGTGGTGTGGACTATTTACCTTTAAAGACCGGACCTGAACGTCGCCAATGGCTGCAGTCGGAACACAAAAGGATAGTCGTTCACTTCGTGCCCTTTCATGCCTCCTGGCTGAACATGATTGAAATCTGGTTTGGGATCTTAAAAAGCAAGTGCCTCAAATACGGACAGTTCGTCTCAGTCGGTCACCTGTGTGAAGTCATCATGAGCTTTATTGGAACATGGGATGAATTTTATGCCCACCCCTTCCAATGGTCATACACAGGTGAAGGTCTGCACAGCAAGGCTGTGCGGCGGTTCAACAATCTCCTTTCCTTGGAAACAGAGCAAATGGATGCCAAGTTTCTGAAAAGTCAGCTACTACTTATGACCAACATAGCGAACCAATATATCGAATTCATACCATCACAAGATTGGCATCAGCTTCAAAATCTGGCCGTGGAAAAGCAAGAGTACATCAATCGGATAATAGAAGAAGACCCCGGTCCACAACGACAGAAAAAGGCGAAAGAGGCATACCAACAATTTCAGAACCAAGTATTGGGTAGAGCTTCAGGTGTTGAACAAGCAGCATAGCTTCCAGAACTCAAATTGCCAAAAATTGAGACAGAATTTTTGAGACGCGGTACTAGAAGATCCCTGAATTAAGATCCGGCAAAGCAGCCAGGACTGTAATATTGTCCTGCCCCCCGGCCTGCAAGGCGGATTGAAGAAGGTTCGTGGACATAAAAATGTTGCGACACAATCTGGCCCAGCGGCCTGATTTTCAGGAGAATCTTAAGACAAATTTGGATTTGTTCCAACCCTGTTATCACCCCAAGATGGATTTTTCTTTTATGGGGTGATAACATCTCTTCCTAGAAGAGGGAGTTATGAACCTGGTCATAGACGATATACTTGATGAAAACCTTGCATATTATCGAGCAAGAAAAATTGCTCTGACCGCAAGGGTGCTCATAAATGGAAGGGGCTCCATAATAAGGCGTAATGTCAAAAGCCACATATACACTTACCGGAGAAAAAAGTTTCATGGACGACAGGTTGATATATACATTGGCCCTCGTGATTCTGAAAAATCGAAACATGTTGAGAATGTAATAAATAAGACAAAGAATGATCTTAATGAACTCAAAGAAGTTTGTCATGCACTTAAACGTTTAAGAGCAAGATACATGAATCAAGAGGATTTTACCCAGCATATTAGAGACCTGTTTCGTCTCATGGAGAAAGAAGGTTTATGGGACGAAGGATTGCAGCTTGTGGGGTCTTGGTGTTTTAAGGTTTATCAAAACTTTTTTGGATTACACTCCCTTCTATGGGCGCTTTCCTGGTGCACAAGCTCATTGTGGCTGATGAACGTAAAAACGAGGCCAAGAAAGCCAAAGACTATCGGCAAGCCTATGCGGTGGCCAAAACTGTGGTGCATGATCCTGAAGAAATGGAACGTACAAAAAATGTGATCCAGGGGCTTCACAAGAAGCGGCAGCAAAAAATGCTCAAATCCTCCAAGGAGGCAACAAAATACGTGCCCGAGGCGCATGAAGCATTCCACCAGGTTTTGGAGGTCTTTGGGTAAGTATTCCTCAATTGTGGGTAAAGGTCAGCATAATAGGGGGCGTAGGCCGGATCTCGCCGGCAGGCCATTAGTTAGTCTTTTTTTCGCCGTTGGCTTCGGTGGGTTTGTGTTCCCGTAACCAATCACGCAGGGCATTGTTGATACGAGTTTGCCAGCCGGTGCCGGTTGAGCGAAACGACCCCACAACATCGGGAGAAAGCCGAATCGTAACACGCTCCTTGGTTATAGTTGCCGGGGGCCGCCCCACCCGCCGCAGATGCTTAAATTCTTGCTCTGAGAGTTCGTAGGTATCGGGATCGGCATCAATACCGGCGTTAATCGCGGTATTCTCCTCCGGGTCGGGAACATTGATTTGCCATTTGGCTTCAGATTTGCTTTTCATATAACTTCACCTCCCTGGTGTTGGCTTTTCGTAAACTTATAATCCGGTTTTGCCAGCAACATCGACCATTGATATTCCGGTGGTCATGGGCGGGCCCATGAGGGTCAATGCCGGTTGATGGGTACGCGCCCGGGATTTCCCCCGAAGGGAAGAATCAGAAGACGAGGCAAGGAAAGTTTTTGCGGATTGCGGAATTGTGAGAGGCCGATGACCATGTCCGTGTGACCCTTGGCTGGTTGATCCTTGTAAGTGCCTAAAATTCGATCCCACCATGGCAGATTAAACCCGTAATTGCTGTTCGTCTCGCGAATGACTACCGAGTGGTGGACTCGGTGCATGTCCGGGGTGACAACGATAAACCTGAGAATTCGGTCCACTTTTTCTGGAAGGCGGATGTTACTGTGGTTGAACATGGAAGTCGCGTTCAGGGCCACTTCGAAGATCAGGACGGCCAGGGGTGATACGCCGAGCGCGGCTACAGCCGACAACTTGATGGCCATGGATACGATGATCTCAATGGGATGGAAGCGCAAACCGGTGGTCATATCGAAGTCAAGATCCGCATGATGCACCATGTGCAGCCGCCAGAGTACCGGGACGGCGTGATGCAATACATGCTGAGCATAAACTGCAAGGTCCAGGGCCACAACTCCGACGAAAACCTGGAGCCAAAAAGGCAAGCCTATCTGGTTGAGCAGTCCCCAATTCTGTTCTGCGGCCAGAAAGGCCACTCCAAAAGCATGTTGCAAAGATAAGCGAATGTCAAATATAATCAATGAGATAACAAGCATATCCTTGATGTTCTGAACAGCATAAATTATTTTTCTTAACAGTTAAATAAGGAACTTGATAAAAAGTATGTATTTAAGGATAAATATGCTTGATCTTTATCTATCATTAATGTATAAAAATGAACTGAGAGGGACAACAACGAAATATATTATATTTTAACATTCGAGGTTAATGTATGACCATGCATCATAAAAATATTAAGCGTCAAGTTGTAAAGAAACTTAAAGAAGAGTTCCCTCATTGGAACAGACTCAAAGCTAAAGAAAAGAAGGAAATAACAAATAAAGTGCTGAACGAAGTCGTTGCTATGTATGATTTTAACCAGGAAATTGATTGTGGAAAACACGAGCTATTTGGGATTGAAGAACAAGTTCACAATGAAGAAATATTAACAATTGACAAGATGAATAATTTTATTGAAGAACATAAAACTAATAATTTATTGAGATTGATAGGTGGAAACAAAGAGAATCCACATTTTGCTTGCGATGAACTTTTTTTCATAGACTCAATTATTGATAATCAGATAATTGATGCTTTACTTTCATACGAAGGGTATTCTCCTCAGATGAGAGATTTATTTCCGCACCATCTCTTTCGTGCCGAAATGTTGAAGACACTGAAATATCCAGAAATATCATACAGAAAGTTTTGCACAAAGGAGTATTTTGGAATGCATCAAAAAGAAAATAAGTGCTTTATTGGATTTCCTCTTCACAAAAATAAGATAATTGATCACACAGTCCTTTCTAAGTTTAGATCTGGCTTACAGTTTCATCAGCTAGTGAATATTCTTGTATATATTATATGCATCTTTCGAAACTCAGGATTTATAAATGATAATATTCTCTATGGGATAGACTCAACAGATATTACCGCCGTTAATCAAAGATATTTAGCCCAGATCGAAGTTAATGGAACAAAAATCAGAATATACGATGACCTTAATTGTGACTGTGGTAAAAGAAGAAATAAGCGAGATAAATCATACTATGTGATTGGGTATAGATTGCATACGTTAACTGCTATTAATCCAGAATCTGGGCACTCTTGCCCCTTACTTCCCCTCTTAGCACCTGCAAACCATCACGATAGCCTCTTCGCTCATCCAATCATATCACTGGCAAAAGCGATCGGGCTCAATATCAAGCTCGTTACTGCTGATGAAGCGTATCATGATAAAGACTCAGAGATCTTTAATGATACTGGCGCTTCAATCATAACCCCTCCTGTCAAAAAAGTGAACATACCTGAATATGTAGACATCGAACTTAAGCAAGTTTTTTGCAGTAAATATTGCTCTACTCCCATGCAATATCTTGGGGTATATGAAAACCTGCATGAATTCAAATGTGCTGCTCAATGGGGAGAATGCCCCTTTGCCGGTTCATGCCCCCAAGCGAGATATATTGAGATTGATTCCGGGCACTTTCAGAGAATATCTATTTTCCATGAGCAAGCTCAAGAGGCCATTGATATCCGCAAGAACTCGGAAAGACCTTTTAACCTGCTAAAAAATGTCTACGGAGCAAGCCAGGCACGAGCAAGAAGCCAGCACGGCATTCTGGTCCAATGCACTTTTGCTCATGCCGCTGCTTTACTTGTAGAGATGGCTGGCACAGGGCGTAAAGTTACGCCATCCTATGCCAAAGAGCAGCAATTGCCTTTACCAATGGCTGCATAGAAACGTACAGGGGTAAAACCAGAAAGCACAATATGACTAAATAGCACTTCATGCACCACTATCATGCTCGGGCATAGTGATTGAGCGAACTACGAACCGACCTATACGGATTTTAACGGTTAAAATACAATTTCAATCGCTTTTGGCTGAGTTGATTGAGGCGCTAAGCAACTAAAACCCGCCAGTTTTAAGTAATTTTGGTGGCCGGGGGAGTTCATTCTCTGTTCAAAAAAGCCTTTTTTCAACACCCTTTCCAACAGGTAAAATCGGGAAAATCAGGGCTACAGCCAAGGGGTTCAAGGCGACAATCGTCAGATTGGTGAACCAGCGACGGTTCTTGGAAGTTGTCAGCCGTCTTCGAGGTGCAAAAACCTCTGCTGTAGATAGAACGGCAAAAACAGCCAGGAAAGCGCCAAGGCGAATGAGTGTTTCAGTTTCCATTTATCGATTATCGTTAATGTATTACCGATACGGTTTTTTCACCTCTGATGTCACGGTTCTCGATCGATCAATAAGAAATAAAGTTATCGCTGTGTTTGATCAAGTCATAAAGGTTCTTTTGGGTTCCTGCCTTATGGTATCCTTTCTGCACTCCGTGCAGATTCAAAAGCTTTCCTCAGGCCAGGAGTTCGCCACCAGTGAAGGTGAATGTTTTGGCCAAATCAGTCATCACAGGTCATGATTCCAATTTTCATGGTTTTTCCTCTTGTTTTGGTATGAAATTTGGTTTACATAAAAAATTGTTCGGCTTTGCGACCACACAAAGCCGAACAATTTTTTTAAAATGTAAAAACCTTATCCGCTTCCCTGGCCAGTTCGTACAGATCGTCCATCCAGCCGATGGGGCATGTGCTTGATCCCTCCAGACCGTGGGATTTCATGCACACCCCTCAGACGTAGAAATCGCCCTCAAAGGCGTTGACCTGCCCCATGACATCGAACTTTTCACTGCCTGCCTGTTCAAAGAGGACCCCCTTGCCCAGCATGAACACGCTGACCTCATCTCCTTTCTTTACGCCCACATTGGCCAGGCGCATGGCATTGTAAATCGTTTCCCCGTCATTGGTGCAGATGATAAACAGAACATTCATACTTCCTCCTTTGACAGCTCATTATTGCCGACAAGAAATCAATGACAACCTCACTTGAACCGCACCCCATATATAGCTGATAATTTATATAGGAGCATGAAAACAGTCAAAAAAGGTGGTTGCTAATAAATCGGTAATCGTTTACGAATAGCGATATAAGGAGATGTCATGGATTCAACGGACAAAAAAGCCATGCAAAGGGAAATCCTGCTCGGTTTCTGGAAGGTGCATATCCTGCATCACGCAGCGCAGGGACCGGTGGTCGGGCAGTGGATGATCCGAGAGCTGCGCAGACACGGCTATGAGGTCAGCCCTGGGACCATGTATCCCCTGCTATCCAGACTGGAGCAGCTGGGCTGGCTCCAGCAGCGCACGGATTTCGCTCTCGGTCAAGGGTCCAGAAAAGAGTACGAGCTGACTGCCAAGGGCCGGGAGGCCCTGGCCTTTCTGAAAGATCAAGTCACTGAGTTGTACCGGGAGGTGGTCCTGGGCCAAGATTGAAGCTGAGGAGAAAAACTTCAGTCCATGAATCTCCACAAATACTCACGAATAAAGAACGAAATATGGAATTTATTCTCATTCCCCTGGCCTCTTTGCTCGTCTCCACCCTGACCTTGTATTCCGGGTTCGGCTTGGGGACCATGCTTTTGCCGGTTTTTGCCCTGTTTTTTCCCATCCAGGTGGCAGTGGCGGCTACAGCCATTGTGCATGGGGCGAACAACACCTTTAAAATTGCATTGGTGGGCAGACATGCCGATCCAGAACTGATTCTCCGATTCGGTCTCCCGGCCTTGGGGGCCGCCTTTCTGGGCGCGGCCGCCCTGGGCTTGGTCGCTCACTTCCAGGCCGTGGCCACCTATTCCATCGGACCGCACACAGCTGTGATCACTCCGGTCAAGCTGGTCATGGGTCTTTTGATGCTCTTTTTTGCTTTTTTTGAGCTTCTGCCCCGCCTGCGGCGGATCAGCTTTGACCGCAGATACCTGTTCATCGGAGGGCTCCTGTCCGGGTTCTTCGGCGGTTTCTCCGGACACCAGGGGGCCCTGCGCTCCGCGTTTCTGGCCAAGGTGGGCATTACCCCGGAGGCCTTTGTGGGTACCAATGCGGCCATCGGCTTTATGGTCGATGCGGCCCGGATCGCTACCTATGCCTTTTTGTTCTTTGCCGCTGGGGCGGCCAATCCTGTAGATTCCGGGCAGTGGCCGCTTATCGTGGCCGCTATTGTCTCCGCCTTCGCCGGGGTGCTGGTTGGCAAGCGCTATCTGCACAAGGTGACCATGAAAACCGTGCAGACCCTGACCGGCATTCTTTTGACCGGTATTGCCTTGTTGCTGGGTCTGGGGATAGTCTAATTTTCATTGCAGTGCTGCCTTTGTCAGGTGTATTGGATTAAATAAAGGCAAATCTTAACAGAGCCATAACGCCCATGACGAGTGAAAATCCCAGACCAATTGTCCACAAAACAGTATTAAAACGTTTATCCATGGCTTCGAAGCGTTTTTCCATGGCTTCGAAACGTTTATCTAACTCCCGCTGCAAGGCCTCAAATCGTTTATCCATGGCTTCAAAGCGATTTTCCATGGCTTCAAAGCGCTTATCCATCACTTCAAAACGCCTATCCATAGCCTCAAAGCGTTTATCCATAGCCTCAAACCGCTTATCCATCTCCCTCTGAAGGGATTCAAGCACTTTGCCCTGGGCTAGCAACGCTTCCTCCACCCGGACCATTCGCTCCATCAACGAGGCCTGCCCAGCCCTCTCTTCCTGCTTTTTGACAAATTGTTCCAATTCTTTGGGCAGCATCTCCCGGAGCACTTCCTGAGCAATCTCTCTGTATTCTTCATGTTCGGCCAGAGACATGGTCTGATCCTTGGTATTTATTCGTTGCTTGCAATGGACTCTGCACTGTTTCCAGGATAAACATATCTTTCAATTATCAGGACATCAAGGGTCTCTAGACCGAATGTCCTGGTCAAATTCGATTTCCTGCTCGCAGCGTCCAAAAAAATCACTGAACTCATGGTGAAATTGGGTCAGTTCATCGGCCAAGCCGGTGATGTCGTCTTCATCGAGATTTTACTTGTGCCATGTCCTTTGTCCCTGTAGCTCCGGGCCAACGATAGGGATGCCTCTCCGTCTTGATCATGACGAAAGGCCATCCCTAACAGAGATCCAGGGCCTTGTTTACTCCTTAAGGTGTCGCTGTAGTGTTCTGGAATTTCTGTTGATTTCCATTGCCTGGAGCTTAATACTATCTCACTTCTTGACCATACACGCACCCCAGAATAAGATTTGGCATGCATACTTACTTAGAGGTTTTAACTCCTTTGGGATTTAATGTTCGTGTAACTTGCTAATATTAGCTGCTGATCTCAACAGTCAAGCATCCAGTGATGAGGGATCAAGAGAGAGCTGGACAGGAGACGCTCCAAAATCCGGATCAAGTGAGCCGAAGCAGGACTGATCATGATGTATATCTTTTCTGTAAATTAACAAATAATAAGAGATGGACGTGTGCCGTAGCAAAAAAGCTCAATGCAAAAGACATGAATCTTAGATACTTGGCCCGAAAGTATATATGGTGGAAAACACCAGACCAGGCCTTAAGTGACTGGCACCATTTTTTGGCTCAGATCATGACCTTGGGTACTATTGAGGACTGCGGGTGGATAATGAAAAATCTTGGAGAGGATGAGCTCAAAAAGGTCTTGTTTCATCCTCCAGTAGGTGTCTTTAACTTCAGATCGTGGCACTATTGGCATTACAAGCTCGGTCTGGCTCACGATGAATCCGACATCCCGGCTTTGCCCCAACGCTCTTTTGACGAGAATTCGTATGAACCCTAAAACACTCAGAGCACACTATGACATTCTACCCCAGGCTCAGCAAAAAATGCTCAGGGAACTCGGGAAGATTCCCACCGGGTTTGTTCTTTACGGGGGAACAGCCATTGCTCTCCATATTGGTCACCGCTCATCCATTGACTTTGATTTCTTTTCTTCTGAAAACTACCAGTTCGACCATGTAAAAGCATCACTATCATTCCTTGGAACTCAAGAAATACTGCAGGCAGAAGCGAATACACTCACTCTTCTTGTCAACGAACAGGATTGGGTGAAGCTGTCTTTTTTTTGGAATATCACAACCGGCAGGATTGCTCCGCCTATGAGGTTGGAAAGAGAAAACATCCTGGTTGCCTCACTTGAAGATCTTTTGGCCCACAAGCTAAAGACAATATTTGAACGTATTGAAATTAAGGACTATATCGATGTGGCCGCGATTTTGAGAGCAGGATTTTCCTTGCAACGCGGTCTTGAAAACGCTCTCGCCATGTGGAAGGATCTACCAGCTATGGAAGCCCTCAGGGCTCTCACTTATTTCCAGGGAGCTGAGTTTGAACATCTCTCACCGGAAGATAAAGACATCCTGATTCAGGCCAGCCACGAAGTTTCTTTGGGCAAACTCAAACCAAGCCCACTTGACCATTATCACTTGGTGTAAAGTTATGTTCTTGTAGGATTGTATCCATGCCTAAAATAGAATCCTTTGAAAAATATTCTGAAGCCTACGACCAGTGGTTTGAAAAAAACGCTGATGCCTACCAGGCTGAGCTGGAGCTGATCCGGGGGCTTCTGCCGGAAAAGCCTGGAGTTGAAGGCCTGGAAGTGGGGGTGGGGTCCGGGAAATTTGCAGCCCCGTTGGGGATCAGGGTAGGCGTGGAGCCGTCGGTTCAAATGGCGGCCAGGGCCGAAAAGCTGGGCATCCGGGTGGTGCTCGGGGTGGCCGAAGACCTACCCTTTCCGGATGCGAGCTTCGATTATCTGCTTCTGGTGACCACCATCTGCTTTGTGGACGATATCGTGCAGGCCTTTGCCCAGGCCTACAGGGTGCTCAAGCCCGGGGGATGCATTATTGTCGGATTTGTGGACCGGGAAAGCGAGCTGGGTCAGCACTATGCCGCCAACCGGGACAAGAGCAAGTTCTACAAAGAGGCCACCTTTTATTCCACCCCGGAGGTCATCACATACCTGCAGGAGGCCGGGTTTGCCGTGCACAGCAAAAGGCAAACCCTCATCCCCGGGGCAGAAAAAGGTTCCATTCGTGACGGTTATGGAGAAGGGGCTTTTGTCGGGATCAAGGCGGTTAAGACGTCTGTCGAAGAAAACTCCTCCGGTTAAGTGCTGGACGAAGGCCACTACCGTACATCGGTCGATCCTAGGTAAGGAGTACATCCAGCGGTATCAAGACATTGAACTGCTTGAACAAATTAATAAAGCCTATGAAGATCAATCAGATTTTGAATCATTGATTTTTTCAATGCGCTCAAAACATCACGCATTGGTGAAAGACCAATGGTACGATTTATAGATGTTTTAGAAGGAATTAAGATTCTCATAGAACCAAGAGATATTGAATAAATTTGATAAGCTTTGCGGGGATAGCGGGAGAAATTTCCAATTGATGAAGCAGGACCCTGAAACGAAGAAAAATGCACCAGCCTATTCAACCACATTATCCACAATTTAGCAGCCCAAATCTTAGGTGTTCCGGTCCACGCCTCGCCCGGTGAAATAAAGTACGCCTACTACCGGCTGATGGGCCAGCATCACCCGGACAAGCATCAGGGCGATCCCCAGGCCGGACAGCGCTCCGCCTTGATCAACGAGGCCAGAAATATGCTCCTGTGCCGTACTTTGAATCCCACTCTGATTCGGGACAGAGACTTGGTGGCCGAGGTCCTGGAACATCCGCCGAGTGAGGACGAGACTATTCTTTCCTACAACGAGTGGCTCAAGTCCCAATTCTTCAATGTCCGGGAAGGATCCATCTGGCCCTGATTGGTTCCCGTAAAAAAATTAGCACTGGCATTCGTTATCAGCAAATGGCTTAAAAGCCCATACGAGAGCTTCGTATCCTTGAGTTACACTACGCTGGCTAGTACCCTGGCTTAAAAGTTATGCGCCTAATATTGGCAAAATAAAAAGCATAAAAACCCATTGACAAATAACCCATATTGGCGGCATAATATGTTCATTAATGCTTATATATGATGCATTGCGTCTAGACAATCTTAGATAAGTGGGTCAAATATGTCTACGGAGACCTTATTCCCAGATTGCCAGAAGCCCCAGTTATCGGCTGAACTCTCAAAAACTCGGGTGGCTCAAGCCCAGCAGTTCCTTGGACCCCGCGTTGTTCAGCGCATCCTGGCTTTCGCTTTGTATTTGCTTGGTGCAAAACGAAGCTCTATTGGCCAGGGCCTGAACATACCTACTGAAACGGTGAAGTCCATGATCAAAACCATCAATAGAGACGGGATCGCAGGCTTAGAAGACAGGCGATGTGCGTCTACAAAGAACCTGGAATCCCCAAAACCAGCACCAGTATCTTGCAGAGAGGAAGATAACTCTCTGGTAATTGATTTCGGTATTCCAGGAAGAGAACTTAAAATTCCCCGCAATGATCCCTTGCTCCTCAAAGCTGTTATTGTCTCCATGGCCAATAATCGCCTCTTGTCCAAGCGGGAAGCAGCTCAGGCCCTTAATGTCACATCCTCATATATGAGCACCCTTACGCGAAGACTCCAGGAAGAAGGCGCGGCATCACTTGGAGATAAGCGGCAAGGACAAAAACATGATTACAGAGTTCCTGCCCCTGTCAAAAGGGAAATCATTCAGCAGTTTGCAGCAGACATTGTCTGTCATGGCCAGACATCAAGCGACAAGATTTCTGCTGAACTTCAAGAACGATGCGGGCTTGAACTCTCGCCACGAACGATACGGCACCACTTGTCCCTGTTGGGCCTTAAGCCGGTCAAACGCTCATTACCTCAGCTGATAAAGGCTGTAAAAAAACTTCAAAAACCTCATCTTGTTGATGAAAAAAGGGCTTCTCTTGGCTCTCCTGAAGAATTTTAAAAGCCATTCCCCCAGCCTTTCCATGGGAGAAAGGCTCCAAAAGCGAGCTGCCATCGTTTCTTTGGACACAGAAAAGGTTGCTCATCGAAGTATTTCCATCTTCACTGCCACTCATCCCAAAACAGTTCGCAGATGGGTGAAAAGATTTCATAATGCAGACCCATTACTTGATATCCAACGCTCTGGCCGGCCACGCCACTATGGGGAAGGATCAAGACTCATGGTTATTGCTGTTTACTGCCAGCAAAAACCACCGCTCCCCGGGGTCTTGAGATGGTCCCTGCGCGACGCTCAGAAATATTTCAAAGAACATCCAGAGATCCTTAATGAATCGATCAGCAAGGCAAGTATTCAGCGAATTCTGAAGGAACATGCCTTGAAGCCGCACCTGAGCAAATATTATCTTCAGATTACTGATCCGGACTTCTTTCCGAAAATGGAGCATATTATCAGCTGTTATTCAAGGCAGTTACCAAATCTCTACTGTTTCGATGAATGTACTGGGATTCAAGCCCTCAAACGCCTAACGCCCACCTTGCCAGTGGGCCCTGATCAGCCCGAGCTTCAAGACTTTGACTATATCCGAAATGGGACCACTGATTTGCTCGCTTTCTTAAATCCAGCAACAGGCAAAGTTTATGGGCAATGTACCGATAATCACAACAGACACACATTATGTCAGGTCTTCACAACCCACGTTCAGATGCACCCCCCTGATGCCACTATTCATTATATTATGGATAACTTGTCTTCGCATTATCACGAAGACTTTTGCCAAACAGTGGCTTACCTCAGTGGTGTGGACTATTTACCTTTAAAGACCGGACCTGAACGTCGCCAATGGCTGCAGTCGGAACACAAAAGGATAGTCGTTCACTTCGTGCCCTTTCATGCCTCCTGGCTGAACATGATTGAAATCTGGTTTGGGATCTTAAAAAGCAAGTGCCTCAAATACGGACAGTTCGTCTCAGTCGGTCACCTGTGTGAAGTCATCATGAGCTTTATTGGAACATGGGATGAATTTTATGCCCACCCCTTCCAATGGTCATACACAGGTGAAGGTCTGCACAGCAAGGCTGTGCGGCGGTTCAACAATCTCCTTTCCTTGGAAACAGAGCAAATGGATGCCAAGTTTCTGAAAAGTCAGCTACTACTTATGACCAACATAGCGAACCAATATATCGAATTCATACCATCACAAGATTGGCATCAGCTTCAAAATCTGGCCGTGGAAAAGCAAGAGTACATCAATCGGATAATAGAAGAAGACCCCGGTCCACAACGACAGAAAAAGGCGAAAGAGGCATACCAACAATTTCAGAACCAAGTATTGGGTAGAGCTTCAGGTGTTGAACAAGCAGCATAGCTTCCAGAACTCAAATTGCCAAAAATTGAGACAGAATTTTTGAGACGCGGTACTAGAAATTCACCCATTGCCTTGGCCATTGCCGTTGCTGCCTTCCCTGATGAGCCACTGGTTGCCCTCGCACTGGTTATCGGCCCGCTCATAGAGCTTCCAGTACTTGCCCTAACACTACAGCGAAACATCAACTAAACATCGAGTCCTAGGCTTCTGGCTTGCGCTTCTCGTTTTTTTCGATGCGAGCGATAAGCTATGTGGTTCCGTTTCCTGATGTATTTCAAAATCTCTATCGTACCTTCACGGGTCAATGACCTCATGGTAAATACGGTTTGGACAAGCCTTTTGGCCTGTGGAATTGTCAGCTCAGGAGTTTTTTTTTCAAAGCGTTTTTGGACCAGGATGAGAAAATGTTGGGCCAGCATTACGTAGATCATATGACGATGCCAGGCCGGCCAAGAACGATGCTCATAATCATCCATTCCAAGATAACTCTTGCCTTCTTCAAAACATTGCTCAATGGGATAACGCATACAAGACGCTTGATAAAGCTCCTCAAAAAACGTTGTTTCCGGGGCATTGGAGAAAGCGTACTTTACTTTTCCATCCTCTTGGATGCGAATAACCAGCCAGACAGGCTGATCACAAGGAAGGCCATCACGTGAAGGATAGACCCTGATACAGGCCATTTGAGCCAAGAGTGGGCCTTTAGCTCCTTCTCCAAGGGAAACTCTTCTCCAGGGCAAGTCTTTGGATTTTGCCAATTCTCTGACTTCATAGAGCTTGTGGTCTGAGAGCACACGCTCTTTAGTTGGCGGCCTTCCCTGGCCTTGATACTCTGGAACGCCGACTTCTGGTTTTTGGAGAAAGACTTTCTCATTGGCTTTGATATCGGCAAAATAATACATATCTGCAGGAAGGGCTTGGAGAAAATCCATATCTGTCCCAAAGGCTGCATCCATGCCAATCCAGCGAGCAGAAAAATGCTGGGTCACGTTTTTGAGAAGCCCAAGGGCAATTTCTTGCTTGGTTTGAAAGCATAAATCTTCTGGGACAAGGGTTTCCCTGCGCAGGTTCTGGTAATCAGCATCAAACCACCGCTCTGGCATATAAAGCTGACAATCGAGAAGGCAATGTCCTTTTTCGCTGGTATATCCGATAAAGACACCAGACTGGCAGTTTTCTTTCTTGCCCAGACGGCCACAATACTGCCTGGCAACTCCTACAGACTTTTTCCCTTTTTTAGGGAATTCAGAGGGGTCTATGGTGATCATCCCTTGGGGAGACGACAAGTGCGGGACGATCATTCTTTGATGGGTATCCAGCATGACCTCGTGTTTCCAGGGGGAATCTTTCATAAAGAGCTGTGTGGTGCGAGCGCTTGTTATTTTCCCGAGCTCCAATGCAATCGGCTCTATGGATTTTGAGTCAATGTTGCTGAGAAGACCGGAAATATAACCAAGCCCATGTTTTTCTTGTTCACATCGCTGAAAACAAGAGCTAAACTGGTGATGAAATTCGGTCAGAACATCAGCGAGCTTTGTGATGTCATCTGGATCCAACTCCACGAAGATATCAGGATTCCACTGTTTGGACTGCAAAGACATAGTAACTTCCTCCACTTGCTTGGCATATGGTCCGGGCAAGGTGGAGGTGCATCCCAAAATGTCCCAAAGTTTGGGTTCGAGGACATACACATAGATGTCTTTGGTCCGTCCGTGATATGTATAGGTCGATCCGGTTTTTGTGTACCCCCTGGTAGTGCCAAGAAACGTCCAGTTTGAGGCCTTGTAAACAGTTCCTCTAAAATGTCTTGAGTCGACAAAGGATTCGACAAGCCACAGGTCTTGGTGAAAAGCCTGCATCCAATCCTTTCTGATTCTTTTGAGATTTTGACTCAAGATATAGGACCCCAAATTTGGCATGTTCACCCAGGGAAAGATGACAAATCGACTGTTTGCGGCTACATGTCCCAGATATTGCCTTCGGATTGTATCGCTCCATCCGATGAACTGATCCCGGATTTTTAGGGTCAAAGCAGGAGCGCTCCAGGACAAAGCGGCCACCGGCCTCTCTTGAATGAAGGCAAGATATTTAAGCCGGTGACCCAAGAGCTTCTTATATCCCAGGTAATGATGGGAAGCTACCAAGTCATCCCAGAGAACTTCTGATTTGGTCCCACTGACACACTCCAGGGCCACAGAGTGAAGCTTGTTCGATATGCCGGGACATTGTAGGCTATTCATCAAAGCTCCGGACCAAAGGGGATACACCTCCACCTGTGTGAAGATGAAAAAGTGCATCCTACCAAAGGTCCGGAGCTTTGTCTAGTTACTTAACATTTCGCTGTAGTGCTAATATCACAGGTTTTGCTTTGGATAAAACGTAGGCAACTATTTCTGGAAGACACATGCAGCCCAACCTCCGCGCCCACGGGACGTCGAGGAGCATGCCGCCCGTGACGCAGACGTTATTTGGAGAAGATACGCATGAAATGAATATAAGCTAACCTTTAGTTTCATGCGAGCCCTTCTTGCCCGAGATTCCGGATAGTTCCCGTGTTTCTTGACAATGAGCGGTCAATGATTTAGTGATTGCTGAAATACTAAATCCACAGTTTCCCTTGCGATCAATTCGGCAAGGCTGAATCTCAAAGGCCACTATGTCCGACCCAGAAAAAATTGCCCGCATCTGCAAGGCCCTGTCCGTCCCCACCCGGGTCAGGATCCTGGAGATCCTCAAGGTTTCCACGCTCTGCGTCAACGCCCTGGCTAGGGAGCTGGGCATGACTGCGGCCGCAGTCTCCCAGCACCTGCGCATCCTGCGGGATGCCGATCTCATCCGTCCGGAAAAGCGGGGGTACTTTGTGCATTACGTTCTGGAATGGAAGACTGTGGAGCGCTGGCGCACCATCATCCACAACCTCCTCAGCCCGCCCCTGGACCAGATGGTCCAAACACACCAAGAGCACCCCCACAGGGAGCCTGAGGACTAAACATATGGCCTTGTCCGCTTTGTGGTGACACCAGCTGGAGGTCCAGCTGCCCTTCCAAATCCAGCCTGCTCACCGATAAACCGAGAAAGATAACGCAACCGAGAGCCAATAGATGAATGACGAGGGCTGTTGTACTCATATACCATCTGCACGGGGCAAAGCTTTTTCTCTGGTAACAATCACATAGAGGCACGGCATCAGAAAGAGGGCCACCATCATTTCCAGAATAAGCCCTCCGATAGCGGCCACCGCCATGGGCTGCAGCATAGCGCCGCCTTCACCCAGGTTGAGCGCCAGCGGCAAAAACCCCATCATGGTCGTGGTGGTGGTCATCACCCGCGGGCGGAGCCGGATCTTGGCCGCCTGCACAACAGACTCAAATCTCCCCAGCCCTTGTTTCTCCTGGATCTCCCCGGCGAAGGTCAGCAGCAGCACACCGTCGTTGACGGTGACCGCGATGACCACCAGCATACCGATGATGACCGTCGCGCCCAGCAGCACCCCGCTCCAGGAGAGAAAATAAATCGCACCTGCGAGGCAAACAGGGACGCAGCCCAGGATCATGGCCGGCAGCTTCAGGCTGTTGAACTGCACGGTGAGTATTATAAAGGAGAAGAACAAGGCAAAAACCAGAACTGCCAGCACCGTGTCCTTCATATCGGACATCAGCTCCGCCCGTCCGCCGAAGTTGAATTCATAGCCCGCGGGCCGGTCCATGTCGGCCAGTGAACTGCGTACCCGGCTGACCGCTCCGGCCAGATCTTTGCCGCTCATATCGGCTTCCACTGTCACCTGCTTGGCCTGGTCCTCTCTGACAATCTCCACCGGTCCGGTTGCCGGCACCACGCTGGCCACATCCCGCAACCTAAGTGTCTCGCCCTGCTCAGTTCTTAAGGGCAGGTCGGCCACGGCCTCGCGGCTGCCGAGCCCCACCTCCGGAACCAGAACCCGGATGTCGAAATATTCCGATCCCTCCCGGTAGCGCGTGGGGACCGTGCCGGTAATCAGGGTTTGCAGGGAGTCGGCCACTTCGGCCACCGAGACGCCCAATTCGGCGGCTTTGGTGCGGTCGATCCGCACCTGGTATTCCGGCCGGGAAAGGTCCATGGAGACGTAAACGTTGGTAAGCCCTTCCACCTCCCGCATGATATCGGCTGTGCTCTCGGCCAGCCTTGAAAGCTCCCCGGTGTCCTCCCCGCTTATCTCGACTACGATATCCGAGGCCTGGCCTCCCTTAATGCCCTTGATGGGGCTTTGTTTGGCCATGGCCTTGACTCCGGGCAGGGGGATTTCACGCACTTTTTTGCCCAGGCTTTGCACGTATTCCGAGGTGCTCACCTCCCGCTCGGCCCTGGGAACGAGCTGGATGTCCAGTTGTCCCTCGTTGGATATCTCGTAGGTGTAGAGCCCGCGGACCTGTCCGCCGCTGAGACGAAAAATGCTTTCTATCTTTGGATCGTCGCTGATTCGTTCTTCTATCCTGGCCAGGGCGCGGTTGGTTTCCTGCACCGAAGCCCCCACCGGCAATTTGACTTTGACCATAAGCTGCCCGTCGTCCATCAGCGGCAGAAACTCGGTTCCCACCCGCCCGAACAGCAGGACCGCACCGACAAGGATCCCCAGAAATGCCGCCATAACCGCCCATCGAACCCGCAGGACCTGGTCCAGGGCCCAGCCATATGCCTGGGTGACCCTGTCGAAAAACCGTTCAAAGTGCGTCTTTTGGCGGGGAACTCGGCGTCTGTCCAGCAGGGTGGCCGCCAGCATGGGCGTAACCGTGACGGCAACAGCGAGGCTGATGACCACGATCCCCGCCATTACCAGGATGAGCTCCCGGAAGAGCAGACTGACCAGTCCCGGCACAAGAAGAAAGGGTACGAAAAGGGCCAGAAAGGACAGTGTCGCCGCGAGGATGGCCGGTCCGACCTCGTCGGTGGCGGCCACTGACTGCCGGACGATATCCTCTTCCGGTTGCTCGCGGCGTAGACGGCTGATGTTCTCCAGGACCACGATGGAGTTGTCCAGGACCACCCCGATAGCCACCACCAGTCCGCCAAGGGAGAAGATGTTTAGCGAGAAGCCGGCTACTTTCATCAGGCCGAAGTTCAAGACCATGGTCAAAGGGAGGGCCACGCCCATCACGATTACCTGCCGGATGCTGCCCAGAAACAGATAGACAACGATGATGAGCAGGACTGCAGCCCCTATGGCAGCATTTCGCACGCCGTCAATGGATTGCTGCACGTAGGTGGCCTGATTCTCCACGTAGCTGATACGTAGCTCCTGGGGAAAGGCAGGCTTCAGCTCTGAGATCCTTTGCTCCACAGCCCGGGCCACCTCCACAGTATTGGCTTCAGCCTCCTTGAGGACCGAGAGCTTCACGCAGTCCTCGCCGTTAAACCGGGTGATGACCCGCACGTCCTCGTGCGCATCGCGGACTTCGGCAATGTCTCCGAGATGGATCTTGTTCTGCTGGCTCCGGGCGATCAGCACCGACCGGATGTCATCCAGGGAGTCAAACTTCCCCGTGGTTCTGGCAATGATCTCCTGGCGGCCGACAGTGACCCGTCCACCTGTTTTTTCAACGTTTTCTTCCCGAAGCTTTTCCAGGATGGTCGGCAGGCCGAGTTTGTATTTTTCAATAGCAGCTGCATCCAGCAGGATGCGTATCTCTCTTTGAAGTCCCCCGACGATTTCTGTTCCGGCCACACCCTTGGTGGCCAGGACACGATCCTGCAGCCAGTTATCCGTCCATTCCCGCACTCTGACCGGCCCCCAGTGCTCGGAGTTTATGGCCACCTGGATCACCGGCAGTTGAGAGGGGTCGGCCTTGAATACGAAAGGCTCTTCAGCGTTGTCGGGTAGATTCGGTTGGGCCCGGGTCAGGGCCGCCTGCACGTCCTGGAAGGCTACGTCGGTGTCGGTTCCGTAATCGAAGTTGACGTTGAGGGCGTAGAGCCCGGTTCTGGAGGTGGATTCCAGGGAATCCAGGTTGTCCACCGTGGCCATCAGGCGCTCAACAGGATCGGCAATATCCGTGTCGATTTCATCGGGCGTAGCCCCGGGCCACTTGATTTGCACCTTGACCAGCGGATAGGTAACATCCGGTAGAAAGTCGACGGGCAAGCGCCACAGACCGTAAAGACCCAGCACCACCAAGGCTACAACAATGGCGCTGGTGGCCAGACGCCGGGAGACGGAGTAGCTTGTTATCTTCATTGCCTGTCGCCTGTAACGTCCTGCTCGCTATTGCTCTTCGATCCCCGGCTTTCTTCCCCGCTGTTTGTTATGCGGACCGGGCTTCCGTCTTTAAGCCCATCGCTGCCTGCCACCACCACTTGCTCACCCGGCTCGATGCCTTTCACAACCTGGACGCGTTGTTCTTGCTCAATACCCACTTCGATGGACCTCTGAAAGGCCTTGCCGTCTTCAACCACAAAAACAACCTTGCTACCGTCCGACATCTCCTGAACCGACTCAACAGGCACGATGACGGCGTTTTCCACGACCTCCAACTGCAGTATAATGCGGGCGAATTGATGGGGCATCAGGTCACGGGCCCTGGCAAGTTCTGCTTCCACAGTCCGGGTGTGCAAACTGTCATCTAATGAAGGATATACCCGGGAGATACGTCCCTGAAAACTCTGTCCGGACAGGGCATCGAGCCGAACCTTGACCGTAAGCCCGGGTTGTACTGTGGCTGCATGGGCTTCGTTCACGCTGAAACGTATCACGAGCGAATCAGGATCAAACATTTCAATGAGCGGGCTTCGGGGGGTTGCCAGGTCTCCCCGGCGCACATGGACCTGGTCGATCACACCGTCAAAGGGGGCTTTGATCAAGCATTCTTCCAGATGGGCCCGGGATAGCTCCAGCTTTGCCTCTGCATCCTCCACGCCGGCTTCCTGCACCGCGATTTCGGTTTTGGTAGGACCCGCCTTGAGCATGCGCAACTTCTCCCCGGCGTCCTCCAGTTCGGCCCGGGCCACCTCCATTCTTTCCCGGGCCTGGTCCACGCCCTGCTCGGAAGTGAATTCCTGCGCTTGAAGCCGCTTTTGCCTTTCATAAGTCGTGCGAGCCTCTTCCAGCGTGGCCTGCCACTTCCGTACGCCGGCTTTGGCCTGGTCGATCTCTTCCGGACGAGTACCCGCCCTTAAGTCGGCCAGTTTCGCCCTGGCAACCTTGAGCGCGGCTTCTGCCTGCCGAACTTCCGCCTGATACACCTGCCGGTCTATCTCAATGAGTTTTTCTCCTGCTTTCACCTCATCACCCTCGCGCCACGGACAGTACGCGATGGGGCCTTCCTTTATGGCCGCAATGACTACTGACTCAGTGGCAACCACCTCGCCGGTCCTTTCCAGGGTCCGGGCTATTTCTTCCTCTTGGGCCGCTTTGACCTCGACATTGCTGGGACCGCCACGTTTTTCCCCTTGTGATTTGTTATTCCCGGGGTCGTCACCGGCAATGGACAAGAAGATCAAGGCTCCTGCTATGCCGAGCACAATTGCCCCGGCAATGATCGCTTTTCTGGCACTGACTTTCACTTTGTTTTCCTTATTAAACAATCCAGTGCCTGCGGATATTGCGCAGGCTGAGAAGAAACAGCCCGGCGCAGAAGGCCCCGAGAATACTCAGATCCAGGAGATAGGGCAGCATGTGGGCCCCGTGGACCGCGCCGTGCAAAACGTCCGCCCCATAGGTCAGGGGCAGGGCAAAGGAGACGGGCTTTAAAAAGATGGGTAGCTGCTGGACCGGGAAAAACAGGCCGCAGAGAAAGATCATGGGAAAGCGGAAGAAGTTGGAGAAGGTCTGGGCCTCAAAGACCTCGCTCACAGCCACGGCAATGAACAGGCCCAGAAAAGTGGAGCTGACAGAGATCAAAACCACGGCCGGGACAAAGGCCGTCCAGGTAACCTGGGAGATATCCATCAGGAAGGCGGCCATGATCACCGGGACAAAGGCATTGGCTATCCCGAACAATATGGCCCCGCTGGTCTTGGCCAGCATCAGGATTTCCAGGGGGATGGGGGCGAGGAGAAGACGTTCGAAGGAGCGCTGTTTCTTCTCAAAGGTCACGGTTACCGCCAGCATGGAGGTGGTTCCGAACAGGATGGACACAGCCACCACGGCTGGCAGCAGACTGGGAATGCTGCCCAGGCCGCTGCCGGACTTGATGAAGAACATGGCGGTCCAGGCCAAAGGAAAAATAAGCCCCCAGCTGATGTTCGGGGGCTTGAGGTAATAGGTGCGCATGTCCTTGACCAGAATGCTTATAAATGCGGTCCACAGCTTCATGCAGTCCCTCCTTTCCCTGCATTGGCCTGCATGGCTTCCGCGCCTATGCCGGTGACCCGGACAAAAATATCCTCCAGAGAGGGTTTGATCCTTCTGGCCTCGGAGACCTCCACTCCCTGCTCTTCCAGAAAATGAACCAAAGCCCCGGCCTTTACCTGCTGGTCGGATTCAACCTGCAGAATGCCTTGACCGGAAGAAGAAAAATGCAGAGGGGAAAATTGGCTTTTCATTTCTTCCAGCAGGCCTGATAGATCCTGATCACAGGTAATCTGGACCACATGCTTGGCCTGCAAGGGCTGGAGCAGGTTGTCCACGCTGTCGATCTGCACAATGCGGCCGGAGACGATAAAAGCGATACGGTCGCAGAGCCGTTCGGCCTCCTCGATGTAATGGGTGGTCAAAAAGATCGTGGTACCGGACTCGTTCAGGTCAGCCACCAGCTGCCGCAGCTGGCGGGCGCTGGCCACATCAATGCCTGTGGTCGGCTCGTCCAAAAACAGGATCCGGGGCTGGTGGATGATCCCGGCGGCAATGGTCAGCTTGCGCTTCATGCCCTTGGAATAACCGCTGAATCTACGATCAGCCGCCTGGCTCAGACCGAAGTCTTCCAGAAGATTTCTGGCCCGGGACTGCCGTTCCTGTTTGCCCATCCCGTACAAGGCGGCGCAGAAGCACAAATTGTGGAAACCGGTCAGCTCCGGATACAGATTGCTCTCGTCCGGAACCACGCCGATGAGGTACTGGGCTGATCTGGGCCTTTTTATGCAGTCCAGGCCTCCGATGCTCATGCTCCCTGAATCCGGGCGGGCCAGGCCGGTGAGCATATTGATGGTCGTGGTCTTCCCCGCCCCGTTGGGGCCCAGAAATCCGAACAGCTCGCCCTGCTCCACACCAAAGGTGATGTCGGCCACCGCCTGAACATCCTCAAAACGTTTGGCCAAGTTTTCTACAATCAGAGCCTTGGTCATACTGTCAGTTTCTCCCATTTCAGTATTTGAGCCACGATCAGGCCGGCGATAAAGCCGGCGGCCAGGTTGGAGGCCAGGGTTATCCCTAAGATCAGGGTGGCCACAAAAAAGTCTTTTCGGGTTGTCAGGTCCATAACGGTCAGGGTCAGCTGGGAGCCGGCAAACACGAGCAGAACTCCCAGGACGGCCATGGGCAGCAGATTAAGCACGCTGATCACATTGCTGCCCAGGACCAGGGCCAGGACCAGGAAGATCAGCCCGATCATCAGGTTGGAGCCGGCGGTACGGGCTCCAAATCTATAATGGGCTGCCAGGCCTCCGGCCCCGTGGCATAAAGGCATTCCGCCCAGAAAGAAGCTGAAAAAATTGGCCAGAGCCATGCTGATGCAGGCGGCCCTGTTGCTCACCTTGTGCGAGCGCTCGGCAAAGTACTGTTTGGACAGATCGGTATAGGCTAAAACCGCATTGCCCAAAGTCATGGGCAGCTGGGGCAGGACCAGGGCAAAGAGGGCAAAGGAGAAATCCATTTTCCCCGGCCATCCAAAGGGAAGGATTTCTGGAAGGTACAGACCAAGGCTCTGGCCCTGCAAATCAACCCGGGCTCCCAAGGCCAGACCTGTCAGCAGTCCACCCAGAACCACGATCAGTCCGGCCGGGAATCTCTTGTTGTCCAGCAAAAAAAGGGTGAGTACAGCTGCAGCCCCGCCGATAACCAGACTTATGGGCACCGAACCCACGGACTGAAAGGCCAGATACGGTTCCACAGCATCTTGCAGGGCCTGGAACTTGGAGGTCCCGATCATGAACTTCACCCCGCCGGACATGAGCAGGGCCCCGGTGGACAGCTGCACCCCGCGGATCACGGCATGGGGGGTGGCCTTGCGGATGAGGTCAATGGCCCCGGTCAGACCGATGAGCAAAAGTACGCCCCCCATGAGCAGGGAGGAGGCCAGGATCTGGTCCGCGGTCAAGGCTGTGGCTATGGCATAGGCCCCGATGACCTTCATGGGCTGGACCGGAACCGTGACTCCAAAGTAGAGCCCGGAAAGAATGTAAAAGACCCCGATGCTGAAAAACAGGCCCATGGGATCCAGCCCGTTGACCAGGACCATGGCTATGGCGATGGGCAAAAGGGTGCCCAGATCTCCCAGGGAACCGGCCAGCTCCAGTCGGTTGAAACGAATGCGTTTGTCCATCCAAAACTCCGGTGGGTTTGCCAGTGCAGGCTATGCATGGAAGAAGATGGTGATTCTCTGCGGCACTTTTTTGAATTTTTTAGATTTATGGGCAAATTGGACGGAAGTCAGTAAGCTTTGGTAGTGGCTCAGGACTTTTTGGTTCTGCTCTTTATTGTCAATTATTTCAGGTGATGCAATCTGTGTCTGGATGACAGGGAAATGTGTTCAGTGTTCAGGTTTCAGTGTTCAGTATAAGATTTTGAGATACCGTGATATTTCTTGATTTGTTTGCCTGATGCCTGAAAATGCCCCCAAGTATGTTTCCGAAGTATCATATTAGCAATGAATCGGGCCTTCTGATTAGCATGAATCGGGCCTTCTGAAGCTGAACACTGAACACTGATCCCGCCAAAGGCGGGACTGAACACTCCAGGCTCCTTACACCTGAGAACAAAATCACCTTGGGTAGCGGTTTGGCCTCATATATTCGTAAGCAAAGTTTTGGGCTTCGGTTTTGCGTCGCAGTAAGCACATTCCGGCCCATTCATCGAGATCGCTCCCACAGGTGCAATGGTCACAACAGGCGAGGGATTCCAGGAAACGCCGTTTTTGTGCTTTGTCTTTGATCTCTGCAAGGATATAGGGGATGTTGCCTTGATGGATGAGGTCTGAAGGGTACATAGCCATCACCTCGTGTAAATAATTTGATTTAGCATATAGGCAAATACTATATCAAAAGATAGGCTCAGTCAAGAGCTGGGTCCTATCCTTTTTTGCGCGCTTTGGCGCAAAATATATTTCAGATTTGCCGGAGGCAAATCTGAAGATTGACAGGGCGCATAATATGTCTTAGGGTTTGCGTAAACGCTAAATCAAAAAGGGGGCTATTATGAGCTGTAAAGAACACTGCCAGTATCCGCACAAACTCAAGGACAAACCGGAAAACTGCACCCCGGAGCAGATCCGGGAATGCCACGGTGAAGAAGCCGGGCATCCGTGTGCCCAACCAGACCAAGGTCAACAAAAAGACAAATAAAAACTTCCGGGCCGCTTTTCAAAGCGGCCCGGAAGTTTTTATTGGAAGATTCCATGTTATACTTCGCTTCTCTCTGGCTCGCGGTGCTGGCCATTTCCTTTGTTTTGACCATGGTCGGTCTGGGTGGAGGGCTCATATTTTCTCCCCTGTTTCTTATGCTCGGCCTGTCCAAGGCGGCGGCTGCATCCACTTCACTTTTTCTCAACCTGGTGGCCGTCTCATCTGCGGCAGTGACCTATGGTCGAAAGAGGATGGTCGACTTCTCCCTGTCCGTGCCGTTGATCGTCTCCTCGTCCCTGGCCGCGCCCCTTGGCTCGTATGTCAACGGCCTGGTAAACGTCCAGTTTTTCTCCATCCTCATGGCCGTTATTCTCATTCTGGCTGCCGTGCGTATGGCCTTTGTGCCTAAAAAGGACACTATGGGTCGGGAGCAGTCGGCCAAAGCTAAGTTCATAGGAGGGGTGATCATCGGGCTGGCCATCGGCTTTCTGGGCGGTCTTTTGGGCATCGGCGGTGGAGTATTCGTCGTCCCTTTGCTTATGTACATACTGCATGTTCCGGCCAGGACAGCGGCGGCCTCCTCCACCTTCATCGTCTGCTTTTCCTCCCTGACCGGGTTTTTGGGCTATATGTCCATGCACAGCATCGACTGGTCCTTTGTCCTCCCAGCAGCTCTGTTCTCCTTTGCCGGAGGCCAAGCCGGGGCCAGGTTCATGGCCGCCCGGATGCAGGGCAGGACCATCTCTCTGATTTTTTCCGCAATCTTGGTCGTCTTCAGTCTGCGTCTTCTCTATCAAGCCCTGAGTTCATGATCGGCAATTATGAAGAATTCAAATTCAATTTGAAAAAAAAGAGGTAAAAGGTACCTTGTGAAGGCTTACGAACCAAGTGTCATTCTATACCCCATACTCCAATCTTGGAATCTCGATATAATTCCCTGGATTCTTCTCTTTCTTTTGGATGGCAAAGAAACTTCTTTCAATTTCTTTAAGAACTGACGCTTCATAATAGAGCATACCGCATTCCTGACACACTTCTACTGGTGTATCCTGGACCAATAAATAATTTCCTTTATAAGAATATAAGTAGTCTACTCTTCTTGTTTCGCAGAAGGAGCTTCCACAAAAATTACATTTCTTATTCATTTCTTGGTCCTCTTGTCCATGGATCAATAAACTTTGGTGGTTTAGGAACATAAACCGTTACTATTGACAACCTTTCTCCCCTCCATCCACAAATTATATGAATAGGTATAACATTTGAAAAACCGACTATGAGACAGGATTCACCTCTCCCTGTATCAGCATATTGCTCCAAAATTTCACCATTTAGTAGGGCTGTTTCTACCTCTTGTAAAGTTAAGTCATCCGCTTTTCTTTCTATATCGGCATGCAAAGAATATACATATTGATCTCTTTGCACCTTAGCCTTGATTGACTCAATATCCATGACAATGCTTATATCATTTATTGTATCTGGATTGAATGCTTTGATCTCCTGTCAACACGTGTTTGGGAAATCATTTCATACATCTATTGTGCCACCAACTCGCCCACTTTGTCCAGGGAGTGCAGGCCCGTGTACTTCTTCCAGTACACTGGGGTGGACTAAATCTTTATGGAATAATTATTTTGTGATGACAGGTCCAAAGTTCCAGATTGCGGACTTCGAACCATATGCCCCCAGCGGCAACGAGCCGGCAGCCTTCATGGCCGCGTAACTGTATTGAATCTGGAGGAATTGGCTGCAGCCACAAGAGAAAGACGTCCCCAGGCTAGAACCTGGAAACGAAGAGATACCACTTTAATTGCTCAGTCGCCCATCCAGAAAGGTGTATCGCTGCCGGGTTTTGGCGTTATTTACCGCTATGGCCAGGGCCTTCTTTGTCCCGATGACAACGACCAGGTTCTTTCCCCTGGTGATCCCGGTATAGATCAGGTTGCGTTGGAGCATGATATAGTGCTGGGTAAGCAGCGGGATGATAACGGCGGAAAAGTCTGAGCCCTGGGATTTGTGGATGCTCACCGCATAGGCCAGGACCAACTCATCCAGGTCTGCATACTCATAGACCACGGTCCGATCTTCAAAACGGACCTTTATTTCCTGCATCTCCAAATCCAAACCCACAATTTTTCCGATGTCCCCGTTAAAGACCTCTTTGTCATAGTTGTTCTTGATCTGCATGACCTTGTCGCCTGTCCTGAATGTCTTCCCACCCCGGACCAGCTCCTGACCCTTGGGGTTTAAGCAGGCCTGGAGCTGAGTGTTCAGGTTGTTCACTCCAACCACTCCCTTGTTCATGGGCGAGATGACCTGCACATCCGTGACCGGATCGAACCGGAAACGCTTGGGTATTCGCTCCAGGATAATATATCTGATCTTGTCTAGAACCCTTTCCGGATCCTCTTCCTGGATGAAATAAAAGTCGTCCAGCTTGTCCTGTCTGGGAGTAAGCCTAGGGAATTGACCCTGATTGATCAGGTGGGCGTTGACGATGATTGAACTCTCCCGGGCCTGGCGGAAGATTTCGTTCAGTTCGACCACCGGTATCGCTCCGGAGTTGATGATGTCCTTTAAAACGTTGCCGGCGCCTACGGAAGGGAGCTGGTTGACGTCTCCGACCATGATCAGGGTGGTGTCCAGGCATACCGCCTTGAGCAGATGATGCATGAGTATCGTGTCCACCATGCTCATCTCGTCCACAATGAGCAGATCGCAGTTTAAGGGGTGCTCATCGTCCTTTTTGAATCCTCCTTTTTGAAAGTCGAATTCCAGAAGGCGGTGAATGGTCTTGGCCTCAAAGCCGGTGACCTCGTTCATCCGCTTGGCCGCCCGGCCGGTGGGGGCGGCCAGGAGGACCTTGGCTCTTATTTTGGAAACAATCTTCAAAATGGCGTTGAGCAGAAAGCTCTTTCCGGTCCCCGGCCCCCCGGTGATGACCAAGATCTTATCTTCAAGAGCCTTGCGCACTGCTTCGGACTGTTTTGAGGCCAGATTTATGGAAAATGTCTTCTGGACCCAGTCCAGGGCTTTCCCAGTGTCCACCGGGCGGATAGATTTGGGGGAGGCCAGGAGTTTTTTCAGCTTCTGGGCGATGCTGGTTTCTGAGAAATGATATTTGGCCAGGTACACGGCTTCCAGGTCGGCATCGTTTGCAAAGGGCAAGGTCTCGATGACCACCTTATGTTTGGCTCGAAGGCCGGCGAGGCATTTATCCACCAGGGCAGCATCGACCTCCAGGATCTCAGTACATTTGGCGATCAGTTCCTGTCTGGGATAGAAGACATGGCCCTCATCTGATAGCTGGTGCAGGACATACAGTATCCCGGCCTGGATCCGAAACTCGGATTCAAGGGAAAATCCGAGCTTTTGAGCGATATGATCGGCTGTTACAAATCCGATGCCGAAAATGTCTGTAGCCAGGCGATAGGGATTTTCCTGGACTACCGGGATCGCTTCCTTGCCGTAGGCCTTGAATATCTTGCTGGCATAGGTAGCCGAGACCCCGTGCCCTTGAAGAAAAAGCATGACCTCCCGGATCTCTTTCTGCTCTTCCCAGGCCTTCTTGATCATCTCGATGCGTTTTGCGCCGATACCCTCCACTTCGGTCAGTCTTTCAATCTCGTTTTCAATCACATCCAGGGTCGTGTCACCGTATTTGGCCACGATGCTTTTGGCCAGGACCGGGCCAATGCCTTTGATCAGTCCGGATCCGAGATACCTCTGAATTCCTGCAGACGTGGCCGGGACTGTGCATTCGCAATCTACGGCCTTGAACTGTTCTCCGAACTTGGGATGGTTTGTCCATTCTCCCCTCATCTTCAGGACCTGGCCGGGCAAAGGCGAGGTGAAATGGCCGACGACAGTAACCAATTCCCGGCGGCCGCGGACCTTGAGCTTAGCCACGGTATAGCCGTTTTCTTCGTTGGTATACGTCACCCGTTCAATCTGGCCCTGCAGGTATTCAAGATGGGATTTGAGATCAGACGGCATCTTTGGAAGGTGAGTTGAAAGGAAAGGTTTTGTCAAGCCGACATGCCCGGATTGTTCCCGGCAATAGAGTTTGGTAGCGCTGGGCTTGAATGGGAGCGTATGTGATCTTCATTAACTGTCAGGCAAAGATGGTTTCTTAGTGCCTTATCCATAAGTTGCTGCCATAAAAAAACAAAAAAATTTCTTTGAGCGGTTCAATTCTTTGCCGAACCAATTGGGTTGCGGGTGTAGCCAGCTTTACTTAATCGACTTCATTCTGTCTGTTACTTTCCAAACGGGCATTTGGGAAAGGTACAGGCCTTGCAATTCAGGCATAATCCGCCCTCGGCCATGCGGGCCAGGTCCCGCCTGGTGATGTCAACGTCTGCCAGGAGCATGGGCAGGAAGAGATCCAGGCTGGTGGTCTTGTAGAACAGGGCACAGGCCGGAACGCCCAACACCCTGGCCGGACCAATCCGGCCGAGCAGGGTCATGGCCCCGGGCAGTATAGGAGCGCCATAGAGGATTTCGGACAGACCGGCATCCATGAGCCCGGCTCTGGTCATATCATCCGGGTCCACGGACAACCCGGCAGTGGTGATGATCAGCTCTGCCCCGCTGTGGAGCATGGTCTGTACACTCGAGGCGATGGTCCGGCGGTCATCGGGGACCACATCAGAGGAGATGATTTCAGACCCGAAACCCTCGACCTTGGATTTGATGATCGGTGCGAACTTGTCCTGGATCAGGCCCTGAAAGACTTCCGTTCCGGTGACCAGGATCCCGATTTTGGTCTGGAGCAGCTGCCGGATCTTAAAGAGCGGGTCATCCCCGAGAACTGTCAGGGCCTTTTTCAGGTCCTGCCTGGACAGATACAGGGGAAGGGCCCGACAGCCGGCAACGGTTTTGCCTTTTTCTACAAATATGTGGTTCTGGCGGGTGGCGCACATAACGTTGGGGACCAGATTGAATTGCTCCAGCCGGTCCACATCCAGGCAAAGCAAGCCGTCACTTTCGGCTTGAAAGTTCACTTTTCCTTCTTTTGGAGGGGCGGCGTAGGAGATTCCTTCTCCGGCCATGTGCCGGGCAAAGGCCAGGGCTGCGTCGTTTTCATGCACAAAGTCCTGCAGGTCAAGGGTCTCTTCCTGAACATAGACCGAGGTGCGGCCCATCTGCTGTAAGCGGCACAGGTCCCCGGTCTGGATCTGCTGACCGGCGGCAAAGGCCGGGCCTTTGCTTTGCCCGGGGACGATTTTGGTCATATCGTGCAGAGCGTGCTTGCCCACTGCGTCTTTAACCGGCAGAGACCGCAGTCTCGGTTCAGGATCCATGGACTCCATAACCCCTTTTCCGTGCATGTACGGCTCTTCACCCTGACAGCCGCGGCAGATGGCTCCGTCTTTTTGGGGGAAGGCCTCCCCGCAGATGGGGCACAGCTCAATCCGGCCCATGCTTTTTTTGCCCAAAAGCCGGAATTGGACCTGGATAGGTGTCGTGGACAGATAGGCATCCCCGGCCTGTTGGATCTGGCTGAACAGGGCATCTGTATCCTGGTCCTTTTTGGCTTTATGCTTCAAGAACCAGGCATAAATTTCCGGCCAATTTGCCAGGCGGTCCAGATCGATCCATACCCGACGACCCTGGCCGGTGTATTTGTCATAGAGACTTAAGGCGTAACGGCCCAGATTAACGATGCGGATCCATCCGTTGCCTATGCTGCAAGGGGTGAGGAGCTGAACCGCGTCCGGAAGGCATTTTTGGGTCTCAACCACGGCCTCGAATAAAGTTCCGGGCTCCAGGCCGGCCTTGGCCTTTTCCACCATGTAGCCGCCGATGAGCAGACCTGGGGCCGGATAGCCGTGAAAGGCCCGGGCCAGCTCTTTATACTCTTCAAAGGTGTATTCCCCGATGGGTTGGGACGTAATGACGTTTTGTTGGCTGTACATATTTTGGATACCAGTTTATCTTTTTATCGTTCCCACGCTCTGCGTGGGAACTGTTTTGACCGCTCCTGCGGTCTCTGTGAGGACGCCGGAGCGTCCAGGGGGATTCCCACGCAGAGCGTGGGAACGATAAGAATCTTTGCCAGAGGCAACACTTTTGAGATGCAGTACGAGGTTAAGACGAAGTCATACGAAAAGATTGGCCACCAACAAAGCCACTGGAATAACCCAGGCGGCCACGGCCGCCGAGACCAACATCTTGCGTTTCTGGAGCAATCCGCGCAACTTGGAGATTTCTTCAGGATTGGACAATTCTTCTGCTAACTTGGCCATTTCCGGGGCGGCGGCTTCCATTTTTTCAAAGGTATCCCGGGGCAGGTTCTGCACAAAAGCATCCAGGGCCTGAGCAGCCTTCCGGCTGTGTTCAAAATAGCCTTTGCGCTCCAGTTCTTCAACCTGTTGGATAAAATCCATGACCAGTTTCTGAGTGGTCGACGCCGTTTCCCGGCCCAACTCAGTAATGGCCTCCAACTGGTTCAACGCGGCATTGAAGTTTCGCAGGTTTTTGAGAGTCAGGATCAAAAACTCCCGCACATCCCGGCCGTCGATCTGGACGTTCTCCAGATCCAGGACGTCCTGCAGGGAAAATACGGCTGAGTTGCTGACCACATACAGGTCCCGCACCAGATCCTGGATCACCTCTTCCTGGGCCTTGGCTTTCTCGGAGATTTCAACCACTGCATCCAGCTTGCGGCTTAAATCTTCCAGTACTTGAATATGGTCGGTAGTCATATTCACTCCTTATGTACTTGTACTCGCATCTTTTACGGGTAATACTTGCCGGCCATGCTCATATATGGAGATATGGGCATATCTTTCCCCATCAGGAGTAAATGCCAATAAGCCCAGCGGAACATCATCTTGCCGTAGTGATTCATGTTGGTTTCCCGGAGCAAGGTAAAGGGACCGATACCGGGCATAGGGAATTTCCCGGGCAGTGGCTCCTGGGTATAGTTGAAGTCAATGAGCAGGGCTTTGTCGAAGCCGGATTCGATAAAGCAGTTGGAGTGGCCGTCGTAGTTGGGCAAAGGCTCCAGCCCATCCAGCCAGCGCAGGATGTTCTCCAGGACTATTTCGCTTTCGAAATGAGCCACTGATCCGGCCTTGGAGGTGGGCACGTTGGTGGCGTCCCCGACGACAAAGATATTATCGAAATCTTTGCTCTGCAGGGTATGGTTGTTCGTTGGTACCCAGTTCAGTATGTCCCCCAGGCCGGACTCCTCCAAAAATGACGCACCCTTGTTGGTAGGGATTGTGACCAGGAGGTCGAAGTCCAGCTCCCGGCCGTCGTAGGACACGATCTGCTTTTTCTCGTTGTCTACGTGGCTGAGGGCGAATTCCGGAATGATCTCGATGCCTTTTTCATTGCAGACATGCTGCAGGGTCCGGGAGGCGATGGGCTTGGTAAAGGGGCCATCCAGGGGAGTGGAGTAAAAGATCTTCACCTTATCCCGCAGGCCCCGTTCATGGAAATACCAATCTGCCAGCATGACGAATTCTGGGGGGGCCACGGGGCATTTGACCGGCATCTCGGCAATATTTAAGATAAAGTTACCACCTCGAAAGGAGCGCATGGCCTTTTGCAGTTTCGTGGCTCCGTCTATGGTATAAAAATCAAAGATGCTCTTTTGCCAGTGCTTGCCGGTCATTCCTTCCTGTTCCGATGGATCGATGACACTCCCGCTGGCGATGATCAGCAGGTCGTACTGCAACTCCCCCTTTTCCAGATACACTATGTTCTTTTCCGGATCCACTCTGTTGATGGAGGAGACAAGGAACTCCGCTTCCCGGGGTAAGAAATTTTCCCTGGGTTTGACCAGGTCATACTTGTCCTTGTAAACCCCGAAGGGAACGAACAAAAGTCCGGGCTGATACACGTGTTCCCGGTTTTGATCCACAACAGTAATGGAAATCTCATTGGTTTCGATTTCATGGCGCAGACTGCTGCACAGTCTGTTGGCCATCATGGTTCCAGCGGTTCCGGCTCCGAGGATGACGATGCTGCGCATAAGGCCTCCCTGACTGTTATGGATTCTGGTCATAAAGAAGAACCATTCCTTTTCTGGTTCCCCTCCCTGCTGCCGCTTTGGGCAGGAGGAAGGGGATTGGGGAGGGTTCTTTTTGTAGACACTCGAGGTTTGTTAAGTTGCTAATTGTTTCATCCGAGTTCATCATTGGCCGTACACTTGGCTTCCAAGCCAGCCTGAGCTTGAGCCAGCTCCAGTAATTGCCTGGTCAATCGGCTCAGTTCCAGATAAAAAGCTAAAATGGTGTGCTTTTCAATGTTGTCGGCCAACAAGGGAAACCAGTACCCGATATGGCGGTGCAGAAATAAGGTTCGTTGCTCCTGATAAAATCTTTTTTGCTCTTCGTCCTGGCTGCCTTTTTCCTGCCAGCCAAGATAGGCTACAAACTCCAGCTCTGCGGCCACATGGTCCGGCGGACTCTGAAAATCAGGCGAGATGTCCAGGCCGCACTCCTGGTATATTCTTTTGACTTCGGCCGTTGATTGGCCCATCAACCGGCCTTCGGACTCTAGATAGATCGAGCCAAAGGGCGGGGCCTCCAGTTGGAAGGGGCCGATGAACAGCCGGGAGTACTCTTTGAGCAGTTCATCCAGGCTCTGTTCCTGAAATGCAGCCAGCATCCGGCCGGCTGCATCGGCCATTTCAGGATCTAAAAGACCGGCAACTTCAGGCAAGGCTTGCAGACTCTCAACCAGCTCATGTTCCGGTGGATAAAAGTAATTGGCGACCAGGGACAGGGCGTTATACAGAGCCTGATCTTTTTCAGGCAGGGTATGCTCAGACATTGGAAAGCTCCCTATGGTTATCAGTCAGATTTGCCGGAGGCAAATCTCGTATGAAACTAGTGCCCTGACCTATGGGCATGTCGCAATGAGAGAACCCTCCCCTGTCCCCTCCCTCCCGCCTGGAAGACAGGCGGGAGGGAGGGGAACCAGAAACAAGGCAGATTGCCCCTGAGATGCGACAATATAAAAATTGGCACTAGATTTTACCCTTAAAAAGCCTGCCTTTCGGAGAAGGGCGGCCTTGTATGCGGTTGCAGCCCAGCTCGTGGTCTTTTGGGTAGGGCGGTCCTCTCCGAGGGCCAGCCCTCTTGAGTTTCATACTCGATCAAACTGGCAGCCGCCGCCAGAGGCGGGGCTGCGCTGAACACTGAACACCGAACACTGGTCTCTCTCACGCCGACTGCCCGTGAGGCGTGTCATCCAGCCGTAAGAACCGTTCGCCCAAAGTGTACAACAGGAGCATGACGCAAAGAGCAAAAACAAGCACCAGGATCTCCCAGATACTGGGAAAATAGGTCAGGACTTCGGGCAGTCCTTCGCCCTTGGGGCCGACCGGCCGTACCTGACTCCCGATGAGGATCTGCATGTGCACGGCAAATATGCCGACCAAGGTAATGGCCGAGGCCAGCGTCTTGGCCCAGGCGGTGCGCCTCAGGTTTGGAATGATCATCAGTATGTAGGGCACAACCAGAAACAGGATCAGGCTGAAGTTGATGGCCGTGGCGAACTCCGGGTAGGTGTATCCAGAAGCCAGGGCCTGCTTCAGGAAATAGAAGATCAAGGTCAGCCCGATAACAAAAGAGAATTTGCGGGCCAGCATGTTCATGGCCGCGTCAGTGACCTGGGAACATGACCTTTGTACGACGGAGCAGATATTAATGTATAGCATAATCATCGCCATGCCGGAGAGTAAAGCAATGACCAGGCAGAAGATGGAAATAAATGGTCCGAAATATGTCGGCCTGGCTTCGGTCAATCCAAAGACCGATCCCAGCATCAGGGCGGCAAAGACCCCGGTGAGCATGGAGGCGATGCCCAAAAAACGGCTGGAGGCGGAGTGCCAGTCACCTGTATGCATCCGCCACAGTTTGGCGAGCAGGAAGACCAGTTCCAGGCTGTACAGGGCTCCCATCCACCAGATCGGGGAAGTCAAGTTGGGGGAAAATATGATATAGACCATATGCAGCAAGGATCCCAGCTCCAGGCCGATGGAGACAAAGGCGGCCACCAAGGTGGCTATGGACAGAAAGACCAAGCGTTTAGCCAGAGGCTCGTACTGTTCCAGGTTGAAGACCAGGGGCATGGAGGCCACCAGGGATAACCCTGTACTGGTCAGGGCCAAAAAGACATAGGCCCCCAGGGGCAGGGTCCAGATCAGGACATCGTTGGCATTGAACAGGTAATGCCCCTGCACGAAAAGCTTGCCCGCGGCAAACAACCCGACGGCTATGCCGGCCAGAAGGAGTATCATCCAGGGGATGTAGAGATTTTTTGCATTACTCATGAAACATCTCCTTTGGTCTGGGAATAGGTTCCAGGATTGAAGCTCCGGATATAGTAGACCTTGGGTCTCGTGCCCAGGTGCTCTTTGAGCCGGTATGACCTGTATTTGCCCAACAGGCGGCTTACCGCACTGGAAGGGTTGTCCAGGTCCCCGAAAATACGCGCATCCGCAGGGCATGCCTCCACGCAGGCCGGAAACAGGCCCTTTTTCAAGCGGTGATCACAGAAGGTGCATTTCTCGACCACCCCCTTGGGCCGGATGCCGTCCAGGGTACTTTCCCGTTCGGGATTGTAGTAGGGCGTTACCTTTCCCTTGACCTTGTCCGCCATCTCCTTGGCCGAGGTGGTGCAGCCCTCTATGAGCACCTCCTCAGAGCGCCATTCCGGGTGGGGTTTGCGCCAGTTGAAGTAGATGACCCCGTAAGGGCAGTTGAACATGCAGTACTTGCAGCCAATACACTTGTCCGGATCGTGCATGGTGATCCCATCCTCTGTCTTGTGCAGGGCCTGAGTGGGGCAACCCCGCACGCAGGGAGCGTTGTCGCAGTGATTGCACAGAGTTGGAGTGTAATGGTAGCGGACATTGGGAAACGTCCCTACGGTTTCCGTAATTTTATAGGACCAGAATATCCCTTCCGGGGTATTGTTCTCTGTTTTGCAGCCGATGATGCAGGCCCCGCAGCCCACGCATTTTTGATGATCGATGACCATTGCCCATCTTGCCATGGTTTCGTCCTCCTTAGATCTTGACGATCTTGACCCGGTTGGTTCCGTAATAGGCTGATGCACCGCTTAACCGGTCATAGTCGGCCGGAATGATGTAGTTGTTGTTTCCTCCCCGGGCCTGTTTGCCAAAGACCTTGGCTGCCAGGCGGCCGTAGGCCCAGTGCCCCTGGCCGTAGCACTTGGCCACCGTGCCCGGCCTGACCCCTTCCCAGAGCTTGGCCGTACATTCTATTTCCCCGGAGGGAGAAACGATCTTGATGGGGTCGCCGTCCTCAAGGCCCATTTTCCCGGCGTCTATGGGGTTGATCTTGGCCACGTCTGCATAGCTCTGCTCCCCGGGATCCAAATCCTTGAGCTCATAGTACCAGGAACAGTTAGCGGTCCGGCCCTCCCTGTTCAGCCTGGCTTTGTGGTCCACAAAGATCAGGGGATATTCGGAGGCATCGCCATGCACATACGGCTCTTCATAGTGAGGGACAAAGGCCAGCTCTCCCCGGGCCTGGTAGTTGCAGACCTCCAGAACGTGATCCACAGTGGTTTCATGCTTTTGGGCGTGTTTTTCCAGGGCCTGTCTTAATGTTTCGGAGTAGAACTCGAACATGCCGGTCTTGGTCTTCATCTTCCCCCAGCGCTTGCGGTAAGGATAGGGATCCGAGTTGGCGACCCCGAGTCGCTTGAACTCCTCCCAGCCGTCGATCTTGTCCCCGCCCTCCCACTTGGCCGGGTTCCACAGCTTCTCCGTGGCAATCTTGACCGCGTACTCGGCGAACTCCTTTTCATTCTGCGGCTGTTTGCCTGTTTCCGGGTCCTTGAATTTCTCCACATGGTAGCGATGCATGAGGTCGAAACCCCTCTCCGCCAGCTTCTTGCCCAGCAAAAATGGGATTTCGGTCTCATCGATCTTGTAGTCAAAGGGCATGTCGATAATAGGCTGCTGCAGGACCACGTGCCGATAGCCGTGGCCGTGGGATTTGGTGTAGCCCCATTTCTCGAACTGGTGGTGGGTGTCGGGAAGGACGATGTCCGCGAACCAGGAGAACTCGGAGGCATTGGTGGTGATGTGGACCAAAAAGGGTATCTTGGCCAGGGCCTGGTCCCAGCGCTGGCCTTCCGGGGCGGAGAAGTTGAAGTTGTTCATGTAGCCGATGGCCACCTTGATCTCGTTGGGGTCCTCGTTGAGGATCCCGTCCGCGGCCCGGTTGGTGTTCACCCCGCCACCGGATTTGCCTTCCTTCAGGCAGGGGAACTCCAGACGGCCGCGCTGGTCGATCTTTTCGTGCTTCATGCCCTGCTTGGCGATGTCGTCCAGGTAGTCGGAGTAATCCGGGAAACCCTGGGTGTAGACCTTATTGGCCACCAGGGTGCCCCCAACGTTGTCCACCCCTCCGGTCAGACCGTTTAAGGCATGGCAGGCCATGCAGGCATAGGCGCTGCGGACCTGCATGCTCGGTCCGCCCCCGACCCAGGACATGACATTCGGTGCTGCCTGGGCATATTCAATGGCCACCCTGCGGAGCTGCTCAACGGAGATCCCGGCCTTGTCCGCGGCCCATTCTGGAGTCTTGTCCTTGACTTCCAGGTTCCACCATTTGACCAGCCCATGGGTGTATTTTTCCTCAAAAAGAGATTCGTCAACTGTTTGACCGGTAGCAAAACGATTGACCCCGTCAGTGAAATCGCCCACAAAGTCCCGGTACCACAGGCCTTCGGTAAGGATGACATGGGCCATGGCCACGGCTATAGACCCGTCCTGACCGGGTTCGGCTGCAAGCCACTCATCTGCCTTGGCCGCTGTGGCCGAGAGCCTGGGCTCGACAATGGCTACCTTGGCCCGGTCCAGGGCGTTGCCCCATGCGTAGCTGTAATAGGATACCTGTCGGTTGGCGGCCAGGGGATCCGCTCCCCAGAGCAGAATATAGCGGGTGTTTTCCACGTCGTATTGCCGGTAGCCCCAGAATCCTTCGGTGTAATACGGGCCGAATTTCTCTCCCTCAGCGCACAGAGTGCTGTGGGAGATGTTGTTCGGGGAACCGATGAGCTTGGTCATGGAGTCGTAGAGCACATCCCGCATGTAGGTGTAGCGGCCGCGCATGAGCATGTACTTGTGGGTTTCATTGTTTTTGCGCAGGTCCATGATCCTGTCGGCGATGGTATCCAAGGCTTCGTCCCAGGAAATGGGCACAAATCCAGGATCCTGGTCCCGTCCCTTCCTGGAGTTGGTCCGTTTCATGGGCACCTTGATCCGATCCGGGTCGTAGACCTGCTGCAGGCCGAGATGGGTTCTGGGGCAGCTGGCCCCCATGTTCACCTTGGAATTCGGGTTGCCCCGGACCTTTACCGCCCGGCCGTCGACCACATAGACCTGCTTGGAACACCAGGAGGTGCAGCCCTGGCAGCTGGCCGCCAGCCACTGGCCGGCGTCTCCGGGAACGGCCGCCTCGGCCGGACTCGTGCGCACAAAAGCGCGCAGGGCGGGCATCCCGCTCATGACTGCGCCTGCGGCCAGGGATCCTTTGACAAAGGTTCTGCGGGTAAGTGTTGTACACGGTGCGGATTGCGGGCTGTCGGATGTTCGTTTCATAAGCCATCCCTTTGTTTGTTGATACATAAAATCTCATTTCTCCCTGCTTGTACCGAGATAACCATAAATCTGGCTACTTTCCAAAAGAGCCTGAAGACAGGTGCGAAGCTCATCATGGGTGCTCGATTTGCTGACAACAGCAAAAATATTGCGGCGTAAAGATTCCTTAAGTTCAGGATGAAAGGTTCTGTTGGACAAGATAAGGATCTTACAATGCGGCTTGAGCTTGCCAATTCGACGTATAAGGTTGTCATCTGCAGGTACGGCATCGATGTCTATGATCAGGGACAAACAGCAGTCTGCACGTTCCAGAAGCTGCAAGCAGTCACTTACAGAAAGAACAACCTCTCTGTGTCCTCCAATTTCCTGAAGGATCTCATCAATGGCTGTCCTGTCTGCAGAGGACAGTCCCAAGTCGATCAGCCTGTGCTCATATTTCCTGTTGTCCATAAATTGCTTAATGGGGTTACAAAAGCTGTAACAATGGTGATTTCATAATAAGCAAGATTTGTTCCAGAAGGAGGTGGCAGCAAGCGCAGGAGAAGAGATAAGCTTTATGAATCATAATCCCAACCACCCCTGCCCCAGCTTGCCAAGGAGGGGAATCAAGAGGATTGTGATCCCAAAGCTTTGCTCCCCGGACCGCCAGGTGCCACCCTGGCTATTCTGGGACCGCCAGTCACGCGTAGACGCGTGACTGGCTCTTTCAAGGTATTGGTCATGCCTGAACTGTCGCTGTAGTACCACGTCTCAATAATGTTGCCTCAATTTTTGGCAATTGGTTCTATTTCATTTATAAGTCAATATTAGACACTGCCATTATACGGGACAAAACTTATAAGACACGGCACTAGGGGATGTTATGTCCACATTCAACACACAAAAACATACTTTATAGGTATGTTTTAAAAATTTCAAGGACATATGACTATGTATCGATTGTGGACACAAAAGGGGGGTGTTCTACGGCAAGCAGTTGAAAGGAGGTGAGACTCATTCCTTTTGCTGCTGCAGGTTGTACCGTCTGAGCTTGCTGTACAATGTACTGCGACCGATTCCCAGTTTTTCAGCCGCGAGCTTCTTGTTCCACCCGCATTCGTCTAGGGTCTGGACCAGAAGATCCCGCTCATGGGACCACATATCTTTTTCCGGCGTGGTCTGGGGGCTTGGCTCCAGGAGTTTGTCCGGCAAATCTCCGGGCAGGATGCGGTCTCCCCGGGCCATGATCACCGCCTGCTCCATTACATTTTCCAGTTCCCGCACATTGCCCGGCCAGGGATAGCGCAGGATCAGGCGTATGGCCTGAGGGCTGATGTCGTGCATCTGTTTGCCCAGCCTGACTGAAAACAGGGTCAAAAAATGCCGGGCCAAAAGGGCCACATCATTGCCCCGGGAGCGAAGAGGAGGCAGATGAATGGGAATCACCTCCAGCCGGTAGTAGAGGTCTTCGCGAAACCGCCCGGCCCTTACTTCTTCCAGCAGGTCTTTGTTGGTGGCCGCAATGATGCGCATATCCACTTCAATGGTCTGCCTGCCGCCGAGTCTTTCAAACCTCTGAGTCTGCAAAACGCGCAACAGCTTGACTTGCAGCTCAAAAGGGATTTCTCCGATCTCGTCCAGAAAAACTGTCCCCCCGTCAGCCTGTTCGAAGCGGCCGGCTTTTGCGTTTGTTGCTCCGGTAAAGGCACCCTTGGTGTGGCCGAAAAGCTCGCTCTCGATCAGAGTGGAGGGGAAAGCGGAACAGTCGATGACCACAAAGGGTCTGTCCTTTCTGGGGCTTTTGTCGTGAATGGCCCTGGCCACCAGTTCCTTGCCCGTTCCACTCTCGCCGGTAATCAGGGCTGTAGCCCCGGTAGGGGCTACCTCCTCAATCAGTCGGAAGACCTTTTGCATGGCCGGGTCCTTGCCCACAATATTTCCGAAAACTGGATGCCCTTCCAGAAGGGATTGCAGATCCCGCCTCTCTTCTTCCTGCCGCGCAGCCCGAAAAATGCTTTCCGCTGTGTGAGCAATGATCAAAGTCACCAGGTCGGCTTCTTTGAAGTCGCACTCACAGTCGCCGGGGCAGGCGATGACCAGGGCTCCGAAGATGTTTTCATGGCTGTCAAAAGGAATGATTGCCTGGACAGGGGATTCGGAAATGGACTGATCTATCAAAGTCGGTGCGAACCGATTCGATGTGCAGACCGAGTGCGAGGGCAGACCCTGCAGAGCAGTTTCCAATGCTTCCAGGTCCTGCTGGTCATGATTGATTTGGCCGCCCTTATCTGAGAGTTTCACCAATCGGCTTTTGTCCGGATTGCACAACAGGAGGACCATTTCAGGGCAGGTCAGGATTTCCTTGAGCTGGCCCAAAAGGTACTTGCCAATTGCATCCAGTCGGGTTTGGGCGGATACATTTCGGATCACCTCATAGGCTGTGGACAGCTGGCTGTGCATCTGTTCCAGGTTTTCAGCCTGCTTCTGCAGGCTTGTGGTGTACTGACCCAGGCGAGCGGCCATATTATTAAATGACTTGGCCAGGGAAGCGAATTCATCTTTACCCTGGGTCTGGACCCGGACGTCGAACTGGCCTCTATCCATGGCTTGGGTGGCCTGGACCAGTGATTCAAGGGGCTTGGTGATGCGGCGCATGAAAAAAAGACCGCCAATGACTGCCGGAATGAGAATGGCCAGAGTGACCAGGGCGATCTCCAGCCAGAGTTCCTGCATGCGGGTGAACAGTGCGCCCCGGTCGAAGCCCATACGCAATGTACCCGCTTTACCCTCAAATATCGGCCAGACAATATCCAGGTAATCTTTATCTGTATTTTGAGACAGTATGCGTTTTAAGCCGGGATTGTTCCGGTCAGAGGGACTGTTTGCATTGATCAGGCCCTGCGGGACGCCTTGTTCAAAGGTATGAGCCAGGATTTGTCCCTGGCGGAGAACAAAGGCGTAATCTGCATGGGAATGACTCTGCACATGATTGGTAAGTGCTTTGTGCAGGCCGATAAGGTCGTTCATCAAAATGAGATCGGATATCTGCAAGGATAAGGAATGAGCTTGGTTTTCCGCCTGGGCCTGAAGGTTTGCTCCCAGGGCTTCGGCATATCGCTGCGAAGCCAGTACAGCCACCAAAAGACAAGTGCCAAAGACCAGAGAGGTTACCGCCAAAAGCAAGGTTCCTTTCAAGGAGGAGGGCATCATGCGCATGGATCGCTTCAGTCCTGCAACTCAGCGTGGATTGTCCGAATAGGGTCGTACCAGGAATCATCCGCGGGTATGAATTTATCAATGTCCAATTCGGACAGGAATGAAGCTCCCGGTTCGGACAGATGCATGTTCAGGAGGAGGTCCTGTACTTTTTGGCGCAGTTCATCGCTCATGTTTGAGGAAACCACAATCGGGGGAATGCCGAAAGGCTGAGACTTACGGATGACTCGGGTCTGCTGAACAATCTCGGATCCAGCTTGGTGCATGAATTCCCAGATGAGACTGTCTACCGCCGCCCCGTCCACCAGACCCCGGGCTACGGCCAGAATGGAGTTGTCGTGGCTGTAAGTGTAAATGGTTTGATCAAAGAACTCCTCCGGTCTGGTTCCCATTTGATGCAGCCAATAGAGGGGTACGATCCGGCCGGAATTGGAGTGCGGATCGGTGAAGGCAAAGGTTTTTTCTTCCAGGTCTTGGAGCGACTGGAAGGGAGAATCCGCATTCACGATCAGATAGGAATAATAGACATGGTCGCCGTTCACCTGGGGTGCGACCAAAAGATCGAAGCCACTGCTTTCTTGTCCCAGGGCGTAGGGACCGGAACAGATAAAAGCCAGGTCCAGGCGGCCCTTCCGGAACAACTCGTTGATTTGGGCATAGGTCTTGCGTTGGACAAAGGCCAGCTCCCTATCCAGGAGTCGGCTGACATAGGCAAAGAGTTCCCTGTACTGTCTATAGGTCTCCCGCGGGGAAATCATGGCCCCCACGGCTATGCGCAACTGATCCCGGTTTTCCTGGCCAGTATGCTGTCCGGTCTCGGGCAGAACCTGATCGAAGTCCACGACCACAGTGTCAATTTCCGGGGAGTTATTCTGATCTGTGCATCCCGTGCACAGAAGAAGGCTGCTGAGAAGAATTACCCAGAGCAAAAGGGCCAGAAGGAGGCTCTTAAGCATTGGACCGGTTTTGTGCATGGAAGAATTCTACCACTGCTTGCCGTCTCTATGCAAACCTTTTGCTTTTTCGGTTGACGCTGGATATGCAGAAGAGGTTGGTGCTCGGGATTGACATCAAATACCACATCGTGGTATGAAATGATCAAAGCTATACAGGTGGGTCAATGGACAGTCAGGAATTCTCTCTTTTGCGCAGGAGGCTGGGCAAGACCCAGAAGCAGCTGGCTCAGCTGCTGGGCACCTCGGTCAAGGCGGTGCACAGCTATGAGCAGGGCTGGCGATCTGTTCCGGTACACGTGGAAAGGCAGATGCTCTTTCTGGTCACCAGAAAGAGGGCTTGGCAGGAGGATATAAGGCCCTGCTGGGACGTTATGGACTGTCCAGCGGAGCGGATGAGGGAATGCCCCGCCTGGGAGTTTCAGGCCGGCACCCTGTGCTGGTTCATCAACGGCACCATCTGTAATGGATACGTGCACCCTAACTGGAAGGACAAGATGAGGGTCTGCCGCAATTGCCGGATGCTCCTGTCCATGCTGTAGCCCTGTCCAAAAGGGCATAGTGCCTTATCCTCGAAACTTTGTCATAAAAAACAAGAAAATGGATTTCTCTGAAGCAGTTCAAGATCTTGGCGGATAAGGTTCACGGTTCAGGGTTCACGGTTCACGATTTGAAGAGGAAGAAATTGAGAAGTAAAGCTTTGATGAATGTGACGAACTCTTTTTTCCTAAATAAAAAGGCCCAGGCTTATGAATGATAAGAGCAAACCGCAAGCGGAGTACAGGGAAAGGATCAGGCAGATCAAGTCCGAGCTGGGCAGCAGGCTGATTATCCTGACCCATCATTACCAGAACAGCCGGATCGTGGAGTTGGGCGATTACGTGGGCGATTCCTTCGGCCTGGCTCGCAGGGCAGCCTCGGATACCAAGGCGGAATACATCGTCTTCTGCGGCGTACACTTTATGGCGGAGAGCGTCGCCATTCTGGCCAGGCAGGAGCAGAGCGTGCAGATCCCGGATCTGGAGGCCGGTTGCTGGATGGCGGATATGGCGGATCCCTTTATCGTGGAGCGAAGTTGGCAGGAACTGACTGGATTTTGGAACCCTGAGTCCGCGATCCCTATAGCCTACATGAACTCCGAAGCCGAGATCAAGGCTTTCTGCGGCCGCAACAAAGGCTTGATCTGTACCTCATCCAATGCGGCCAAGGCGTTTTCCCGGGCCCTGGAGCAGGACAAGCGCATCTTTTTCCTCCCGGATCAGTATCTGGGGCTCAATACAGCGGACAAGCTGGGCATCTCCAGGGAGGAGGTCGCGATCTGGGAGCCCGGGGTCGCCCGGGGCGGCAATTCCGAGGAGGATCTGGCCAGGGCCAGGATCGTGCTCTGGAAGGGTCACTGCCTGGTGCACACCAGATTCGATACGCGGATGATCGAGGAGATAAGGCAAGCCCGTCCTTCGTCCCGGATCGTGGTCCATCCGGAGTGCACCCCGGATGTGGTGGCCGCGGCGGATGCATGCGGGTCCACGGAGTTCATAGTGCGCTATGTGGAGGATTCTTCTCCGGGGGAGGAGATCGTCATCGGCACAGAGTGCAACATGATCGACAGGCTCCAGGAGCAATACAGGGATAGGACCATATTGCCCCTGTCCCGGTCCTTTTGTCCGAACATGGCCAAGGTCGACCTGCCAAAGCTTTGCTACACCCTGGAGCATCCGGGGGAGGTGAATGTGGTCCGGGTAGAACCGGAAATTGCGGCGCAGGCCCGCAAGGCCCTGGAGAGGATGCTGAATCTGCAGGCCTGATAGGCCGGCCGGTCTCAGGCCGGGGCGTCGAAGTGCTCTGGGAAGAAGTCTTGAAAGCAGCCAACAGGACGAGGATATGCGGTGTAAGAAGTGCGGACAGAAGGCCTGCCTGGAGATCCGCCGCCACAATGCGGCTTTCTGCCGCGAGCACCTGCTGGAGCATCTTCGCGGTCAAACAACCCGCGCAATCCGCAAATTCCTCATGTTCATCCCCAAGGAGAGGATCCTGCTGGCGGTCTCCGGGGGCAAGGACAGCCTAGCCCTCTGGGATATGCTGGTTGAACTGGGATACAGGGTGGACGGCCTGTGCATCGATTTGAGCATTCCGGGTTATTCGGATGTTTCCGGCGATAAGGCGGCCCCTTCTCGAAGTTGAGACGGTTTTTCCCCAAGAGGGGACAAGATACAAGTACGGAGAAAACCATGGCGAGTTTGGAAGCCGATCTGCACACCAAAAAGCATACAGTGAGCGCAGGCAGGGAATCCGTGGATGTCCTCTCCGTGGAGGGCTGACCTTTACCCACACTTGACACCGTGGGTTCAGGTCAGGGGCCGGAGGGCATGTTGGAACTGGTTTTTGGATTCATGATCGCGTACATCTCCGTGGCTGTATCCAGGCGTTGAAGCCCTCGCCAGAGGGTTTGGGTGCCGGGGGGACCATCGTTTTTTCTGCCCAGATGCCCCCCGATCTTTCCAAGCATATATATTGCGTCGCCCAGTGACGGCGGTTGTTCTGGAGGTTTGGGAGTTTTGTGTACATAGCAGTAAAGCGCCTTCCATTCGATATCGCTAAAAAAGGCTGTGCACGGGACGTCGGGGACTTCCCGGCCCAGCATAGTCAGATGATATATGCGCCAGGCAACCACCATGTCTACGCCGAGGCAGGCATGGAGCCGGTCGGCATTGCCGAGTTGCCGATCTTTGAGGCGGCAACCGCTTTTTAAGGTCCTGTGGTAGACTTCGATGCCCCAGCGGGCCGAGTACCACTCAACGCATTTTTTTGCTTTTTGAAAATCTGAGACTTCTTCCGTGGTTATGAGCATCCATTCAATGGGATTGTCGTGTTCCTGCTCTAAGACATGAACAGCCCAGACTGTCACAGGGCCTCGGGATTTCAATCGGTTCGGTGGCTTTAAGGTGACTTGCGTATGCTGTATATCCACCCATGTGTCCCGAGCTTTACGGGATCCACTGCGAGGTACGTGAATTTTCATCGAACCACTGACAGGCTTTTTGGCCACATGGTTCCACATGAGCTCGTCTTTGAGCATGCGGTTGCGGGATTTTTCAGCCCGTACCAGCAAACCAGGAGCATCGGAAGTGTCCCGCGCTTCAACAAAAAGCTCATAGATGTCTGATTCCCGATCTCCAATGCTTATCAGTTTGGTATGCGGACAGAGCCTTTGGACTTCGGTAACTTTTTCAAAACTGCGAAGCCACTTTATGCTTTCTTTTTGCTCTATGGGCAGTTCTTTGCGCTGTTCTCTCTTTTTTTCAACCTCTGGATCTCTGGCCCAGCACTGGGCATCCAATACCCCAAGAGGAGTGCCCTCTTCGGTAAATGCCAGTGTGTCATGGAGAATAAGACCAATAAGTGAATCATCACTGGTGTTGATTGGTCCCAGTCCGTTGGTCATAGGATGGGAACTATAATTCAAGCTCGTGGTATCCTGGGGGGCAAGAACCACGGGATGCTCTTTGATCCGTTGCAAAGTGGCTTCTTTGTGCGCGTCCAGCAATACGTCCATATGTATCTTCGGATTCTGGAAGAACCTATAGGCTCCCATCGTCCGGGCTTTGCATTCACTGGCCCTGGGGATGCTTCCTTCAGGATCAGCAAAAAAATCCTGGGCGATGGTGTAAAGCCTTTGTTTGAGACGGTTGTCGTACAAACGAATAGCCCCGAATTCATGCTCAGCCCAATTCTCCGGTTCCTCGGGAAGCGGGATGTCTCCTAAAGCATGTTCGGGCTCATGGCAAAGCACTTCCCGCCAGTTTGGACAAAACGGGAAGAGAAAGATCTTTTTGGGAACACCATCCCGGCGTCCTGCTGTGGTGTCATCGAGCAAGATCCAATTGGCGGCCTTGTAACACGTGCCCAAAAAACGATTCGGATCGACAAAGGTCTCTGCCAGGACTGGGCGCACACTGTAGCGTTGTTCCCAGTCCTGGGGCAACCTGGAAAGAGCTAAATACAAAACATGCGATGCAAGATTTGGGACTTTGACTGTGGGAAGAATCAAAAACCGGGCATTTCTGACCACAAGGTTTAAGTTGGTTCTTCGGGCAGTTTCGGTCCAGCCAATATATTCATCCCGGGCCTTAATAGCCCATGAGGCTGAGTCAAAAGCCACAGCTCCGAGATGTCCGTACTCCGAACTGTGCACGAGATAGCGAATCTGCTGGCCGCACAGGGATCTATTGCCCAAATAGTGGTATTTATCTAAAAGAGCAAAAAAGAGTTTCGAATCCTTGCTATACCGACTGCTGATCGGATAGACGCTTACCTGGCCCAATTGGTTCAACTCGCAGTGGACCTGGGGCGGATCAAGATCAAGTGATGAACATCTTTTTTGCTGGAACTGATACACATCCTGCTTCTGTGGCAGGGTAATGATTCCGCGCCGATTGAGTTCAGCCAAGGCCTTGCGGCAGCTGACCTCACAGAGTTGACCATTAGGCGATCTCCATTCGAGCGACTGACACACGTCTTTAGACAGCTCGCGCATGGAGATGGCAGGTTTGGCATGTACTGTAGATTGAATCCATTCCAGAGTGGCTTTTGAGAAATGTTGACCGCTGATGTACATGTCATAAGCTTATTACCTCATACCCGCGGTGTCAAGCGTGTGCTATGCTCAGCCGTGGAGGGGGAGCACGAATTGGTCACGCGCCACGGAGTGAGCTGCAGGGACGTGCAGCAGGGAGCACTCGGGGAGGGAATACTTCCCCTGCGCTATCTGAGAAATTACGGGACAATGGGTCTACAGGGGCAAGCCGCGCTGCTTAGCTCCACCGCGGCAATAGTGGGAGTGGGAGGTCTGGGCGGCCTCATAGCGGAGCTACTCTCCAGGATGGGAGTGGGGCATCTGGTGCTCATCGACGGGGACTGCTTCGAGGACAACAACCTGAACCGCCAATTGTTCGCCACAGAGGAAACCCTGGGAAAAAGTAATGTAGAGATCATGGATTACTGATCGCCTTTTCCCGGCCCGCAACAAATGCTTTTTAAAGGAATGGCTTGATATAGCATTGGTTGAATGGATCGAAGGTTACATGCTGAATGTGGGTCTTGACTACTTCGCCTAAAGAATATATTATAGTAATATTATATAGATAAAATTTATAGATTTATCTTTGAGTATGTGAGGCCATGAAATTTAAGGAGATTGAAAATGGATGAAAAAACAAAAGAACTCATCGCCATCGGCGCATCAGTGGCTGCCAACTGCCAGCCGTGCCTGACCCATCACGTAGATCGGGCCGATGAACTGGATATCAGCGAGGCGGATATCCGGGAGGCCCTTACCATAGGCGCCCAGGTACAGAAAGGGGGCATGAATGCCATGCAGCGATTTATCGAACAATCCTTTGATGCAAAACTGCAAGCCATGTCTTCGGAAAAGAAGAAAATAGCCGCATCACTGAAGGTATACGATCCCCCCATGTGTTGTTCCACCGGGGTATGCGGGACCAGTGTCAGCGAGGAACTCGTGGAATTCGCCGGGGTGCTCAGAAAGGCGGAGGAACAGGGCGTCGAAGTTCATCGCTTCAACCTATCCCAGCAGCCGCAGGTTTTTGCCGAAAACAACAATGTGCGGAAAACAATGGCCGAGCTTGGCCAGCAAGGGCTGCCCCTGGTCTACGTCGATGATGTATTGGCCGTATCCGGCCGGTATCCGGACAAAAAAGAGTTATTTGAGTTGCTGGGACTCGATGAAGCCATAGATACAGCCGATTCCGGCAAAAATACCATCCAGGGCGCCGGCGTGATTTCCCTGACAGACAGCATAACGGCGGATTCCGGGGAATGCTGTCCGGGAGGGGGGTGCTGCTGATGAAAGAGATTATGCAAAGCGCCCCGCGGTTCATATTTTTCACCGGCAAAGGGGGCGTGGGCAAAACCTCGGTTTCCTGCATGCTGGCCACGGCCCTGGCCGACCAGGGAAAAAAGGTTCTGCTCATCAGCACGGATCCGGCCTCCAATCTCGATGAAGTCCTTGAAGCACCCCTGTCGGGAACGCCCTCTTCCATCCCCGGCTGCGACAACCTCAAGGCCATGAACATCGATCCAATGGATGTCGCCAAAAGCTACAAGGAGCGGATCGTGGGACCCTATCGCGGGGTCCTGCCGGATGAGTCCGTGGCCGCCATCGAAGAACAGCTCTCCGGGGCATGTACCGTGGAAATTGCCGCGTTCAATGAGTTTTCCCGGGTGATCGGGGATGAAGATACCGTGGCGGACTACGACCATGTGATTCTGGATACGGCCCCCACGGGCCATACCCTGCGCCTGCTCAACCTGCCCGCGGCCTGGAATGACTTTGTCCTTTCCAACGCCAGCGGCAGCTCCTGCCTGGGGCCCATGTCCGGGCTCAAAGAGCAGCGCAAGATCTATGAAAAGGCCGTGGATGCACTCACGGATCCCCAAAGAACGCTTTTGGTGCTTGTGGCCCGTCCGGAGCCGATCACGCTGGCAGAAGCCGCCCGGGCCGGGAGCGAACTGGGCGATAGCGGGATCAAGCGGCAGCACCTGATTGTCAACGGCGTGTTTGAGAGCCACTCCGACGATCCGGTTGCCGCCGCATTCGCCAGGCAGGCCGCAAGCACGCTGGCCTCTGTTCCCGAATCACTCGCAGGCCTGTCGTGCACCACGATCGGCTTCCGTCCCGACGGCCTTACCGGTTTTGCCGCCATACGAAAAGCCATCGAGGACAAGCCTGCGGCTGTGGATCCGGAACTCGGGGAAAAACTTCGGATTGAAGCTGATAAAACCGGTGCATCCAACGGAAACTGGGAAGAAATGATGGCGCGCCTGGAAGCCGGCGGCAAGGGACTTGTCATGTGCATGGGAAAAGGCGGAGTGGGAAAAACCACCATGGCGGTCACCATTGCCGTTGAACTGGCCCGGCGCGGGCACCCGGTTCACCTTTCCACGACCGACCCGGCTGCTCACATCGATCAGATACTCGGGCAGCCGGTGGAAGGCCTGGAAGTCAGCCGCATCGATCCGAAAAAGGAAACCCGCGATTACGTTCAAGGCGTTATCGACCAGAAAAAGTCGGTGCTCTCCGATGAGGACATGGAGCTGCTCAAAGAGGAGCTGCGTTCCCCGTGCATAGAGGAAATCGCGGTTTTCCAGGCATTCGCCCGGGCAGTGGACCAGGGAAAGGACCGTTTTGTGGTCCTGGATACCGCTCCCACCGGCCATACCCTTTTGTTGATGGATGCCACCGAGGCCTATCACCGGGAAGTGGAAAAAAATTCCGAAGGTGTATCCGCTGCGGTCAAACAATTGCTGCCGCGGCTGCGTGATCCGGAATATACGAAAATTCTTCTGGTCACCCTGGCCGAAGCCACACCTGTGCACGAAGCCAAGCGCCTTGAAGAAGACCTGGCCCGGGCCGGCATCCGGACATTCGGCTGGGTCATCAACCAGAGCTTTGCGGTTTCAAAAACCCAAGACCCGGCGCTGGCCGCACACGGATTAAACGAATTGAAATATTTCAAAGAGGTGCAGTCGACCGCCACCGGCCGGGTGGCTGTTTTTCCATGGGTGCCGGACCAGGGAGTAAAGATGCCTCTTTCCGGCAAGGAAGAAGGTATGTACAGAAGGACATCCGGCTTCTCCTAAAATAAGATTCACCTTTATTTCATCTTTGCCGTACATCCTAAAATAAAGACTCGGGAAGAAAAAATCAAGTTGGTGATTCCAATCCCGGGTCCCATCACATCGTTCGATATTGCAGCGGGGTTGGTGTTCATCACGCTCGTGTCGTCGCCCACAGCGATGGATGCCCCCCCATCCCTGCGCTCTTGGCACTGTCTTTTTCGATTACGTCGTTTTTCAGGGGTTCTTCTCCTTCATGGAACTTTCGGCTATCTCGGGATGTTCTTTGAGAAGCGCCTGGTATGCTTTTTTTGAACGGGATGCTGGGATCGCTTTTTCCGCGAGGTATTCCAAATGCTCCCGTATCGCATCAAGCCAATCCCCGGAAAATCCCACCAGAGCCTCGCCGGCTTGAATGTCGGTGGCGTCTCTGCAGCCATAACAACTGAATCCGTAGTTCAACCGTTTTTCCAGATACGGTATAAGGGTTGAATCGACACACGCGGCCTGCAGTACTGCAGTATTTCCCGGAACACGCTTACCGCCGGTTGCATGCAGATACGCCAGGACGATCCACATAAGTTTTTCGACCTCGTCCTCTACGATGACCACATCCGGTGAAAAAGTGCAAACTTCCAGAGGCGTCAAGTGCAGCCCCTTTACCGTGCCGGGTGTAAGGCGGGACATATTCTGAAACATTTTTGCGCCTACTTCGGGATCGGATACAATGCCGAAACCCACAAGGCCTTTGCCGGTCTGCAGGGCCTGCGGGAGGTCTTTGAAACCGAAGGCAGCGGCTGCTGCAGGACAGGAAATGCCTTCGGCATCCAGCCAGACTGTTGCCCCGTGTCTGGCCCGCATCATGGCCTGGCAGTACCGGTGTCCGCTCAAGTGCTTCACTTGAGAGCTTTCAGCGATTTTTTCCTGACACAGCTGTACCGCAACAGGGGAAGCTGAAAGCCCAAGCAACTCGATCATCTTTTCCCCGGCTTGACGCACCCTGGACTGTTCCATGCTTCCTTTTACTTGCTGATGTTTCATTTCCATTTGACGTTCCTGAATTCCTGCTGTTTTTATTTTGTTACAGAAGACATCCTTATCCATCCAGATGCGATTTCATTCCCGCGTTTTTTTTCTCCTCCATGCGTTTAACCAATGCCTTCACCAAGCGCAGCGCCTCGCTTCTGTCTTCATCCAGAAGAGCCGCCTTCATCATCATTGCTTCTTCTTCTGTAATTTCGAGGAGAATCAATACATCACTCCTTGTTCAAGGTTTTGGTGGCCCACAGACAGTTTTGCTGCAAAAGCGAGACAGGTAAGAACCTGACGGGCATCAGTATCGTTTAATGCCTTGATCAAGATCACTTCCCGCGGCTCCAGAGTGATCATTCGGAATTGTTTAAACATGGTTAAATAAGGTTTATTGACTCAGTAATATTAGCGGTAAAAATGATGCGCGTGACATCATCAACATTAAATAAGGCCGCCAGGTTAGACCTGGTCTCAAACACAACCTGATCGGCTTGCCTGGCCTTTCTGTATGTGCCCCGACCCGGACTTGCCCCCACGTTTCGCTGAAAGTCATCCACCGCCAGGTAGACATCTTCAGGTTTCGGATAAGAGGTTGCCGCATTGTCAAGATAAATGCCCATACAGTTTCCTCCCCTGCAACTTTGATAATGGCAGTTCAAGTTATTATGCTCAATGCCTTCAACAGTGGAGTATGATTGATGGAAGCCATCAAGATATCATCCTTCAAGGCGATATGCCTTTCCCTTTTGGTCAAAGTCAAACAGACCAGATAACCCTTGCTGATATTGCGGAAAGGAGAACCGATTGCACAAGCTCAGATAAATAGCTTTGGTTTTCACCTATCAGCACATGGGAAATCATCTTAGTGTATAATTTCACTCTAATTCCGTCCGCCACCGGAAATTCTCTTTAAAAGCCCTTTTTTACTTTTCTTTAGCTATGGGACAGAAGTACAATTTTACACCTCCTGATTAATATTTTTACAGTCCTGTATAAAATATACACGAAAAGCCCTTTTGATATTTGCTCGGAATAGTATTCTCCGCTCCAGCGAGATAGATTTTATATTCATTTAAATTAGTTTGTTATGACTTACTTATGCAAACTGGCATATCTTTTGCTTTACAATTGCCAAGACGGGAAATTTATCAGTACGATCTTGGCTTGTGCAAATGGCGCTGGTAAACGAATATCCGGCAGGAACTCTTGTGCCTCCCACCGATTAAGCCAGAGGATCCGGCTATGTTTGGCATATACAAACACATTGTTTGGCTAATAATCATTCTTACAGTAGCCGGGACGTTTGCTGCAGCAGGAATACTATTGCTAAAAAAGGTGCGGAGCCGCATGAAACGCCAGCGGACCTTGAAGCATCTGAATCAGGATCGGCAAGACTCGCTGCACATTTTGAATCAGCGGCTTGAACAAGGGGAAATCAACTCCGTTGAGTATAAAAAGATGAAAGCCTCGTTATTTAAAAAAGTCCAATATTGACAAGTAGTCATGTACAGATGCGTGAGTGATGTTAGGAATTTGCACTGAAATTCTTTTCCTTCAGAAACGGTTTTTTCCTTGATTGTAATCGGAACTCGGGGACATTTCCTGGAGGAGAAGAGGATGCTTGGAGGCATTCAGGCTTGTTTGGGTGCTTCCTCCCAGGAGATCCTCAGAATAATCCAGGAAAACCACGTGCAGCTGGTGGTCATGGGCACTCAGGGTCACGGTTTTGTGGGTAGTTTGTTTTTGGGATTGATCTGATTCCGGAGCGGTGGTGCTAGCATTCCAGTAGACATGGTCCGTTCCGCAGGAGCGGATATCTTAATCGGCGTGGATGTGAATACATGCACAGCATGGATCTGGAGATTGCGGGATACTTCTCCATGCTCTTTCTGGAGGCCTTGACGGCCAATGTAGAGATCATGGAGTATGACCTACCTGTCTGGAAGCTCCGTGCCGCGGTTCATGATCTCGATATAGCCCGCATAGCTGAACAGGCGGTTGCGTTTCCGGGCGGTCAGTTCTTTCACAATGCCGAGCTGCTCCAGGCGGCCGAGCGCCTTGTTGATCGTGGCCGGGGTGATGCCGGTCTTCTCCACCAGAGAGCCCGAAGTGGCAATGGGGTGCTCCATGAGTGCCCGGTGGACCTGTAGGGTGGACGCCGCCGCCCGCCCGAGACCACTGATCGTGTCGCGATCCTTGTTCGACAGGTCAAGGAGCTGCTGAGCCGTTTCCACCGCCTGGGTGGCGGTGACGATAACAGCCTCGGCGAAGAAGTCGAGCCAAACTTCCCAGTCCCCAGTCAGGCGCACGTTGTTGAGCAGCTCGTAATAATACTGTCGGTGGGTTTTGAAGTAGAGGCTGAGGTAAAGCATCGGCTCCCGCAGTACCTTCTGATCGCATAAGAGCATCGTGATCAGCAGACGCCCAAGACGACCGTTACCGTCGAGGAATGGATGGATTGTCTCGAACTGCACATGGGCCAGCGCCGCCTTGAGCAACACCGGGGTTGGCTCCGGCTGGTCGTGGAGGAAGAGCTCGAGCTTACCCATGCATTCCAGCACCTCTTCGGCCGGAGGCGGAACGAAGACCGCGTTGCCCGGCCGGGTGCCGCCGATCCAGTTCTGGCTGCGGCGGAATTCCCCCGGGGTCTGATGGCTGCCACGCCCTTTGGTCAGCAGCACTTCGTGGATCTCCCGGAACAGCCGCAGCGACAGCGGTAGCCCTTCCTCCAGCAGGCGCAGGCCGTGATCCAAAGCGGCGACATAGTTGCTGACCTCCCGCACGTCATCCAGGAGCACGCCGGGTTCCTGATCCAGCTCGAACAGCAGCAGATCGGACAACGAGGACTGGGTGCCCTCAATCATGGAGGAGAGTACCGCCTCCTTGCGAATGTACATGTAAAGGAACAGCGAGGTGTCCGACAGCAGGGTCGAGACGCTGTCCAGCCGCCCGAGCGCCAGCAATGCCTGATCGAACTTGCTGCGCAGTTCCGGGGTCCAGTCGATAGGCGGATGTGGAGGCAGCGGCGCAGGCACAAAGGCCAGGGCCTTCTCGCCCGCCGTGGATATAGTCACGTATCTGCCCTGGAGTTCTCGCTTCATTCTGCCTGCTTCGAACCTAAAATAAGATTCACCTTTATTTCATCTTTGCCGTCCATCCTAAAATAAAGAGTCGGGAAGGAAAAATCAAGCGGATTTCCCGAATGTGACTGTGAGAATCGACAAGTGATCAATTTACATTGTTCCGGGGTTAGTAAATTTATCCAGAATAACGTCTGTTGCCGGTTCATAATGCATTTTTGCGAGAGTGATAGCGCTGTTACTGTCTGGTGGTAACTAAATGGATTGATTGAAGATTTTCAATAAAATTCGAATCGCCGATAATTCCCATTTTGTTTACCAAATCCCTTTTCTACTCGCTTTTGATGATTTCATAGACATCCGCAGGCTCCATCCCGTGCTGGTCGGCAATCTGTCTGATGCTCGAATCCGGGGTGGCCGTTATATCCCGGTTCTTTAAGATGGTTATCACCGCCGCGGTATCCAGCCCGAATTGTCGGCAGATATCGGAAAGCGTTCGTTTGCCAAGACCCTGGAGCGGGTTTTTCGGAAGGCTTGAATCCGGTGCCGGCATTTCATCGGGCTGTATTGCCTCATATACGTTTTGCGGGGTGATCTTGTTTTGCCGGGCGATTTCAAGAAGTGTCTGCTCCGGATTGTCCATCCGGATGCCTGCCTGCTTTAATCTCGACAGACTGTCTGCAAGGTCGAGCCCGGTCTTGCCGGCAAATGTGTCCAGGGCGGAGTCTTGTGCATGGCCGTAGGGCGGCTCCCCCTGGCTTTCTGCCACACTGTTTTTGATTGCTTCGCTGAAATCCACCACCCACCTGAAAGGGGCGACCTCGGCGTAGGCGCCGATAGTGAAAACAACGGTCAATGCCAGGGCGATGTTGAAATCAAGAGTAAACACCTTGATCTTTCGGGCCTTGTTTTTCAGATAGGCTATAATCGGGGTCCAGTTGTAATAAATGTGGAGACACAGGGCTATCAGAAAAAGAAGGCCCACCAGGATATGCTGATCGGACCATTGCGTTTTGGTCAGCCCCAGAAAGCGCCAATCCACCCAATGGGCCACGCGGCCCTGGGGCGCAATATAGAGCGCAATGCTGTTTAACACTACCAGAAGAAGTGACAGCAACGCGGTCAGAGAAACGATTTTTCTGATGTTTACAGGGGCATGCATGGCAATTTTCCTTGGCTTAAATTCAATGAAACCGGTTTTTCATTATTTGTTTCTATTGTTTGCCGCCAAAACCGGTTCCTTCATTCAACGGGTTGACCCTGCTGTAAAACATCAAAAAACCTCCTGCCGCGATCATAGGCAGGGACAGGACCTGGCCCATGGTCAGAAAATCAAGGGCCACAAAGACAAGATGGAGGTCGGCATGTAGGTCAGTCTGGCGTCGATGAGAAGGCCGACTGTGGCATAGAAGGCCAGGTCCTGAAACTGCGCGGGAGTAATCGACGCATCTTTGTGCCTGGCGCGCTATGCCCAGGACCAGGGCGGCGGCAAAACCGATAACATACATCAGCCCGTACCAGCGCACAGCCAGGGGGCCGATTTCAAAGGCAACCGGGTCTATTTCGGGCAGGGCGATCAAACCGGAGCTTTATGTTTTTCAAAATATCTTTTCACCCATGGGGATAATTTCCAGATCCCAAGCATCAACAAGACCTGGAACATGGGCACAACCGAGGGCGGTAAAACAGCAAGTCCGCCGAATGTGGTTGTTGCCAACGCCAGGGTGATGCCGTGGTTTTTGGCTGTGGTCCCGAAGCCTATGGCAATGCCGTATTCGTAGGACAGGCCGGATTTCTTGGCAACAAAAATCGAGATCAGGAACAACAACGGATATACAATGAACACGGAAGCCGCCAAAATCCAGAATAAATTCAGGTTGTTCAATATCAGCACCGATTCCCCGGAAACGGCCACAAAAATGACAAAAAACATGGCAATGCTTGACAACGGCGGCAAAAAAGGCTTTATCTCTTTATTGAACACCTCTTTTCCGTATTTGGGAATGATCAGGCCCTCTCTGGCCCCAATACCGACGATCATGGGCAAAATGATGATCCAGAATATCTGTTGGGCGATAAACCAGAAATCTATGACCACAAATTTGCCAGCCAATACAGTCAACCAAAAAGGGATGGCCACAATTGCCACCAGAAAGCTCAGTACCTGAACAATAAGGGCGGTTTCTGTCTTCCCGCCGGAAAGTCCGGTCCAGGCGACCATCATCCCGCTACAGGGCACCGTTAACTTGAGAATCCATCCGGCAATAAATCCGGGGTCTATCCCTGCAAAAAACAATTCCGCCCAGAGATATGCGATTACAGGGGAGAGCACAAAATTGATAAGTACCGCGATCAAAATCACTTTTTTGTCGGTGGCGATCTGCTTTAACTCCCTGATGGCTATACCCATCATTATGGGAATCAGCATAAGCATCATCCCATAGGGTATAAGCGGCTTCAAGGAATGGACCAGGTCGGGATACCAGCTTCCTACTGCTATGGCCGCCAGGAGATCTACAAAAATAATCAAGGGCAGATATCTTTGTAAGTATCTTGAGACTTGTTGTATCATTATCAGTTTCCTTTAGGTTCAACTGTGCATTCAAATCTGGCAAGAATTCAGACCTCTTCAACGCATATCATATCTCTACTCTCCGGTCACAACGGCTTTTTGCCCCCACAGCAGGTGCGACGCCCCATTGGCGGCGCTGTCGATGCTCGAATAGACTACCGGCACCACGATCATGGTCATAAAGGTGCCCACCAGGAGGCCGCTGCCAGCCACGATGCCCAGGGGGCTTAAGCGTTCCAGGCCCACCGCGGTCTCGAATATCAAGGGGGAAAGCCCGATGATCGTGGAAAAAGTGGTCATCAGGATGGGCCGGATGCGCAGTCTGACAGACTCGATAACGGCCTCGTGCTTGTCCAGGCCCGATTTTCTGGCCTGAATGATGAAATCGAGCAGCAGTACGCTGTTGTTGATGATAATGCCGGCCAGAAAGATCATGCCCATGGTGCCGGGCATGCACATGGGCTTGTCAAACACAAGCAGCCCCCACATGGAACCAGCCACGGCCAGAGGGATGGCGGCCATGATGGTCAGGGGATGGGCAAAGGAGTGAAACATGGCCAAAAGCAGCAGGTAGAGCAGGACGATGCCGATGATCAGGGCCTGGCGCAGTTGTTTTTGCGTCTGCTTCATGTCTGCGGCCGTGCCGGCATGCTCAATACTGTAGCCGCCCGGCAGGTCCATGCCGGCTAGGGCCTTTTGGGCCATGCCCGTGACCTGGGCGATGCTCATGCCGTGGTTGACTCCGGTGATGTCGATGGTGGCCTGCAGATCCTCCCGGGTGACAAACGGACGCTGCTTTTGGGTCTCAATTTCTGCCAGGGCCCGCAGCGGAACCGGCCCGAACCCGGAGCTTACATAGGTCTGCCCCAGGGCGGCCGGGCTGTTTCGATCCGCGTGCCTGTAGCGGACCCGGATAGGGATATCCAGGAAATTTTCCAGGCGCATGGATGTGGCCGGCACTCCCTGCAGGGCGGCACTGACCTGTTGGGAGACCTTTTGCGGCGAGGTGCCGTACATGCGGGCCAGGGCCGGATCCACGGTCACGTCCACCTGCTTTTCATCAAAATGCCAGCTCCTGCGCACATCGGTCAGCCCGCGCACGCCTTTGAGGCGCTGCATGGTTTTTTGGGCCAGGCCGTCTAAAATCTTCGGATCACTGCCGCTGATGATGATATCCACTGGCGCCTTGGTGCTGGCCATGGGCGTAGCCCCGTACTCGCTGACCCGGAAGCTCTTGATGCCCGGGACCTGTCGCAGCTTTTCCCGCCAGGCTTCCTGGATTTCCCAGATGGATTGCTCCCGCTGGGTCCGGTCCACCAGGTGCACTGTGATGGAGGCGGACTGGGCCGTGGCCCCGCCTGTGCCGAAAGAGATGGCCCCGGGCTCCGATCCGATCACCGAGGAGACCGTTTCGATGCCCGGCTGGGCATAGATGATGTCCTCCACCCGGTTTAAAGTTTTTTCCACCTTTTCAATGCTGTCTGTGGCTGGCAGGTCAAACTCGACAACGACAATGCCGGTGTCCATGGGCGGCATGAGGTCTCCCCCGATAATCGGGGGAATGGTTCTAACGCTGACTACAAAAAAGGCTCCGGCCAGAACCAGGGTGAGCACCCGCCAGCTCAGGGCCCTTTCCAGCAGAAACACGTAGAACCGCCGGACCAGGGCCACGCTCGCATCCACCCCGGCGGACGCACGTTCGGCGATATTCCTTTTTTCCTTTTTCCGGCTCAGCACCCGCGAGGTCAACAGGGGCACCAGGGTCAGGGCCAGAACCAGGGAGGCCAGCATGGTCATGGAGATGGTCAGGCTCAGCCGGCCGATAGTCCGCTGGGCATAGCCGCCGATAAAGATGATGGGCACCAGGACCGCCACCGTGGTGATCATTCCGGCGGTTATGGCCAGGGCGATCTCCCGGGTTCCGGCATCCGCGGCATCCACTGCATCCGGCGTTCCCTTTTCCCGGTAATGCCGGTAGATGTTTTCCAGAGCCACCACCGAGGCGTCCACCACCATGCCGGTGGCCACGATAAGGCCGGACAGGGTGACCATGTTCAAGGTATAGGGTGTAAACCAGAGCACGGCCAGGGTGAACAGAAAGGAAAGGGGTATGCTGATGCCGGCCACCAGGGCGGCCCGGGCTTCGGCCAGAAACAGGAAGATGACCGCCACGGTGAAGATCACGGCCTGGATGATGGACAGCAGCATGCCGCGCATGTTGATGTCGATCAGCGGCTGCTGGTCCTGAGTGATTTCAAAGGCGACGTCCGGATACAGGGCATGCAGCTCGGGAAGAAAGGACTTGACCCGCTCGATGGCCGCCACGGTCCTGCCGCCTTCGGGCTTGATGATCCCTAAGGCGATGGCCGGCTCCTTGTTGCCGTGATAGGCGGAGCGCGGTTCCTGTTCGGCAAGCTCCACCTCTGCTACGTCTGATATGCGCAGCAGGCCGCGGCCCGGCCTGCGTATGGGCAGGTCGCCGATATCCTGCAGGTTCTTGAACTCCCCGGCAATGCGGACCAGGTATTCGCTGTCGCCGGCATAGATATTCCCGGCAGGTGCGGAAATATTCTGTTGGGAAAGGACCGCAATGACTTCTGCAATGGAGACGCTGTGAGCAGCCAGGGCATCCCGGTCCACCCGCACCCGGACCTCAGGCCGGTGGCCGCCGAACACGTCCACGTCGGCCACCCCTTCTATGCCCAGAAGCCGGTCCTGGATCTGGTTTTCTGCCAGCAGCCGGATTTCGGCCAGGTCGCGCCGGCTGTTCTCCCCAGGGCGCAGGGCCAGGGTGAGCAGTGGCCTGGCAGTGGCATCGCTTAAACGATAGAGCTTCGGCTCCTGTGCATTTTCCGGCAGATCGGCCCGGATGCGGGCCATGGCGTTTTGCACCTCCAGGACGGCCTGGCCCGGGTCCTTGGCGTAGGAGAATTCGGCCATAACCGACGAAACCTGGTCCCGGCTGGTGCTGCGGATGTTTTCCAGGCCGCCCAGCGTATTGATCTCTTTTTCAATGACCTCGGTGATCTTGTCGCTGACATCATCGGCCGCGGCTCCGGGCTGCACGGTGACCACCACCACCTGGGGCGGGAACGTATCCGGGAACAGCTCCGATGGCGTGCGCAGATACCCGATGATGCCCATGGCCGCCACCAAGAGGACCGCCGCGGCAACAGCGTATGGATGATTCAGGGCTGCACGGGCGGGATTCATTGCACGGTCTCCACCTTCTGTCCGGATGAAAGGGTGGCCCAGCCAAGGTAGGTGTTTTCAACCAGCCGGGTGCCGGTATCGATCCCCTTGATCGCCGCCCTGTCCCCGGAGCTACCCAGCACCTCCACGGATTTTGCCTGCAGGCTGCCGTCGGTGACTGCAAAGACATGGCCTTTTCCTTCAGGCCCTGCAATCAGAGTGGATTCCGGAACCAGGATCACGTTTTCCAGCTTTTTTATGAGAACGGTTACCGGAAGATAAGCCCCCGGGGTCAGGCCGGCTGCGATATCAGGTTCCGGCCAGGCCTCGGCCCGCATCATTTTGGCCTTGTCCAGGGCCGGATGCATCAGCGAAATCCGCGCGCTTCGGGTCTGCCCGCCGGCGGAAAAAGTCACTGTCTTTGTCTTGTTCACTTCAGGCAGGTCTTTCTGGGGCACGTCAAAAGTGATCTTTAGCCGGTTCTGGTTCTGGATGACAAACAGTGCCTGGCCGGGCGCGGCCAGATCTCCAGCATCGACCTTGCGCTGGCTGACCCGGCCGGAAAAGGGACTGGTCAGGGTGTAGTAGCCGAGCCGGGTGGAAAGTTCCGCCTTTTGCTGCTGCCGGGCAACGATCTGTTTCTGGAGGGCTCGGGACTTCTGGCGGGCAGCAGCCAGTTTGCCCCTGACATCTGCGGCCTTCTCCATGGTTTTTTCTGCCTGGGCCCGGGAAATCGCGCCTTTGTCCGCCAGGGAGCGGTCCCGCTTTTTTTCCGCCTGCCAGTACGCATGGGTGGTTTCCAGGGCCTGGACTGTGGCTTGGCTGGAGCTTAAGTCTGCTTTGGTCTGCTCAATGCTGGCCTCAGCCGATGCAATGCGGTGTTCTAGCTCCTCTGCGTCGAGCTCAGCCAGCATACTCCCGGTTTCCACCCAGTCGCCTTCATCCACAAGAATCCGTTTGGCCTGTGCGGTCACCCGGGCCGAAATCCGGGCCTCTTCAAAAGGTTCCACCACCGCCAGGTACTCATTTTCAATGTTCAGCTCGCCTTTTTCTGCCTTGACCACAGTGACCGGCCGGGGCTTTCCCCCGTATGTGCCGACCTGGCTCAATTCTTTTTTCTTCTGCTGGACCAAAATCACACCGCCGCCGATGAGCACGATAGCAACGAGCAGCACCAGTCCGATCCGAAGCATACGCCGCATGGTGTTTTACTCCTTGTTCAGCTTTGCCTCCGGCAAATCTGAAATACTTTTAATACGAGGTCTTTCCCCGGGCCAGCTCCAGCCGGGCCAGATCGGTGTTGTATGCGGCCAGGGCCCGGGCGAGATTTGTCTGGGCCCGGAGCAGGGCATCCTGGGCATCCAGGACATCGACAATGGTGCCCTTGCCCAGGTTGTACTTGGATTGTTCGATATCCAGGGCTTCCTTGGCTTCCTCAATGGCCGCCTGCGTGGTCTGGACCCGTTTTTTGTCCGCAATAACGGCATCCCGTGCATTTTGCACATCCAGGCGGATTTGCAGCTTGAGTTCCCTGAGCCTCTCCTGCACGGCGGCCTGATCCGCCCGCGCACCGGCGGTTCTGGCGGCAATCTCGCCTCCGGTAAACAGGGGCATTTCCAGGTGCAGACCGATACTGCCTACGTCCTCTTCCTCGGATGCCCCGGGCTGGGAAACTGTATCGCCTTCGGCCCACCTGCCACCGTAGGTGCCCTGCAGGGCCAGACGAGGCCAGTACTCTCCCCTGGCTGCGGCCAGGGAGTTTTCAGCCGCCTGTGCTTCGTTTCTCAAAGCCTGGTAATCCTGCCGCGCGGCATAGACGTCCTGCCAGGAGACTTGGCCGGCTATATCCGAGTCTTCAAATGAGAGTTCGCCCTTGACCGGGAGGCGTTTCTGCTCGGTTTCCATGCCCAGTTGGTTGGCCAGAAGCCGGTTCAGGGCGTCCAGGCGGTTTTCTTCGGCTATGATTTGCTGTTCAATATCCGAAAGCCGGACCCTGGCCCGCAGCAGGTCCACCTTGACCCCTTTTTCCACGGCGATCAGGTCCTGGATCCTTTGTTGCTGGCGGGACACGGCCTTGTGCGAAAAATGGAAGGAATCGATCACTTGCCGCTGCTCCAGGATGGCGTAAAATGTGGAGGTCACGTTGAATACCGTCTCCTCCCGGGTCCGGCCCAGCCTGTCCATGGAGGCCTCGGCCAGAAGCCGGGCGGCCGAGGCCCGATTGACCAAACGTCCGCCGGTAAACAAGGGCAGTTCCAGAATCAGGTCCGTGCCGTATTGATCCTCGCTCCAGGTCCCGGGCTCTCCGGGGGATCTGGCCGGCATCAGGCGCTGGTCGTCCAGGTAACGGCTGGCCGAGGCCGCCGCGCTGAGATGCGGCAGCCGTTTGCCCCGGGCTTCCAGCCAGTCCGCACGCCTGGAATCAGATTGATACTTTTGGACTTGAATGCCGGGGTTGTGCTCTAAAGCCAGGTCGATTGCTTCTGGAAGGGTCAGGTCTTGTTTAAAATCGGACGGCTGCGCCTTGGACTCCTCCGGTTTCGCCGGAATTCGATCATATTGACCGCTGTCCGGGGAAACAGGCCCAAAGTCTTTTTGAAACCCGCTGCATCCGCTCAAAAGGATTATCAGAAAAATAATGAAAAAAGAATTTTTCATGGATTTTTTCCTCCGGTGTTGCTGTTGAAAAATTTGAGACCGGATACTATTCTGCAGTTAAAGAATGAACAAAACGTTGCGCGTCATCTCCCCGCAAGTTTTCTGCAAGTCCAATCAGGCCGTCGACCAGGTACTTTACATCGAATCCTTTTGTCTTTAAATAACTCATTGCTATGATGGCGCGGTCTTTGTGCGGACAGGCAGTGACAATGGTTTTATCTTTTTGAAGTTCGTCCAGCCTTGTCGGAAGTTCGTTAAGCGGAATGTTTGTCCCAAATCCCATACGCCACGCCTCAAACTCCTCCCTGAATCGTATGTCAATGAATTGAATGTTTCCTTCTACTATACCTTCTAGCAGGGTTTGACTATCGATTTTCATCTCTTTTCGCGCCGCATAATCAAAACCGGAGATATATTTTTCCAGCGTGATTTCTTCAGCGTAAGCTGTTCCAAAGCCGCCCAGAACCAATGCGATCACTGTGATTAGGGTATATTTCATAGCAACTCCTGAATTCAGATTGTTTCTTCTGTGTTTGTTACCGAGCGACCGCCGTCTTTTTCCTGCCGCCGGCTCAAGACCAGGCTATAGGCCGCGGGCAGGAAAAACAGGGTCAGCAGCAGGGAATACAGCAGCCCCCCCATGACCGCAATAGCCATGGGCACAAGCATGTCTGCGCCTTCGCCAAGGTTCAGGGCCAGGGGAAGCAGGCCTAGAACCGTGGTCAGCTGGGTCATCAGGATGGGACGGAGGCGGATCGGGGCCGCCTTTTTGATCGCTTCCCGGGCGGGGCTACCCTCCGTGCGGTACTGTTCGGCCAGGGTCAGCAGGACCACGCCCTGGGAGGTGATGCCGCCCATCATGACCACCATGCCGATGAAAACCGTCACCCCGATCGGCGTTGAGGTTAAGAAAAGGGCCAGAAACGATCCGGTCAGGGTCAGGGGTACATTGGCCATGATCAGCATGGGCAGAAGAAAGGACTCAAACTGGATGGCCAGGGCCACATAGGCAAAAAGAAGGGCAAAGCCCAGTATGCTCCCCATGGCCTTGAGGTTGTCGGCCATCATCTGGGCCTGCCCCCCCATTTCCCAGCTCACTCCGTCAGGCGAACTCAGCGTGTCCATAGCCTGCTCTGCCCGGGACACGGCTTCACCCACGCTTGTGCCCGGCGAGGAATCAGCCATGACAATGACCTGTTTGGCCAGGTCTTCCCGGACGATTTCCACCGGACCGGAGGCCCGGCGGACATCGGCCAGATTTCGCAAGTAAATGGATTCCCCGTTTTTTTTCGCCACAACCAGGTTTTCTACATCCGCCTTGCCGGCCAGGCGTTTTTCCGGGACCACGAGCCGGATATTGTAGTACTCCATGCCTTCCCGGTACCGGGTGGCCATCCGCCCCTGCACCAGGGTCTGGAGCATGTCAGCCACATGATCCACGGAAACGCCGAGTTCCGAGGCCCTGGCCCGGTCAATATGCACCCGGTATTCCGGCTTGGTCATATCCATGGAGATATTGATATTGTCCAGGCCGGAAACGTCCTCCAGCCTGTTGGCCACTGTTTTGGCAAAATCAAAGATCGGCTCGGTCTCCGGGCCCTGGATCTTGACCTCCACCTCCTGCTCCCCGACTTGCCGGATGCCCTTGACCTTCCTTTGTATGACCAGCACCTTGCCGCCCGGCGCAGACACTTGGTTGACCATCGGTTTAATGCCGGCCATGAACTGCTGAGTCGACACCTCACGTTCGGCCTTGGGCACGAGCTGGATCTTCAGTGCACCTTCGTTGGCGACTTCGTAGATATACAACCCCCTCTCTTTGCCGCCCGCCAGTGCGAGGATGCTTTCAATCGCGGGTTCGTCATCAATCTTTTTCTCAAGTTCTTTCAGGATGCGGTCAACCTCTTCAACCGCGGTGCCGGTGGGCATTTTGACCTTAACCACAACCCTTCCGTCGTCTACGCTCGGCAGGAACTCACTGCCAACGCTCCCTGCCAGCAGCAGTCCGCCGGCAAATAAGATAAGCGCCGAACCGATAACTATCCACCGGCCCCGCAGGCAATGTTGCAGAAGCTGGGCGTATGTTCGGGTCAGCGCCGAGAGTACGGCATCGAATCCCCGGGCGACCTTTGAACCCTGTCCTTGTTTTTCGTGCCGGAGGAGATACTGGGTGAGCAGGGGAGTCACTGTCAGGCCCACGACCAGGGAAATGATGACGATCCCGGCCACAACCAGCACCAATTCCTTGAACAACAGCGCCGCCAGGCCGGGCACGAACAGAAAGGGCAGAAAGATGGCCAGAAAGGTGAGGGTGGCGGCCACGATGGCCGAGCCCACCTCCCGGGTCCCTTCAAGGGCATAGTTTTCACGGCCCTCGCCCTTTAATCGGGTGATGTTTTCCAGAACCACTATTGAATTGTCCAGGATCACGCCCAGGGCCACCACCAGCCCGCCCAGGGAAAAAATGTTGATGGAAAACCCGGCTGTTTTCATTAGGAAAAAATTGGCCAGCAAGGTTACCGGCAGGGCGACCATCATGACCGCCACCTGCCGCCAGCGGCCGAGAAACAGGTAGACCACCAAAACGACCAGAATGCCCGCCAAAAAGGCCGAGGTTTCCACGCTATGAATCGCCCCCAGCACATACTCGCCCTGGTTTTCCAAATATCCTATGCTCATTCCTTGGGGAATGGATGCTTCCAGCTCTTCCATTCTATCCTGCACCGCGGCGGCCACGGTCACGGTATTGGCTGTGGACTGCTTGAGCACGCTGAGATAAATGGCCGGATTGCCATTAAACCGGGTATTGATCCGCATATCCTCGTGGGAATCCTCTACACTGGCCACGTCTTTGAGATAAACCTTGCCCCCATTCTCGCTATTGGATAGGGCCAGGTTACTTATTTCTTCTATGCTCTCGAATTCTCCCATGGTCCGGGCAATGATCTCGCGGTTTTCAACCGTGACCCGGCCGGCAAATGTCTGGCGGTTGCCCTTGGAAAGCGCATCCGCCACCTGTGAGGGAGAGAGCCCCAAATTGGACATGCGCTGCGGATCCAGGTGAACGCGGATCTCCCGCTCCAGGCCGCCGACGATCTCCACTCCGGCCGTACCCGGTACGGTGATCAAACGGTCGGAAAGCCAGTTGTCCGCCCATTCCCGGAGCCAGACCAGATCGTGTCGCTCCGAGGATACTGCAACCTGCATGACCGGGAGCTGTGAGGGATCGGCCTTGATAATCACCGGCGGATCCATGGACTTGGGGAGTTCCTTGGAGACGCGGCCCATGGCAGCAATCACGTCCTGGTAGGCCACATCCACATCCACACCGTAATCGAAATTCACAGCGAGGTTATACATCCCTTCGATGCTGGAGGAATCCAGGTAGTCGAGATTATCCACCGTGGCCAGCACTTCCTCGATGGGCTCGGCGATCTCCGTCTCGATTTCTTCCGGTGTGGCCCCCTGCCACCAGATGTGGACCTTGACAGTGGGATAGTTGACTTCGGGCAGATAGTCCACTTCGAGCCGGGTCAGGCTGAACAGGCCGGTGATCAGAATGGCTATGGTCAAAACGGTTGCGGCTACGGGCCGCTTGAGTGTGGTTGCCGTAAGTTTCATAGCTTAGTTATCCTGCTCCTGTTTCTGCTCTGATGTCTTGGCTTCTTCAGTGCGTACAGCCGTGCCGTCGGTAATGCTGTTCATTCCGGCCACAACCACCTTTTCACCGGGTTTGAGTCCTTCGAGCACCTGAACCCGGCTGCCCTGCTCAAGCCCGATGCGGATTTCCCGCCGCTCCGCTTTGCCGTCGCTGACCACAAAGACCGCCTCCCGGTCGCCGGAGGTGCTCAAAAGGGCGTTTGCGGGAATGAGGACCGCTTCAAGTTCGGTTTGCACCGGCAGTGAGATCCGGGCAAACATGCCGGGCATGAGGTTATGCGGTGCGGTTAATTCCGCCTCCACCGGCACCGTTCCGGAATCGGGGTTTAGTTCCGGATATATCCGGGCAATTTTTACTTCACAACCCTGGTTGTAACAGGGTTCCTGAAAATCCCGGCTGGAATAGGCATCCAGCCGGACCGTGGCTTGCATGCCCGGTTTGATGTCGGGTATAAGGGTTTCCGAGACGGAAAATCGCACGACCAGGGAGGCGGGATCCAGCATTTCCAGAAGGGGGGCCTGGGGCGTGGCCAAATCTCCGGGCTGCACGTAAACCTTGGTGATGATTCCGTCAAAAGGGGCCTGAATCCGGGTCTCGGACAGTTTTGCCCGGGCTTTGTCCAGTGTGGCCCGGGCTTTTTCTACTTCGGCTTCCTGGACCTGTATTTCGGTTTGGGTGGGTCCGGTTTTGAGCATGGAGAGTTTCTCCCGGGCCGAAACCAGATTGGTGTGACACTCGATAAAGGACACCCGGGCCTTTTCAAGCTCTTCCCCGCTGACTCCGCCCTTTTCGGCCAGTTCCCGGACCCGCTCCAGGTTTTTGCGGGCAAAATCAGCACACTCCTGCAGATACTCGACGTTTTGCTCAGTCTGAGCAATCTCTTCCGGCCGGGTCCCGGCTTTGAAGTCGGCCAGCTTTGATTCAGCCACTGCCAGGGTTGCTTCTGCCTCTTTGAGCTCGGCGCGGTACAATGGCCGGTCAATCTCAATGAGTTTTTCCCCTTTTTCCACCGGATCGCCTTCCCGCCAGGGGGAAAAACCCACAGGACCTTCCACGGTGGCCTGGATTTTGATATCCCGCGTGGCCACGATTTTCCCTGTGATATCGATATCCTTGGAAATTTTTCCCTGGCTGGCGCTGACCACTTCCACAAGCGGGGATTTTTTGGATTTATCCTCACTGGATTCGGCTTCCGAGCCGCAGCCGGCCAAAAGGAGTGCGGCCAGCAACGGCAAGGCAAGAACCAGAAAAAACTTACAAGGCAGCTGACAATTCATGATGAACCCCTTTGTTTGTGTGTTATTTGGCACAATAACCAAATTTTATTGGCTGTCAAGCCAGCCTGACACTCATGACCTCATATTCAATTTTAGCACTGGTCAAAGAAACCTCCGACAAGGGAAGCAGGAAAGAGACCATGCCAAAGCAAGTGGATCAAGCATACGAGCATCCTGAGCAAGGATGTAATGCCCAAATCAATAAAGCAAAAAAGATGCCAGTTGATTTTTTTTTAAAAATATGCACAATATTTACAGGCAACTGTCCTTTATTGCTCTTTTCAGGCATCCAGTCGGTGTGCAATTATTAAACGCCCCTATGTTTATTCTGTATATTTTCTATCCAGGCAGATCGGTGATCATGCCATCACATGCAGCCGCAACATCCTTGACAAGTATGAGAACATGTCATATTCATCATTCGCCGATTGGCTAATTATGCAATAAATGTAGGTATCATGCAAGCAACGTGTGACCTGGACACCATCCTCACTTATGATCTAACAAAGTATTCGGATCATGAAAAAGAACAATCGAAGCGCAACCCGGCCGGAGAATGGTACCTTTTTCTGTGACATCGCCTCGGTGGTGCCGACCCCGTGTTGCACGATTTTGGAGAGCATCAGCGACGGCGTGTTCACCATAGACACCCAGAAGCGGATTACGTCATTTAATCGGGCCGCAGAGAATATTACCGGCTTTACCCAGCAGGAGGCCATCGGGCAATATTGCTTTGATATTTTTCGAGCCGATATTTGTGAACATCACTGTGCTCTGGGACATACGCTGTCTTCTGAAACCCCGCAGATAAATCTTCCGGCCCAGATCATCACCAAGCAAGGCGAGCAGAAGCCGATCAGCCTGAGTACCAATATCCTGCGCAATCAGGAAGATGAAATCATTGGCGGAGTAGAAACCTTCAGGGACCTTTCCGATTTGGAAGAACTGCGGCGGGAACTGAACAAACAGTATGTGAGGGAGGACATTGTCGGCAAGCATCCCAAGATGCAGGCCATTCTTTCATTTTTGCCGGATGTGGCTGAAAGCGGCAGCTCTGTGCTGATCCAGGGACCGACTGGTACGGGAAAAGAGCTTGTGGCCCGGGCCATCCACAATTTGAGCCCCCGGGCCAAAGGGCCATTTATCGCCGTGAATTGTGCCGCCCTGCCGGAAAGCCTTTTGGAAGCCGAGCTTTTCGGGCACGTCAAGGGGGCCTTTACCGGGGCGGTGCGGAACAAATCCGGGTACTTTTTGGCCGCTGATCAGGGGACTTTGTTTTTGGACGAGATTGGCACCACCTCGTATGCCTTTCAATCCGACCTGTTGCGGGTTCTGGAAAGCCATGAATTTACTCCGGTCGGCGGGACCCAAAGCGTGAAATCCGATTTTCGGATCATTGCCGCGGCCAACCTCCAGCTCAAGGACCTTGTGGCTCAGGGTGATTTCAGAGAGGATCTGTATTATCGACTCAATGTGGTTACCCTGGACCTTCCTCCATTGCAGGAACGAAAAGAGGATATTCCCGTGTTGGTGGAGAAATTTATTGCCCAGATTAACCTCCAGCAGGGAAGAAAGATTCAGGGCATAAGCCCCCAGGCTCTCAATGCCTTGGTTTCGTATTCTTTTCCAGGCAATATCAGAGAACTGCGAAACGCCATAGAGTTTGCCTTTATTGCCTGCAAAGGAGCATATATTGAACTGGAGCATCTGCCCAATGAGATTGTTCAGGGCGGCTTTTCCCAGCGGTCTGAGTTGTCTGCCCAGGACCAGGAAGAGGCGGAAAGGATTCAAGCCGTGCTTGAGCACTGCCGGCACAACCGGGAACAGGCAGCCAAGGCTCTGGGCATCAGTCGCAGCACCCTCTGGCGGCGGATGAAAAGACTGAAAATTCTTGGTACAGCCAATCACGTTTCATAAATTTCAATCAGTTACAAAGCAAAATATGCTATACTCTGCCAGTTTTTACCTACACGTCTTTTTATCCCAGCCCCAACCAGAAAACCAATGACCGATTAAGGCTCACGACACCTTCTTCATCTAACTTTCCAACAACATGTGCAATTTTTTCTCTGGGCAATGCGATAATCTTATCCACCATAATTTGGCTTTTCTTGTTTAATCCGGTTTCCTTCGAAGGTCGAACATCAAGCCTAAAAAGAGGGGCTTCCTGGATATAACTGGTCATGGGACACACGACTATGCTTTTGTGCGTCTCATTAGCAAAATCCGTCTGTACAACAACAGCAGGACGAGGTTTCCCATATGCACCAGGGGCAACAGCCAAAACGATGTCTCCCCTTTTTAATCCTCCCATGTCCACCCATCAAAGTCGGCTGACTGCTCAACCCAGTCCATAATCTCGTTTTCATCAGTACTTTGGGAAACAAGCAACGATTGCCTTCGTACTTCCTCAGCAAAACCTGGAGCCTTGGTATCAGGACCCCAAATTTGTACTGGCCTCAAACCAGACTTCCTTAGGCGCTCCCTATATTCCTTCATTCTTTCCTTTACATGCGTACCCATTTCTTCCTCCTGTCCTTATTTTTTGAGTTTGTAACATGTTACGTTCTCATTGTCAACCTATACTTGTGGTACACACAACATTACAGCGCCACACTGAAACTCAACTTAAGTACCTCCTGGAAATTTGTGCTTCTATGCGAAAGGCGGGTGGTGTGGCCCAAAAAACGTGTCAGATTTGCCGGAGCTAAGCTGACCTGAAACACCCCTGAAACAGTTTCATGATTTGAAACATCTCCCTTCCTCTTTTTACCCCGCGTCATTACCTGCTGACTCTCTAACTCACTGATATATCTGGCTAAATGCAACGAGTAAGATACTGTTGCCTTTATGGCATTGGGTTTGCTTCGCAACAGGTAGCCATCAAAACAGAGTCTCCATGTACAGTCAAAAGCTGTGCACAGCCTCGCGGCTGGAAAGGCTTTGAAAATCCTATTTGTCTGGGGAGCGACTATGATCCTGGGTGTTCCTCTGTTTGGTTCAAGAGTATCGCCACACTTTGGGAGTTCTGCAACTGTTGCAGTCTATGAAGTCCACGATCAGAGGATTTGCAAGACGTACATATGGCGTTTGGGGCAATCTTCCTTTGAGCATCCCATGGGGTTGGCCCAGCAGATAGCTGAATCAGATATAGATATTCTGGTCTGCGGAGGGATACAACGACAGTGCAAAGAATGGCTCAATAAACATGGAATCAATGTTTGGGAAAACTATAGAGGCGAAGCTGAAGAAGTTATAGCATCTTTAATCGCCTCTGATAATTTGTTTCAAAAAATCAAAACTGCGGAAAAAGGAGGTCGTTGAGAGATGGAAATTCAAACCATGCACATCATTGTCTTGCTCATAACCGGAGTGGGAGTCGGTTTTGCCGCCGGTTTGCTAGGCGTCGGTGGATGTTTTATCATGGTCCCGGTCCAGTTTTGGGTGCTTAAATCCATGGGGGTGGATCCGACAATAGCCATCCGCATTGCCTTTGGAACCAACCTGCTGGTTGTCCTGCCCACAGCCTTAAGTGGGGCCCTGACCCATCACACCAAGGGTGCAGTGCTCTGGAAACAGGGCGTGATACTCGGGGTTATTGCTGCTTTTGGCGCTTTTTTAGGCGGCTTCTTTGCCTCGAATATTTCCGCGGCAGTTCTGACCAAGCTGTTTGGGGTTGCAATCATTGTGGGCGCCATCCGGATGCTGACCGCCAAACCGCCTAAAGTTGACGAACAACCCTCGGAAAATATTCTGGCCTATGTTTTCTGGGGAATTATTCTGGGCATAGTATCCGGGCTGATCGGCATCGGCGGCGGTGTGCTCATGATCCCGGTCATGGTGGTGATTTTGAAGTTCAGAATGCACCAGGCTGTGGGCACGTCCACTGCCTTGATGATGTTTGCCGCCATTGGCGGAGTCCTGGCCTATATGCTCAACGGTCTTGGAGTGCAGGGGCTTCCGCCGTACTCCACCGGGTATGTAAACTGGCTGCAGTGGATACTCCTGGCCGGGTGCAGCATTCCCATGGCCTTTGTCGGGGCCAGGTCTGCCCATCTCATACCAGCCAAGCAGCTCAAGTATCTCTTTATCATCGTCATGTTCTACATGGGGCTGAAGATGTGCGGCGTGTTCGCCTGGCTGGGGCTACCCATATAGCTACCTATATAGTGGAGAAATACCGTATACTGTCACAATCCTTTTTCTATGTCCTAGCAACAGGAGGAACATATGTTTGAAAAGATTTTATATCCAACTGATTTTTCGGATGTATCTAAAAAAGTGCTCCCTCACATAAAAAAAATGAAGGAGGCAGGCACACAGCAGGTCATTGTTCTTCGGGTCATTGATCAGCGAAAGGTGGAGAACATTTCACAAGGAGTGGCTTGGGCGGGTCTGGAAGTAGCTGAATTTTTAAAGCAGACCACGCAATGGCTGCAAGACGAAGCCAAGAGGGAAATGGAGCCCATTGAAACCGAACTCCGGGAAGCCGGAATAGAGGTCAAGGTGCGGGTGGAAAAAGGAGATCCACACACGAGGATTGTGGAAGTAGCCGAGGAAGAAGATGTGTCGGCAATCGTTCTTGGATCGCATGGCAGGAGCAATATTGGTTCAATGTTGCTTGGATCAGTTGCTTCCCACGTTGTCCACCATGCAAAGGTGCCGGTTCTGATCATCAACCGGGATTAATAAGTTTTACATGGTTCCCCGGATACGTATCCGGGGAACCATGTGAGCTTAAAAGGAATCGCTGGTATTGATTTTAAAAAATATGCACAATATTTGCGAGTAACTGCGATTGGTTGTTTTTTTTGCATACAGCTTGTGTACAATTGTTACACGTTCTTTTGTTTTTCATGTATATTTTCTGTCCAGGTAGATCGGTGATCAGCCCATCACACAAAACGACATGAGCAGACTTACCTTGAAGATGGCCAGCCTTCTTGGTCAGTTTCACTCTGGATCAAACTGGCGGCCGCCGCCAGAGGCAAAGCTGAAACCTGAACACTCCAGGCACCTAACACCTGAGAACAAAATCACCTTGTGAGCAGACCCAGCATCCTTGACAAATATGAGAGCCTGTCATACAATTGATTAGTCTTTTGGCTAATTATGCAATAGCTGGAGGCGCCATGCAAGCACAGCATGACCTGGACACCATTTTCACTTATGATCCAGAGGGGCAGTTCAGGATGGAGAAACACCACATGTTTGTGAACTCATAAATGGGCCGTCTCTGTCACCAATAAGGCAAAAAGTAAGGAGAATTATCATGCTTTTTGAAAGAAGTCTCAAAAAGGGACCAACCGAACAGAAGACGTCATGGGAACTTCCTTGCCAAACACAGAGCATGTGTCCAGAATGCGACGCCGTTTTGGAGGCCACTCTTTATGAGGAACACAGCAAAGTTTGGATGGCCAAGACCTGTCCAGAACACGGAAGCTATAACGAGCTTATTTCCAGTGATGAGAAGTTTTTCCTCAAAAGACGCCGCACCCATTTCGAGCTTCCCAGTGGAGTACAGACCCCGTTCACCCAATCCACAGACAACTGCCCCCACGATTGCGGCTTGTGCACCCGGCATCAATCCACGCCTTGCCTGGTCAATATAGACCTGACCAACCGCTGCAATCTGAACTGCCCTATATGCTTTGCCAATGCCAACGCCAGCGGCAGGGTTTTCGATCTTTCTCTCAGAGCAGCTCAATTCCATGCTGGATAAGGTAATTTCTCTCCGGCCCTATCCTCCCCTGAGCATCCAGTATGCCGGTGGGGAACCGACTGTGCACAAGGATTTCCTGGAAGCCGTCCGCATGGCCAAAGACAAAGGGGTGCTCGATGTCCAGGCCGCGAGCAACGGTCTCCTCTTCGCTCAAAAACCGGAGTTTGCCCAGCAGGCCGCCGAGGCCGGCCTCGATGTCGTCTATCTTCAGTTCGACGGAATGCGGGATGAGGTCTACGAGCACTCCAGAGGACGGCCCTTGTTCGAGAAGAAAATGCAGGCCATTGAGAATCTGAAACAGGTGGGAATCATGGTCACTCTGGTTCCTACGATTGTCCGGGGACTCAACGATGATCAGATCGGGGAGATCCTCCAGTTCGCCGTGAAAAACACGGACGCCGTCACCGCCATCAGCTTCCAGCCGGTTTCCATCACCGGGCGTATCGATCAGTCCAAGCGATTGGAAATGCGTTACACCATGGCCGACATGGCTCGCGACCTGCAAGAGCAGACGGGCATTCTTGATATGTACCGCGATTGGTAACCCTTTTCCATTATTTCACCGATCAGTCGCCTGTTCGAGGCGATCACCGGCAAGCCCAAGGTCTACTTTAGCTGCCATGCCCATTGCGGAGCCGCAAGCTATCTCGTGGTGGACAAACAGAACAAAACAGCCGTTCCGGTTTCCAGATTTCTGGATATCGAAGCAGCCATGCATGACCTGAACAAGGAAGCCGAGGCGGTGGAAAGCCATTCCTGGAGGAAAAAGCTGACCAAGGTTCAGGTCATGCGCAAGCTCAAAAAGTACTTTTACCCGGATCAAGCACCGGAAGGGCTGACCTTCGATCAGATTATCGACTTCGTCAACAAGTTCCTGGAAGCAGAGCCGACCCGGAAGGAGCACAAAGGACATGTCTACCATATGATCGGTGACCGCTTCGACGTCCTCCTCTTAGCGGCCATGCATTTCCAGGACAAATACAATTTTGAGCTGGACCGGGTGCAGCACTGCGTCATCCATTACGCGAGCCCGGACGGCAGGCTCTATCCATTCTGTACCTGGAATAGCGGTCCCTGCCATCGGTACAGAGTTGAGGAGCAGTTTTCTCAGCCCCTGAAATAGCCGTGCCGATCATGTCAAGAAAATTTTTTCACGCAGTTTATGTTTGGACCGTATCCTTTCCGTGTGCAGAGGGGTACCAAAAAACTTTTTCAGAAACTGAAGGATACGTTCTATGACAATGGCGGAAATTCCGCTTTCATAAACGAATATTTTTGTTAACTTTTCCTCGTCACCGGGGTCGAAATCATCGTTCATCCACCGTAATGTCAAGTCGAAAAGTTCGTCACGATGGGTCATTGCCGTTAGATACATGATGTCCCTCCAGTTCAACTTTTGAAATTGTCATGGATGTCGCAAATTGCTTGATTAGCAAAATATCTAAATTATGAGGAGTGCATTGTCAAGATTTTTTTGGAAGTTCTTTCCGCCGACTAAAGTTCCAGGCAGGGTTGAGACATGGAATTTTTTCTTGACATGCCAGGCATGGATTTGTATTATAATTTAGTTTTTTAGCTAATCGTATAATTGAAAATGATCAGGGATTCACCAAATGGAAAAAACACTCAAACAGATCAAGGCCCTTGCTGACGGCAACCGTCTTCGAGTGGTCATGGCGCTGAGCACACACAGCGAGCTTTGCGTCTGCCAGATCACCGAGCTTTTGCAGGTGTCAACGCCGACGGTTTCCAGGCACATGAGCATCTTGCAGAATGCCGGGCTGGTTGAAAACCGCAAGGACTCCCGATGGGTGTATTACAGGTTATCCGAAGATTTTCCGGGGGTACTTTTAGACTGGGTAAAATCGTCAGTTTCCGGCTCTCAGATCATTTTGCAGGATAAAGAGACACTTGAAACCATCCTGTCCTGTCCGGCAGATGAGTTATGCAGGGCTCGGAAACAGCGGCAAACATCAAATCACATTGATAATGAGCGTGAATATACGGTTCAACCAAAAACACCGGAGGTCATACAATGATTCCAAAAATTGAGAAAATTTTGTACGCAACAGACTTTTCCGAAAATTCCCGCATTTCAATTGACTGGGCAATGGCCCTGGCCCGTAAGCACGACGCGAAATTGCTGGCGCTCAACGTTATTGAAGATGTCGCCGCCCTGGCGCCGAACATCCAGATGTATTTTACCACCGAAGAATGGGAAAAGATGAAAAAAAGAAATGAAACCGAAGCCATTGAACAGACAAAGCAGCGCATGCAGTCCTTTTGTGATAATGTCCAGGCCGATACCCCTGAATGCGAATATGTTGCCGATGAGATCCTCGTGCGCCGGGGATCCCCTATAGAGGAAATCGTTGCTGCGGCAACTGAGAATACGTGTGATATTATCGTCCTGGGGACCACCGGAGGACATGGATTGACCGATGCCATAATGGGATCCACTGCAAGGGGGGTTTTGCGGCGCAGTCCGATTCCCGTTCTGGCCGTTCCAATGTCGGAAAAACAGGACTGAGACCGTCACTGTTACAAACAAGATGATTTCCAAGTACGTATGCATTTATAACCGGGACACTTGATATAAGGAGATACGGACCAATGAGTGAAAAGAACGAAAAAGTTATGGGGCTGTGGGAAAGATATCTCACCCTGTGGGTGGCGCTATGCATGGCCGCCGGAATCCTGATCGGGTACGGGTTTCCTGCCATGGCCAACTTTATCGATTCGCTTTCCATCCAGCAGGTCAATATGCCCATCGGAATCCTGCTGTTTCTGATGATCTATCCCATTATGATTCAGATCGATTTCAAGCAGGTGGTGGAGGCGGTAAAAGCCCCGAAACCCGTATTGACCACCCTGATTGTCAACTGGGGCATCAAGCCCTTTACCATGACGTTTTTCGCATGGCTGTTCATGACCCAGATATGGGCGCCTTTCATCACCCCGGAGATGGGGGCGGAGTACACGGCCGGCATGATTCTGCTGGGAATCGCACCCTGTACCGCCATGGTTTTTGTATGGAGCTACCTCTCTGGCGGGAACATGGGCCATACCCTGGTCATGGTGGCCATCAATTCACTGAGCATGCTTGTTCTGTATGCGCCGCTGGGGAATCTGCTTCTGGGCGTGGCCATGCCCATCCCCCTTGTCACGCTGGCCCTGACCGTGGGGGTTTATGTGGGCGTTCCGCTGGTGGCCGGCTATTTCACCAGGAAACTCTTGATCCAGCGAAAAGGGATGGACTGGTTTGAAAAAGTATACATTAAAGCCTGGGGCAGCGTTTCCCAGATCGCTCTGCTGGTGACGTTGGTCGCCCTGTTCATGCTGCAGGGAGAAGTCATCATTCGGCAGCCCCAGGTGATCGTGATGATCGCCATTCCTCTGATCATCCAGACTTTTTTCATATTCGGCATTGCCTATCTGGCCTGCAGGCCGCTGGGGATATCGTATGAAGACGCGGCACCCACCTCTCAGATCGGCGCTTCCAACCATTTTGAGGTGGCCATTGCCGTTGCGCTTACGCTCTACGGCACCGGATCCGGGGCTGCGCTGGCAACCGTAGTGGGGGTGTTGATCGAAGTGCCGATTATGCTGGCCCTGGTGCGGTTCTGTCTGCGAACCAAAAACTGGTTTCCACAGGAACCGGAAAAAGCCCCGATCATGTAATGTCTCAAAAAAAAACAGATGAAAACAATAATGGAGATGCTGGATAATGTTTTGGAGGGCAATATTCTACTAGCGTCTCCAATTGACAACGCCACCAAATTTTTAAACATGCAAAGACACCGGTTCTGATCATCAACCGGGATTAATAAGTTTCACGTGGTTCCCCGGATACGTACCACCAAGGGAACCACGTAAACTTCTGAGAAGTTGCTGGCATTGAATTTAAGCTGGATTAATTGCCTGTGGAGCAGCATCCTCCTCTGCTCTCATCCTGTTTTTCTTTGTCTTCTTTTTCCCTTGATTCAGGTTGATCATTTTCCTGCTCTGCGTCCTCGAGCTCGATACTGCAGCAGCTGGGTTTACTTCCGAAAATTTTCTGCAGTAACCCTTTTTTCTTTTCTTCAGCCATAACTATCCTCCTTGTTTTTGACAGGTTTACACCTGATATAGGTTACAGTATCATGTTAAATGCGTATCCGCCGATCACCGCGGTTGTAAAAACAACAAACACGAATGAAGCCACCAGCCGTTTTTTAAATATACCGGCCAGCATGGTCATCTCCGGAATCGCCATACCCGCGCCGCCGATGATCAGTGCAATCACCGCCCCCATGCTCATGCCTTTTTCAGCCAGAGCCAGACCGATGGGAATGGCCGATTCGGCCCGGATGTACAAGGGGACCCCGATGACCGCGGCAATCGGTATGGCCAGCGGATTGTCGGGCCCGGCCGCTGTCACGATCCATTCCTGTGGAATATATCCGTAAATCACAGCCCCGATCCCCACGCCGACCAGGAGATAGATCAGCACCCCCCGGAAATCGGTCCAGGCAGAAGCAAAAGTGCTTTTCAGCTTATCCGGAAAAGCCGCCGGAATTTCCGGCTCTCCGCTGTCACAGCACCCCCCTTTTACCCGGACGTTTTTTACATACCGGCCGCCTCCGGCCTTCTCCAGAACGATTCCAAAGCAGATGGCGCCTGCAAAAGTAACCGCAAAATAGATCAGGCAGGCTTTTAAGCCCATGAGAACCGCAACCATTCCGATAATAATGGGGTTGAGCAGCGGGGATGCGATCACAAATGTCATGACCGGACCAAAAGGCGCCCCGGCGTTGAGAAAGCCAAGGGTCATGGGAATTGTGGAACAGGCACAAAAAGGGGTCAATGCCCCGACAATGCCGGCAAGGAAATTGCCGAAAATGCCTCGCCTGGAAAGCCACTGCCGGAGGCGGTCACGGGGAATATACATTAAAATCAGGGCCACAATTGCGCTGATTCCGATAAAAAGGACTGTCAGCTCAGCGGTAATGACTGCAAAATATTTCAGCGAAGTAAAAAGATTCAGAGATCCCGGTAAATGACTTTTTTGTGCATTAAGAATCATGCACGCTCTATTGGCACAAATATTTTATTTCGTATCTTATTGAGATGAAATGACAACTTCACTTTCAGGCGGCCGACAAGAGTGATCTCTTGTTCATTGAGCTTGTGGCAGAGCTTGTCGGCTGCTTTGCGATACTTGGTGTTATCGATTCCATCTATGATCACGACCAAGGTGTCGCCGATGAGTTTGATAAGACCGGATCTTCGAGTGATCATCCCCAGTATTTGTTTGATGTCCCTGGGATCATCATAGCAGTCCCGAAAGATCTCCACCAACCGTTCCCGGGAATGGAAGGCCAGACACTGCATGAGATCATAGAGCTTTTTCTTTTCCAGATCGCAGCGGTTCATGGGTCTTCCCTTGAGCAGCTCCAGGATTGAGATCTTATCCGGGAGTTGACTGAGCTTATCTTCAAAGCGCTGAAGCTCGGTTTCTTTTTCCGCCTTCTCCTGCTCAAGCTTGGTGAGCTTTTTTTCGATCCGTTTGTCCTGGCGGTTGCCGAGTTTATACTTACGGAGATCGATCTCCTTTTGCAGCTCTTTGATATCGTTTTTGAGGGCTTTGATCCCTTTTCGAATCAGGGCAATGTCTGGATTGTCCACCAAGGGCTGCTCTTCAAGCTCTTTGAGATCATAGCCCGGATGATAATCCAGGTTGAACCAAGCCAGGGACTCCTTAAAGAAGTTTTCGGATTTCCCCCAACGCTGAAGCATATAATAGGCAATCTCGTGGACCGGTTTCTCTGTGTTGTTGGTGTATATCCCCATATACTTGCCTGATTTTTGGAATTTGATGGCCACCAGGCGCACCTGCATGGAACTTGGCTCGTTCCGGCCATCGTTTTTGGCGGTTTGAGTCGTCTCTCGAATGGTTCGAGACGTTTCAGCAATCTCAATTTCTTCTTCTGCAATACACATGGGGATAAAGCCGGGCAATTCAGTCATTGCCTTTTCAGGAAGGTGTTTGGCCCAGGTGACGAAATCAGCCTGCTGATCCAGCTCGTTGAAAAAATGAACCCCATACCCGCCCCGGTCAAAGACCAGGATGGGGCGCTCAATTCCCAGGTCGATGAGCATCTCGGCGCTGCGGGCAATCATGGGCCTGAAATCGATCTCACAGGATTCGGTGAGAAAGAACAAGGGCCTGCCCTGTAAATCGGTGACCGCATAAATCTCATTGCCTTTCAAGGGCATGCGCCGGACTGTATAGTAGCCTTTGGCAATGACGTGCAGGCCGTAGTAGGGCAGGAAGTGCCCGTCTATAAAAAAGACTTCCTTGTCGATTCGATCTTTTTCAAGGAGGTTGCGGGCCACATCTTCTATCAGCTGGGGACTTTTCTCCTGTGAAGCCAGACGGCCAAGGAGTCCTCGCAGGGTCTCTTTTCCGGTGCACGGGGCTGACCGATCAATATGCCCAGGTCACCAGCATTGGCCAGTTTTAAGGATTCAATCGAGGGAAAGCCCAGATTGATGCTGTGAAAGATCATCCCCAGGGCATCGAGAGCTTGATACCTGCTCCCGAATTGATACGGATAACAGGAGAGAAGTTCCTCAAACCCGATTTCCTGGAGAAAGAGATGGTGCATGAGCTCCCCGGCAAAGGGAAGCCGTTCTCCCTGCTTGAGCTTGGCTATGAGCTCTTCTTCAGCCTTGGTCTTGGCCTCAGGGGATTTTGTTTCGGCTAATTCTTCTTGCTTTTGCTTCAGTTCGGGATCAAGTTTAAAGGGAAGTTTGAGCTGCTGCTGTGGACTGTGCTCTTTTGCTGTCTCCTCGGCAATCTTGGCCATATCCAGGAGTTCTTGTTTGTCGGGCGGTTTAGGTTTTGGAGGTTCATGCTTGATTCGTATCCGGGCCACGGCATTCCTGGAGACCTCCATGCCCAAATCTTTCCCAGCCTGATTGGCGATTTTTTGATCCGACCAGTCCGGATGTTCTTCTTGAAGCTTTCGTATATGTCCCTGGATCTCATTGATATATTTGACAGGTTCTTTTCTGCCCCGATTTTCGAGGAGCACCGCCTCCAGGCCTAAAAGTTCTTTTGTTTTCAAAAGGTCGGCGACGGTATTTCGATGGAAGCCACAGATTTCGCCGGCAATGGTTTTGGTACAGAGTCCAAGTTCAACGAGCTGAATAGCAGCCTGTCTTCTTTCCGCGTTTTCGTCGGCATCAAAACGGGTCACGGGCATGGCGTTTAAGAAGACGGTTATGATATGTCTTCCTTTGTGGTCGTACTCGGAGCCGACGAGAAAGTTTTCGATTTTCCGGCATGTTGGGCTCATGGGAAGAAGATAGCAGAAAAACTTTGGAAAATCAAGACTTATCTTTAGTTATTTTATAAATTATTTTACCAATTATATCAGTATGTTATCAATTTGATGCATCGGTCGTGCACAGTTTTTATTGAGAAGGTTATTGTATAACAATTCTAAGTACTTATAAAAATGAATGGGTATTCACCGTGAAGTCTGAAGATTGTTCATTATACACCCTTAAAAGTTGTCAACGTCAACCATTTATCCAAAAAAATTTAGTCTTTCACTGCCCCGGCCACCCGGAAAAAAACCTCTTTGATTTTCTGTCTGGATTCAGAGGGGAACCTGGATAAAAGCGCTTCAAATTGCTGCTGATACCGCAGATCTGCCATCCGAAGCATCTCCCGGCCCTTGTCCGTAGGTTCAATGCAGCATACCCTGCCGTCTTGGCGGGATTTTAGCTTTTTGATGTAGCCCTTTTTTTCCAGTCGGTTGACCACTCTTGTGGCCCCGCTTTTGCTGAAACCAAGACTGCGCCCCACTTCCTGCACGGAACAGTTCCGGGTGGCTGACACCTTGTCCAGGGCGATAAATTCCGGCATGGAAAGATCATCGCAGCATTCGCCATTGAGCCCTTTCGGGCCAAAATGCCAGGCGATTGTCGCAAGGTTGCGGCCAAGTTGTGAAATCATGAGTCTCTCCTCTCAGCCAGTTCACGATCCAACTGATGAAAGATTATAAGCTTATAGTTGATGCTGTCAACCTTTTTCAAGGAGATTGTAACTCATTTTTTGCGCTTTGGCCCAAAAAAAGGTTTAAAGGCATACTTGACAAATCACAAATATTGGCTATTTTGCCAAATAGCTGTTGAACAAAAGTCAGGAGAGAGATGATGAATATCAAAGAACGCTACAAATTACTCCTTCTGGTGGCCTTTTTTCTGGTTGCCTATTATATCCCCTGGAATCATGAAGTTATCCGCCAGGCGGGGTTAGAAGCTTTTATGATGCTCCAGGAGTACGCCCGGGAGCACGTGCTGACCTGCCTGATCCCGGCCTTTTTCATTGCCGGAGCCATTGCGGTATTTGTCTCCCAGGCTTCGGTGCTCAAGTACTTCGGGGCCCAGGCCAACAAGTTTTTGTCCTACTCAGTGGCCTCGGTTTCCGGGACTATCTTGTCTGTTTGCTCCTGCACTGTGCTGCCCCTTTTCGCCGGCATCTATTCCCGGGGAGCCGGGATCGGCCCGGCTACTGCCTTCCTCTACTCCGGCCCGGCCATCAATGTCCTGGCCATTGTCTTCACCGCCAGGATCCTGGGCTGGCAGCTGGGCCTGGCCAGGGCCATCGGTGCTATCGGGTTTGCGGCTATTGTGGGCCTGCTCATGCACTTTATCTTCAGAAAGGAAGACGAACAAAGGAAGGCCGGGCAGATGCATCTGCCTGAGGAGGAAGGCAAAGGCCGCTCCCTGGCCCAGGAAGGCCTTTACATGCTGGTCCTGGTCCTTATTCTCATCTTTGCCGCCTTTGCCAAACCGGCCCAGGATGCAGCCGTTTTGTGGCAGACCATTTTTCAGGCCAAATGGTTTGTGACTGCTGGTTTACTTGTTATCTTGGGCTTGATGCTCAAATCCTGGTTTGAGCGCCGGGAGCTGCGTGAGTGGGTAGATTCCACCTGGGGCTTCATGAAGCTGATCTTTCCCCTGCTCTTTGCCGGGGTGCTGTTTGCCGGATTCTTCCTGGGCCGTCCCGGGGAAACAGCCCTGATTCCGGAGCGTTTTATTGCCGATCTGGTGGGTGGAAATTCCCTGCAAGCCAATGTTATTGCCGCCCTGGCCTCGGCGCTGATGTACTTCGCCACCCTGACCGAGGTCCCTATCCTGCAGGGTCTGCTCGGCTCAGGCATGGGCCAGGGACCTGCCCTGACCATGCTCCTGGCGGGCCCTGCGCTTTCGCTTCCCAACCTGATCGTAATAGGAAGCATCATGGGCTGGAAGAAGACTGGTACCTTTGCCGGGATAATTGTGGTACTGTCCACTATTGTGGGCATGAGCTACGGAGCCTTTATTGTTGCCTAAGGATTTGAGTGTTAAAAGTTAAAGGTGAAAGGTTGAAAGTAAAAGGTGTTGGCATAAAGTTTTTGGCTGACAAACTGAGAAAATAAAATCAAAAAGGAGTAAAGCTATGGAAATCAAGGTACTCGGACCTGGATGTCCCAAATGTCAGGAGACTGAAAAACTGGTCAAGGAAGCGATGCAGGAAAGCGGCGTTGAAGCCAATGTGGAGAAGGTCACCGGAACTATGGATATCGCCAAGTACGGAGTGTTCGGCACTCCGGCCGTGGTGGTGGACGGCGAGGTGAAAGTGGTGGGCAAGGTGCCCTCCAAGGAAGACCTTAAAAGCTGGTTTCAGGGCTAGTACCTTTAGCCCATCTATTTGTCGCAAACACATAACCATCCGCGCTTTCTCTGGATCGCCTTCCTGCGGCCGCTTTGGGCCGGAGGAAGGGTGAGGGGAGGGTTCTTCTTTTCAATATGTGAGATAAGACACGGCACTCGCCTGGATTTTTACAAGAGGGCAACCATAAGTCGTTGCCCTCCAAAAACATACTTAAGAGGTATGCTATTACTTGACGAGGAGTAAATAATGAAAAGAGTAGAAGGGAAGGTGGCCGTCGTAACGGGTGGTGCATTAGGAATTGGCCGGGCAACTTGTCTATTATTAGCCAGAGAAGGAGCAAAAGTGGCTGTAACAGACATTGCAGATGAAGAAGGAGGAAAAGTAACAGAGGAAATTAAGGAATTGGGTGGGTTCGCAAAGTATTGGCATATTGATACTTCAAATGAAGATGAGGTTAGCAGCGCTTTTTCCAGCATTTCCAGAGAATTTGGTTCAATAGACATACTTGTTAACAATGCTGGTATCGCTGGGCTTAATAAGCCGACTCATGAAATTTCCGAAGAGGAATGGGAAAAAGTCATGGACGTGAACGTCAAAGGTGTTTTCCTTTGTACAAAACATTCCATTCCATTCATGAGAGAATCTGGAGGTGGGAGCATTATCAATATGTCTTCTATTTATGGACTTGTAGGTGCTGCGGACCTGCCGCCATATCATGCAACCAAAGGAGCCGTTCGGCTGATGAGCAAGAATGATGCTCTCATTTATGCAAAGGACAATATTAGGATAAATTCCGTACACCCGGGATTTATATGGACACCACTGGTAGAGAAGCTGGCTAATGATTCTTCGGAGGGAGTTGAGGCATTCAGAGAACAGCTTGATAGCCGTCATCCGATTGGTCATGTCGGCGAGCCTGATGATATTGCTTACGGTGTTCTATATCTCGCGTCTGACGAATCAAAATTTGTTACTGGCAGTGAACTAATTATAGATGGTGGCTATACAGCTCAATAAACTTGGCTATTATGTCAAGTAACACATAACCAATGGTAATCTCATGACAGCAGGTATGATATCGATGAAAAAAGAACCTCTCTGCATAACACAGGAAACAAAAGCGGACGGATCGGTGCCGATCAGCGAGGAGCTACGCCGTCGCTGGGGACTGAGGACCGGCTCGTCGGTGGTGATCCGGGAGACGCCGGCCGGATTGCTGATAAGCCCGCAAGATCCACCCCTTGGGCGCGTTTATATCGAGCCGACCACTGAATGTAATCTTAACTGTAAAACCTGCATGCGCCATTCCTGGGATGAGCCTATCGGCTCAATGGACATGCCGGCCTTCAGGCGATTGATTGACGGATTGCGCTCGGCGCCTGCCCTGCATACGGTTTCATTCTGGGGAATGGGGGAACCTTTGGTGCATCCTCATATTGCCGAGATGGTATCCGCAGCGGGTGGACTTGGGGCAGAGACAGAGCTCATCACCAACGGGATGCTGCTGGATCAGGAAATGGCCGAAGCCCTCATAGAAGCCGGACTGAATCGGCTGGTTGTTTCTGTGGACGGAGCCACACCGGCCATGAACTCCAGCAACCGTGTCGGTTCAAGCCTGGGCCGTGTTAAATCCAATCTGGCGGCCTTACAGAGTCTGCGCCGCCGCAAGGGACGCAAAAAACCGGAAGTTGGAATCGAATTTGTCATGATGCGGCACAATCTCAGCGAAGTTCCTAAGCTTCGCACCCTCGCATATGAGCTGGGGGCCACGTTTATTATTTTGACCAACGTTTTGCCTTACACCGAGGAGTTAAAGGATGAAATCCTTTATCATTGTTCGGTGGATGGTGTCTGGCCACGTGGTATGTCAACTTCCTTTCCAGGGGTTACGGTTCCGCGCATTGATGCCCGCCCGGAAAATCTTGCGGCCATCAATCCATTGCTCTGGTTTGGATATGCGGCCGAACCGGTTCAGAAAATGCGACGCAGACCCGATAACGACGGCCACTGCCCTTTTGTGGAGCAAGGTTCGATAGTGGTCGCCTGGGATGGCGAAGTCAGTCCGTGCGTGGCCTTGATGCATTCGTATCGATGCTACGTAATGGGTCGTGAAAAGCTGTTCAAGAGGTATACCCTGGGAAATATCCGGGAAAACAATATCATGTCCATTTGGCAACAGCCCGAGTTTGCCGACTTCCGCCAGCGGGTCCTCGATTTTGATTTTCCCCCTTGTGTGAACTGTGGAGGCTGCCATTTCTCTGAGACCAACGAAGAGGATTGCTACGGCAACACCTTTCCGGTGTGCGGTGACTGCCTTTGGGCAAGAAATGTAATTATTTGTCCCTAGCGCTTGCATGACCATTGCGGAGCAAAGAGTCCCGGAGTAAAACACAAACTCCCTTCCCTGTGAATGTCAGGGAAGGGAGTTTGTGTTAAGGACTCACATGAAACGGGAAATCAGAGATGGCTATGATTCTTCTTGAAGCATACTTTTGAGCTTTTCCTTGCTGGGTACCTTGCCCACGGCCACAACTTCTCCATTGATCATCAAGCCGGGTGAGCCCATAATTCCGGCCTTGGCGATTTCCTTAACATCCCGGACATGCTCCACGTCGGCAGTCATGTTCAGGTCGGACAAGACCTGGAAGATCTGCTGTTCCAACTGCTCACACTGAGTGCACCCCGGTCCGAAGACTTTGATTTCCAACCCGGATCGCTCCTCCTGGACAGGCAACCCGGCGAATTTCTTGTATTCCCGAACAAAGGCCTGGGCATGTTCCTGTTCTGCCTTTTCCGGGATGTAATTCTTCTTTTTCAGTTTGCCCACCAGTTCGGCTCCCAGTTCCTCATCGGAAAAGGACGTTCCGAACTTTTCGTAGGTCTCTTCCAAGGCCTGTTTGAGGCCCATGATTCCCACTTTGACCCCATTTACGTTGATTAAGCTGTGATCTTCAGCCATTGCTTTATCTCCTTATTCCGGTTTGCAGGTCACATGACAGACCCCGGTGAGTGTCTGCACAGCATAGGGAAAGTATTTGCTTTTCAGCCACAGGGCCACATTGACCAGGCCGATGAGCACCGGGACTTCCACCAGGGGGCCGATGACCGCGGCAAAGGCCTCTCCGGAGTTGATGCCGAACACAGCGATGGCCACGGCAATGGCCAATTCGAAGTTGTTGGAGGCTGCGGTAAAGGACAAGGTGGTGGTCTGCTCATAGGTGGCATTAAACTTCATGGACATAAAGAATGTGATCAGGAACATGACCACGAAATACACGCACAAGGGAATAGCGATGCGTACCACGTCCAGGGGCAGGCGGACGATGTATTCCCCTTTTAAGGAAAACATGACCACAATGGTGAACAAGAGGGCGATAAGGGTAAGGGGGCTGATCTTGGGAATGAATTTGTTCATATACCAGTCTTCGCCCTTGGTCTTCAGCCCGATGATGCGGGAGATGATCCCGGCGATAAACGGGATGCCCAGGTAGATGAACACGCTTTCGGCGATCTGGCCGATGGTCACATCCACCACCGTTCCTTCCAGGCCAAACCAGCCGGGCAGGATGGTGATGAAAAACCAGGCATAGACAGAGAAGAACAGGACCTGAAAAACCGAGTTAAAGGCCACCAGGCCGGCGCAGTACTCGGCATCTCCCTTGGCCAGATCGTTCCAGACCAGGACCATGGCGATGCACCGGGCCAGGCCGATCATGATCAGCCCGACCATGTATTCGTGATAGCCGGACAAAAAGGCAATAGCCAGCAGGAACATGAGGATGGGGCCGATGACCCAGTTCTGGACCAGGGACAGGGAGAGTATTTTGACATCCTTAAAGACTTCGCCCAGCTTCTCATAGCGCACCTTGGCCAGGGGAGGGTACATCATCAAAATCAGGCCGATGGCGATGGGCATATTGGTCGTACCCACAGTCACGTAGTCCATGGCATCGATGATGGCCGGATAAAGATAACCGACTGAAACCCCGAAAGCCATGGCCAGGAAGATCCACAGGGTCAAAAAGCGTTCCAGAAATGGGAGTTTTTTGGCCTCAGACATTACCTTGCGCCTCCTTGCTTGCTTGAGGGTTCAAAGTTCCAGGCTTGCCCGGTTAAACCATTCCCGGCTTAACTGGGTTCACGGTTCACCCGATTAAATCCTGTCTTCGACAGGGCCGCATTGCGGCATTTAACTGGGTTCACGGTTGAAGAAGAAAGTCAAACCGAAAAATGCTATTCATGAGCCTCGCATGCCGAGCGTTGTTTCTGCATCCTGCACAGTTCTTCAGGATCGTAAGAGAGAATGGTCTCCAGGTCTTTTCGGTCAGTTGCGATTTGGGCCGAATCAGCCAGTTCCCGGGTCAGCCACTCACGGAGCAAGTCAGGAAATGCATCAGTCAGCCGGTAGTAGACCCAGCGCCCGCGCTTTTGACTTGTCACCAAATCTGCGTTTTGCAGGATACTCATGTGCCGGGAGACGGTTGCCGTAGCCAAGCAGAGCAATTCAGTGATTTGGCAGACACAGAGCTCCTCATGGTCCATCAATACAGCTATGACCCGAAGCCTGTTGCCGTCAGCCAAGGATTTCAGCATAGCTAGAGGTGCTTTCATGATCTCTCCCCTCATTGTATAATTTAGCCAAGAGACGAAATATTTCTATGACAAGTTCTCAGGCCTGTCAAGATTGAAATAAGGGTTGGGTGTCACATCAACCACAGGAGCTCGGTCGAGCTGCCCCAAAAAGATTTTCCTCGCTGGACTCGCCTAAGCGGGTTTTCAGCTCCTGGCGTTTTGTCTGGACAGGTCTGAATGCCAATCCAGGATACTTTTGTCGGCTGTAAGAAGTAACGCATGACAATGCAGGGCAGTGGCGGTTATAAAACGATCCGCAGGATCACGAGGGAAGTATTCCAGGGCAGATGCCAGTAAAGCAATTCTTCCGTCCAGGGCAATCTCTTTTATCCCGGCTTGCAGTAAATCTGCCCGCCATACTTCCACCGCCAGGGGGAGTTGAATTCGCCCCCGCTGCTCCAGCAGTGAGCATTCCCAAAAGCTTATTGCGCTGACAGCGACGGCATCACTTTTCCAGGCCTGTTCAATAAGGATCCGGGATTGTTTCCCCAGAGCGTCATCGTCTCTATCCATCCAAAGCAGGGTGTGCGTATCCAGCACAATCATTCAAGCACCTTCCAGTCATTTTCCGCCATTGGAGTAATGACATCTCCAGTAATCTGAAGTTTTCTGTGCAAGCCAAAAGGACTTCCTGAACGTCCGCCGGAGTAAGGTTTCAATTCAGCTATAGGCTTGCCGTTTTTGGTCACCACCAGAGTTTCTCCTGTTCTGGCCACTTTCTCCATTAAAGCTAAACACTTAGCCTTGAATTCCGACGCCTGTATTATGTTCATTTCAACCCCTCCGTCTTAGGTGGCACTTCAAGTTGACCATGTTCATGACTATAGTCAATAAAATGGTCAAGGTCAATGTTCCCCAGGGAAGTCGGTTTCCCCAAAATTTGGCTGTCAGCAATTTATAATTCCACATGTTTCATAGTGAGCCCGCAAGGCACGGCTTTTTGGTTCTGCTTCTTATTGTCATCAAATTCAATTACTTTGCTCTGTAACTGGACAACAGCAAGTTGTGTTCAGTGTTCAGTGTTCAGCATAAGAAATTGAGATGTCATGATATTCCTTGCTTTGCGTGCCTGATTCCTAAAATGTCCCCAAATATGTTTCCAAAGTATCATATCCGCATGGATCTCGGGCCTTCTGAAGCTGAACACTGAACACTGAACTCTGCTGGCAGCTTGCATTTGAGAGCAAAATTACCATGGCCAGCAAGGGCGAAGGCTTGACAAAGAGTGTTTATTGGTTATTGTGCCAAATGGCTAACGGGGTAACAGGGGTGCTATGAACAAAAATATTCGAGACCGGAGCGAAGTTCCTATGCTTCGCACCCTCGCCTATGAGCTGGTGGCCACGTTTATTATTCTAACCAACGTTCTGCCTTACACCGAGGATATTCATGGAAGCACATAATGGGTTTATAGCGTAAACTGCAACCATTCATCCCGACGGCAAATCCGCCTGCGTTCCATTGCCGCCGCTGAGTTCGTTCGTTAACCACAAGGGAAAACTGAGATGTCTCATAATCACACTCACGAAAAAGTTAGTTACAATCGAGCCTTTGCGGTAGGAGTATTTCTCAATATTGTCTTTGTTGTCATTGAAGCGGGCTACGGTGTTGCAGCCGGCTCTTTGGCCCTGATAGCAGACGCTGGGCACAACTTGAGCGATGTGCTCAGCTTATTGCTTGCTTGGGGGGCGAGTTGGCTGGCGACAAGACCGGCAACGGAACAAAGGACTTATGGTTTTCGTAAGACTACCATCCTGGCTTCTTTAACCAATGCCATAGTCCTTCTTTTGGTGCTTGGAGGCATTACTTGGGAAGCTATCGGCCGAATTTTCAACCCGGAACCAATTGAGGCGATAATAGTGATTGTGGTTGCAGCAATTGGCGTCGTCATTAATACGATTACTGCACTTTTTTTTATTTCCGGTCAAAAACAAGACTTAAATTTGAGGGGTGCATACTTGCACATGGCTGCAGATGCCGGTGTTTCACTTGGGGTTGTGGCAGCTGGAATATTAGTGATGATGACGGGTTGGCAGCTCATTGATCCCTTGATCAGCATTGGTATCGTAGCTGTCATCCTGGTTGGAACTTGGTCTCTGCTGCGTGATTCTGTAAGTCTTTCGATAGACGCGGTTCCAAAAGATGTCGATATAGCAGGAGTAAAAAGTTATCTGACCAGTCTTGAGAATGTGCATCAAATTCATGACCTGCATATTTGGGCCATGAGTACCACGGAAACAGCCTTAACAGTTCATTTAATCGTCACCGACTCTGTTGTCAGCAATAATTTTTTGGTGAAGATTCAACAGCACTTGCATGACCATTTCGGTATTGAACATTCGACGATCCAAATCGAAAATCAGAACGAGCAGACGTGCATTTTAAACCAGGAGATGTGCAAAGAGGGCTGACCAATTTTCACTTTCAAATCCCAGGGAGATTTTATGGCAGAAGACAATCGAGACATGGTCGAGCATAAGGATCAGTATGTCGCAGGAGCCACTTGAAGCTGGAGCCCCCCTGCGCAGGACGTGCAGGAGAATATTGCCCAGAATTTGGAAACTCTGCCCATGCAGCCCTGCTGTGGGCAGGAGGATTCAGGCCGAGACACGGATGATCAGGTATCCCAGGGAAAGGTCTGATTGCTCGTATGAACGAGACTCAAACACGGTCGCTGGCTTGGCTGTCCTTCTTTGGCCAGTCACGCGTTGACGCGTTCGCAGCCCATAGGGCCGCGTATCTTGCCGGTGAAAGTCCGGTTGCGGGAATTGATTGTTTACCCGCATAGTTATAGTCGACGTCCAATTGAGGTGACTCATTGGGCGAAAGCTCGGCAGTAAACGTCCTTGCCGGTGAAGGGCTAGCAACACTCCGGGCCGTAACATAAAGTGAACTTTGCAGCCTCGTTACGCGACCACGTGAAAACCGGCCTGCGTGGAGAGCGGTTGCCGAACCTTTGCGCGTTGGGTGAAGGCTACAACGATCAGGGAAGGAACAATCATGTGCACCTGGTTGGACCGCCGGGGTATGGAAGGCGGCACGGAGTGAGAGATACGCGGAGCAAATTGGGGAACCTCTCGGTTCCAGCCCATACGAGACCGTAGGGCAAAGACCTGATAGACGAAGAAAATAAGCTATCAGAAGGGATTGAGAGTCTCGGATGAGGTCATAGTAAGCAATGATCTGGAGGGACAACAGAACCCTCCGGGGAGTCAAGGACCTCTGGACTGGATTGCTGTTCATATCTTGTCCTGATTTACATGCCCGAAAGGGACACAAGGATAATGGTGTACAGCTGTAATGACGTATAAGCTGTCAATATATTGGTACATGTGGGCAGGGTAGATTTGTGCTCATCAAAAAACACAAAAATTTTATAAAATTACCCCTAAATCCTGGACAAGCGTTCAAAAGTTTGCTACAAGGGGCTCGCCATGCACATAAAGAGCCCCTTTTCATATTTGCCAAGCATAACGCTGCAACCAGTCGAAAGAGACCAGAAAGACCGGTTCAAGTCTTTGATGGCCAAGCATCACTATCTTGGAGCCTCACCCAAAATTAGTGAAACCCTCTGGTATGTCGCCACACACTCTGATCAGTGGGTTGCTCTGCTTACATTCTCGGCTGCCGCTTTGAAGTGTGCGGCCAGGGACCAGTGGATTGGATGGGAATATCGGCATCGGTTTGACCGATTGAAGTTGCTGGCAAACAACTCTCGTTTTCTTATCCTGCCGGGCTGGAACCTGCCAAACCTGGGCTCTCGTATCCTATCACTTTGTGCAAAGCGCATCTCTTTTGATTGGCAACAACATTTCGGCCATCCACTGTTGCTCCTGGAAACCTTTGTCGATCCAAAACGTTACACAGGCACCGTTTATCGCGCCTCCAACTGGATAGAGTTGGGGCTGACCAAAGGCTTTAAAAGAATCGGCCAAGGATACAGTGCCAAACCTTCATCCCCTAAGCTCATCTTTGTCTTGCCACTTCAAGCCAACTCCAGAAAACTTTTGTCTTGTGCCATTCTCAAGCCAACCTATCAAAAAGGAGAACCCAAAATGACTATGAATGCTGAACAGATGCGCTCGCTTCCGGAATACTTCACAACTGTAATCGATCCTCGCAGGGCACACGGATGTCGTCATCGAATATCTACAGTTCTGGCCATTGCATCAGCCGCCACCCTGTGCGGAATGAAAGGCTACAAGGCCATCTATGGCTGGGCTAATAACCTGGGGCAAAAGGCCAGGCAACGATTTCGGTGTCGCAAAGAAAAAGGAAAATATGTCATCCCCAGCCAGTTCGTTATACGTGATGTTCTGGTCCGGGTGGATCCAATCGAAGTAGATCAGGCCCTGCAACGCTGGAATGAAGACCAAGGCCTGACAGACACTTGCCTGGCTTTTGATGGCAAAACAATGAAAAACGCCATTGATGAAAATGGGCGGCAAACACATATTGCCAGTGTTGTTGGCCATGAATCCAAGGCCACCTACACCCAAAAAAAGTAGGTACTCTACCTGTAGACGAAAATAGCGAAGAAACAAAGCAAACAACAGACTTCACGGTGAATACCCATTCATTTTTATAAGTACTTAGAATTGTTATACAATAACCTTCTCAATAAAAACTGTGCACGACCGATGCATCAAATTGATAACATACTGATATAATTGGTAAAATAATTTATAAAATAACTAAAGATAAGTCTTGATTTTCCAAAGTTTTTCTGCTATCTTCTTCCCATGAGCCCAACATGCCGGAAAATCGAAAACTTTCTCGTCGGCTCCGAGTACGACCACAAAGGAAGACATATCATAACCGTCTTCTTAAACGCCATGCCCGTGACCCGTTTTGATGCCGACGAAAACGCGGAAAGAAGACAGGCTGCTATTCAGCTCGTTGAACTTGGACTCTGTACCAAAACCATTGCCGGCGAAATCTGTGGCTTCCATCGAAATACCGTCGCCGACCTTTTGAAAACAAAAGAACTTTTAGGCCTGGAGGCGGTGCTCCTCGAAAATCGGGGCAGAAAAGAACCTGTCAAATATATCAATGAGATCCAGGGACATATACGAAAGCTTCAAGAAGAACATCCGGACTGGTCGGATCAAAAAATCGCCAATCAGGCTGGGAAAGATTTGGGCATGGAGGTCTCCAGGAATGCCGTGGCCCGGATACGAATCAAGCATGAACCTCCAAAACCTAAACCGCCCGACAAACAAGAACTCCTGGATATGGCCAAGATTGCCGAGGAGACAGCAAAAGAGCACAGTCCACAGCAGCAGCTCAAACTTCCCTTTAAACTTGATCCCGAACTGAAGCAAAAGCAAGAAGAATTAGCCGAAACAAAATCCCCTGAGGCCAAGACCAAGGCTGAAGAAGAGCTCATAGCCAAGCTCAAGCAGGGAGAACGGCTTCCCTTTGCCGGGGAGCTCATGCACCATCTCTTTCTCCAGGAAATCGGGTTTGAGGAACTTCTCTCCTGTTATCCGTATCAATTCGGGAGCAGGTATCAAGCTCTCGATGCCCTGGGGATGATCTTTCACAGCATCAATCTGGGCTTTCCCTCGATTGAATCCTTAAAACTGGCCAATGCTGGTGACCTGGGCATATTGATCGGTCAGCCCCGTGCACCGGAAAAAGAGACCCTGCGAGGACTCCTTGGCCGTCTGGCTTCACAGGAGAAAAGTCCCCAGCTGATAGAAGATGTGGCCCGCAACCTCCTTGAAAAAGATCGAATCGACAAGGAAGTCTTTTTTATAGACGGGCACTTCCTGCCCTACTACGGCCTGCACGTCATTGCCAAAGGCTACTATACAGTCCGGCGCATGCCCTTGAAAGGCAATGAGATTTATGCGGTCACCGATTTACAGGGCAGGCCCTTGTTCTTTCTCACCGAATCCTGTGAGATCGATTTCAGGCCCATGATTGCCCGCAGCGCCGAGATGCTCATCGACCTGGGAATTGAGCGCCCCATCCTGGTCTTTGACCGGGGCGGGTATGGGGTTCATTTTTTCAACGAGCTGGATCAGCAGGCTGATTTCGTCACCTGGGCCAAACACCTTCCTGAAAAGGCAATGACTGAATTGCCCGGCTTTATCCCCATGTGTATTGCAGAAGAAGAAATTGAGATTGCTGAAACGTCTCGAACCATTCGAGAGACGACTCAAACCGCCAAAAACGATGGCCGGAACGAGCCAAGTTCCATGCAGGTGCGCCTGGTGGCCATCAAATTCCAAAAATCAGGCAAGTATATGGGGATATACACCAACAACACAGAGAAACCGGTCCACGAGATTGCCTATTATATGCTTCAGCGTTGGGGGAAATCCGAAAACTTCTTTAAGGAGTCCCTGGCTTGGTTCAACCTGGATTATCATCCGGGCTATGATCTCAAAGAGCTTGAAGAGCAGCCCTTGGTGGACAATCCAGACATTGCCCTGATTCGAAAAGGGATCAAAGCCCTCAAAAACGATATCAAAGAGCTGCAAAAGGAGATCGATCTCCGTAAGTATAAACTCGGCAACCGCCAGGACAAACGGATCGAAAAAAAGCTCACCAAGCTTGAGCAGGAGAAGGCGGAAAAAGAAACCGAGCTTCAGCGCTTTGAAGATAAGCTCAGTCAACTCCCGGATAAGATCTCAATCCTGGAGCTGCTCAAGGGAAGACCCATGAACCGCTGCGATCTGGAAAAGAAAAAGCTCTATGATCTCATGCAGTGTCTGGCCTTCCATTCCCGGGAACGGTTGGTGGAGATCTTTCGGGACTGCTATGATGATCCCAGGGACATCAAACAAATACTGGGGATGATCACTCGAAGATCCGGTCTTATCAAACTCATCGGCGACACCTTGGTCGTGATCATAGATGGAATCGATAACACCAAGTATCGCAAAGCAGCCGACAAGCTCTGCCACAAGCTCAATGAACAAGAGATCACTCTTGTCGGCCGCCTGAAAGTGAAGTTGTCATTTCATCTCAATAAGATACGAAATAAAATATTTGTGCCAATAGAGCGTGCATGATTCTTAATGCACAAAAAAGTCATTTACCGGGATCTCTGAAACAAACGAAATCGGGATGTTTATCCCAATCCTGGACCAAATAGAAATCTCTGGAAAAACTATCACCGCCGATGCTCTTCTTACTCAGAAAAAACTGGCCGAATACATCGTGGGGCGCGGCGCAGACTACCTTTTTACCGCCAAACAAAACCAGTCCACTCTCTACGCCGATATCAAGAGATCCTTCGTAAACCGGAAAGAACCTGACTGTTGTGTCCAAGACCCACCAGCCCATGGTCGAATAGACACTCGCTCCGTCTGGGTCACTTCTGAGTTAAATAAGTACCTTAAATTTCCCCATGTTGGCCAGGCTTTTTGCATACATAAAAAAACTGTGTATCAAAAAAGCGGGAAAATTGAGGAGAACACTTTCTATGGTATAACCAGCCATAGTCCGGAGAAAGCTGATCCTGCTAGAATACTACAAATTCATCGTGGACAATGGACTATTGAAAACAGCAAACACTATATCCTTGATTGGACTTATGACGAAGATAGAACTAGGATTAGAACCGGCAATGGTCCAGCAAATACCAATCGCTTAAGAGGTTTCGCCATAGGGTTACTTAAATCCAGAGAAGTCAAAGATATCGCTCAGAAAGTGCGAGACCTGCACCAAAGAGTCAGGCTCGTCTTTGATTATCTAAAAATGACCAAAAATTCTCGAAAAACTACCACAACATAAAGGAGAACAAATTTGCCGTGTACATGTGGGTCTCGCACTTAAGCCAAGCATGTTGTCAACGAAGATCGTCATTGAATTCCAGTTTGAAGCCGTACTGGGGAAAACCCGACGTACGGAATTTTAGAGGGGGAGCAGGAAACGTGATGTTGAGCTTCCATTTTAATCCATTCTGAAAAGACGGTTGGAGGCCGTGATAAAAGACTCCAGATAGCCGCTTGGAGTTGGGCAGCTTGATCTCCTTTCGGTATCGAACCAAACAAGCTAGCTTGAATGGTTATCTTGTGTACTCTCAGCATGCGCGCGCCTGCTCTCTACTCGGCGACTGTGTCAAATCTGATATCTGTTCAGGCTCAGTCTGTTTTGACCTGGGGTCAGAAAGAGAAACACCTTCATGGCGTAAGACCTCATTTCCGTCCCGCACCCCTTGGACCAGTTTTTCACAGATGGGGGCTGCCGCTTTTCTACCCTCAGCAATGATTTCTGCATAGCAATGAAGATCCGTCCAGATAAATCTTTTGACGTCCGGGGCGATCAACAAATCGCACTGCCGGGCGTTGCATTCATTAAGATACGCGGTCATGATCTCCACCGTGCGGCCCATGATGTCGATGCCGTCATGGAGCTGCGGAGGGCGGCACAGGCAGGTACTCACATCCACGCCGATTACGATATCCGCTCCTGCGGAACGGACCATGTCCACCGGAATGCTGGCCACCGCTCCGGAATCGATCAATTCCATGCCGTTCCAATGGATCGGAGGCATAAATCCCGGAACCGCGCAACTGGCCATGACCGCTTGGACCAAAGGCCCTTTGCGCAGGGTGACTGCCTGACCGGAGATCAGATCCACTGCTGATACAATCAGAGGAATTGTTGTTTGTTCAATGTTTATATCGGGTACAAAGGCCGCCACGCTTTCATGCAGATCTTTTTCCGACATAACTGCCTTTCGGAACATGGTATAGCTCACAAAAATCTCTTTGCCACAGGATCGCAGGAAGCGGTCCAGGAAATGATTCTCCTCCCCGTTGTCTTTGCCATAGCGGATGAATCTGCGAATCCCTCTGAGGTCCGGCTGCCCGCAACCGAATACCTCCTGTGCACACTTTAATGTATCGGAGATATCTGCATTGGCAGCAAACGCAGCCCCGGCCAGAGCCCCGGCACTGCTTCCCACGATCAGGTCCGGACGGATTCCTGCGTCTTCAAAAGCCCGCAGCACGCCAAGATGTGCCAGTCCTCTGGCCCCTCCACCTCCGAGGGCTAATGCGATTGTCGGTTTTCTTTTCATGACCGGTCCCTTCCTTATTCCATCGTGTTTCTATGGCATGACTGTGATAGAATACTTTACAATTGGCTTAATTCTCATTAACAGTTGCTTTCCTCCGAGAAATGCAGTATACTGCAATTAAAAGGAGAGCACCATGGATAAATCAATTTTCCAAACTTTATTGGCCATGATCGATGATCTGACACCTGAACAGAAAGAAGAAATCAAGAAAGCAATTGATGAAATTGATTCGTTTAAGAAAGTAGTGTCTATAATAGATAGTCGCATCTTGTCAGATCTTAAATGTAAACATTGTAAATCAATAAAAGTTAAAAAATGGGGAATACAGTCTGGATTACAAAGATTCATGTGTATGGATTGTAATCGTACATTCAATTCGCTTACAGGTACATCATTGGCCCATCTTCGTAAAAAAGAACAATGGTTAAATATGGCAATTGCTCTCAAGGAATCTATAAGCATCAAAAATACTGCCGAAAGATGCACGGTTGCTATATCCACAGCTTTTCGGTGGCGGCATCGATTCCTTGCACCTATTCAACAAGACAGCGCAAGCAAGCTTGATGGAATTGCCGAAGCTGATGAAACTTACCTTAGTACCGGACAATTTTTTGTAACTTAAGATGCAGTTATGCTGTGAATATTTTAAAAACTACATTTTATAAATTTTATTCTAATTTTGACATTTTTTGACTCAAAGTTCATAAAAGCTTCGAAATTCATGTTAAATGGACTCATATCGGCCTCTATGAGGCTATTTTGAGCGCTTCAATAAAAAATAATATCATATTTATCTTGATTTATATTCCATAACCTGATAACGATCCCCTAAAACCAAAGGGGGTCGCTATGCATCATATTGAAATTACGAAGAAAGAGCTTGGTAAACATCTTGATTGGAATGCAGCCAGGATTCAGTTAGTTGCATTATTCATCACTGCTTTATTTAAAGCACGTTCAGTTTCTTTATCAAAAATCGCAATTAAGATGGATGGTAAAGCAAATAAAGAGTCAAGATGCAAAAGAATATCAAATTTCTTTGCAAAATTTACTTTTTCTTATGATGATATAGCCTTATGTATAATGAAAATATGTGGGTTTTATGGCGAAAATGTCGTACTTGCAGTAGATAGAACAAATTGGAAGTTTGGAAAACTAGATATTAATATATTGACATTAGCAATTGCGACTGATGGTCTAGCAATACCAATAATGTGGATATTTTTACCTAAACAGGGAAACTCTAATACAAAAGAACGAATATCATTGATTAATAGATATATAAAAGTATTTGGAAAAGAGAACATAGATTGCTTAGTGGCAGATAGAGAGTTTGTTGGTACCGATTGGTTTATATATTTGACTCGTGTTCTTGGTATTAGTGTAAGAATACGTATAAAAGATTCATATAAAATAAATAAAAAAAGTGGTGATCTTGCTCCAGTTAAAAACTTTTTTAAAAATATAGCTATAGGACAAACAAAGATTTTAGAAGGCAAAAGATATTTATGGGGTTTACAACTATTTTTTATTGGTACGAAATCAAAAAATGGTGAGCTTGTAATTGTTGTTACTGAAAGCCGTGTTTATACAGCACTTGAAGACTATGCCAAAAGATGGGGTATTGAAACCATGTTTAAAGCACTAAAGTCTAAAGGATTTGATTTTGAATCAACGCACTTAAACAACTATGAACGCTTGAGTAAAATGACAGCTTTATTAGCAATTGCTTTTGCATGGGCGTATAAAGTCGGCACTATTGAAAATAAGATTAAAAAAATAAAAATAAAAAGCCATGGCCGTAAGGCTGTCAGTATTTTTCGTTACGGGTTAGATATACTTGATGATATATTAAGTCATATAGGCACGAAAATTCATGAATTCAAACATGTTGCGAAATTATTGTCATGTACTTAGGAAACTTACTTTCTTGAGTCTTTCAAAGGTCAACGAAATTTAACCAGACCATCCAGAAAACGCGGTGGAAAGGCCAAATCTCCCGGACTTTCCCGTGAACAGGTCCCCGTTCTTATAGCCCGAGACAGGGTAGGAGCCATAATTGATGCCGTGCTTACAGACCAGACAACCGCCTCTATTACGCAAGTTCTCTTCGGTAAAGTCGGGAGCGACAACATCTTGTGTATCGATGGGGGCAATGCACTATGGGGATTTGTTAATGCTCAGAAGATTCAATACAGAATCATTGCACCCAGTAAGCATGTTCATGAACAGAATCCAGTTTTTCATATTCAAAACGTCAATGCCTATCACAGCCGGCTGAAGGAATGGATTAAACGTTTTCACGGTGTAGCAACTAAGTACTTGCCCAACTATTTGGGCTGGAGGCGAATGTTTGAAAGGCCTAACACTGTTCTTTCATCCACGGCGTGGGTCCAGGCGGCAGTCGGTTAGGTTATCTTAGGTTATCAACTGGTAACGATAATTAAGCCTTACAATTCTTGTGCCAAGCGCTGAACAAGGCCTCTCTCATCTTATATCAATCTCAAATCAATGCATATGATCAGACTGCAGGAGTGTCAGCCCATAGCGGAAGTGTTTCAATTCATGAAACTGTTTCGCCCGATGTTCCATCACCTGTTTCAGTTTCAAATTTCAGTTTCAAACGGGGGCTGGACTGGTGTTTTTGAGAGCAGCAGGAGTTGTGCTCACCTGGGCTCATTTCTGCCCAGAGCTTTTCTTCCTTCTTAAATTTTGTATATTAATATAATTAGCCAATCATAAAAACATTGTAATTGCTTAAAGCCTTCATGTCAAGCGCAAACAGTAGGGGGCTCACGGCTATTTGGTTCTCCTCCACATTGTCAATAATTTCAATTCATATGCTCTATATCCGGAAAACAGCAGTTTGTGTTCAGTGTTCAGTGTTCAGTTTTCAGCATAAGAACCTGAAATACCCAGATGTTTTTTGATTTGCGTGCCTGATGCCTGAAAATGTCCCCTAGTATGTTTCCCAAGTATCATATCCGCATGGATCGGGGCTTTTGAAGCTGAACACTGAACACTGATCCCGCCAAAGGCGGGACTGAACACTCCTGGCACCTTACACCTGAGAACAAAATTACCCTGAGTAGGGGGGCTTCCATATATCAACTTTAGGATGCAAGGTTCCTGGTTCACGGTTTTAAGATGAATGAATTCGGCCCAATATTGGGCCGAATTCATTATTTTTTCTCTTCTATGGTCATGTTGCAACAGGGAAGGACTTTTTCAGGGCAGCAAAGGCCTCTGGAAGTCCGATGATGCCAGCCTGAGTCCCGCCCACATCAATGTAAGTCACATCCTGGGAAATAATTGTCGTTTGATCACAGCAATTGGTCATGATGTACCTCCTTGCTTTTAAAAAAAATTACATAAAAACCGCGTTAAAGAGTAATCCCACCAGCGTGGCGGTCAGAAAAATGGCCAGAACAAAGGCAATGAGCAATCGCGGCTTGAATATTTTGGCAAGTAAACTTATTTCCGGTATGCTGGCCCCGGCCCCTCCGATGATCAAAGCCATGACCGCTCCCAGGCTCATCCCTTTTCCAATCAGGGCAAGCCCGATGGGGACCATGGTTGAAGCCCGGATGTACAGGGGCACTCCCACAACAGCTGCCACCGGAACTGCGAGCGGATTGTCAGGACCGGCAGCCCGGGCGACCCAGTTCTGGGGCATGAAGCCGTGGATTGCTGCTCCAATGGCCACGCCTATGAGCATGTAGGGCACAAAACCGAGAAACTCCTGCCAGGCGCTCCAGGAAGCTCTTTTTAAGCGGGCTTTGAAAGGCCCTCCTTGCGGTCTATCATCTTCTCCTCCGGTGATACGTACCGCTCGCACACTGCTTTCCAATCCGCCCCATTCACTCATTTGGCCCAGAATCACCGCCAGACTGAATGCAAAGAGGAAATAGACAAGCGTTATCTGCCAGCCAAAGGCTATGAGGAAAAGACCGACAACAACCGGATTTATGAGCGGGGAGGCCAGCAAAAAGGACATGGTCGGTCCAAAAGCAGCACCGGCATTGAGCAGGCCCACCATCAAGGGAATGGTTGAGCAGCTGCAAAAAGGGGTCAGAGCACCAAATCCGGCACCAACAATGCTTCCTCTTTTCCCTTGTCCCAGTACTCTCTGGATCTTTGCAGCAGGCACATATTCCCGCAGTAGTCCGACCAAGATACTAATGCCAATGAACAATACAATCAGCTCGCCGGAAATAATCAAAAAGAATTTCAAAGTCTCTTGCCAACCGTGCATCTTGTATCCCTCCTATGCATCAACCATCGATGCATGAAACAAAATTTTTTTTGGGCTTCTTTTGCTTTATAGCCCATCCACAGAAGTAACCTCCTGGGATTCGGCTATAAACTCGGTGATCTCCATCCATGCGGCTACAGCAACCTTGAACGCCTGGCGGCCTTTCTCGGTTAGGGCGTATACTTTTCTGGACCGGCCATTGACTGTTTCAGTGTGTACACTGAGATATCCTTCCTCTTGAAACTCCTTGAGAACCGGATAAATGGTTCCCTCCGTGGGTGAGCAGCATCCCTGGGTGATCCGTTCTACTGCTTTGGCCACCTGGTAGCCGTGCATCGGCTCTTCATGCAAGGCACGCAGGATAAAAAACTTGGACAGGCTCATCTTGATAATGCCTATCCAGTACTGTTTGTCTGTGTAGTCTTTCATGATAACACCCAGAAGATTTTATATGCCCAAGCTCAATGTAGGTCCTCCAAGGGGCCAATGCCGCCACGGTAATTTTGTTCTCAGGTGTAAGGAGCCTGGAGTGTTCAGTCCCGCCTTTGGCGGGATCAGTGTTCAGCTTCAGAAGTGTCCGACTCATGCTAATATGATACTTCGGAAACATACTTGGGGACATTTTCAGGCATCAGGCAAACAAATCAAGAAATATCACGGTGTCTCAAACTCTTATATTGAACACTGAAACTGAACACTGAACACATTTCCCTAACATCCAGATACAGATTGAGTCACCTGAAATAATTGACAATAAAGAGCAGAACCAAAAAGCCCTGACAAAGCCGCCGACATTCCTTGACTTGTATTAACACTACAGCGACAGTTCGGGTATGCCCAAGGCCTTGAAGAGCCAGGATGGCACCTGGCGATCCAAGAAGAGCCAGGGTGGCACCTGGCGGTCCGGGGAGCAAAGCTTGACCTATGACGCGGCGCTGGAGAGGTCACCCAAAGGTTGTAAACATGTTATACATAGAAGGGCAAGGTGTCAAGTTTGAAGCCAGCCATGTTGACAAGGCAGCTTATATTGGTCATTCTACCAAATAGCCGCAAAGAGCAGAAGAATATATTACTTAATGTTGTGTGCAACTCCCAGTTGATGCACCAGAAAAATAGGAGGCCATATATGCACAGAGTGAAAGACGTCCAACTCGGGTTATCGGCCGATGAGGTCCAGGAGGTGCTGTCCATTGTTTTGGACCAGGACCGGGACAAGGCCCTGGCCTTTATGCAAGATGTTTTGGGAAAAAAGTGGAAAAGCGGTTGCAGGAGCATTGAGTCCCTGTTTTCGAGGTCAGTTATGGCCCCGGGCAAGCAAACAAGTTTTCCTAAGTCAGCTTTGCCTCCGGCAAATCTGATTTATTGGTTATTATGCCAAATATCTAACAGGGGAACAGGGGCTATGAATAAGAATATTCGAGACCTGTATGAAACACGGGCCAGAATCATGAAGGCTCTAGTACTTCGTCTCAAAAATGTTGTCTCAATTTTTGGCAATTGGTCCTGTTTCATTTATAAGTTTATTTCGTATTTCCGTGTCGTAGAATAGTGGGTCGAGCTTAAAAAGAAAATCAACATATCAAATTGCCACCACATGGGACGGAACTTATAAATGATTGTTCTGCCTGAAATAAGCCCAGTGGCCTTCAGCATTGGTCCGCTGGAGGTCCGATGGTATGGGCTGATGTATGTTGCCGGGTTTGCCGTAGCTTTTATCCTCGGGACCAAAAGGGCCTCCAAAAAACATTCACCCCTGACCCCGGCCCAGTTCCAGGACCTGCTCGTCTATGTCATGCTTGGCCTGGTCGTAGGAGCCAGGCTGGGCTACATGCTTTTCTACAACAGCTCTGCACTGATCAGCGATCCATTGGAGATACTCAAAGTTTGGCACGGAGGGATGTCATTCCATGGTGGACTGCTGGGCATTGTGGTCGCGGGGGTGGTTTATGCCAGACGAAAAGGCCTCCATTTTCTCGACTTGGGGGACTTTGTAGCCCCCTTGGCCCCGCCGGGGTTGTTTGCCGGCCGTATCGGCAACTTTTTAAATGCCGAACTCTGGGGTCGGCCCAGCGATCTGCCCTGGGCAGTGGTCTTTCCCGGACCGGCTGCCGGCGCAGCCCCCCGCCACCCCAGCCAGATCTATGAAGCATTGCTGGAAGGTGTGGTCTTGTTTATTATCCTCTGGTTTTTTTCCCAAAAGCCGCGTCCGAGGGGAACCGTGCTTGGCCTTTTTTTGCTTCTTTACGGATGTTTTCGCTTTGGAGTGGAATTCTTCCGCCAACCCGATATCCAGCTCGGCTTTGTGGCTCTTGATTTTATGTCTATGGGCCAGGTTCTGTCCCTGCCCATGATTGCGGCAGGAGTTTTTCTGGTATCTTGGGGCAGAACTAATCAATCCAATGCAGGACAATGAAAAATAAGCTCAGGCCTATTCGCGGATGTCGCATTCTGAGCGTTGTCTCTGCATTTTGCATGGCTCCTCAGGATCGTAAGCGAGGATGGTATCCAGGTTCTTTCGGTCTTCTGCGTTTTGCAGGATGCTCATGTGTCGGGAGACGGTTGCCGTGGCCAAGCGGAGCAATTCTGTGATTTGGCAGACACAGAGCTCCTCCATTCAAGCTTCTTGAATTCCTTTGGAATTCTCAGTTGGAGATAATCAAGATGGCTCATACAAACGATGAAACAACGAACACCAGGCAGCTGGAGACAGAGGTCTTAACGGCTACGGATCGGACATCCTGGACAGAAAGCGTCCTTGTCGAACAGCCGGTAGAGGTGGCCTTAAACGAAATCCTCATCGGTACGACCATGGTGATGCCCTCAGATCTGGAAGCCTTGGCGGTCGGCTTTTTGTTTGGGCAAGGATATCTCAGCTCCCCGGAGGAGGTGGTAGAGGTCTTGACCTGCCCCGAAGGGAGAATGACCGTGTATGCCAGAGTGGAGGATCCGCCTAAGGACAAAAGCGGGGAGATGATTATCACCTCGGGCTGCGGCGGTTCGGGCAGAATTTCCAAGCGCATGCTTCAGGAGGAGGATGGGGCCCTTGCGGAATGTTTCTTGGATTTCGCAGATGTCCGCCACCTGATCAAGGGAACTTTACAGGTCTCAGATTTGTCGTCGAGGACCCATTGTGTGCACGCTTGCAGTTTCTGGTCCGAGGGAGAGCTCAAGATTTGCTGCGAGGATGTGGGCAGGCACAATGCCGTGGACAAGGTCATTGGCTCCCTTTTGCTTGAAGGTATCCCGGCAAGGGGAGCGGTTTACACCACCGGTCGGCTGACCTCGGATATCGTGCTCAAATGTGCCAGGATCGGGATTCCCATCGTCATTTCCCGCACCGCACCTTCGAGCCTCGGGGTAGACATTGCCAGGCAGACGGGGATTACCCTGGCCGGGTACGCCAGGCCCAATAGGTTGAATTGCTTTAACCGGCCTGATCGCATCAGATACGATTCCAAATAAGCCTTAAGCATCTGGGAAATCGAGTCTTTGATTTGAGTCAAATACTTGGCTCAGAGAAATGGGTATCCTTGTTTGGAGATGGGTTTATTTGGGGCAACAAGTCTCGATTCAATAACCGCCAATACAAAATCTCCTGGGAAGAAAGAACGTTTTGAGTTGGATCTTATCTGTTGACAAAGTCGAACAAGAATATACTATACAAAAATAGTATATATTAAAGAAATGGCTAGGAGGTGAAAATTATGAAGTTTGTTGAAAATATGTCCTCTGACGAGACCCTGGACTTGGTCTGCCGCATGTGTCCCATGCACCTCATTGAACCAGGAGACAAGCTCAAGTGTCTGAAAAAAGGGCAGGTCTTGGAAGTGCTCACTGACTACGATCAGGCTTTGGAGGATATCCCCGATTGGTGTGCCCGTTGTGGCCAGGAGTTCATTGGTGTGGAAGAGGACGAGGATTGTTACAAGCTGTATATCAAGAAGAACAAATAATTCCATAGATACAGGAGATGAGATATGCAACCGGTCTATATGGATCACGCTTCCGCAACGCCGGTACGTCCGGAAGTCATAGATACTATGATGCCCTATTTTGCTCAAAAGTTTTACAACCCCTCCACGGTATATGACTTGGGGACTGGGGTGAATGAGGATCTGGAGCAGGCCAGAAACCAGGTTGGGGATTTGATAGGAGCAACTCCGGATGAAATTGTTTTCACGTCATCCGGGGCAGAAGCCAACAATCACGCCTTAAAAGGCGCGGCTCTGGCTCGGCGTAAAAAAGGGAATCACGTCATTATATCCAATATTGAGCATCATTCCGTGCTTAATGCGGCTAGGTTTTTGGAGAGGCTGGACTTTGAAGTGACCTACTTGCAGGTAGATAATAACGGCCATGTCCATCCGGACAGTTTGCAAAAAGCGATCCGGCCGGAAACCGTTCTGGTATCCATAATGCATGCCAATAATGAAATCGGAACTATCCAAGATCTCAAAAAGCTTTCAGAGGTATGCAGATCCCACGGGGTTCTTTTTCATACGGATGCTGTGGCCTCGGCTGGCAGCCTTGCATTGGATGTGAATACCTTGGGTGTGGATCTGCTCAGTCTGTCGGCGGCCCCATTACGTGGCCCCAAAGGAACTGGTGCGCTCTATATTCGGGGCAATACCAGAGTTATGCCTCTCATCCACGGCGGTATTCAGGAGCGCGGTCGGCGGGCGGGAACGGAGAATGTGCCCGGCATCATTGGTATGGGCAAGGCGGCGGAATTGGCGAAAAAGGAACTGGATGGAAGCGCCGCAAAAATCCGGAGGCTAAGGGACAAATTACGCAAAGGCATCCAGGATTCCATCAGCCGGATAATTTTTACCGGACCCCCGGAGCAGAGGTTACCAGGCCATCTAAGCCTCTGCTTTCAAGCCATCGAGGGTGAGGCCTTGGTCTTTCGGCTCAGTCAGAAAGGGATTTACGTTAATACAGGATCAGCCTGTGCTTCCAAGGCCTTGAAGACGTCACCGGTTTTAACCGCCATATCCATGAAACCAGAATTGGCCCACGGCTCGGCCGTGTTCACCTTGAGTCCTATAAACAGTGAACAGGAAGTGGATTATGTGCTGCAAACCCTGCCCGGGATTGTCCAGCAACTGCGCTCATATTCACCCTTGTGGCAGGAAGAGGCTGAAACGGAAATATAATAACTAAAGGAGCAATATTATGTATTCGGGCAAAGTAATGGATCATTTTTCCAATCCCCGCAATATGGGTGACATGCAGAACCCTGACGGGGTGGGCGAAGTGGGCAATCCGGTCTGCGGCGATGCCATGACTGTGTACATCAAGGTTGAAGACGAAAAGCTGGCCGACGTCAAATTCAAGACATTTGGTTGCGTGGCGGCCATAGCTGTATCCAGCATGGTCAGCGAGTTGGCCAGGGGACTGAGCCTGGAGGAGGCCAAGAAAATTTCCAAGCAGGCTATCGCCGAATCTTTGGAAGGTCTGCCCAAGGAGAAGATGCACTGTTCCAATTTGGGAGCCGAGGCCCTGGGCAAGGCTATTGAGGATTATGAGCAAAAACATGGGGCCGAGATGGAGGGGAGTCGTTCAGTCCAGGAGGAAGGACAGCATGAATGATTGGGCAAAGGGTGGCATCCTGGCACAGGGCACGATCGAGGCAATCTGCTTAAGCCCTGAAAAACATACGGGAAAGAAGCAGATTCATGAGGCCGAGTTTCGCATCGGTCACGGCCTGGTCGGCGATGCCCATGGAGGATCCAAACGTGAAGTCAGTCTCCTTGCTTTGGAAGACATCAAGAGTGCACAAGGGGCCTTGTTTTTGCAGCCTGGAGACTTTGCCGAAAATTTAACGACAGTAGGTATCCAGCTGGAAAAGCTGCCTTTGGGTTCTCAGTTGCGTGTCGGCTCGGAAGTGGTTCTGGAGGTGACCCAAATTGGCAAGAAATGCCACACCAAGTGCGAGATATTTTACAAACTTGGGGATTGCGTTATGCCCAAAAAGGGAATCTTCGTCCGGGTGCTGCAAGGGGGGACGGTCAGAAGAGGATGTCCAATTTTATGTCATGGACCTGAGGGTTGAGGATCATTGAGGGAAAATTCTCCAGTTAATCCCGAAAGGACAGAGAAGCGTATTAAGCTGGAGGACGTCTTTCTTTTATGGTTCCTGCCATCTTCTTATTATTTCAGAGTGATAGCATGAAGCCATAAAGTAAGCTCGTTTTTCGTTTTATACGAGGAGCCGGCAATGAGAGCACACGAGGAGAGCCTGAAGAGCCCGCCCATCCTGTTGGGAAGGGAGGAAATGGGGGTCAAAGAGGCCCTGCAGAAGCATTCCCGGACCAATTTTATGCGCTGTTTGCAATGCAGGTCCTGCTCCAGCGGATGTCCGTTCTATTCGGCCATGGACCTGGGGCCGAACAGGGTAATCCGCCTTTTGCAGTTGGAACAGTTCCAACAGGCTCTGGAAAGTACCACCATCTGGGTCTGTGTAGGTTGCGACACCTGCGCGGCAAATTGCCCCATGGCCATAGAAATTCCTTCGGTCATGGACGTCTTGCGCCAATATGCCCTGGATACCGACTGCACCATTTCCATGCCGGAGATCCTCAATTTGCACAATGAGATCTTGGACTCGATAAAACGCTACGGTCGGACCCATAAGCTGGAGATTATGCTCCGGTACAAGGTTAAGAAAAGGGCCTGGCTGGAAGACATGGATGTGGGACTGAAAATGCTCACCAAACGAAAGCTTCATGTATTACCGTCCAAGGTCCAGTCCATATCGGAGATCAAGGACATGTTTCAGACGGCCCGGCCCGTCACTTGGCCCGCGGAGGGTGATTATGAAAAATAAAATCAATCAATTGGCTTTTTTCCCCGGCTGCTCCATGGCCACCTCAGCCCAGGAAAACTTTGCCTCCCTACGATCCTTTTGCCTGAACATTGGCTATGAACTCCACGAAATTCCGGACTGGAATTGCTGCGGGACGTCCTCGGCCCATGCCGTGAATTCCGAACTGGCCTTTGAACTGGCCTGCCGGAACCTGGCCTTGATGCACAGCTATGAGCAGGTGCTCATCGCCTGTCCCAGCTGTTTCAAACGCCTCAAGCAGGCCTTTTTGCACCTGCAAACAGATCCTCAAGCCCAGGCCCGGTTCGAAAGGAAGTGGCAAACGGATCTCAATCCTCGGCTTGACCTGATTCCCTTTTTGCGTTTTTTGTCCGAGCAGGACTTACGGTCCAGGTTTGCTCAGGCGGAGAACAAGCTCCGAGATCTGCGAGTTGTTCCCTATTACGGGTGCATGCTGGCCTATCCGCCGATCATGAACCATGAGCCTTCAATGCACGGGATCATGGAAAAGGTGATGCGCGACTTGGGAGCTAAGCCTTTAAGCTGGCCCCATGCCCGCAAATGTTGTGGGACATTTCTGTCTGTGGCTCGGCCGGATATGGTCACTCCTTTAGTCAACAAGATCTTCGCCGGGGCTGCTCAAGTGGGGGCGGACTGCATCGTCACTGCCTGCTCCATGTGCCATTTAAACCTGGAGGTCCGGTGTACACACAAGCCAGCCCTGCCGGTGTTTCATTTTTCCGAACTTCTGGCCCTGGCCATGGGAGCAGGCTCACAGAAAGACTGGTTCACCCGCCATCTCAACGATCCCAGGCCCCTTTTACGTTCCAAGGGGCTGATCGCTTAAATAAGTGAGGCATTGGAAGTTGATGTTCCAATGAGTTATCCTGACAGGCGACTCAAAGCCCTGCCCAGATCCTCACAGATGTCTTCCACCGCTTCGATGCCCACCGAAAGCCGGACTAAGCCCGGTGTAATGGACAGCTTCTGCCGTGTTGATTCGTCAAAAGAGAGATACTGGGACGAATAGGGATGAATTACAAGGGTCTTACAGTCTCCGAGGTTGGCAAGATGATAAACGAGATTCAAGCCCTTGATAAATCTGAAACACTCCTCCTCGTTTTTCAGGCCAAACGTCACCACCCCGCCACATCCTTTATCTCCGAATTGTTTCCGGGCAACAGGGTTTGACGGATGATCCGGCAGTCCCGGGTAATTGACCCACAAAACCTCTGGCCTTTCTTGGAGATATTGGGCTACTGCCATCGCGTTGGCATTGTGCCGCTCCATGCGAAGCGCCAGGGTATCGATTCCTATCAGGGTCAGATATGAATGCAGAGGTGCCTGGGTGGTTCCAAAATTGATGTGATGCTCCCGCCACAGCTTGTCTATGTATGCCAATCGGCCTTTTTTCTCGATAAAGGGCTTGAAATCCGGAAACCGTTGCTCAGGCCATGAAAAATTTCCGCCGTCTATTATAATTCCGCCGGTGGCGGCACCATGCCCGGCAAGGTATTTTGTGGTGGAATGGGTCACAATATCAGCACCAAGCTCTAGGGGACGACAAAGACAGGGAGTCGCCATGGTGTTGTCCACAAGCAGCGGAATTTTGTTTGCGTGCGCAATCTCAGCTGCCTGAGACAGATCCGGAACATCCATCTTTGGGTTTCCAATGGTTTCCAGGTAGACAAACCGGGTTTTTGCGTTGATGGCGTTTTCTATCGCCTCCATATCGGTTGATTCAACCAGGCGGGCCGTAATATTATACTTTTTAAATATATTGGCGAAAAGAACATAAGTGGACATGAAAAGAGAATTTCCGGTAACAAACTCATCGCCGGCCCGCAAAAGCGCGAGGCAGGCGTTGGTTATGGCCGCCATCCCCGAACCCGTTACAACTCCCTTCCGGCCTCCCTCCAATGCCGTCAGTTTTTCTTCCAGTTTTCGGTTTGTCGGATTTGTAAGTCGCATGTAGATGTGGTCGTCGGTCTTTCCGGCAAAGGTGTCGCTTAAGTTTTCAGCCGTGTGGTGGTGGTGTGAGACTGTTTGAAAAATGGGCGGAAGGGTAGATCCCTGCCAGTCATTGGGGGACTGTGCGGCATGTATAACCCGGGTATTAAGTCGGTAAGCGCTGTTCTCGTTCATCTCGAATCTCCCTTTTTTATTTCCCAGCATGAGAGGACCCTACTCTTTTGCTTGTTTTTCCTGGTGATTAAAAAGAGCATCTGCCTTTTCGCATGAACCGGGACCAAACGCCACCCCTGCTCCTAGCTGTGTATCGCCTTAACGGACGTTCTGAGCAGTTGTGCCAGCTGCCACTGAGTTTTGTTCAGTTATATTCCAATATTTCTACACTAAGAGCCTGTAGCCTTTCACCGCACAGACAAAGGCCAGGGCGATGCCCGTATTGCCGCTGGTGGGCTCTATTATCAGGCTGCCGGGTTGAAGGAGCCCCTTGTCCTCGGCAGCCTGGATCATGCTCAGGCCAATTTTGTTGTTATCTATACCAAATTAGTATAATATATGCGAAGAAAGCTGATTGTCAATACGATATGATCCTCTCGGAACGTAGATGTTGGCTTAACCTTCCGGGATTGCCAGTCACCCGCAGATGCGTGACTGGCTCCTTACCATATTGACAAACTGCTCTATATTGGTCATTATACCAAATATCAAACAGGAGATGGCTATGAAGCAAGACATTCGTGATCGCTACGAAGCACGATCCAAAATCATGAAGGCCCTGGGTCATCCGAGCAGGCTGTTCATTGTTGACGAATTGAGCAGGCAAGGTCGGTGCGTGTGCGAGCTGACTGAGATGATTGGTGCGGATGTATCCACTGTCTCCAAGCACCTGTCCATCCTCAGGGAAGCCGGTATTGTGGACTATGAAAAACGGGGAACTCAGATGCATTATCGGCTGGCTGCACCCTGTGTTCTGGGATTTTTCCGTTGCCTTGAAGACATGGTTCGAATCAATGTCCAACGTCAGTTGCATTGTTTGCAGGACGATGGGGGACAATACGGGAGCCCTCAGTGCACAGGGGACTTTACTGGACATAATTAATAATGACCTGGGAGGTGGGTCATGTTGCTGAAAAACTACACCAAGGAAATCTTCCGCTCCAAATGTAATACCCAGGCCCAGAGTGTGCACTGCTTTGCGCATTTGGATCAGGATATATCCGAGGTCATTCCCTATCTCAACGCCGAGCTGGGCGGAGACGCCTTCACCAGGGAACCACCCTCGGTGACTTTCAAAGCTCATGGGAAACTGATCACCGTGCATCCGGACAAGATCGCCATCAATGCCCTGCAGGATGAAGAAGAGGCGGAAAAGATCTGTCAGTGGCTGCAAAGTGAGATCAATGACATCTGGGAGCGGCGGGAGGAGATTGAACCCAGATACGCCGCCCGGGGGCAACCCCAACTTTTTAAAATCCTTAAACTCCTGCCTACAACCGCAAAATGCTCCCAGGAGTGTGGCCAGCCGACGTGCATGGTCCTGGCCAAACTGGTGGCCGAAGGGGCCAAGTCTCCTGAGGACTGCCCGCACGTGGAGCAGGAGAATCTGGAGCAATTGCAGCAGTATATGTCCCATTTTGAGATGGAATTGTAAGGTTCCAAGTTCCAGGTTCACGGTTCACGATTGGAGCGCAGAGCGCATGGGGCATGGGGCATAGAGGAGAATGAAGAAGCGAGAAGAAGCTCACAGTTAGAAGAAGCTGATAGCTCACAGCAAAAGTCCAGAATGCTATACAAGGACTTCAGACTTTAGAGAAGGCATGCCAATATGGATAAAATGAAGGTTCTTTTTTTGTGTACCGGTAATTCATGCCGCAGCCAGATGGCCGAAGGTTGGGCCAGGCATTTACATGGGGAAAAGATTGATGCTGCATCCGCCGGGCTGATTAAGCATGGCGTGGATCCCAGGGCGGTCAAAGTCATGGCCGAATCCGGGGTGGACATTTCCGGGCAGGTATCCAAGACAATTGAAGAATTGCCGGATAAGGATTTTGACGTTGTGATCACCTTGTGCGACTCGGCGAACGAGAGCTGTCCTTTTTTCCCCGGGCAGGTGACTCGCCTGCATCAGGGTTTCGATGATCCGCCCCTGTTGACCAAGGGAATACAGGATGAAGAAAGGGCATTGACAGTTTATCGCCGGGTCAGGGACGAGATTAATGAGTTCGTGCAACAGTTGCCAGAGCAAATAGAAGACAGATGACAGAAGACAGAGGACAGATGACAAGACAAGGACAGATGACGAGACAGAAGACAGATGACAGAAGACAGAGGGCAGAGGACAGATGACAGATGACAGAGGACAGAGATCAGAGGACAAAGATCAGAAGTCAGTGCTGCCTCTGGCCGCGGCCGCCAGTTTGATCACAGGATGAAACTGGAGGAGTTGCAGAATCCACCCTTGCCTTCAAAGGCAGGTTCGTATTGAGATTGGAAAGAGGAGTCAGGGCTTTGGGCCTTCGGAAGCACCACCATACAAGGCCGCCCTTGCCCCCAAGGGCCGGCCCATGTGGTGATGTTGAAGATGGCAGGCCCTCTTCGGGGGTAAAATATTATTTCTTTTTTTGCGCTTTGGCCCAAAAAAAGGTTTAAAGGCATACTTGACAAATCACAAATATTGGCTATTTTGCCAAATAGATTTTGAACAAAAGTCAGGAGAGAGATGATGAATATCAAAGAACGCTATAAATTACTCCTTCTGGTGGCCTTTTTTTTGGTTGCGTATTATATCCCCTGGAATCATGAAGTTATCCGTCAGGCCGGCTTAGAGGCCTTTATGATGCTCCGGGAGTATGCCCGGGAGCATGTGCTGACCTGTCTGATCCCGGCTTTTTTCATCGCCGGGGCCATTGCCGTGTTCGTGTCCCAGGCCTCGGTGATTAAGTATTTCGGGGCCCAGGCCAACAAGTTTTTATCCTACTCAGTGGCCTCGGTTTCGGGTACGATCCTGGCTGTATGCTCCTGCACGGTTCTGCCCTTATTTGCCGGCATCTATTCCCGGGGAGCGGGGATCGGTCCGGCCACGGCCTTTCTGTACTCCGGCCCGGCCATCAATGTCCTGGCCATTGTGTTTACCGCCCGGGTCCTGGGCTGGCAGCTGGGGCTGGCCCGGGCCATCGGAGCCATTGTCTTTGCAGCCATCATTGGGCTTTCCATGCATTTCATCTTCCGCAAAGAAGATGAACAGCGCCAGGCCGGGCAGATGTATCTCCCGGAGGACGACGGCAAGGGACGTTCCTTGCTCCAGGAAAGCATGTACATGCTGGTTCTGGTTCTTATTCTCATCTTTGCCGCCTTTGCCAAACCGGCCCAGGATGCAGCCGTCTTATGGCAGACCATATTTCAAACCAAGTGGTTTGTGACCGCCGGTCTGCTGGTTATTCTGGGATTTATGCTCAAATCCTGGTTTGAGCGCCAGGAGCTGAGGGAATGGGTTGACTCCACCTGGGGATTCATGAAACAGATCTTTCCTCTGCTTTTCGCCGGAGTGCTCTTTGCCGGGTTTTTCCTGGGCCGTCCCGGGGAAACAGCCCTGATCCCGGAGCGCTTTGTGGCCGATCTGGTTGGGGGAAATTCCCTGCAGGCCAATGTCATCGCCGCTCTGGCCTCGGCTTTGATGTACTTCGCCACTTTGACCGAGGTCCCCATCCTGCAGGGACTCCTCGGATCGGGCATGGGGCAGGGTCCGGCCCTGACCATGCTTCTGGCCGGTCCGGCCCTGTCCCTGCCCAACCTGATCGTCATCGGCAGTGTTATGGGCTGGAAGAAGACCGGGACCTTTGCCGGCCTCATCGTTGTTCTGTCCACAATAGTGGGTATGAGCTACGGAGCCTTTTTTGCATAACCCTCCTGGCTGCGATACCAGGAGGACAATGACGCGGTTGAGAAAAGCGTGTCCTACTCAAGAATAAGACCTTGTTTTTCATGCAAATCAAACAAAATAAGGAGTAAACCATGGACGTTAAAGTGCTCGGACCTGGATGTCCCAAATGTCAGGAGACAGAAAAGCTGGTTAAGGATGCACTTCAAGAAAGCGGTGTTGAGGCCAATGTAGAAAAGGTGACCGGAACCATGGATATCGCCAAGTACGGAGTGTTCGGTACTCCGGCCGTGGTGGTGGACGGCGAGGTGAAAGTGGTGGGCAAGGTGCCCTCCAAGGAAGACATCAAGGGTTGGCTGCAGGGCTAGTGCCTTGACACATCTCAGGTGTCGCAAACAAAGAACCCTCCCCTGGCCCCTCCCTCCCGCCTGGAAGACAGGCGGCAAGGAGGGGAATCAGAGGAGGAAAGGTTTCGTGCCGATAGAGGACAAGGCACATATGACGCGGCATTAGTGCTACGTTCATTTATTGATTGTCGCATCGCAGAGATAATCCGCTCTTTCTCTGGTTCCCCTCCCTGCGGCCTCTTTGGGCCGGAGGGAGGGGTTAGGGGAGGGTTCTTCTTTGCAATATGAGAGATAAGACACGGCACTAGCCTGGATTCTGTGGAGGGCAACCACAGTTGGTTGCCCTGTAAAAACATACTTAAGGGGTATGCTATGACTGAACAATGCTGTACAACAAATAGCCAGGTTATGATTTTGTCTTGTTCCGGCGGATCAAATGTCGGGCAGTTGTCCAATCAAGCTGCAGTGGAGCTGACCCGGGAAGGCCGGGGAAAGATGTTTTGTTTGGTTGGAATTGGAGGCGGGCTGTCCGGCTTTGTGCAATCGGCCAAAGACGTGCCGGCCATGGTCCTCATTGACGGCTGTGAAGTCGGCTGTGGCAAAAAGGCCCTGGAGCGGGAAGGAGTGCCTGTCCACAAGTATGTGGTCATCACGGATCTGGGCATAACCAAGAACAAAGATTTTGCCTTGCCATCTGAAGATATATCCAAAGTCAAGCAGGAGGTCTGCAGGGTGTGTGGCTTGAACACGGAGACTTCTGTTCAGGAAGATCGTGCAGGATCCGCTGAGTCATGTTGTAGTTAGTGCCTTATCCTCTAAACTCTGTCATAAAAAACAAGAAAATTGGTTTCTCTGAAGCAGTTCAAGGTCTTGACGGATAAGGTTCACGGTTCTGGGTTCACGGTTTGAAGAGGAAGAAATTGAGAAGTAAAGCTTTGGTAAATGTAACAAACTTTTTTTTTCTTAACCGTGAACCGTGAACCTGGAACCTTTTGGTTGCGGGCTTAGCCAGCATTGGAGTCATACAGTTATATAATCTGGAGGTACGATGTCGTCTGCAAAAGAAACGACCCGGTCCGGTCGGGAATATTATTTGGGGGCCGGACCGGGCCGCAAGGCCCAGGCCGGGATGCAAAACACCTTTTGGCGGTGGAGCTGGGGGGTTGTCTTTGGTTTGGTCATTGCCCTTACTGCTATGGGGCTGGTGGGATGCGGACAAGATCAACCTGAAAAGAATACGCAGGAATCCACCCATTCTGAGGCCCAGTCAACCCAAAACTCGAAGGCAAAATCAGACACGTCTTTTAAGCCTGATACCGTGCTGGCCACAGTGAATGGAAAAGAGATCACGGCCCGGGAACTGCAGGAATTTCTGTCCTCCCTGTCGGAGTCCCAGCAGCAGGCTTATACCAAAAACAAGCAGGATCTTTTAGAATCCATGATTATCCGCACTGCTTTACTCCAGGAAGCCAAACGGCTGGATGTCCAGCCGCAGGATGAGGAAGGAGCTGGAGAGAAGCCGGGAGTGCCTGCCAAGGAGTTAGGGGAGGATGATTTGATCAGCGCTTTGTTTGATCAGGAAGTCCTGAACGAGATGAGTGTGCAGGAAGACGACTTGCGCCGCTTCTATGAGCAAAATAAAGAGCAGATGCCGGCCGACAGCACCTTTGAGGAGATAAAAGAACAGCTTCGGCCCTATGTCCTGCAGATGGAACAACAAAAGGCGGTGAGAGCCTATATCGACGATCTCCTCCAGCAGGTGAGCATCAGTAAAAATGAGGACTGGATTGCAGCTCAAAAGGCCAAGAGTGCAGGCAATCCTCTGGCCAAGGCCCTGGAAACCGACAGACCGGTCTTGGCGGATTTCGGGCGGGGGAGCTGCATTCCCTGCAAGATGATGGAACCTATCTTGGAAGAGCTCCAGGAAGAATATAAGGGGCGGGCCGAAATCCTGGTCCTGGATGTGGGGGAGTATCCGGTCCTGACTAGGCGCTACTCCATCCGGACCATCCCCACCCAGATCTTTTTCGATGCCTCCGGAGAACAGGTCAAGAGACACGAAGGCTTTATGAGCAAGGAGGATATAGTTGGGGTCCTCCAGGAACTGAAGGTGGCTGCGAACTGATTGCCCAATCCCGTCTGAAGCGGAGGAACAATGGAGCAAGTATTTCTGACCATACATCAATGGATGACCAGCGGATCAATGATCGCCGCCCTGGGTTGTTTCCTGTGGGGAGTGATCAGTGTGGCCTTAAGCCCCTGCCATATAGCCTCCATCCCCCTCATTGTCGGCTATGTAGGAGGACAGGAAGTCATGCCCAAGCCAAGGCAGGCGGCGATTTACGCCGGTCTGTTCACCATCGGTCTGTTCATCACCATTGTTATTATCGGTGTGGTCTGTGCCTTGCTCGGCCGCATGTTGGGAGAGGTCAGCCCCTACTGGACCATTCTCCTGGGCCTGGTCCTGTTTTGGGTGGCCTTGGACATGCTGGGAGTCAAGGCCTGTTCTTTGTCCGGGGGCATGATCAACCGGCTCAGACTCAAGGGCCGAAAAGGGGCTTTCGTTCTCGGTCTGGCCTACGGCATTGTCTCCGGATCGTGTACCTTCGGCTTCATCGCTCCCATTCTGGCGGTGATCACCGTGCAGGAAAAGATCGCCACCGGGGTAGGCATGATCCTGCTCTTTGCCCTGGGCCACTGTCTGCCCATCGTTCTGGCCGGGAGCTCCACCGCCCTGGTCCAACGGGTAATGGCCACAAGCGGGATGCTGGCCGGAGGGACTTGGTTCCGGAGGCTGGCTGGTCTGCTGATCGCTATTCTGGGGGGCTACTTCATTGCCAGGCCGTTTTTGGTGATTTGAGCTCTGCTGATAAAGACGTACCCGCACGAATTGTCCCCAGGGAGGATCCCGGTGAAATGAAAGAAATTTCACTGGATAAACCCTGGGAACGAAGAAAAAAAGGGCAACCATACGGCGGAAGACGCCTAGGTTGCCCCTACCCGACGTAATGTTTGATGACCACGCGGTTATTTCTATCAAGTGTTTGGGTATCACCTGGACCCTCCTTGTAGGGGCAGGCTTCGCGTCTTCGCGTAATGCCTGCCCTCTTGGATTTGGGTTTGTTTTTTGATTTGGATTATTTTTTTGAATCATTTGTGCGGTGGTTTAGAAAACACACATAATGAGACCACGATGACTACAGATCTTGATAACACTCCTGAACAGATCATGCGCAAGGTGCTCACAGGCTGTGCCGACTGCGATACCTGCCGTTTTCTCATGGACGAGAGCTGCCTGTTCTTCCCTGAACTCTACCGGCTCTTTGACCGGGAAATGGAAGAGGAGCGTTTGGTGAGCGATGCTGAGCTATATGAATTGGCCCAGTTGTGTACTCTGTGCGACCTGTGCCCCTGTCCCAATGTTCGGGCGGACATAATGAAAGCCAAAACTGAATTTGTGCACAGAGATGGCCTCCCTCTCCGCCAGCGTCTTCTGGCCGACGTCCAGAAGTTTGGAAAAATGACCAGCAACATGCCCGCACTCATCAAACGCAGCCTGGAACTGCCCGGAATGAAGGGCATGCTCAAGAAAGCGGCTGGGATCCATCCCTCCCGGCGAATGACTTCTCTGCCCAGGGAGAGTTTTTTCCGCTGGGCGGACAAAAAGGGACTGGGAGAGGCAGACCCAGGACATGAGCCCAAAGTAGCCTATTTTGCCGGCTGTACAGCTGGTTTTCTCTTTCCCCAGGTGGCCAAAGCGGCGGTTGCTGTCTTGGAACATAACAACATCAAGGTTCATGTGCCGCCGCAGCAGTGCTGCGGCATGCCGACACTATTGGAAGGCGAAAAGAACAGCACTTTACAAAGGGCTGGATTGAACCTGGAAAGCCTGCTCGGGAAAATTGATGAAGGCTATGACCTGGTTTGCTCATGCCCCACTTGCGGGTATCTGATGAAGAGCCTGCTTCGGGAGGGAGCAGTGTATTCCAGAGCCTATCAAGAGGCTGTGGGGGCAGGGAAGGATGAAATCAAGGTCCCCAAAGAGAGAGAGTCAGGGTTTGCACGACTCAGCAAAGCCATGTATGGCCAGCTTCTTAAGGACGATGGTTATTTTTCAGGCCTTGACCCCCTGGGCCGGATTGCCTTGTCCTCACAGGTGCAGGATATCGGCCAGTATCTGCTGGGCCTGAGTGAACAGGGAGTCCTGAACTTACCGTCAGGTGAGGTGAAAACGCGCATGGTGTACTTTGCCCCCTGCCATCAAAGGGAGCAGAAGATGGGCAGTCCCTATGCCGGATTGCTGTCCAAAGTCCCTGGTTTGACTATCGAGCAGGTGGGCGGGTCCCTGGATTGCTGTGGCATGGGCGGCAGTCTGGGCATGAAGGAATCCTTTTATCAAGCATCCATCAAGCTTGGGCAGCCGCTGTTGAACAAAATACAGGCAGCCGCTCCGGAGGCGATCGTAACCGATTGCTTGAGCTGTCGGATCCAGTTCGAGCACCT